>CAZJHX010000109.1:0-35309 GCA_964545715.1 uncultured Myxococcales bacterium
CCGCCTTGGCGGCGAACGGCGTCGCCGCGCGGGTAGGAACGAATTTCCGACCTCGCCCACTAGGTCTAATAATCCTTGCCATCAAACACCTGCGTCAGGCTGCCCTTCTTGTCGGGGTCGGGCCGCTCGTTTCTATCGCCGTATTCATCGTCGTAGTCGTCGCCGCTGGGGCGTCTCTTCTTCTTCGCGCCCGGTTGGTACCACAGATCGCCCCCCGATTTGCGCTGGCGGATGGGTTTGCGGCGCTCCTCCGGGATATACCAGCGCTCCTGCTCATCGGGCCGCGCGCCCGGTGACGCCGACGGATCGGCCTGCACCATGGGGGCGTCCGGAGCGTCCCGACGGCGCGGCGGCGGCGGCACATCGCGGCGCGGCTGCTCGATCGGCTCGGAGCTGGGCTTCATCGGGCGTATGGACGGTCCCCCGCCCCCGCCACCACCCGCGGGCCTGCGGATGCGTGCCCTGGCGGCGTTTGGCGGCCGTCGGCGATCCGAGTCGTTTGGGACCTCTGGCGGTGGCGCCGTAGGCACCTTGTCACCGCGAGCGCGGATGATCGGCTTGGCGACGGCCTTGCCCGGGCCCACGCGCTTACCGCCCGGCACGTACCACAGCCCACTGTCGTCCGCGTTGCCCAGTGAGATGCGCGTATCCATCTCGTTTGGCCGGTCGCCGAAGCCTTTGCCCCGCTTTTTGGGATCGCCCCAGTGCGGGCGTGGCTTGAAGTTCGGCAGCGACTCGGCCTCTGCATCGTCCGGTCGCCGTCCCGCCGGCGCGTTGCTGGCGCGTGGGCTGTTTGAAGGCAGCGGGGCGTCGTTGCGCGCCGGGCGCCGTTGTTTGGGCGCGCGGTCGGCAGCCCGCTCTGCCCGGGTGTTGACGATGCCGGTCTGCACGCCGCTGCGCAGGTCCATCTTTCGCCCGCCCCGCTTGCGGCTGCTGCGCCGCGTGATCTCGCCGACGTCGTCGTCCGACTCCCGGCCGTAGGCCTCGTCGCGTGGCGGCGGATCCGCGTCCGGAAGCGCTGACGGATACCGCTGATACGGGTTGCGCGGCGCCCCCTTCGGGCCGTCGATGTCGCTGGACAGTCGCCGGAAGTCGCCCGCCCGACGCAGGTCGCCGATTCGCTCGCGCGCCAGCTTCGCCGCGTCCTGTCCCTGCTCTGATGCGTACGGGTTGCAGCGGAACTCGATCTCCACGCCGCCGACCGTGATCAGGTCACCGTCCTCCAGCCGGCATCGCGCCTCGATGCTCTCGCCGTTCAGCCCGGTCCCGCGCTCGCTGCGCGCATCCAGCAGAAACTGGCCGCCCTCGCAGAAGTTCTCGACGATGGTGTGCACTTTGGACAGCAGCGGGTCGTCCACGATGATGTCGCCGCGCTCGCGGCCTACCACGATCGTCGACTTCGACGTCCAGAAGCCCATCGGCGGCTCGCCGGGCTTGCGGATGATCAGATGTACGGTCGTTGGCGACTCGTGCATCTCGCGCGCAAACAGGATGTCCGTGTCGCCGATCTCGATCCGGTTGCCGTTCATCAGCTCGTAGGCCGCCTCGACCTCCTCGCCGTCCACGCGCACCTCGGCGTCCTCCAGCGGACGCAGGGTGTAGACGTCGCGTGCACGACTGATCTGGGCATGGCTGGGCTCCACAGACTCGTCGCGAATCACGATGTCGTTGGAGCGATCGCTGCCAATCAGCGTCAGGTCTTTCGTGAACTGGCACCGATAAACGCGGCGACCCGCTTCCAGAAACAAGAAAGCGCGGCCTTTCATAGCGCTGTAAAGATATCACAAGTCATGGCGCGTTCACTTGCGGGGCCAGACCATGCGCCGGGATCCGCTCCACCCAGGCGCTCAGCGCACGCTCGATTCTGGCGGTGTCGGCGCCTTCGCAGCACAGGGCGATGCACTTGCGTCGTGAGAAGCGGTCCATCGACGGATGACGGCCGACGTTGTTGCTGGACGCGGTGCCGTCCTTCTCCATCAGGCTCGAGCACACGCTCGGGCAGTTGTCGTTGGCGCAGCAGCTGTTTTCCAGGCAGCTCAGCGAGTCGGTGCAGTCGTCCGCGCTGACGCAGAATTGGCCCGGCTTGCCGGCGACCTCATCCACGTCCACGTGCGGCCGCGGGCAGCCGGCCCAGACGAGCAGGCCTGTGATCAGGGCCAGGCGGTGGAGAGGTCGCGACATGCGTCGGCAGTATAGTGGCGGTTCGACCGGGTGCAACTTGTCCCGAAATAAGGGAGGATGCGGACGATGCCTGAGTGGGAAGACAAGCTCATCAAACAGATGCAGGACCGCATGACCGGGTCCGCGATGTCCACCGCGCCCAGCATCGACCTGCTTCAAGCCGCCTTCTCCGCGACCGTGGCCGAGTTCATCAAGTCCATTCAGCGCATCAACGAGGCGCTGGGCATCTCGGTGGACGTCAAAGGCGACGTGGGCGACAACCGCGTCCGCTGGTCGTACGGGCAGCGAGCCCTGGCCACGCGCTACGACCCCGAGTCGGCCAAGTTCTTCGTCACCTGCGATCTGGGCGACTCCCTCGTCATCGAGGAGATCGTGGCGCACGACGGAATCGTCGTCGACTCCAAGGACCGCCCGACGTCGCCAAAAGAGCTTGCCGAGCGCTTCGTGACCCTGCTCTTCGCCGGCGAGGCAGGCTGACCGCCGACGCTACCCCGCGGTGGGTACGTCTGCTACAATCCGCGCGCTAATCTCCGGGGGACTTGATGCAACAGATTCGACTCTCAGCGCTTGCGCTCACCACGTTCTTCCTCGGCTGTGCCGCCACCGTCAGCCCCGCGTCCGCTCTCGAGATGACGAACCGCCAGGTGAAGATCGGCAAAGAGCTGACCATGAGCGGGGCCGAAAAGGTCGCGGCGAAGCTGTTCAAGCTGGACGCCGCCGGCAACGAGCCGATTCTGCTGATTATCGGGACGCGCTCGGGGTACGCGCCGGCCGCCATGGTCGTCGCCGACGCGATCTCCGCGGTCAAAAGCGACGTGTACGCGGTCATCCAGTCCGAGGCGTTCGGCGTCGGGGCCATCGTCGCCTTGTTCTGCGCGCGGCGGTACGCGTTTTCGCACGCGGCGGTGCTCTTCACGAAGCTGGAGTACGACTCCGAGAAGGTGATGAAAGACCGGCCGCCACTGCCTGCCGAGGCGGCCGAGGCCTACATCAGCCGAATCTACGCCGTCGCCGCCAAGCGCCTGAACACGCCGGTCGAGGGCTTTCGGACCAAGGCCGAGAAGAACTGGTACCTGACCGCCGAGGAGGCCAAGCGGGAGGGCATCGTCACCGAGGTGGTGAGCAAGGTCACGTGGGTCGATCTGGTCGTGGAGACCGTGGAGGTCAAGCGCACGTCGACGACCAAGCGCAAGCGCCCCGTGCCGACGGTGAAAGCCCAATGAGTCGCCCTGTATATCTCGTCGCAGCGGTCCGCACCCCGATCGGCCGCTATTTTGGCACCCTGAGTACGGTACGCACCGACGATCTGGCCGCGGTGCCGCTGGGCGCGTTGGCCACGCAGACCGGCGTGGATCCCCAGGCTATCGACGAAGTGATCTATGGCTGCGCCAACCAGGCCGGCGAGGACAACCGCAATGTTGCGCGCATGGCGCTGCTGCTGGCCGGCTGGCCGGAGACCGTGCCCGGCGTGACCGTGAATCGCCTGTGCGGGTCCAGTCTCGAGGCCGTCAACCAGGCGGCCCGGATGGTCGCGCTGGGCGATGCGGAGCTTGTGGTGGCGGGCGGCGTCGAGCACATGACGCGCGCGCCGTGGGCCATGGCCAAGCCGATGGGCGGCAAGCCGCGCGGCAACCAGACCCTGTATGACACCGCGCTGGGCTGGCGCTTCCCCAACCCCGCCATGGAGGCGCGCTTTCCGCTGGAGGGCATGGGCGTTACGGCGGAGAACATCGCGGAGCAGTGGCAGATCTCGCGTGAGGACCAGGATGCGTTTGCGTTGGATAGCCAGCTGAAGGCCGCCGCCGCGCAGGCCGCCGGGCACTTTGACGCTGAGTTGGTGCCGATGGAGGCGCCCGCAGGTCGCAAGGGCACGGTCACGTTTGACAAGGACGAGAGCATTCGCGCCGACACCAGCCTCGAGAAGCTGGCCAGGCTGCGTCCTGTCTTCAAAAAGGAGGGCGGCACCGTCACCGCCGGCAACTCGTCCCCGCTGAACGACGGCGCCGCGGCGCTGCTGCTGGCCTCTGAGGAGGCGGTCAAGACGCACGGCCTCACACCGCTGGCTCGCTGGATCACGGGTGCGGCGGCCGGGGTGAACCCCCGCATCATGGGCATCGGCCCGGTGCCGGCGACCCGAAAAGTGCTCGATCGCGCCGGTTTGACCATCTCGGACATCGGTCGCGCCGAGCTCAACGAGGCCTTTGCCGTTCAGTCTCTGGCGGTCGTTCGCGACCTGGAGATCGATCCGGCCAAGGTCAACCCGACCGGCGGCGCGATCGCCATCGGGCATCCGCTGGGCGCCAGTGGCGCGCGCATCTTGACGACGCTGCTGCACGGCATGGGTCGGGACGGCGAGCGCTATGGTCTGGCCAGCATGTGCATCGGCGTGGGCCAGGGCATCGCGACGCTGGTCGAACGCTGCTGAGAGCATCCACCGCGCTGGCTCTGTCGATCGCGGTGTGTGCGATCGGCTGCAAGGGCAAGACTGAGGCGCCCGCCGAGCCGGCCGCCGCCCCCGCGGTGCCGGACGTGTCCGCCCAAAAGGTGGAGCCCGAGCCGGGCCCGGTCAAAGTCGAGAAGCCGCGCGTCCACATGCGGCTGCTGGTCGAGGCGCCCAAGGCCCTGAAGTCGCTGGAGCAGCCGGCGCTGGACAAGCTCAAGGCCACGCTCTTCACGGGCGACAAGGAGCTGGCGAAGGACCTGCCGGTGACCAGCCTGCGAAAAGCGCGCGAGGGGATGGCCGCGCTGGTGGTTGTGATCGGCAAGACGCCACGCGCGGCGCATCTGTCGGGTGCACGCAGCTTCTTGGAGACGCTGGGTCCGGACGATCGCGTGGCGGTCGGCGCGATCACGGAAAAAGGGTTTCAGATCGTCAACGACTTCTCGGCCGATACGCAGGGGGCAGCGACGGCGCTGCGCTATCTGGGCAAGCCGGGAAAGGGCAAAGCGGCGCCCGAGGCGCCCGTGCCGCTGTATCGCGGTCTGCACCAGGCGCTTGACGTCTTTCGTGGGCGGACCACCCTGCCCGCCGTGCGGTCGCTGATCGTGATGACCGACGGTCGGGACGCGTCGCTGAGGCGCAGCAGTCAATATGCGCAAGCGGAGACGGCGGTGCTGCTGCGGGCGGCGTACCACGCGGTTCGGCTGCACGCGATCGGGTTGGAGGGCGATCCCAAAGCGCTGGAGCGAATCAAGCAGCTGACTGTTCGGTCCGGCGGCTCCTTTGGTCCGGTGGTGCCGGAGCGCCCGACGACACCGGCCTTCAGCGCCGCGTTTACGGCGGTGGGTCACCGCGTGCGTCGCCGGATCGTGGTCGACGCCAACCTCGCCGACATTCCGGCGGGGCCGACGCCGCTCACCGTCAAGATCGGAGACTGGTCGGTGACGGGACAGATCAAGGTGCCGTCGCCTTCGGGCGCTCGGGAGGCGTTTGATGTGGGGCTGCCCGCGCCGCCCGACCGGGTGCTGCCGCTGGGGGTGACGGCGGATCGCAACCTGGCCGGAGAGGCCGCGACCGCCGAGAAGGCAAAGGACTTTCTGAGGGCCGGCGTGCTGTGGCACCTGGCGGCGCAGACGTCCCCCGAGAACCGAAACGCCGTGTCCAAGGCCAAAGAGATGGACACCGCCATGCGCAGCCGAAAGTCGGAGCTGGGGACGTTCATCACGTCCTCGACCAAAGTGCCGATCGACACGCGCATCGAGTTCAAGCCCGACCTGCTGGCGGAGGTGTGGCGTGACGAGCTGATGCGCGAGACGACGCTGGAAGAGGTCGTGCGCGAGCGCGTGCTGCCGCCGGAGGATCCGGACGCGCAGCAGACTGGTGATCCCCTGCTGCACCAGGTGGTGCTGCACCGCTGCCCGCCGACGCCCGAGGGCTGCCTGCGCCAGCAGCTGTTGGATGGGACCGCGACGCATCTGCACATCGATGCCGGTGGCAAGGTGACGCAGCTCGTGGATTTGAGTCGCGTGATTCTCAAGACCGGCGCTGAGGACGGCGCTGCCATCCTGATCGGGCTGGCCGTGCCGTCGAGCAAGGCCCTGGCGCCGCAGAGCGCCGGTCACAGGGCGGCGTGGCGGCACACCCGCGGGCTGGTAAAAGAGGTCGAGTGCAACGATGTGCGCGGCAACGGCTGGGACCTGACCGGCGCGCAGTACGCGTCTCTTGTGCCCTTGCTGAGCGGCGTGACGCGGTTCTATGCGGACCTGCAGCCGGCGCTGCCGATCGATCTGGAGCGCAAGGAGACGTTCGAGAAGCTGCTGTATCCCAAGAAGTTCAACGGGGTGATGTGCCGGTCCAATCTGGGGCGCGAGTTCGGCGCCGATCCGACGCCCGCGCTGCAGCTGGCGCGGCTGAACAAGTCGGTGCCGCTCTGGTCGCGGCGCACGGCCAGGGCGGACCTGGAGAGCTGGCTGCGGCATCTGCCGGTTCCGGGCCGTCAACTGGGGGCGATCTCGCGGTTTGTCGCGATCGGGAAGGACGCGGCGCCGCTGCTGGTAGAGGCGGCCACGGAGCTGCCGGCGGTCGAGGCGCGATACGCCGTGCGCGCGCTGAGCCAGATCGGGTTGAAGACCGCGGGACCGGCGGTCGCGTCGCTGATCGGGAAGACGGCGCCTACCGAGGATGAGGACCCGGTGTCGCTGGCCTTGCGGCTGGAGGCCCTGGAGGCGGTCGCGCGTGTCGGAACGCCCGCTGAGCTGCCGGCGATCAACAATCTCTTCATCGAGCTGATGGCGGCGCCGGACGAGCAGCACGCACAGCTGCCGGCGCTGCGCTTGATGACGGCACAGGTGATCGTGGCGCTGGCGGAGACCCCGGCTCACATCGCCATTCTGGAGCCGCTGCTGACCAACGAGGACGCGGCGCTTCGCGGGCAGGCGGCCATGGCGATCGCGCTGCACGACCCCAAGGGTGGCAAGCTCGCGCCTGCTCTGACGGACGCCCAGCCGTGGATTCGGCTGGTCGCGGCCACCGCGGCCGGCGAGGAGGGCGTCGCTGTGATCACGTCGCTCAAGGACAAGCTGCCGATCGGGATGCTGGCCGGGGCGCTGGCCAAGGCGAGCCCGTCCAAGCCCGTGCCTCAGACGCTGGGGTGGTGGAATGACGCTGACCGGCACGCGCGTCATGCCCTGAGCGACCTGTACGCGCTGTGGAAGTGGCCGGCGGCCGTGAAAGCGCTTGCGCCGCGACTGAAGGCGGCGTCGGACAACGATCGCGCTATCGTTTATCGCGCATTGAAGCGCATCACCGGCCGCGACTTCGGTAGCGGCTCAGCCCAGGGGTGGCTCTCCTGGAAGCCGGAGGCGACACCATGAAGGTGCTGATTTTTGCTCTGATCACCCTGTTCTCCGCCGACGTCGCCCTGGCTGAGAACGGCCCGCGCCGCGTGCGAAAAGAGCGACGGCTGCGGCATCCCGACGCCGTGCACCAACTCAAGAGCCAGCCAGGCATCGTCGTCCGAAACGGCGTGCGGGCGTGGGGAACCGAGCGTGCGGTGCGGGTCTTTGCCCAGGCGGTGGAGACGGTCCGCACGCGCTTTGCCGGGACCGTGGATCTGCCGGTGGGAGATCTGAGCTACCGCGGTGGCGGCAAGATGCGCCCGCACAGGTCTCATCGCGACGGCCGGGACATAGACGTCGGGTACTACTTGAACAACGGTCGGGGGCCACGCTTCTACAAGGCCACCTCAAAGACCATCGACGTGGAGCGGACATGGGCCTTGTTCAAGTCAATGCTCCAGACCCGCGAGGTCGAGTACATTTTTGTTCAATACCGACTGCAGAAGCTGCTCTACCGACACGCTTTGGCGTCCGGGGAGACCAAAGAGTCATTGGACGAGCTCTTTCAGTGGCCGAGACACTGGAGTAATCGTCGAGGCATCATCCGGCACGTGCGCGGTCACGACGACCACTTTCACGTGCGATTCATCAAGTAAGGCGAGGCTTTCATGCGCAAAGTGATCATCATCGGGAGCGGGCCGGCGGGGCTGACGGCAGCAATCTATGGCGCGCGGGCGGACATGGATCCACTCGTGGTCGAGGGACCCGAGCCCGGCGGCCAGCTGACGACGACGACCGACGTGGAGAACTATCCGGGGTTCCCCGACGGCATCATGGGCCCGGACATGATGGACATCTTTCGCAAGCAGGCGAAGCGGTTCGGGTCGGAGCACGTGTGGGGCACCGTCACCAAGGTCGACTTCTCGTCGTGGCCGTTCAAGCTGTGGATCGACGATGAGCGCGTGGAAGAGGCGGCGACCGTCATCATCAGCACGGGCGCCTCGGCAAAGTACCTGGGGTTGGAGAGTGAGCAAAAGCTCATCGGCCACGGGGTGAGCGCGTGCGCGACGTGTGACGGCTTCTTCTTCCGCGACAAGGAGCTGGTTGTGGTGGGCGGTGGCGACTCCGCGATGGAGGAGGCCACGTTCCTGACCAAGTTCGCAAGCAAGGTCACCCTGATCCACCGGCGCGACGCCTTCCGCGCGTCCAAGATCATGCAGCAGCGCGCGCTGGACAACCCCAAGGTCGAGGTGATCTGGGACACGGTCATCAACGAGGTGCTGACCGAGACCGGCAAAGAGGTCGTGGGCGTCGCCATCGAGAACGTGAAGACCGGCGAGAAGCGAAACTACCCCTGCGACGGCTTCTTCCTGGCGATTGGGCACAAGCCCAACACGGACGTCTTTCGCGGACAGCTGGAGCTGGATGACGCGGGCTACGTCGTGGTCGACGGCACAAAGACCAGCGTAGAGGGTGTGTTTGCGGGCGGCGACGTCTCCGACACCGTCTACCGCCAGGCGATCACCGCCGCCGGGATGGGCTGCGCTGCAATGCTGGACGCCGAGAAGTGGTACGAAGCGCGAGAAGCAGCAGGCTGAGCACACCGAGTGTCCCGAGCGGCGCGCCGGATCGAGCCGGCGCCGTCGCGCAGCCGCTCGCCGCACCACCACGCGACCCTCCTGAGTTGACTGTGCCGTCGTGCGCGGCGGACAGCGTCTCGTCCTTGACGCATTTGCCGTTCAGCTTGATCACGTAGCCGGCGGGGCAGTCGCCCTGCGTGCCTGCGGAGCCTGAGCCGGTGCCGCCGGTCGGATCCGGCGGCTGGTTGCTGTCGTCGTTGCCCTGCGTCTCGGTCGGGTCCTCGCTGTTGGCGGCCCGCCACTGGCCGCCGGCGCACGTCTGCTCTTCTTCGCACTCCCCCCACGTGCCGCCGCAGCCGGCCGGGCCGCAGAACTTGGCGATGCAGTCGGGCGCACACGACTCCGGGTCGATGCACGCCCCGGTGGCGTCGTCGCATTTGAACGGCGGCTGGCACACGCCGCACACGCCCTGGCAGCCGTCCGGCCCACAGGTCTTGCCATCGCAGTCGGGCTTGCACGGGTCCGCCGCCGGCTTGCACTGGCCGGCCTCGCACACGTCCGAGGGTGGGCAGGAGCCGCACGTGTTTCCGCAGCCGTCGTCGCCGCAGACCTTGTCCGTGCAGTCGGGCGCGCAGCCCTGGAAGCACTTGCCGTCGGGGCCGCACTCGTAGCCCGGGATGCACTGGCCGCACGTGCCGTCACACCCGTCGCTGCCGCAGTTCTTGCCCGCGCAGTCGGGCGTACAGCCGTCCACGCACAGACCGGACGCATTACACAGCTTGTCAAAGCTGCACTCACCACAGGAGCCGCCGCAGCCGTCGTCGCCGCACTGCTTGCCGGCGCAGTCGGGCGGGCAGAAGGCGGCGCACTTGCCGCTGGCGTCGCATGACTGTCCACCCTGACACGTGCCGCAGATGCCGCCGCAGCCGTCGTCGCCGCACTGTTTGCCGAAGCAGTCCGGCGCACAGCCCTCAGCGCACAGCCCGGCGGCGTTGCACTGCATGGCCCCGCCGCACGTACCGCAGCTCCCGCCGCAGCCGTCCGGTCCGCACTGCTTGCCCTGACACTTGGGCGCGCAGCCGTCCTCGCACTGGCCGAAGCCGTTACAGATCACGCCGACAGGGCAGAAGCCGCACTGGTTTCCGCAGCCGTCCGGTCCGCAGGTCTTGCCGTCGCAGGACGGGATGCAGCCGCCGGCGCCGCACATCATCGGGTTCTGTCCGCTGGGATCGGCCGCCGGGGCGGTGTTGCAGTCGTAGTAGCCCTCGACCTGTTTCCAGCCGCACACCGTGGCCGGACCGGGGCAGCCCATCGGGCAGGCGCCCCCGCACGTGGGGACCAGGTTTACGCACAGCGCGTCCCACTCGATGTCACAGCACCAGGAGTCCTTGCCGCACACACACGCCTGTATGGCGGCATCGCAGCAGCCGGTCTGTCCCGTCGGCTGGCAGCAGTTTTGCCCGCCGCCGGTGTTGCCTGAGCAGTCGATCTGGCAGGTGACGCCGCCCTCGCACCACTTCACGACGTTGGGTCCGTCGCAGCAGCCGGCAAACGAAGAGGAGGCGCAATCCGCCGCAATCTGCGTGGCAGAACCAGGACATGTCTGCGCTGAAGCGTCGAGTGACAGGAGCAGCGCAGCAGGAACAAACAACACAATCAGGCGCATTCGCTCTTCTCCAATCGCCAAAGAGAATACCGGCAAGTTTAAGGTATTGGCAAGGTTCCCCTATAGTTAGAACGTGAACCGCAACCCGGTCGGCACTGTCGGAATCATGCACCAGGAGCAGCCCCCTGGTCGGCGCAAGGGCTGGCTCATCGCGGCCGCCGTGCTCGGGTTCCTGGTCGCCGGCGGTGTCGCCGTGGCCTTCGGTGGCGTCTGGTACATCGAGAAGACGGCGCTGGAGAAGATCGATCGGCTGGCCAAGCGTGCGGGCCTGGACATCGCCGTCAACACGATCGTCATCGAGCCCGGCAGCAACGTGGAGGTGCGCGGTGTCACCGTTCACGATCCCGAGGACGGCGCGCTGATGGCGTCCGTGGATCGGGTCGTGACGAACTTGACGTTTGACGACCTGCGCGACGGCAAGCGGCGCCCGACAAAGGTCCTGCTGATGGGCCTGCGCGCGGACTTCACCCAGCCGGAGCGGTTTGTCGCGGCGCTGAAGCGCTTCAGGGGCAAGCCGCGCCCGCCCGCCGAGCAGCGCAAGACGGCCGCGGCGCTGGAGCTGGATCTGGCGGATGCCGTGGTCACGGTGATCGACCCGCTGTCGCACGAACCCATCGAGATCACGGCGCTGTCGGCGCGTCTTTTGACCGGCGCAACGGACGGGCGGCTGCGGCTTGCGGGCCAGGCGATCGCTATGGGCAGCCGGGTGACCGTCGACGCCTGGCTGGACCCCGCAGGCAAGCGCCACGAAGGCGGCGTCTCGTTTGAGCCGCGTCTGGTTCTCAGAGAGGTGATGACGGCGGTCGTGAAGATCGGCGGCATCTACGTGCGCTATCCACAGAGCGCTCGGGTGCGCGATGTGACCGTCATCGTCGAGGAGGCCGGCGCCGGTCTGCAGGCCTCGCACGTGACCCTGACAGCGGACAAGCCCGGCCCGGATTTCGCTACCGGGCCGATGACAGCGACGCTGCACAAGGTGGTCGCCGGCGCCGCTGGCAACCGTGTCGAGGCTGCGACGATCCAGGCGGACGTGGGTCCCGGCCCGATCGATCGTCTGGCCAGGCGGCTCACCCGCGTTGCCCTGGAGCAGCTCGTGCTGGATGCCCCGCAGCTGTACCTGGCGATGCAGGCGCGTCGGGTGGCGGTCGATATGGACGGCGTGATCCCGACCGCCCCGCTGACCCTTGTGAAGGAGGTCCAGATCACCGAGACCGACATCTCCTGGGTGCTGCCGCCCAAGGAGAAGGCGCTGTCCATTCCGTACTACCGAGAGATCCAGGCGTTTCTGCTTGGGCGGGATGTGCCTGTGCGCGGTGGTGGTCCGGCGGTGGAGCCCCCGCCCGGGACGGCGGCGCCCGAGCCTGAGCCTGTCGCGCGCATCGCGTCGATCCTGGACACGGTTCGGCCCAACGTGCGGGTTGACGACGGAACCCTCGCGCTGCTGATCGGCGACGATCCGGAGCCTGCGATTGTCGTACAGAACCTGCACGCGGCGCTGCTGCCCGGCGAGTCGGGCGGCGCGGCCACGGCCAAGGCGCGCGGACAGCTTCAGGAGACGGCTACCGGTGAGCACGGCTCGTTTGCGGTGGAGCTGATCACCCGCGATGACGGGGGACTGGAGCGCGCCAAGGTCAAGCTGTCCGGGCGCAAGCTGGCGCATCATCTGGCCAGGCTGTCGAGCTCGATTCGCCTGAGTGAGCGCTCCTCGCTGAGCGTGGACCTGGACGTCACGCCGCACCCGGCGACGCGAGGCCTGTCGGCTACCGGCACCGTCTCGCTGAAGGACATGGGCTTTCTGGCGCCCCGAATCCATGGAACCGCGGTCGACGGGCTGGCGATCACCGCGGACTTGACCGCAGATCTCGACCCCGAGAAGGACAAGCTGACGCTGGACATGCCGCGCATCCTGGTCGACGGCAAAGCCACCCTGCGCATGGCGGCCACCATCGAGCGCCTGGATGGGCGCCTGCCCAAGCTTGATGTCCGGCTGAAGCTCCCGCGCCAGGACTGCCACAAGGTGTTGAGCGCCATCCCGCAGGACATGGTGCCGCGGCTGCGTGGGCTGCAGCTCGACGGGATGGTCGAGGCGCATCTCAACTTCTCGGTCGATCTGTTGGATCCGCGCACCTACACCCACGACGTGGACGTGGACCTGCGCAAGTGCCGGGGTGTGGCGTACGGCGAGGCCGACGTCAGCCGCTTGAAGCGGCGCTTTGTGCACGAGGTCGTCGAGAAGGGCGAGCCGTCCGGCGTGACGGTCGGCCCCGGCACCAGCCACTACCGAGCGCTGAACCGGATCCCACGCCACATTCGAATGGGCGCGCTGTGGACCGAAGACCAGCGCTTCTATAAGCACTCCGGCTTTGTGCCCGGGCTCATCAAGCGCGCGATCATTATGAACCTGGAGGGCGGCCGATACCGCTACGGCGGATCGAGCATCACGCAGCAGCTGGTCAAGAACCTGTTTCTCAGCCGCGAGAAGACGCTGTCGCGCAAGCTGGAGGAGGCCATTCTCGTCTGGCAGGTGGAGCGCACGCTCACGAAGAACCGCATCCTGGAGCTGTACCTGAACTGCATCGAGTATGGGCCGCAGATCTACGGCATCAGCAACGCGGCGCAGGCGTATTTCGGCAAGGCCGTGGGCGACCTCAACCCGCTGGAAGGCGCCTTCTTGATGGGCCTGAAGCCGTACCCCTGGGCCGGCTGGCAGCAGTATCAGCGCGGGTATGTGAAGCCTTGGTGGCACAAGCGGCTGCGCAAGATCCTCCAGGGTCTGCACAAGCGGGGCTGGATCACCGAGCAGGAGCTCGCCGAGTCCAGCTCCTGGGACCCCGTCTTCAAGACGTCGACCCACAGCTATCACAAGCCTGCCGCCCCGCGCGCGCAGCCGGACGGCGATGACGGCGCGCCGCCTCCGACCCCCAACGCCGCCCCGGTGTGGCTCGAATAGGAGAGTGGGTTGAGCACTGATGACGACCTGATTATCGAGACCGCTGCCGGTGTGCGTACGGTGGCCATCAATCGTCCGCAGTCGCGCAACGGGCTGACACCTCACACGTGCGAGCAGATCGCCGCCGCGTGCGGTGATGCGGCGGTCGACGACGCGGTGCGCTGCCTGGTCATCACCGGCCGTGGCAGCTCATTCTGCTCCGGGGCAGACCTGGCGTCGGCGGGGCGGTTTCTGCGCGATCGGTCTCACGAGGACATCGTGCGAGAGTCCTTTCATGCGCTGGTGCGCGCCGTCGTGTCGGTGCCCAAGCCCGTGGTCGCGTCCATTCGGGGCGGCGCCGTCGGCTTCGGCTTTGATATGGCGCTGGCGTGCGACCTGCGCATCGCGTCCCAGGACTCGAAGATGGGCGCGGTCTTTACGCGAATCGGCCTGGTCCCGGACGGCGGCAGCAGCTTTACGCTTGCGCGGCTGGTGGGGCTGGCGCGCGCGATGGAGATCGTGTTGCTGGCCGAGACCTTCGACGGTCAGCGCGCCTATGAGATGGGGCTCGTCAACAAGGTCGTGGAGGACTCGAAGCTGGAGGAGGTCACCACGCAGGTGGCCCAAAAGCTGGCTGCCGGACCACCGCTGGCCTATCGGCTGGCCAAGGCCAACATCCTGATGGGGCTGAGCGGCACGATGGATGAGGCGCTTGAGCGCGAAGTCCACGCTCAAGTGCAGTGCCTGGCGTCTCAGGACGCTATGGAAGGCATCCAGGCTTTCTTTCAGAAGCGCCCGGCCAGGTTCACCGGGAAATGAGCACGCGCAGGGCCACTCGGCCCGCCGGCTTGCCGTCCCGCACAAACGTCACGGAGTGCGCGCGACCTGCCGCCACGCGAAAGCTCACCGGAGTCGCGCCTTTTGGGCGTCCGTCAAGCTTCACCTGCGCAAACGGCATGGCGTCGATGCGGACGTGGGCGCCTACCGCGCTGGCGCGAACGCGGAACTTAGCCTTCAGCGCGCCCAGCGTCACGGTCTTTGAGAACGTGCCACCGGCGCTCACGACGCGCTTTGCGGCGCCGATCTGGACCGTGATCCGTCGCCTGTTCAGGGTGTAGCTCAGCGCTTCAGGGCCGTCCTCGCTGCATTTGAACGCCGCCTGGTGTGGCGCGTGGCCGATCGCTTTCAGTGCCAGCGTGTGCTCGCCGGCGGATACGGCGTTCAACGTCAGCGGGGTGGTGCCGGTCACGGCTTTTCCGTCCAGTACGACCGCGGCGCCCGATGGGGTCGTCGTCAGGGCAACCGTGCACGTGACTGGCGCCGCGCGCTGCAGCGAGACCTCCAGCATGCGCGTTATGCCCGCCTCCAGCTCGACCTCGACCGTTTTGGGCAAGAAGCCGTCGGCCAGGACCACGACGCGGTGTGGTCCCGACCGCAGGGCGAGCTTCTCACCGCAGCTGACCGAGCGCTTGAGATCGCGCAGCAGATCGATGGCGAAGCAGCGCGCGTTGGGCCGGTCCGGCTTGATGATGAGTCCGGCCGGGATGTTGGCGTCGTGCAGGGCGCGGCGGACACGGCGAATCGGGGAGGCGTCCAGCGGTCGGGCGACCACGGGCAGCAGCTGGCGGGGCGGGGTTTTTGGCGGCGGATCGGTCGGGCGCGGCTCCTCGTCGGGCCAGGCAAAAAAGACGACCACGGCGGCGATCACTGCGCCCAGGATAAGAGGAATGGTGGCGCGCGGCGGGGGGGCTGGCGGCTCGACCTCCGGCACCGCGGCCGTGTCATCGGGCGTGTCGGCGATCGGCGCGTCGGCCAGCCGCGTCTCTTCAAAGGCCGTGGCCGACGCGTCGTTGCGCTGCACGATGGGCTTGCGCGACACCACGGTGCCGTCCGGTTGGACCTCCGGGATGACCCGTCGCCTGTCGGCAAACTGGCGCATGTAGGCGCCCATCATGACGCCGGTGTCACCTGTTCCGAGCTCGGCGATCGCCTCTCGTAGCGCCCGCTCCAGCGCGCCGGCTGTCGGAAAGCGGTCCCCGGGGTCGGCTTTCAGCGTCCGATGAATGATGTCTCGCACCGCCTGGGGCGCGTCACCGTCCTCCAGCGGCGTGACTTTGGCGTGCGTGACGGTGGCGACGAGCTCGGCCATCGGCAGCTCGGGCGGGTACACCCGGCGACCGCTGACGAGCTCGTACAGCACCGCGCCGAGCGCAAAGATGTCGGTCCGCGCGTCGACCGGATCGCCGCGGATCTGCTCGGGCGCCATGTACCCCAGCTTGCCTTTGACCATGCCGGCCAGCGATCCGCTGTCGGCGGATAGCGCCTTGGCCAACCCGAAGTCGGTCAGCTTGGTCTCGCCCTCCAAGCTGATCAGGATGTTCTGCGGGCTTACATCACGGTGCACCAGGCGCAGCGGCTCACCGTCCGGGCCCTGACGCCGATGGGCGTAATCCAGGGCGCGGGCGCACTCACTCGCGATGCGGACGGCCAGCGCGACCGGCAGCGGCTTTCCCGTCTCCTGGGCCATCGCCAGCATCGTCTTGAGGTCGAAGCCGTCGACCAGCTCCATGGCCAGGTACGCCTGACCGTCGACGCTGCCGAAGTCATAGATATGGACGATATTTGGGTGATTGAGCAGCGCGCTGAGCCGCGCCTCCGACTCGAACATCTTGACGAAAGACTCGTCGTCGGCCAGGTGCGGTAGGATCCGCTTGACCGCCAGTGCCTTTTCGAAGCCGCCTTCGCGCCGCAGCGAGGCCAGGAAGATCTCCCCCATCCCACCGCGCGCAATGCGGTCCAGCAACACGTATGGCCCAAGTTTGCTCACGGCTGTCGGGTTTGACCAACCATCCTCTGAGTGATATCACGCCGTCCGGGCGTAGTTCGTGGACCCAAGAGCGCCTGTAACCTTAGGTGATCACACCATGTCACAGTACCGCGGATTCGGCGGCGATGACCTGCCGGACCCCAGAATCCTACTCGACCAGTTCAAGCGCAACTTTCGGCTGATCCTCTTTGGCCTTTTGGCGCTGATCATTATGGCGCTTCTCGCCGGCTCAGTCTTTACTGTCGAGCCCGAGGAGAAGGCCGTCGTCCTGCGGTTCGGCGAGCCGTTGCCCGAGCACTTCGACCCGGGGTTGCACTTCAAGATTCCGATTGTCGACGAGGTCTTCATCGCACCGGTGGAGCGCCAGCACCGCGTCGAGATCGGCTTTCGCAGCACGCCGGGCAAGCAGACTACGGTCAACGAGGTCGGCTACAACCGCGAGTCGCTGATGCTCACGGGCGACCTCAGCCTCGCGCACGTGCGCTGGTCGGTGTTGTACCGCATCAAGAACATCGAGCATTACCTGTTCAACGTGAAGGATCCCGAGGAGAACGTACGCGACGTGGCCAAGGGCATCATGCGCAACGTGATCGGGGACTACTCGCTGGATGAGGTGCTGCTGGGCAAATACGACGAGATCGCGGTTGTCGCCAAAGAGGGCACGCAGCGGGCGCTGGACGACATCGACTCCGGCGTGGAGGTCACCAACGTCGAGCTTCAGAAATCAGAGGTGCCGCCGGACGCAAAGAAGGCGTTTGATGACCTCAACCGCTCTGTTGCGGATGTGAAGCGCCAGATCGTCGAGGCGTATGCGCGTCGCAAGGGCATTCGCGGTGAAGCGGAGCAGCATCGTCAGACGATCATCGGCGCCGCGCAGGGTCGGATGGCGCAGATCGTGGCCAACGCCAACGGTGAGGCGGGCGCGTTTACCGCCAAGCTGCGAGAGTATCAGCGCGCGCCGGGCATCACGAAGAAGTGGCTGTACCTGGAGACGATGACGCGGGTCTTGTCCGCGGTCGATCAGAAGATCCTGCTGGAGAGCAGCACGGGCACCGGCTCGGATGTGGTCAAGCTGCTGCCGCTGGAGTCGATTCTGACCAGCACGCCGACCGTTCGGAAGACCGCCAAGCCCGTGAAGGCGGCCCCGGCGACCGCGGGGGGCGCTGCTAAGCCCCGCATGACCGGTGGAGGTGCCAAATGAACGAGACCCGTGGACCGGTCTACGTTGCCATCGGCATCGTCTTCATCCTGGCGCTGTCGCTCATCGCTAAGGCGTTTTTTGTTGTGCGCGTCGACCAATACGCGATCAAGACCGAGTTTGGTAAGCCGATCGCAGAGGTCACGGAGCCCGGCTTGTACTTCCTGATCCCGCTGGTGCAGGAGGTGAAGTACCTGGATCGGCGCATTCGCGGCTGGGACGACAAGCAAGAGGACACGAAGACGGCAGACAGTCGCCAGATCGACTACACCGTCTACGCGCGTTGGCAGGTGGCCGACCCGCTGACCTTCTATAAGGCGGTCGGCGATGAAAAGCGTGCCCACGCCGCGATGGACTCCATCGTGACAGGCAAGATCCAAACGAAGATCCGCGCCAACAACCTGGCAGGCATCGTGCGGGAGACGGGGCGTAACTTTGAGGCGCGCGCCGCGGTCGACTCCCGGTCGATCTTTGACGTGTACGAGGAGTGCAACCCCGACGTGAACCCTGAGTTCCGCAAGACGTTGGTGCAGGACCCACCCAAAAAGACGGTGGCGATCGTGGGTGACCAGAAGGCCATGCGGTCCGTGCTGGTCGAGGAGATTTTGGAGGAGGCCAACGAGCAGTTGGTGCCCAAGTACGGCATCGTCGTGCGCGACCTGCACTTCAAGTACCTGAACTACTCCGAGCAGGTACACGGCGACATCATCCGGCAGATTCAGGCGGACCGGCTGGACGACATCTCGTCGTACCTGGAGATCGGCAAGAAGTGCGTCGGCTTCATCAACCGGATTACGGACGCCGAGCGCGGCGAGATCATCGGCTCCGGTGAGCGACGTGTTCGCCAGCTGGATGGTGAGTCGATCGCCAAGGCCATCGACATCAAGGCGCGGGCGTTTTCGGCGTCCCCCGAGCTGTACATGTTCTTGAAGAATCTGGAGCTGCTGGAGAAGTCGATGGACTCGGGCACCAAGCTGGTGTTGTCGACCGACAACGCGCTCTTCAAGCTGATGGACGACAAGAGCGCGCTGGCTGCGATGGCTCCCGTGCCTGTCGCGCCGCGCCCGCCTGCTCCCGAGCCCGCGCCTGCTCCCGAGCCCGCGCCTGCTCCCGAGCCCGCGCCTGCTCCCGAGCCGGCCAAACCTGCACCGGTGCCACCGGTCGTGCCCGAACCGGCCCCGGCGGCGCCGGCTGCACCCGCCCCTGCTGAGGAGGCTCCATGAGAGCTGTTCTGGTCGTTTTGTCAGTGATGTTGTGCGGCAGCGCGCTTGCGGATGGTCCGCTCACGACAAAGTCCGTGGTACCGCTGGGGGTCAACCCGACTCACAAGTGGTTTGCCGCGGTCGATCAGAGTGTGCGGGGCACAGTTACGAAGTTCACGCCGGTCGCCTACGCCTTTCCCAAGTGGAGAAAGGCCCGCATCAGGTTGCGCTCGTTTGTCATCGACAACAAAGACGAGGTGACGCAGACGGCCAGCATGGGGCGCGCGGAGAAGAACATCGCGACGGCCAACGAGTCGTTCTCCAGCTATGGGGTGGTCGAGGCCTCACCTATCAAGGGTGGGTTCACCGGCCGCTACCGCATCCCGGAGATGGGGATGGTCGTTTATGTTGAGAACGATCAAGTCATCGCTCGGACGGGCGACATCAGCATCATGAAGAAGCTGGTCCTGGTGAAGAGCCTCAACAAGCTGTCGGGCAAGTGCAAAGGCAAGCAGTCCGGCAAGATCCTCCACGTTGTCGCCAACAAGGACTGGCACGCAGTCGGCGTGTATGTGCAGAGCACGTGCGAGCCTGACTCAGAGACCACCCCCGGTCGCCGCGTCCAGAAGCTGATCGTCAAAGACGTCGCTAAAATACTTTAATACGTACATGAAATGAGCGTCGTTGGTTTGACCCGGCGACCACGAGCCGGTATGTTGACTGAATGAGTGTTCATTCGCTGGAGGATAGCCAGTTGCCGCAGACTAAAAGTGACGCGACCGCCCCCAAAGGTGGCCAGTTTTTGATCGAGCCCGTAGCGGCTCAGCCTTTCTTCACGCCCGACGAGTTCACGTCTGACGAGCTGGCCATCGGCCGGACCGTCACCGAGTTCATCGAAAAAGACGTGCTGCCGTACGCCAAGGACATGGAGAAGAAGGACTACGATCGGCTGCTCAAAGCCTTCCGCAAAGGCGGTGAGCTCGGCCTGTACATGGCGTCTGTCCCCGAGAAGTGGGGCGGCCTGGGTTTGCCCAAGCGGACCGCCGCGCTGATCACCGAGCGCATGGCCAGCTACGGCTCGTTCTCTGTGACCTACGGCGCGCACACCGGCATCGGGACTCTGCCCATCGTCTACTTTGGCAACGCTGAGCAAAAGGCCAGGTATCTGCCGATGCTGGCGACCGGCGAGTGGATGGGCGCTTATGCGCTCAGCGAGCCCGGCTCCGGCTCCGACGCTCTGGGCGCGCGGACGACCGCGACCTTGAACGAGGCCGGCACGCACTACGTGGTCAACGGCACCAAGCAGTGGATCACCAACGGCGCCTTTGCGGACGTCTACGTGGTGTTCTGCCAGATCGTCGATCCAGACGGCTCTACGCACTTCTCCGCGCTGATCGTGGACAAGGACACGCCGGGCTTCAGCGCCGGTCCCGAGGAGCACAAGCTGGGCATTCGCGGCTCGTCGACGACGCCGCTGATTTTTGAGGATTCGCTGGTTCCAGCAGGCAACCTGCTGGGCGAGAAGGGCCGTGGCCACGAGATCGCCTTCAACATCCTGAACGTGGGGCGGTACACGCTGGCTGTGGGCGTCGCCGGCGGCGCCAAAAAGGCGCTGAAGGGCGCGATTGCGTACGCCAGCGAGCGCAAGCAGTTCAAGACCCCGGTCATCCAGTTCGGTGCGCTACGCAAGAAGGTGGCCGAGGCCGCCGCGGGCATCTACGCCATGGAGACCCTGAGCTATCGCGTGGCCGGCCTGGTCGACCAGCTGACCGACAGCCTGGGCGACGTCAGCGACGAGGCCTCCGGCAAGCAGAAGATGCGCCCGATCGAGGAGTACGCCATCGAGGCCAGCGTGGCCAAGGTCTTCTGCTCCGACAAGCTGAACGAGATCTGTGGCGAGTGCCTGCAGATGTACGGCGGCTACGGCTACGTCGAGGACTATCCGGCCGAGCTGGCCGTTCGAGACGCGCGCATCAACATGATTTTCGAGGGCACCAACGAGATCAACCGCCTGCTGATCGTGGACATGCTCTTCAAGCGCGCGATGAAGGGGCGCTTGCCGCTAATGCAGTGGATGTCGTCTCTGACAGCAGGGCCCACGTCTGCGCCCGATGGCCCGCTGAGTGCCGAGATCGACGCGGTGCAGGGCTTCAAGGCCATCGCCGGGATCCTGCTGCAGACCGCCGGCATGAAGTACATGCAGAGCCTGGGGGAAAAGCAGCAGTTGGTGCTGATGCTCAGCGACATCGTGACCGAGTGCTGCGTACTCGATAGCGTTGTCGGCCGCAGCGTTCAACGCCACCAGGTCGGGTTGTCCACCCAGGTTACGGACGCGATGGCGCGCCTGCTCGTCGCTCAGGCGGCGGACCGCGTTAGGTCGCTGGCCGACGCGGTCATCTGCGCGATGGAAGAGGGCGACAAGCGCGAGCAGCTGCGCGCCCGCGTGGCCGAGTGGACCTGGACGTCGGACAGCAACCGTATCGCGGACAGCGATATCATCGCCGACGCCACGGTCGACGCCGGCGGCTACAACGTCTCCCCCACCTGATCAGGAGAAGACTGTCGCGAGCGCCCGCGGGCCCGTCTGGGGACGGCGCAGCGCTCGCACCCGCATCCCCTGACGCACGGTCTGCCACGCCAGGCGGGCGATGTCCGACACGCCGATATGAGACTGCTCGTCGCCGTAGGCGCACGCGATCGGCGCCGCTGCGACGTCGATCCGGGAGCCGCTGTCCCGACTCAGCTGAGCCAGCAGCGCCAGCGACTCGTGCTCCAAGCCAAAGCGCCCCTTCGCGGGCAGCCAGGTGGCCAGCGCATCGGCGATCGGCTTGGCGTACAGCCGCAGCCCGGACTGGATGTCGACAAAGTCCACGCCGCTCAGCGCGCTGAAGCCGCGGTTGACGACCCAGTTTGAGAAGCGTCGCAGTCGCGGCATCTCGTCGTGGGAGCGCGCGCCGATCACGACGTCAAACAGCTTGAGCAGCTCGGCAAGCTGGGGCAGCTCGGCCGGGTTGTGCTGGAGATCGCCGTCGATCACGGCGATACCGTCCAGGTCCTCCGCCGCGAGATACCGCAGACCGCGCCGCACAGACCCCTGCTTGCCCAGGTTGTAGTCATTTCGCAGAACGACTAGACGGACAGCACCCGGGGCCCCATCCGGGGCGTGCTGAACTCTGCTCTCGTTGCGCAGAACCTCGTCGGTGCTGTCCGTCGAACAGTCGTCTACGATCAGGATGATCTCCGGGCGCGCCTGCCGGCAGCGCTCGAGCAGCTCCGCCAGGTGGCGGCCCTCGTTATACGCGGGGATCAGAATGGCCATGCGGCTGTCGAATGTGTTCTTGGCGTTGTCGGTTGCCGGGATCGGCTGGCAGGTAATGCTGCTGATGATGTCGGTCATGACGCACCTCTTCGTGTTTGCTGCGTACGACCGCCCTTGATAACAAGTGTCGTGCCAACGGGCCTCTTTGTTCGGTTTTTCTAGTGGTATCAGTGGGTTGGTGGCCATGCGCTGCATCGATGTGCGCATCCCGGTGCGCACATTAGGTGTCCGTTTCGCCTTGTGGTGCGAAACGAAATCCCCTATCACCGTCGGATGCCACGCAGTCCGCGTTTGCTCGTCGTGTACAAGAAGAGTCAGTTGGAGCTGTACCAGCAGCACGACCCGGCTGCCGGCGAGCATCTGCGCGACAAGGAGCCTGAGATCTGGGCGCGCTTTCAGAGTGCCCACTCGGAGAACGCGCGTGCGATCGAGAAGGTCCGCGCGGCCACCGCCAAACAGCGTATCGAGGCCGACTTCGTCTGGCGCGCCGATCACAACACGGCGGACGGCTACGACCTGGTCGTCTCCGTGGGCGGCGACGGCACGCTGCTGGACGTGAGCCACTGCGTCTTCCGCCGCCCGCTGCTGGGCGTGTCGTCGTCAGTTCTGTCGGTGGGGCATTTCTGTGCGACCGACGCGGCGGGATTTGGCGACGCCCTGGCGCGCTGGCAGAGCGGCGAGCTGACCGCGGTCCAGCTCAACCGGCTGCAGATCACCGTCAACGGCGAGGCCTTCGGCATCCCGGTGCTCAACGAGATCCTGTACACGGCGCCCGTGCCGGCCGCGGTCTCACGCTACGTGTTGACGGTCGACGGCCGCCAGGAGGAGCACAAGTCGTCCGGCATCTGGATCGCCACCGCGGCCGGGTCGACCGCCGCCATCCAGTCGGCGGGTGGCGTGGTGATGGAGACGTCGGACGATCGCATCCAGTACATCGTTCGCGAGCCCTACCGCGGCGGTGGCGACGAGTACGAGCTGGTCGGCGGGTTTTTGGATGGCTCCATGGAGCTGTTGGCCAAGATGCGCACCGCCGCGCTGTACGTGGACGGACATCGCGAGCAGATCTGGCTCAGCCTGGGGGATCGCGTCGTGATCGACCGCCACCCGCATCCCTTGAACCTGTTGGGCTACGGCGCCACCCATGCTCAGACGGCCTGAGCCCCTCCTGGTCGCCGTCCTTCTGTTGAGCACGCCGGCGCTGGCGGGCAATCAGGACCTGTACGGCTTCGGTGTCCGCGGCCCCGGCATGAGCGGCGCGTCGGTGGCCTTTCCGCGCGGCTTTGAGTCGGTCTGGTACAACCCGGCCGGGCTCGTGATCGGGGGTGGGCGGTCCTTCGCGTTCGGCATTCAGACCACCAGCTTCAACCTGGAGATCGACACCCCGCGCCCCGAGGACGTGGCCGGCATCGAGGACGAGCGCCACATCAGCGGCGTCACCTTCGGCGTCAACGTGCGCCTGCCCCTGCTCGGCGCGCTGAAAGACCGCATCGCCATCGGCCTGGGGCTGTACATCCCGACCAGCACGCTGCTCAGCGCACGCATCCCGCAGCCGTACACGCCGCAGTTCTCCATGGTGGCCGATCGGGCGCGTACGGTGTCGATTCAGGTCGCGCTCGGGGTCAAGATCGCCGAGTGGTTGCAGGTCGGGGCGGGCGTGCGCGCGTTGGCCGCCCTCACCGGACGCATTCAGGTGCAGCCCAACGAGCTGGGACGCCTGGGCGGTAACGTGGAGGACGAGTTGGTGGCCCGCTATGCCCCCGCCGTCGGGGCTGTTGGTCGCCCGCACCCGGACTGGGCGATCGGTCTGGTCTGGCGCGGCGCGATCGGCGGTGTGTTCGACCTGCCGGTGGAGGCCGATCTGGGCGACGATCTGCCGCTGGACATTCCCGCGCTGCGCATCGCCGGCACCGCGGTCTACGACCCCGCTCAATTGGCCCTGCATTTGGGCTGGCAGCCGATGGAGAAGCTCTCGATCGAGGCCGGCGTGACCTGGCGCCGCTGGTCGAATGCGCCGGTGCCCATCGAAAACACGACGGAGGCGCTGCCGGCGCAGGAGCCGCTGAACTACTCGGACACATTTGCCCCGCGCATCGGTGCGGAGGGGCACTTCGACTTCGGCGCCTGGCGCCTGGCGACGCGTGGCGGCTACGCGTTTGAGCCGACGCCGGTGCCCGACCAGACCGGCCGCCACAACTTCCTGGACACCGACCGCCACGTCATCAGCCTGGGACTCGGCGTGGGCTACGGCGCCGGCGATCCGGAGGACGACAGCGCGTTTCGCATCGACCTGGACCTGTACGGCCAGGTGCACATCATGGCTCCGCGCCACTTCACCAAGACGTTTCTCGAGGGAGACGCCGGCGTGTCGATCACCGATAACGCAGGCTATCCATGGATCGGCGCCGACGGCACGATCTTGAGTGCCGGCGCCTCATTGGCGGTGCACCTGTGAGATACCCCTGTCTCGCCGTCCTCCTGCTGTGCGTCACGCCCGCCGCCGCCAACACGCCCGACATCTACGGCATGGGCGCGCGCGCAACCGCCCTGGCCGGCGCGATGACCGCCGCGGTCGACGACACTACCGCCAACTTCTACAACCCGGCGGCGCTGGTGCTCAGCCCGCTGCTGCAGATCGACACCGGCTATCTGCTGACGTCAGCAAATCTGCGCCTGGACGGCCAGGATCTGGGCGTCGACAACGGCAACGGTGCGCAGCTGGGCGTCATCGTGCCGGGCGAGGTCGGCCCCGTCCGCCTGGCGTTTGGCCTCGGCCTCTTCCTGCCCGAGAAGCGTCTGTCTCGCGTACGTGCGCTGCCTCAGCACCAGCCGCGGTTCGTCTTCTATGACAACCGGCCGCAGCGGGTCTTCATCAACACAAACTTCGCGATCCGGCCGCTTCCATGGCTGCACATCGGCGGCGGCATCGCCTTTATGACGGAGACGCGCGGCACGCTGACGCTGGACGGTCAGCTCTTCGGCCCACCAAACGTGGACCTGTCGGCCATGAGCACCACGTTGGACGTGGACTTCGAGACCATCCGCTACCCCAGCTTCGGCCTGTTGATCGCGCCGCCAGAGTCCCGGTGGTCGGTCGGCGTCACGTATCGCGAGGAGGTCAAGGTGGAGCTGGACCTGACCGCCCGCGTGCAGGGCTCGGTCGTGCTCTTCCCCAGCCAGCTGCCCGGCGAGTTTGAGCTGAACAGCTTTACTACGAACCTGTTCACGCCGCGTCAGCTGTGGATGGGCGCTACCGCCACCCCGATCGACCAGCTGATGCTCACCGCCGACGTGGGCTGGCTGAACTGGGCCTCGTTCCCGGCGCCGACCGCGGCCGTCACCACCGGGCTGGACATCGAGGGCCTGCCGACCGACGGCCTGATCCCGCCGACCACCGACGTGCTCACCCCCGACTTTGAGGACATCTTCAGCGTGCGCACGGGTGTTGAGGGCCGCTTCAACCTGAGCGACAGCGTCCGCTTGGACGTGCGCGCCGGCTACGCCTTTGAGCCGACGCCGGCGCCCGACCAGCCCGGCGAGACCAACTACGTGGACGCCGACAAGCACACGGTCAGCTACGGGCTGGGCTTGACCATCGCGGGCTGGAATCCGTGGGTCGCGGCGCCTGTGTCCATCGATTTGGGCGGCCAGACGATCATCCTGGCCGAGCGCGAGTACACCAAGACGAGCCCGACGGACATCATCGGCGACTACCAGGCAGACGGAGAGCTGTTCACCTTCAGCGGCACGGTCCGGTGGCGATTCTAATGCGCACCAGCCTCTCGGCGACCGCGTTCGTGGTGCTGGCCGCGGCCTGTGCGACCGGCACGGATGAGCCCGGCGGCGGCGCGGATTATCTACCGTCCTCAGGGATCGTCCCGGTCACAGTGCCCGCGGAGCCGGGTGTGCTGGAGGTTGAAGACGTCGACCTGTCCCGCCCCTGGGGTCTGATGGCCGGTGCAGACGTGATGCAGGTCTGGTTTGCCGCGGCCACCGACGAGGGCTCGTCCATCGGCCTGGCGTCCGGTGCGCTGGTCGACGGCGCCTGGACCCTGACCCTGGACACGCAGACCGCCCTGGCGGCGAGTCAGCCGTGGGAGGGGACCTCGCTGACTCACCCGGCGGTGGTTCGGCGCGCCGACGGCTCACTGCTGATGGCCTACGTGGCAGGCGACGGACATATCGGGCTCGCCACCGCCACCGGCGACACCTGGACAGCAGCCGCGGAGCCGATCATCGAGGGCTCAGCCGACGAGCCGCTGACCCATCCGTCGCTGATCGACGAGCCTGCGCTGAGTCGCGTTCTGCTGTTCTACGTCCGAGCGGGCGCCGTCCACCTGGCGATCGGCAACGCCGCGGGTACCAAGTTCGACGTTCAGGAGACCGCTGTACTGCCGGCCGACGAGGAGAATGCGCTCACAGCCGCCTCGGTCATTCGCACGTCGTCGACGCTGGGCCGCACACTCTATCGGTGCCACTTCGCCAACGCGCTGGGCATCCACTTTGCCGGCGGCTTCGAGCCGACCGCCCTCGATGCGCCGGACCTCAATCCGGTCATGGAGGACACCGGCTTCAAGCCCGACGATCCCATGCAGGCCGGCGCCGTCATCCTGTACGCCCGTAACCTGGTGAAGAACAAGCCCAAGAAGGGGCGTGGCCTGGCAGTCGCCTACATTGGCGAGGCTCCACCAGAGCCCGTTGAAGCCGACACGCCCCTCCAGTAACTCACCCTCGCCATTGGCAGCCTGGACTGCCAAATATGCCCTGGAAACCGTATCTATGCCGTGTTTGGCAGCCTGGACTGCCAAGTACGCCCTGGATAGCGTATCTATGCCGTCTTTGGCAGTCCAGGCTGCCAACGGCGCCCCGGATACCGTTTTGGTGGCTCCTTAGAGCGGGGACTTGCGCGGGCCGGGCAGGGCGCGAACCTTCAGCCACACCATGCCGTCGCGCCGGTGCACGCTCGTCGCGATGAGATCCAGCCGGGGATGTTGAGCCAGGGCCTCTCGGATGGCGGGCTCGCGCTCGGCAGAGACCTCCATGTGCACCTGCAGATCGCTGCCGGCCGTGGATGTACCGACCATGTCGATGGCGCCGAACTCCTTGAGGAAGCGGGCGTCCGCCGGGGCCAGCAGCACGCGCTCGACCCGGTTGATGTCCGGCGCGGCCTTCTGCGGCTCGATGTGCATGAGGTACATGGCCGCCATCGAGAAGATGAGGATGGCGCACACCGCGGCCTCCAGCACCATGCTCGGCTGGCGGTAGTAGTTGAAGTAGCGCCCGCGCGTCCGCTTGCGAATGCGCTGCTGCACGTGGAGCAGAAAGCGGTCGGGCACGCGCTGCTGCGGCAGGTTGCGCAGCATGGCCAGCGACTCGTTGAAGTCGTCGAAGTCGGAGCGCAGGTCCCCGTCGTCGTCCAGCGCGGCCTCAAAGGCGGCCCGGGCGTCGGCGCTCAGCTCGTTGTCGACGTAGGCGTCGAAGAGCTCTCTGGTTTCCTGCGTCATCACCGTTAGTCTACCGCACCCTCGCTTTTCA
Organism: uncultured Myxococcales bacterium; assembly: GCA_964545715.1. Classification (GTDB taxonomy): domain Bacteria; phylum Myxococcota_A; class UBA9042; genus CAZJHX01. Next base: position 27,712 of record CAZJHX010000109.1, read on the forward strand.
TGATCCCTTCCACGCTTTGTACGCCTTTTGCACGGCCTGTCGCGCCCGATGGATGCGACTCTTCACCGTGCCGATCGGCAAGCCCGTGACCTCGACGATCTGGTCGTAGGTCATGCTCTGGACGTCGCGCAGTATCAGCACGGCGCGCTGCTCGGGGTCCAGCGCGGCGATCGCCTTCTTCAAGAAGGCCTCCGCCCGCAGGCCCTCCACCTCATTATCGGGACGCGGAATGGAGCTTTGAAACTCCTCCGAGGCCGACATCCGCTTCTCGCGCACGTCGTCCAGGGCGTCGTGCTGTCCCTGGCGACGGCGCGCGAGGTACTTCAAGCGATTGCGCGAGTGGTTCACCGCGATGCGGTAGATCCACGTGCTCAGCTTGGCGTCGCCCCGGAAGCCGTCGATGGCTCGGAAGACGGTGATAAAGACCTCCTGACTCACGTCCCACGCGTCCTCTCGCCGGTGGCCCATTATCCGGTACACCAGGTTGTACACCGGGGTCTGGAACTCACGGACCAGGCGGTTGAACGCCTTTTCATCGCCACGCCGCAGTGCCTTGACGAGGCGGCGCTCTTCCTCGGGCGTCATGCTCACGAGACGTCACCGCCTCCGTTCGGCGCAGCCCTGTCGGCATCCCCTTTGACACCCCTGTTGCGCACAAAGTTCCGCAGGTCGTCCACATTGCGTACTGCGAGCCACAGTCCGGCCAGCACGAGCGCCACGTAGAAGAGCAGATCCCCGAAGCGGCGGTAGAAGGTCTCGGGCAGCGCCGGCACCGCCATCTCGTAGGCCAGCACCGCCTCGTTGTCGACCTGGGTGGCCGCGCGAATCGTGCCGGTCGGGTCGACGAAGGCGCTGATCCCCGAGTTGGTGGACCGCACCAGCCAGACCCGGTTTTCGATGGCGCGCTGGGTTTGCACCATCAGGTGCTGCGGGGCCTCCGCGGTGTTGCCGAACCACACGTCGTTCGTCAGGTTGAGCAGGATGTCACTGTGCTCGGCGTTGAGGCCGTCGCGCGTGAACGTGGGCTGAATCGCCTCGTAGCAGATGCTCGGCACCCACCCGAACCCGGCGGCGTCAAAGCGCACAAACCGCTCGCCGGCCACGTGGTGGCTCATGCCGGGCACGGCGTCGCGCAGGCTGGGGAACGTATCCGCAAACGGTACGCGCTCGCCAAACAGCAGCAGCTGGCGCTTGTCGTACGGGATGGCGCGTCCCTCGCCGGGCGGGAAGAAGAGGCCTGAGTTGCGCACCCGCCCGTCGTGTCGTCGGAGGGCGCCGGCGACAAACGGCACGCCCAGCTCCAGCGCCAGGCGATAGAGGCGCCGCGAATAGACCCGGTGGCGGGAGTCTTTCGGGTTGCGGGCGTGATCGAGCGCGTCGATCTCGAACGTGAACGGAAACCCACCCTCCGGCCACACGACGAGGTCGGGTCGCAGCCGTGCGGCGCGTCGCGTCATGGCCTCGGTGCGCGCGTAGACACCTTTGCGGACGGCGGGGTCGCGGGCGTTCTTTTCGTCCACCGTCACGTTGGGCTGGATTAAGGCGACCGTGGGCTGGCTGCGAATCGGCGCCGACCAGACCTGCTGCATGCGCACCACGCCCCAGACCGACACCATGAGCCACAGCGCTGCGATAGCAGTGGGCACCAGGTGGTCGCTGGCCCGGCCGCGCGAGTACTCCTCGATCATGTGAACCAGGCCACAGGAAGGCAGGATGACAAGCGCCGTCAGAAAGCTCGGGCCGATCCACTCGCTCGCCTGTAGCAGGACGGGCGCCGCGTAAAGCGGGCTGCAGGCAAAGTAGGGGAACAGCGACGGGAACACGCGCTCCACCACCGCGTACATCAGCGGCACGGTGATCAGCCAGCCCCACCGGCCGCTCCAGGCGCGTACCGGCCCGTAGAACAGCGCCACAAGCGCCCACATCAGGCCGTGGTACGCCGAGTAGAGGACCAGTGAGGGGATGGCCGCGGCCCACGGGAAGTGGCTCATGTTCACCAGCGTGCCGGCGATCCAATACTGCATCCCCAGCGTGTGGACCGTGCCCGTGATCAGGCCCAACCCGAACCGCCGGCGCCCGGTTTTGCCCTCCACTGCGATGAACAGCGGGGCGTACGTCACAAAGACGAGGGGCCACCATGAAAAGTGGGGAAACGCCAGGAAGCCGAGCACGCCCGAAAGCGCAGCGAGAAGCAGCGACATGAGGCGAAACGGTAACACGCCACGAGGGCGCATTCGTAGTTGACTTGATCGGGGGCTTTTTATACGGTCCAGCCGCCTTATCGCCGCCGGCCACTGCCGGTCGGACCGATTCTCGAGGATTGACGTGCTTAGCCGTATCAAATCGATTGAAGATCTGGAGCTGTCAGGGCGCCGGGTGTTCATCCGGGTGGACCTCAACTGTCCGCTGACTCCGGGTGGCGCGGTCGCTGACGATACCCGCATTCAGGCGGCGCTTCCGACGATCAAGCTTGCTGTCAGTGACGGGGCCAAGGTCATCCTGTGCTCGCATCTGGGTCGTCCCAAGGGGCGCCCGCGTCGCGAGCTGAGCCTGGCGCCGGTGGGCGAGCGGCTGGCGGAGCTGCTGGACCAGGAGATTCTGCTGCCGGACGACTGCGTCGGCGACGGTCCGCGCAAGCTGGCGATGAATCTGCGCGACGGGCAGATCCTGCTGTTGGAGAACGTGCGCTTCAACCCGGGCGAGACCAAGAACGACGATACGCTGGCGCGCGGCCTGGCCGCTCTTGCGCAGGTGTATGTTAACGACGCGTTTGGCGCGGCCCATCGGGCGCACGCGTCCACCGTCGGGGCGGCGCGCCTGATCGGGGAGCGCGGCGCCGGCCTGCTCATGCTGCGAGAGATCAAGGCGCTCAGCAGCCTGGTGCAGTCGCCTGACCGGCCGTTCGTGGTCATCGTGGGTGGCGCCAAGGTGGCCGGCAAGATCGGCGTCATCGAGAACCTCCTGGGCGTATGCGACACGATCCTGATCGGCGGCGCCATGGCCTATACATTCCTGGCCGCCAAGGGGCTGCGCATCGGCAACAGCCGAGTTGAAGAGGACAAGATCCCTCTGGCAAAGCGCGTGCTGACCAAAGCCGACGCCAAGGGCGTTCAGCTGGTCCTGCCGAGCGACCACGTGTGCGCTCCCGAGATCGCGGCCGACGCGCCGGCGACCATCTTCCACAACGGCGAGGTGGTCCCCAAAGCGCTTATGGGCCTGGATATCGGTCCCGAGACCGTGGCCCAGTACTCGCAGCTGATCGCCGACGCCCGCACCGTCTTCTGGAACGGGCCGATGGGCGTGTTTGAGATGGAGCCGTTTGCAAACGGCACGATGACCATCGCCAACAACGTGGCGCGCGCGACCGCGACCAGTGTGGTTGGCGGCGGCGACTCGGTGGCCGCCGTCCGCAAGGCCGGAGTGACGCCATTCATCAACCATATCTCCACAGGTGGCGGCGCCAGTCTCGAGTTCATGGAGGGCAAAGAGCTGCCCGGGATCGAGGCGCTTCGGCTGTCGCGGAGGGAACTCGATGCCTGATCGTCGCCCTTATGTTGCCGGCAACTGGAAGATGAACACGACGCTGGACGACGCCATCGCGCTGGCAGACGGCCTGAAGCGGCGGATCGGTCGGCTGCGTTATGTCGATATGGCCGTGGTCCCGCCGTCCGTCTTTATCCATCCGGTGGCACGCCGGCTGGAGGGCGAGCGCATCGCGGTGGGCGCGCAGGATTTGCATCCCAAGCCCAGGGGCGCCTTTACGGGCTCCGTCTCGGGTGCGCAGCTGCGCAGCGCAGGCGCCACGTTTGTGCTGATTGGGCACTCCGAGCGCCGGCATGTCTTTGGCGACTCACTCGAGGTGGTGGCGGCGAAGCTGAACGCGGCGCTGCAGAATGAGCTGGACGCGATTCTATGCATCGGCGAGACGCTGCAGCAGCGCGAAGCCGGCCAGACCTTCGAGGTCAACGAGAGGCAGCTGACCAGCGCGCTATCCGGGATCGCCACGGATGTGATGCGCGACAAGATCACCATCGCGTACGAGCCCGTCTGGGCGATCGGCACCGGCCTGACGGCCACGCCGGCGCAGGCGCAGGAGGTCCATCGGACCGTGCGTGAGTGGCTCAGCAATCGTTTCGATGCGGAGACCGCCGCGGCGGTGCGCATTCAGTATGGGGGCAGCGTGAAACCTGCCAACGTCGTGGACCTGATGGCGGGTCCGGACGTCGATGGCGCGCTTGTTGGTGGCGCCAGTCTTGACGCCGACAGCTTTGCCGCTATCGTGGCCCCGGCCGGCGACTTGTCGCGGGCCGATTAGAGAGTTGGAGACTTAGAGCAAATGGGCACAGTACTCATCATTCTTTACGTCGTTTGTTGCTTGTTCCTGATCCTGGTCGTGCTTCTGCAGTCCGGTAAGGGCGGCGGCGCGATCTTCGGCGGTGCCGGTACGCAGGCGACGTTTGGTGGTCGGGGTGCGACGACGTTCCTGGGTCGTCTGACCACGATCGCGGCGGCGATGTTCATGGTGCTGAGCGTGCTGTTGACCATCGTGAACTACAGCGACGACCTGGCTGCCAACGCAAAGGCCCGCGCCGAACAGCTGAAAGAAGGTGTAGCCCCCCCGGCCGTGGACGAGACCGCGCCCGCCGAGGGTGACGATGCTGCCAAGCCCGCCGAGGGTGATGCTGCCAAGCCCGCCGAGGGTGACGCTGCCAAGCCCGCTGAGGGTGACGCTGCCAAGCCCGCTCCGACTCCTGCGCCGGTCCCGACTCCTGCGCCCACGGAGGCTCCGACTCCCGCGCCCGCTGAGGCTCCGGCTCCGGCCCCGGTACCCGCACCTTGACATGCCCTCAACGTCGGGCTTAAAAGGTGCCAGTCACTTGCGGAAGTGGCGGAATTGGTAGACGCGCTAGGTTGAGGGCCTAGTGGCCTTATAGGCTGTAGGGGTTCAAGTCCCCTCTTCCGCACCATTTTTCTTCTATGTATTTCACCGCAACACGCCTCACTGTCGTCACTCTTTGGATGTGCGCGGTGGGGTGCGGCACGTCATCGCCGTCCAAGGCCTTTGACGAGCTGGCCGCCGCCGCCGAAAAGGGCGATGAAGCGGCCTTTCTTGCCGGCTTCAGCACCGAGTCCCGACCGCTGATGACTACGCTCGTCAAGCTCAAGGGCCATAACAAGGCGGCGACGAGGCTGGGCTTCGACACCCGCGTGCGCGCTATCGCAGAGAAGATTCAGGCGGACGGGTTGTTGGCTATCGTGGTCGTTGAGACCGATGGCGACAACCCGCAGCGCGGACAGGTCTTCATGAAGAAGGAGGGACGCGCCTGGAAGCTGGACCTGACGTCGACCGAGCTGCTGTGGAATCGGCAGTGGGAGCTGTCCGGCGGCAAGCCACGCGCCTTCCCCGACTGGTTTGAGACCGGGGTGCCGTCGCTCGACAATCCAGACGCGATCCGGTAAAAAAACCACGGGCATGCGCGCCATTTTAACCATCTGTGCGGTCCTGCTGATCTTCGGCGGGTGCAGCGACGACACGACCCTGGAAGAGCGGTTCTACGAGTGTCGTGAGTTGGTGTCCGAGAAGGAGACCAGGGACGCGTCGATGGACTGCTGGACGGAGCACAGCGGCGAGATCCTGGAGAACCTCATCGCCCAGGGCAAATCCAGCGCGGGCCTGCTGACGTACATGGATCGGTACCGAAAGCTGCTCGATTTCGAGGAGCCTGTCGCGCCACCCGAGATCCACGCCAAAGTGGCCTTTCTGACTGTGGCGAAAGGCCGCGTGCGCCAGACCATCGTGTTTCACCTGGAGAACGATCAGTGGAAGATCGACGCTCGGGAGCTGGCGGGGTTCTGGGAGCCGCTTGACGATGGGATGGCGCCCCGATGACGCCCGGCGCCACCATCCTGCGTCCCCGCTGGGTCGCGTGCGCCATGCTCGTGGCCGTGCTCGGGTCCGGCTGCGGCGAGAAGCCTGAGGCGGCGTACAACCGGATCGTCTTTCACGCCAAGATGGGCAACGAGGAGGCCTTTCTAGAAGGCTTCACCGAGGAGAGCCGGCGCCTGATCCGCACACTGCTGGCGCTGCGTCGCACGTATGGGGATCTGGTCAGTCGCGACGCCGACCCGTACCTGAGCCTGGTGCTGGAAGAGATCGAGTCGGTGGATGTCGAAGAGAAAGAGATGCAAGCCGAAGACGGCGTCGAGATGGTGGAGCGCAAAGTCGCGGTGCTGACGGTCACCGACGGCCAGATACGGCGCAAAATCCGCATGATTCAGTTCGAGGACGGCTGGAAGATCGACGCGCTGGACCTGCAGAAGATGTGGGCCGATGATCGCAAGACCTTCCGCGACCGTTGAAGCTGGCTAATCACCACCTGCAGTCGCTGCTGGCGGTCCGTCCGCTGGACCGCGTCTACGCCGGTACGCCCACAGCCCCCGACGAGGGCGCCGTGCTGGTCCGCCAGCTGCTGCCCGGCATCCCGGAGGCCGAGGCAACCCAGACCGCTGAGGTGTTTACGCGGCACATGGCCCAGCTGGCGCGGCTGTCTCTGCCTGGCACGCTGCCGGTCAGGGAGTACACCACCGCAGAATCGGGGCCCTTCTACTTTGTGACGGACGTTCCCGTCGGCGTGACGTTGGGCGAGCTGTTGAAGGCGGCGGGATCGCTGCCGGTCGTGACGTGCGCGTCGATCGGCGTCGCGCTCGGTGGGCTGCTGTCCCATGCGCACGAAAACGGTGTGTCTCATCTGGCGCTGCACCGCTCGCAGGTGCTGGTCACGCCGGACGCCGAGATGACGCTGTTGGATCTGGGGATCGTTCCGATGCTGCTGGAGCGGGTCCATGGTCGGCTGCGCCGAGTTCATACGGCCTGGGACTTTCTGTTTCCCGATCCGGGTGCCGTCGCTCCGGAGCTGTTGGCCGGTGAAGACCCGGGTGCCGCCACGGATGTGTACGGCATGGGCGCGCTGCTGTATCTGCTGTCCACGTTGGTCCTGCCGTACACGGGCACGTCGATCGTCGCCTACAACGCGATCCTCTCGGGTCAGGACGACGTCGATCCGCGCAGCGAGATAGCCGACCTGGATCCCGCGTTTGCCGAGCTGGTCGCGCGCTGCCTCCGCCGCGATCCGTCACGTCGCCCGCCGATGAAGGACGTGATCGATCAGCTGCAAACGCTGGCCGAGCCGCTGGACGTGGCGCTGGACCAGTATCGCCCGGTGATCGTCGCGCGCAGCTATGTCGAGCGCTTCAAGCCGCTGCTGCGCGTGGTCGACGGGGGGCGCGCCAGCGAGGACGAGCCCGCGCCACCGCCTTCGCCGGCCGTTGTCCCCCTGTTTGCGGACGGCGCCTCCGAGCTGACCGAAGGTGAGCTTCTGGCGCGCATGAACGCCGAGCAGCGTCGTATCTACATGGCCGGCGTGACCGCGCCGATGGAGAGCGACAGCAGCACCCGCACCCAGATGCGTCGCGGCATTGTCGCCGGTCTGGTCCTGGCGATTATCGCAGTGATGTTTCTGATGCCCACGCTGACGGCGACGTCGCCTCAGGAGGGCGCTTCAGGCCCGCGCACGCCGATAGCCGGTCCGCCGACCGAG
>CAZJHX010000110.1:0-35175 GCA_964545715.1 uncultured Myxococcales bacterium
CCACTCCCGACCCTCCCCCACACCCCCACCCGCAGCCGAAGCCTGACCCCAAGCCCGAGCCGAAGCCCGAGCCCAAACCCGAGGTGAAGCCACCGGCAAAAGTGGACATCTCCAAGGCCATGGGCAAATGCCGTCGCTGCCACGGCAAAAAGCTGCACGGCAAGAAGAAGGCGCCGGCCATCGCCGGGCTACCCGCCGGCAAGATCCGGGCGCCGCTGGTCAAGCCGGTCAAAAAGCACAAGAGCCTGACCAAGCTGGGGCTGACCGACGCTCAGATTTCGGCCATCGTACGCCGCGTGGCATCCATGCCCAAAGCACCGCCCAAGCCTGCAGAGGCCGAAGAGAAGCCTGAGTAGGCCCGTCAGCGCAGCGCGATTCGCGCGATGCGGGAGAGTTGGTGCGTGGGAGCGGTGACGAACGGGTTCGTCGCATCCCACGCATAGCCTGCCAGCACGGACGTGATCTGCGCCTGGATCGTCGGCGACGGGTTCGGGTGGAAGAGCAGATCCGGCAACGAGTTGTTGTACCAGGCGTCCACGTACGCGCGGAAGCAGTGCACACCGGCGGCCACATAGGCCGCGTAGTCCCCCGTCCAGTCTACGGCCTCGCCCTCCAGCTGGCGACCGACCAGCGTAGCCGCGCGCACGGCCGACTCCAGAGCCAGGGTCACGCCCGACGAGAACACCGGGTCCAAGAACTCCATCGTGTTGCCCACCAGGCAGTAGCCCGGCCCATGCAGGCGGCTGACCCCGATCGAATAGCCGTCGATGCGCTCGGGAGCGCGGACGAAGGGCGCGTCGCCCAGCCGATTGGCGACGTTGGGCTCACCGGCGATGACCGCGCGCAGCAGCTCCGCAGGGTCGGAGGGGTGCCGCTCGAAGAACTCGGGGGTCGCCACGACACCGACGGACGTGTCGTGGCCGGTAAACGGAATCACCCAGATCCACGCGCCATCGGGGTGCATGCAGACCCACGTGCGGCCGCCCTCCGGCATGGCCGGACGCTCCGACTCCGCCACCCACGCGAACAGCGCGTCCCGGCGCGGCAGGTGCGATGGACGATCCAGCTGCAACAGACGCGGCAGGACGCGGCCGTATCCGCTGGCGTCGATGATAAACCGGGCATGGAGCGTGTGCTGCTCGCCGCTCGGGTCCCGCACGATGACCACCGGGCGTGTGCCGGCGGTGACATGGACCACCTCGTGCCCGAAGTGGATCGGCACCCCCTGCGCGACCGCCGCGTCCGCCAGGGTCTTGTCAAAGTCCGCACGCGGCACCTGCCAGGCGTGACTCGGCGCCACTGAGTGCTGCTTGTCGAAGCGGAAGGTGGCGCGCTCATCGCCGCGCAGGAAGACGGCGCCGTCCTTGTGCAGATACCCGCGCTCACGCACGGCGTCCAACAGCCCCGCCTCCTCCAAGAGGTCCAGGCAGCGCGGCAGCAGGCTCTCGCCGATGACAAAGCGCGGAAAGTACTGCTTCTCCAGTACGCAGACACTGTGACCGAGGCGGTGCAGCAAGGTGGCGGCAGTCGTGCCGCTCGGGCCTGCGCCGATGATGATGACGTCAAATTGGGTCGGATGCATTTTTCACCGTCGCTTGGAGCGCCGGTGTACGCATCGGTCAGGCGACCGACAACTCAGGGGCAACCTGAGCATGGATCAATGGGAGTGAACGACGCGATGATCTCCAACATAGGGATGCACTCCTCGGCGACGCAGGCCTGCTCCATGCCGGGGATCGGCAGGCCGCCGCACTCCGAGTCGCACCCGCTGTCCTTGTACGCCTGGAGCAGCAGCACCTCGCAGTCCGGGGCCGTGCCCAGCAGCCCGCATGCGGCCTCCGGCGTAACCGGCAGCACGCCGGGTGGCAGGCACTTCTCGATCACGAACTCACACGTGTAGACGGGCTCGGGTCGCACGCACTGTCCGTCGACGCACTCCGTGATCGGCCCACACTCGCCGCACTGCCCGCCGCAGCCGTCGGGTCCGCACTTTGCCGTGCTGCAGTCCGGGGTGCAGACGCCGGGATCGGGCTCGATAGCCGAGTCGGGCTCGGACGCCCCCACATCCGGCGCGTCTTCGACGATTGTCTCTCCGGTATCGGTCGGCGCGGATTCGCCGGGATCAGCCGCACAGCCCGAGGCGATCAGGGCGCATAGAAAAGCGAGCTTGAGGAGGGATCGGTCGATCACGCGGCGGCCAGCGAAGCTCCCTGGCGCAGCGCCTGGTTGTTCTTCTCCAGCAGACCGCGATGGCGCTCCGGCAGATGAGCCTCCAGCGCCGCCTCGACCGCCTTCAGCGGCACGACCCCTGTGGCCTCCACCAGCGCGCCGAGCAGGATCACATTGGCCAGCTTCACGCTGCCCAGATCGGTGGCTGCATCCGTAGCGGGTGTGTGGATCGCGCGGATGTCGTCGCGCTCGCTCTGATCGGGCACCAGCGAGCTGTTGACTACCAGCACGCCATCCGGACGCACAATAGGCTCAAACGCCTCCATAGACGGGATGTTGAGCACGATGGCGGCCGTGGGTCTACTCACCAGGGGACTGCCGATCGGATCGTCGGACACGATCACGGTGCACCGCGCCTTGCCGCCGCGCATTTCGGGTCCGTATGACGGGATCCAGGTCACGTGCCGCCCGGTGTCCATCGCGGCGTGCGCCAGCAGCTGACCGGCAAAGAGCGCGCCCTGGCCGCCGAAGCCGGAGATGATGATCTCGTGGTCCATGGTCAGCCCCCCTTCTTCAACGCGGCCACCGCGTCGGACATCGTGGTGTCGCCCAACGGAAAGTACGGGATCATCGTGTCCCTGGCCCAGTTCAGCGCCTCATCGGGCTCCATGCGCCAGTTGACCGGGCACGTCGACACGATCTCGACCATCGTGAAGCCCAGACCCGCCTGCTGCGCGCGAAAGGCCAGCTTCAGCGCCTTCTTGGCCTTGCGGATCCCCTTCGGATCCAGGACCGCCTGCCGGGTGACGTACGCGGCGCCGGGCAGCATGCCGATCAACTCGGCCATGCGCATCGGGTACCCATCCGTCTCCACGTCTCTACCTGTCGGGCTGCTCGTGGTCACCTGCCCGGGCAGCGTCGTCGGCGCCATCTGCCCGCCGGTCATCCCGTAGATCGCGTTGTTCACAAAGAAGGTGGTGAACAGCTCCCCCCGGTTGGCCGCGTGGATGATCTCGTTGGTCCCGATGGACGCCAGGTCACCGTCGCCCTGGTAGGTGAAGACGATCTTGTCCGGCGACACCCGCTTCACGCCCGTGGCCATCGCCGGCGCCCGACCGTGCGCGGCCTCTGCGATGTCTACGGCAAAGTAGTGGTAGGCCAGCACCGCGCAGCCGACCGGCGCGATGCCGACGGTCTGCTCTCGCATGTTCAGCTCGTCCAGCACCTCCGCCACCAGCCGGTGGACGGTGCCGTGCGTGCAGCCGGGGCAGTAGTGGGTGTCGCGCTTTGTCAGGCTGTCGGGCCGTCCATAGACACGCTCGAAGTCTTCGGGGATCTCAACGACCGACATGAGCGGCCTCCTGGTTTGCCAGCTTCTCCAGCTCGGGCAGGATGTGGTCGGGCAGCGGAAAGACGCCGCCGGTACGCCCGTAGAAGTTGACGGGGCACTGGCCCGCCGCCACCCGCCGGACATCCTCGACCATCTGACCCGCGTTCATCTCCACAACGAGCATCCCGTCCACCTGCGCCGCCAGCTCCGCCAGCCGCGCCTCGGGAAACGGCCACAGCGTGATGGGGCGAAGCAGTCCGACCTTCATGCCGCGTTGCCTGGCGTCGCGTACCACGGTCTGACACACACGTCCGACCGTGCCGAACGCGACCAACAGCAGGTCCGCGTCTTCCGTCTGCTCCTCAACCCAGCGCACCTCTTCGGACTGGATGGCCGCCAGCTTGTGCTGCAGCCTATCGTTGACCTTCTCCAGGTTCTCCGCGCCCAGCCACAGCGATGTAATGATGTTGTTTTCGCGACCCGCGGCGCCCGTCAGCGACCAGTCGGGGCGCTCCACGGCGGGGCGAACCTCGGCCATCGGCGGCAGCTCGGCGGGCTCCATCATCTGACCGATCGCCCCATCCGCCACGACCATGGCCAACGTGCGGTACTTCTCGGCCAGCTCAAAGGCCAGCACCACGGTGTCGATGGCCTCCTGCACCGTCGCCGGCGCCAGCACGATCATGTGGAAGTCGCCGTGGCCGGCCGACTTCACCGCCTGAAAATAGTCCGACTGCGACGGCTGAACGTTCCCCAGCCCCGGCCCACCCCGCATGATGTTGACCACAACCGCCGGCACCTCGGAGCACGCGATGTAGCTCAGGCCCTCCTGCATCAAGCTGATCCCCGGGCTGGACGACGAGGTCATCACCCGCGCCCCGGCGCACGCCGCGCCGTAGACCATGTTGATGGAGCCGACCTCGCTCTCCGCCTGCAGAAAGACGCGCCCCTCCTCGGGCATCCGGCGCGAGAAGTGCTCCAGCACCTCGGTTTGCGGGGTGATCGGATAGCCAAAGAAGGCCTCGCAGCCCGCGCGGATGGCGGCCTCGGCGATAGCGGTGTTTCCGTCGATCAGTACGTGCGTCATAGGTTATGCCGCCTTCGACGGCTTGCGGCGCCGATACACGGTAAAGACGACGTCCGGGCACACAACCGCACACACCGCGCACCCCGTGCACCCCTCGGCTACAACCTCCACCGGCTGGTAGCCCTTGGCGTTGAACCGGCGCGACGCCATGCCGAGCACCTTGGGTTTGCAGACGGGTACGCACAGGCCGCAGCCTTTGCACCTGTCAGCCTCGATCGTCACCATCCCTTTGGCCGCCATAGACGTCTCCTGTCACCGTGTCCCAGATCTATACTACGGCGGCGCAGTCAATCGGCGGCGCCACCTCCCGCCGACTGATGCGGGTCAGCGCGACCGCCCAAATGCTGTCGTGACGCAGGTTTCCGGCAGCGCCACGCGCCGGCCCGTGCCAATGTCGACCGATGCGCCGTCATCCCCCTACCCTGTTGCTCTATGCATGCCTCCCGCTGGCGTTGAGCGTCGGCTGCACCACGCCGCAGGCCCCGCAGCCGCCACCGCCGGCTGCCGACACCGCGCTTGAGACCCTGGCGCCGCCACCCGACCCCGGCCCCCCCGACGAGGACCCCGGACCCCGGGTAACGGCCCCGGACCCGGCCGGAGATCCCGTCGTTCGGACAGCCAGGCGCACGATAGGAGCCATCCCCCGTGTCAGCGGCGCGCTGGCAGCGCGGGACGACTACGTCGCGGTGTGCGACGGGGACGCCGTGGCCGTGTTGACCGCCGGGTTGACCGCCCGCTGGGACGCGCCCCTGCCGAGCCCCTGCCGAGCTGTGGCAGTCGGCAAATCGGGCGTCTTCGCGGCCGGCGCGTCAGGCGAGTGGTCCACTTTTGCGCTGGAGACAGGTGCGGCGCTCGCCTCGGCTGACGGCCCCGCCCCGCTACACGCCGTGTGGCACGACAGCCACATGATCGCCGCCGTCGGCCCCGAAGGTGTGGCGACCGCCCCCGCCGATCTCGCAACCCCACCGACCATTACGGCCGGCCTCGATGCACGCGCCGTCGCGGCCTGGACCGACCGGGTGGCCGTGGCACACCCCCTCGGTGTCTCCCTGCTCAGCATGTCGGATGAGGGCGACCTGGTCCCGCTCTCCACGTGGAGCGCAAGCGAAACCCAGCACGCCACCGGCATCGCACGCACAGCCGACGGCCGCCTGGTCGTGGCCGTCATGGGGCTGGGCCTGGCCGTCCTCACGACCCAGAGCGACGCGCTCGTCGAAGCCTCGACGCTCACGTTCGCCCCCCGCGGACTGCCGATGGCTGTAGCCGTCCGTGAGAACCTCGCCGCGGTCGCGGACTGGGACCGCGTTCGACTCATCGATATCGCCTCCCCCGCGCCGGTCGCGCTCGCTCGCGAGCCGTTCCCGGTCCGGTCGCCCGACGGCGCCCGTGCGCTGGGCATCGCGACGACTCAGAGCGGGTTCGCGACCCTCGGCCTGGACCACGCCACCGCGCTGACGGTGCACCCCGACCAACCGTCCGCCGAGCTGGCCCTCCATCCGAAATGGCCCTATCTCAGCGCCACCGAGGAGGCCGGCGGAGCCGCTGCCGTGCTGATCACCAACACCGGAAGGGAGGACCTCGAGATCGACCAGATCGACCTCGGCAGCGACCGCCTGACCCTCACAAACGACCTGCCGCTGACCGTCACGCCCGATGGCCTGGAGGTGCTCGACCTCCTGGTCAGCGGAGGGGATCCGTTGGACACGCAGGCCGTGCTCAAGACCAACGATCCGGATCGCCCCGAGTTTGTGCTGCCGATCAGCGTCAACCCCGACATTTTGCAGCCCGGAGATCAGGCGCCCGACTTCATAGTGCCCACCACCGCCGGCGAGCTGGCGTCCCTCAGCGACTACCTGGGCAGCGCGGTCTATCTGCGCCTGTTCAACTCCCAATGCGAGAGCTGCCTCAAAGAGCTCCCGGTCATCGAAGCGGACTTCTGGCAGGTCTATAAAACTCAAGGCTTCGTCGCCGCAGGCCTGCATCTGGGCGACAACCTGGCCACCGCCATCTCCTTCGAGCGCCAGACCGGCATCACCTTCCCGGTCCTGCTCGACCAGGACCTGGACGTGCTCCGCCTCTACACCCGCGTCGGCCACACCCAATATCTCTTCCCGCTGGTCTACCTCCTCGACCCGGACGGAGTCGTCCAGCAGGTCTACACGGACGAAGAAGTGGAGCACTCGGCGCTGACCGAAGCGGTGGAGGCGGTGCTGCCTTAGAGGCCTGGTCAGGCCTGAACGAGCTTGGTCCGGATCGCCAGACGCACCAGCTCCGCGCGACTGTGCAGGTCCAGCTTCTCCATGAGATTGGCGCGATGACGGTTGATCGTGTGCTCGCTGATGCCCAGCAGCCGCGCCGCTTCCCGGGCGTTGCGCCCCTCGGCCGTCAGGCGCAGCACCTCGACTTCGCGCTTGGTCAGCCGCGCCAGCTCGTCGTCGTCTTCGCCACTGACCGCCGCGCTGATCACGACCCCGGCCACCGACGGATCGAGAAACGTGCGACCGTGCATCACCTGCGTGATCGCCTGAACGAGATCGGCCGCCGCGGACTTCTTGAGCACATAGCCCCGCGCGCCGAGCTTGAGCGCCCTGATCACATACTCGCGATCGCCGTACTGCGTCACCATGATGACCTTCGTCGACGGGCTGTCACTGGACAGCTCGGCCAGCACCTCCAGCCCGCCGAGATCCGGCATCGACACATCCAGCACCAGCAGGTCCGGCGTGTGCTCACGACAGGCTTTCAACGTCTCCACGCCCGTCGCGGCTTCCGCCACGATGGTCACGGACGGCATCCGAGACGTGATCAGCCCGCGGATGCCCTCCCGCACGAGCTGATGGTCATCAGCCAGGACGATGCGATACGACACTGGGGACCTCCGACGCGGCTTCCTCGACCGCGGGCACCGGGACTTCGAATTCTATCCGCAGCCCACCGCTGACCGCCGACGAGAAGCGGATCGTACCGCCAAGCTGAGCGATCCGCTCGCGCATCCCCAGCACACCCCACCGCGGGCGTGCCTCCACGTCATCCAGCCACGACAGATCCATCCCGTCCCCGTCGTCCTCGATCACGCACACCAGCTGGCCCGACGCCCGGATGATGGATGCCGACACGACCGTCGCATCCGCATGCTTGACCACGTTGTTGGCGGCCTCCTGAAAGACGCGGGACACCGCCGTCTCGATATGCTCGGGCAGCCCCAGAGTCGCGCCACCGTCCTCCACGGACAGGTCAAAGGCGACACCGGAGGTCTCGAGCAGGTTGCGGCCCAGCGACGCCACCGCGTGCACCAGCCCCAGATCGTCCAGCACGGCCGGACGCAGCCGGCGGATCAAGCGGTCCAGCTCATCGATGACGTCGCGCGCCATGTCCCGCGCCCGCGCCAGCGCCCGCTTCTGCTCCTCGGACTCATCGTTGACCGGCAGCATCTCCAGCGCCAGCAGCAGCGCCGTCATCACTTGCACCGGTGCGTCGTGCAGGTCGCGAGCGATCCGCTTTCGCTCGGCGTCCTCCGCCTCAAACAGGTGATGCAGCATCTTGTCCTTGCGCTCGTGCTCCAAACGAAGCCGCTCGAACAGCAGGTTGCGCTCCAGCAGCGACACGACCTGGGCCCCCAGCAGCTCCAGTAGCGGCTCGAACGGCCGGACACCCTCGCGATCCTCCGCCGCCACGCCGATCCACAGCTGACCATGCAGCGAATCGAGGACGTTCAGCGGCCGCACATGGAAGCTCTTGGTGTCACCGGCGTCCCCGACTTCAAGGCCCCGCTGCGGCACGTCCGTCAGCGAAATCCAGGTTTGCTCGGGGGCGTCGTCCGTCAAGCGCCCAAAGGCGTCGCCCTCCGCCTGCAGCTCCACGCCCCGCTGTGCGCTGAAGCCGTCCGGCAGGGCGGGACCCGTCAGCCACAGCGCGGCCGACTTGACCAGCTCCAAGCGCATCAACTCGTCGATCACAGGAGCCGTCGTGCGCGCCAGGGTCTCCGCCGTCGGCTCCACCAACGGTTTGGCCGGCGGCGTCTCCGGCTCGTGGGGCTCGTCTTGCAGGTCGGTCCTCGGCGCTGACCGCCGGCGAATCGTCTCGAAGGACTCGGCCAGCACAGTGAACTCATCGTCCGCATCCAGGTTGATCGGCTCCTCGCGCCGACCCTCAGCGATACCGGTGACCGCGTCCGCCAGCTGCCGCATCGGCGTCAAAACCCGGCGCCGCAGCAGCCAGAAGAAGCCGATGAACGCGCCAAAAAAGCAGGAGACCAGAATGATCGAGGTCCAGGCCATGTCCCGGACCCCGCTCAGCAGCTGCTCTTCGGACTCGACCAGCGCGACGCTCCACGTCGTATCCGGCACGGGCGCCACGGTGATCACGTGCGTCTGCTCGATGACCTCCTTGTCCCCATCCATGTGGCAGGAGTGGCACGGCATGGTGACCGGCTTGCCCAGCCGCACGTTGTCCGTGAGATAGGTGCCGTGCACGACCGACTTGAAGCGCTCTTCGAGCACCGTGGAGTACAGCGCGATGCCGCGCGAGTCCAGCAACTGCAGCTTGGCGTGGTCCTCGATTAGAAAATACGCGAACAGGCCCATGAACTCGGGCTGATCCACGTGCAGCGTCGCCAGCGCGGTTCGCCTGACTTCGTCCCGCACGCGCGAGATCACAATCGATACCGACGGCCGGTCTTCGCCATCGCGCCACATGTCGGTCAACAGCATGCCCTCGACCGCGGCGGCCTGACGCAGCGCCGGCAGCAGAATGTCCGGCGGCGGCAGCTGAGCCACCTCGGTGTCACTGGCCAGCAAGCGCCTCTGTTCATCGAAGACCGCGATCCCGGCGCGGCTGAGCGTGGCTTCCCGACGTTGTGCCAGCGCCGCCCGTACCTTGGACGGGTCCTCGATCGTGGCCGGCACCTCCGCCAGCGCCCGCTCCAGCACCTGCACGTCGCGCTCCAGCATCCCCCCGACGTATCGAGAGACGCTGCGCGCCACCAACAGATTGCGCTGAGTGGCCTGATCGCCGGCTTTGCCCAGCGCATACCACTCAAAAGCGACAGTCGCGACCAGCAGCAGCACCATGAAGAACAGGAAATAGGCTAAAAAGCGTCGACCGATCATTCGGCTTCCTCCCGCGTGTACTCCATCTCGTCATCCGCATGGCAGCCGCCGGAGCACGTCCCTCCGTTGTCCGTCCGCTCGAAGGTCCCGGGCTCTTCCTCGTCCTCCCCGGACGCGACCCGAATCAGGAACGGCGACTCCTTGCTGGCGTGGCCGAGGTGACAGGAGCTGCACCACTGCGGACCGCCTTCGATGTACTCCCGATGCTCTTCGTGCAGGTCCGTGTCGTCGTCCATGAAGCCGGCCGGTTTGCCCGCAGCGGTGGGGTCGTCGGGATCCCGGTCGCGCGTGTGGCAGCTCATGCACATCGCCTCGCTCGGCTTGGGCCCGGTCTTGTAGAGGAACGGCTGCGACATGACGCGATGGCAGTCGTTGCATTGGCCCTTGCCGAAGGACTCATGCACCGACTCGTGCTCCGCGGCCGTCGACTCGTGGCACTGACCGCACATCTGCACCAGATCCGCGTCCTTCATGGTGAAGTGACGCCGACCCTCGACGCGCTCGTGACACTTCACGCACGTCGTCGGCTGCTTCTCGCCACCGGCCCCGTGATCCAGACCCAGGACCGCGTCCTGATGACACCGATCGCAGTTCTTCTCGTCGTTGGCGGCAAACGCCACGACGTCCCAGACCTCGGTCCGCCCGTCGTGGCAGGTCGCGCACGACGCACGGTCGACCAGCCCCGGTCGCGGGTCCGCGCGCGCCTCCTCCGATGGGTGTGCAAAGGCGCCGGTGTGGCAGTCGATGCAGGCCACACCCGCATCGGCGTGGCGCTGGTGAGCCATCGTCAACCCAGAGCGCTCCTCCAGACGCAGCGCGCCCGGGTGGCATCTCACGCAGTTTTCGCTGACGGTCTCGCGTGAGTTCTGGTTGATGCGAATGTCCTCGATGGAGTCGCTGGTCACGTGAATCCACAGCTGCGTCATGCCGGCGATCTTGGCCTCGACGAAGCCGGCCAGACCCGGCTTGGCGTGGCAGTCCACACACGTGATGTCGGCGTGCAGCGACTCATTCCAGGACTCGAAGTTCTCGTCCATCTCATGACAGCCGGCGCAGAACTGGGGCATCTCGGTGCGGTGGTACACGTCCATGCCGGACGCGACCGTCACGGTGGCCAACAGAAACAGCACCACCAGATACCCCCACACCGACCGCAGTCCAATGCGGGCGATGACCCTCAAGCGCAACATCCTGGACGGCGAGCCATCCAGCAGTGCGCGATCCTCGGCGCGAGCAAGACGACGCAATATGCGATCGATCATTCAAACCTCCATAGCGGACGAGAGCCGCGAGGAAACAAACTGTGAGGGGGACTTGCAGGGCGGGCGGCGGGCGCGGCGACTACGAGCGGCCAGGTCAGCCGTTGACGATCTTCTCTTCTGTGGCCTCGGCGGTCTCTTCCAGAGACGCCTGCAGCCCTTCGACGATGGGTCCGGCTGCAGGCTCCGCGACGGGCGCGACTTCGGCGTGCATCGGCGCCACTTTCGCGAACAGGCCGACCTTCTCCAGAACCATCAGCAGCCCGACAAACAGCCCCAACGCCAGCAGAATCAGACCGGGCGCGAAAATCAGGACGCTGAGTACGAGTTTGGTCAGGTAGGCGGTTTCCATGTCGAGCTCCCTGGAGGAAATCTTGATGGGTCGCTCCGTGCGGCCTCTCGCAGCCTCCATCTACAATATCGTTCTTTGGGCGAGTTTTGAGTATTGGCAGCGCGAACCATTCTTCGCGCGACGGCGCACCATTCTGCAGTGGCTTGGCGGCACCAATCGCGTATGGTGCGTAGGCACCAGTTTTGAGCATGAACCGGCCGCAGTCACACGTTTGCATGGCCACCCTCCAGCCGAGCCAGGTACAGTGTGCCCACTGTGCCGCGAACTTTTGCGCCGGCCACGCGCGCGAGCGTGGAGATGTCAAAGCGCGGATCGATCTCCACCCCACCACCGTGAAGCGCCGCGACCGCGCGAGCGAGCGGCGGTCCGCCGGCACGGTCGAGCCGAACGGCCGCCTCGGGAACGGACGCCCAGGCCCCGAGAAACATGCGACCACCCGCCCCCTCTGGGCGCGCGAACAGCACCACCTCACCGCCCTGCGCTGCCTCCGCCGCGGCTTGCGCCAGCCGGTCGACCAACGCATGCAATAGGAACGGGTGCCCCCTCACGCTCACACCCGGCTCCGCGAGCACGCTCCATTCGGTGCCATCATCGACTTGAGCGGCGTCGGACCTCGCCAGGTTGCAAAGCGCCCCCAGGTCCACCATCCCGCACTCCTGCTCCACAGCGACCGCCAGCGACACGATCTCTCCGGCGAGCCGTCGAGCGGCTGCCAGCGTCCGGTCGAATTGCAGCACACCGCGTCGCTTGCTCTTGCTCGGGCGAGCCGCCAGGGCCAGCGCCACCGTGTACTCTGTCCACACCCGCATCGCAGACGCTGCCGGCACCGAAGGCAGGTCGGCATCCTCCTCGTGGTCATCGACGCGCTGCTCGGGCCAGACCTCCAGATAGGCCGCCAGCGCGCCCTGCGCGCCGCTGATCGCCACGACCGCAGCGGACACGCCCGGCGCGGGGTTCATCTCGTCGCTGCACAGCACCCACCCCTGCTCACGAACACGGACCAGCATCTCCATGTCCGGCGCCTGCGGCAGCTCCGCGCGGTGTCTGCCCTCGAGAGGCGCCGCGTCCGGCCCCGCCAATAAGATGCGGGCGCGACGGTTGGCTGTCAGGACCGAGCCCTCCGGTCCGAACAGCAACGCCGCCGACGAATGGCCGTCGATCAGCGCCGTCACGCGATTCGCCGCGCGCTCCAACCCCAGGCGATCGCGCAGATCGGCCGCCAGCGCCTGCACCATCGGCGACAGCTCGTCCAGCTCGTCCAGCCCGTCGCGCGGAACGGCGGTGTGAGTTGGGGCCAGCACCCCCTCCCGCAGGTTCGTGATCAGTCCGCGCACGTCGTGCAGGCGGCGCAACAGCCCCCAGCGCACTCCGAAGAGCAGCGCCACGCTGACAGAGGCCACGGCCAGCGCGACCAGTCCAACGGATCGCTCGGCGCCCACTTTCAGGCCGCCGGTCAGCTCATCTTCGTCCAGGTCCGTCAGCAGAATGCCCAGCACGTCGCCCACCTCGCGGCGTTTGTGGCACCCCAGGCATGACGCGTCGGCCAGGATCGGCTGGACAGCGCGAAAGACACGATGGCCGCTCTCGTCCGTGAACCGCAGGGTCGCCTCCTCGCGACGCGGCGGCTTGCCCGGCTGGTGGCACACCTTGCAGCTGGGGGCGCTGGTGCTCAGCGTCTGTCCGACCGACTGCCCGTCCGTAGCAAACGTCACCCGTCCGTCGAGATTCACCACGCGGACGGCGTCGATCGTGTCCAGCGCGACCAGGTCCCCGAGCTGCCGCTGGATGCGGGCGCGATCCTTGTTCAGCATGGAGTCGCGCACGCTGGTGACGACCAGTCTGCTGAGGAGCGACGCGTAATTCTCCAGCGTCTCCTGTCCACGGCGCTCGACCTCGCGGACCTCGAACCACACGAACAGAACCAACGACAGCAGCAGCAGCCCCATGGCGGGGGCCGCGAGCCGGACGCCGATCCGCCCCAGCAGCTTGGAGCCCATCATGTCCGGCCTCGCAGCTTGCGCCGGAACGTGGATCGGGGCAGACCACTCATGCGTTGGCCCAATGCCCGACGCCGTCCAGGTGAATCCCGACGACGGTGCCGGCGCCGATCTGGCTGTTCAGCGTCATACGCCCGCCGTGCTCTTCCACCGACCGGCGCGCCATCGCCAGGCCCAGGCCGGTGCCGGCGTCCGGATAGCGGCTGGAGTAAAAGGGCTCAAAGACCCGGGACAGCTCTTCGGCTGGGATGCCGACGCCGGTATCTGTTATCTCGAGGTCGATCCGGCCCGCCTCGGTACCGGCTCCCGTCACGACGACGCTGCCGCCGGACTGGCAGGCGCGGATGGCGTTGTCGAGCACGTTGACGATCGCCTCGAACATGCGGTCGCCATCCACGTTGGTGTGCAGCGGAGCGGGCACGTTGTTGCGAACCGTCACACCGCGCTCGGTGGCCAGCACACCGACAAAGCGCACGGCCTCATCCACTGTGGCGCGCAAATCGAGGCGTTGAAGCTGAGGTGGCGACGGCTGTGTGAGAGCCAGCAGCCGCTGAGTGACACCTTCGATTCGCTCGATGCCTTCGACCAATGTGGCCACCATACGACGCGCCGTCGCCTGCTCCTCCGTCAGCCGGGTCTTCAGGATGTCGGTGCACGCCAGCATGGTGTGCAGAGGGTTACGAACGGAGTGCACGACACCGGCGGACAGCTCACCGACGCGGGCCAGCCGCTCCCGGGCCACCGCGATACGCTCGTGCTGGCGCCGCTCTGCCTCGACCACCGCCAGGCGGTCTGCCAGCGAGTGAACAAGATATGCGACAGCCAGCAGGACGACCTGGAAACCCGCCAGGTAGCCCCCGACGAAGGTTGCCGACTGCCAGAGGCCTCCGCCCCCGAGCTCCTCAAGGCTCTGATCGGTCCCGATTTGCAGGCCGTTGTGCGCAATCAACCCAGTGAGCTCGCCCACGAGCACCGCGGCCAGCAACAGTCCAGCCGAGATCGCCAGCACCACGGCGTCTCGAAGCGGCAGCAGCATCGCAGCTACGACGATCGGCACCACGAACAGCGCCGTGAAGGGGTTGTCCGCTCCACCCGAGAAGTGCAGCAGCCAGGCCAACACCAGGAGGTCGACCAGCACCTGCGATGCGATCAGGTTCTGCAGCCGTCGGGTGCCGGGGGTGAGGGTGCGGCCTATCAGCCACTGAAACACGCCGTTGGAGAGCGCCAGCATCGCCACGCCGGCAAACAGCTGAACGATGGTGACGACGACACCCAAATGCGCAGCGGTGACGACCACGACTCCTGCGATGACGATCGCACTCCAGCGCAATCGCACGAGCCACGTAAGCCGCTCAAGGAGATGTGCAGCATGATCGGCAGCGCGAACCTGCATATCGGGCTCTCGTGCAGTATCCGATCCAAGCCGACTTCGATGAACTGCGCCCCAATGGCGGGCTGAATCGCCTCGAAGCTGGGACGATTCACCCCAGGGGTGGGGCGCTGGGGCAGGCCCTCCGTTCCGAGGGGGACCACCCGGGACTTTTGACCCGCGGTTCGGGACAATTTGCCCCAAATTCTGCGCATTTGCCGGGTCCGCTTCTTGCTTCAGACCCATCCGGAGGAGTCTTACGATGGGAACAACAGCAACTCACCCTGCCCCGACCAGCGTGGTCCCGAAGGCCCGATCCGGCCGGCGCAAGGTGACTGTAAAAGGGTGCCTGGCGGTGGTGGCCGGGACCGCCCTCGTCGCAAACGTGCTGCACGGCATGTACGACGGTGTCCAGACCGGGGTGATCCCGGGCTGGATGCTCTGGACGGCGGTCGGCGTCGTCGGTGCGGGGGCGGGCGTACAGCTGGCGACGCAGTTCGGGCCGCTGGTGCGAATGGTGACCAACATCAAGTTTGGGGTCGCCCTGTTCATGGTGCTGATCGTGGCGACCATCACGGGAACCATCGTGCTGCAGGGCGCCGAGGCGGGCGTCTTTGAGGAGCGCTACGGCTCGGCAGCCGGAGTCCTGCGCTGGCTCCACGTGCCCGACATCTTCCACAGCTTCTGGTTCACGTGGCTGCTCGGCCTGGCCGGCCTCTCCCAGCTGGGACTGATCATCAAGCGCAAGGCCTGGCGCTGGCGCGAGATCGGCTTCCTGTTCGCCCACGGCGGCACCATCGCGCTGCTGCTGGGTGGCGCGATCGGGTCGATGTACGGCGTGCGCGGCAACATGAACCTGCTGGTCGGACAGAGCACCGGGCAGTTCCGCCACCAGCAGAACCAGGGCCCTGTGGCCATGCCGTTTGAGATCAAGCTGGACGGCTTTGACATCGACCGCCGCGACCCCGAGTACCGCTTGTACGTGCTTCGGGAAGAGGAGAAGGGCAGCTGGAACCCCGAGGCGTCGCACCCCGCCGACGCGCCGGCTGTGCACGCGCTGGACAGCACGTGGCGCGTCGAGATCGTCAAGTTTGAGCCACACCCGGATCCGGAGCAGAAGATCGTGGCGGACGACGACGGCCACGCTAATCCTGCCATCGAGGTGCAGATCGGGCGCTCCAACGGGTGGCTGTTCGCCAATCACCCGGCCCGCTCCACCTTCAAGCTGCCGCAAGGTGATCTGATCGTGCGCTTTGCGTGGACAGAACCCAAACTCGTGGCCGGCCAGGCGGCCCGGCACCTGCTCGGGGCGGCCGGGTCCGTGGCGCCGGTGGAGGTCACCGTCGGCCAGGAGCTACGGCTGGGGGGCGCGCACTGGAAAGTGACGGGCTGGATGCCGGACTTCCGCTGGGACATCAAGACACGCAAGGCCATTACCGCGTCGCAGGAGCCCAAGAACCCGGCTCTGTCGATTCAGCGGCTGGGCATGGACGGCAAGCCGACGGGGCAGCCGCAGTGGCTCTTTGCCTCGGGCCGGTCCATGGGGCACGAGGTCACCAGCGCCAAGCTCGCTTATTCCTATGTTGCGGGCAGCGCCAAGGGCCGCGTCGTCACGTTTGTCGGGGGTGCGGGCCAAGCGATCGTCTCGCGGGACGGCAAGGTCATCCAGCGCCATGCGGTGCAGATCGGGACCCCGCTGGTCGTGGCCGGCGTGCCGCTGACCGTGCACCAGGTGCTGGCCGACGCGCGCATCGACAACGTCGCGCCGGACCCCGACAGTCCACCCGTCAACCCGGCGCTGACGCTGAAGATCACCGGACCGCAGGGCAGCAAGCAGATCGTGCTGCGCGAGGAGGGTCGCTCCGGCATCCGGCTGGACGACGACCGCGCCATCCGCTTCAGCAAGAAATCCGACGACATCGTCAACTTCAACTCCACGCTGAGCGTGGTGGTGGACGGCGAGGTCAAGCACACGCAGCAGGTCAGCGTGAACAACCCGCTGACGTGGGAAGGCTACAAGTTTTACCAGAACAGCTATGACCCCAAGAACCCGCGCTATGCCGGGATCATGGTGGTCAAGGACCCGGGCCTGTCGCTGGTCTACCTGGGCCTGTGGGGGATGATGATCGGCGTGGCGCACATCCTCTTTATGCGCCGTCGCAGAAAGCGCGCTGTGGCCGGCGCGACCATCGACAAGACACAAGAGGTGACGTGATGGAACAAGTTCTCATGGGCACGATGGCGGTCTATGGCGGGGCGGCGGTCGGCTACGCGGCCGGCTGGCGCTTTCCGGCAAAGTGGCTTCGTTGGCTCGCCAGCGGGTTGTTCTTCACGGCGTTCGGCATCATCACGACGCTGATCGTGCTGCGCTGGATCGAGGCTGACCGGCCGCCGTTCAAGACGCTGTACGAGTCGCTGCTGCTGTTCTGCTGGTGCGCCTCCCTGATCTACCTGCTGGTAGAGCGGCGTGCGCGAATGCCGCTGATCGGTGCGGGCGCCGCCCTGATGCTGGCCGGCACCGTCGCCTACGCCTTTTTCAAGAAGGACATCGAGGTGGTGAACCTGCCGCCGGCCCTCCAGAGCCCGTGGTTTGTGCCGCACGTGGTCGTCTATTTCGTCGGATACGGCGCCCTGGCGCTGGCGACGCTCGCCGCGGTCATCTACTTGATCAAACCTCACTGGCAGGTCCAGCTCAGAGGGCTGCGCGGGGACACCATGATCGGCTACGACGACCTCATGCACGGCGGCATCATGCTCGGCTACGCCCTGCTGACGGTCGGCCTGCTGCTGGGCTCGATCTGGGCAAAAGAGGCGTGGGGCGACTATTGGACCTGGGACCCTAAGGAGAACTGGGCGCTGGTCTCGTGGCTGACCTACGGTCTCTACCTGCATGCTCGGCGTCTGCCGCAATGGAAGGGTCGCAAAGCCGCCTGGCTGGCGATTGCAGGTTTCGCGACGGTGATGTTCACCTACCTGGGCATGCACCTGCTGCCCACCGCCGCGGGAAGCGCTCACGTCTACCAATAACGTTGCGCAGCGTCACATTCTCAAAACAAGCGATGGGGTAAAGTTTCTCACGCGGGGTGAATCACCCTATCGCTGCCGGCGCCCGGACAAGCGCCAAACGCGCAAGGGCGCCCCGCAGGGCGTTGCTGGCACACAGATCGCACAACTTGCACCCGTAATTGACTTTGTTTGGAGGCCCCCACGTGCTCCACGAACATTCCGGTCCGAACCACCCTGATCCCCATCAAGAAGTCGTTGAGGAACATGCGCGCATCAAGGAGCTGCTCGGCCAGCTCAGCGCAGACGGCGATGTCGGCAGCCTCGGCCAGGCTATCGGAGAGCTGGTCGAGCTCTTGCGGGAGCACTTCGCGCGGGAGGAGGAGCCCGCCGGGTTCTTTGAATCGGTGGACCAGGCGGCGCCGCGGCACTCGACCACCATCGACACCCTGCGCGACGACCACAGCGTCATGTTGCTGGAGCTGGAGGGTATCGAGGCCGACTGGCGGCAGCTGGTGACGCGGCTCGAGCTGCTGTCTGTGCATCTGAGCGAACACGAACAAGTGGAGCACGACCTGATGATGGACGCGTTCTTTGTAGATATGGGTGAGGGCGACTAGTGGGTTCCAAGAAGGCGTTAAGCCAACACGTTGTTGAAATCGTCAGTGACTCCGGAGAGGGGGCCCAGAAAGCGGGCCAGATCTTCGCGACCGTACTCGCCAAGCGCGGGTATGGCGTCTGGACGGTGGAGATCATCCCGGCCGAGATCAAGCCGCCTGCGCGCTCGCGTGCGGGGGCCAGCGGCATTCGGGTGCGCTTTGGGACAGAGGCGATCACCAATATGGGCGACGAGGCCGATCTGGTCATGGCGTTCAACGAGCAGGTGATGTTCGGGCGCATCCAGCAGAAGGCGTATCGCGAGGGCACGCTGGTGCTGCTCGAGAGCCGCTGGGCCGAGGAGCGCTCGGAGAAGATCCGCGCCCAATATGAAGAGGCCATGGCGGACTTCGAGCGGCGCGGCCTGGACGTGCGGCCGCTGGCGATCGAAGCGGCCTGTAAAGAGCACACCGAGAACCCTCGCGTGGGCAAGAACATGTTCGTGCTTGGCATGCTGTGTCGAATCTACGACGCCCCGATGGACGCGGCGATGGCCGAGATCAAGGTGGTCTTCAAGCGGAAGTCGGCCGAGGTCGTCGCCATCAACCAGAAGCTGCTGCAGGCGGGGCACGACTTCGCCGCCAAGCAGCTGCCCGACCTGCGCTTCACCGTTCCGGTGCCCAAAGAGCGCCCGCCGGTGGTCGTCATGAACGGCAACCAGGCCGTGGGCGTGGGCGTGATGGCGGCGGGCATGGAGCTGGTTTCGATGTACCCGATCACGCCGGCCACGTCGGCGTCTCATTATCTGGCCGACGCGATCGGGCGAGTCGGTGGCGTGGTGCACCAGGCGGAGGACGAGATCGCGGCGATCGGGTTTGCGATCGGCGCGTCTTACGCCGGTCGCACGGCGTGCACGATCACCTCGGGGCCCGGGCTGGCGTTGAAGACGGAGTTTCTGGGGCTGGCCGTGATGTGTGAGGTCCCGCTGGTCATCGTCGTCGTGCAGCGCGGCGGGCCCTCGACGGGCTTGCCGACCAAGGTGGAGCAGGGCGATCTGCTGGCGGCCATGTACGGCGCGACGGGCGACGCTCCCAAGATCATCATGGCGGCGGCGACTATCGAAGAGTGTCTGCACATGGTGGTGACGGCGCGGAAGCTGGCGGAGACGTTCCGCGGCCCCGTGCTGGTGCTGACGGACGCCAACCTGGCGACCGGCGTGCAGCCGTTCCCGCGGCCCAAGATGCAGCCCGACTGGCTGGCGGCCCCGGTCGATGAGTCGGCTTGGACGCCCGGTGTGGCGCCGTACGCATGGGACGCTGAGACCGGCCTCAGTCCGCGACCGATCCCGGGGCAGCCGGGCGGAGAGTACGTGCTCACCGGGCTGGCGCACACCCAGCAGAGCAAGGTGGCGTACGACCCGGACTCCAACCAGGTGGGTTGCGAGATGCGCAGCCAGAAGCTGGCGACGCTGCAACAGACACTGGAGACGCCCAAGCCGTACGGAGCCTCTGAGGGCAAGCTGCTGCTGGTGGGCTGGGGTTCGACTCTGGGCGCCATCGAAGAGGCCGTGGATGGGCTGCGCGCGGACGGCCAGGATGTCTCGGCGCTGCATCTGCGGTTCGTGTCGCCGCTGCCTCCGGGCTTGAAGGAGATCTTCAAGCGCTATGACCGGGTCATGACGGTGGAGATCAACTACAGCGATGCACCGGCCAACGGGCACAGCCGGCGGTATGCGCAGCTGGCCTACATGCTGCGCGCGGAGACGTTGCTGGACATCGACTGCTGGTCGACCGTGTACGGCCAGCCGCTGCAGCCGGGCGTGATCCGGCGAGAAGTGGAGCGTCGCCTGAGCGACGAAGGGAGTGAGCAATGTTCGGTCTGAAGTCGGATTGGGCGGCCCAGCTTCCGCCCCGCTATTTCACGTTGGAGGATTACGAGGGCGGCGTCGCCCGCTGGTGCCCGGGCTGCGGTGACTTTGCAGTCCTGAGCGCCGTCCAGCGCATCTGTCGCGACGAGCAGCTGAAGCCGGAGAAGACGGTGGCAGTGTCCGGCATCGGGTGCTCGAGCCGCTTCCCGCACTACATGGGCACGTACGGCTTCCACGGGCTGCACGGTCGCGCGCTGCCGGTGGCCTGCGGAATTCGGGCGAGACGTCCGGATCTCACCGTGTGGGTGGCGACCGGAGACGGCGACTGCTGCTCTATCGGCGCGGCTCATTGGGTGCACGCCATCCGCTACAACATGGACATGGTGGTGATGCTGTTCGACAACGGCATCTAC
The DNA here is from genome assembly GCA_964545715.1 of uncultured Myxococcales bacterium. Classification (GTDB taxonomy): domain Bacteria; phylum Myxococcota_A; class UBA9042; genus CAZJHX01. Next base: position 20,552 of record CAZJHX010000110.1, read on the forward strand.
GGCCTCACCAAGAAGCAGACGTCGCCGACGACGCCGATGGGCCTGGCGACCAACACGCATCCTCAGGGCGCGTGGCTGCCCCCGCTGAACCCGACACAGACGACGCTGGGCCTGACCAACGTGTCGTTTGTGGCGCAGACGGTGGACTGGAACGCCGCGCACCTGCACGCCACGCTGAAGAAGGCGTACGAGCACACCGGCCTGAGCTTTGTGCGCATCATGCAGCGCTGTCCGACGTACACGGATGGGCTCTTCAGCGAGGCTCAGGACGATCCGCAGCAGGTCCTGATGCTGGAGCACGCGGACGGGGTGCCGGTGAACGACTCGCTGAAGCGGGCGTTTCCAAACTCGGAGGTGTTCGCCCCCGGCAGCTTGGACTCCGCGCGTGAGATGGCGAGTCGTGACGATGTCATACCGATCGGCCTGTTCTACCAGGACGCGACGCGCCCGATTTATGAGGACTTCACAACCATGGGGCTTGGCATGAGCGCCGAGGAGAAGCTGCGCCGGTTCGAGGAAGAGCTCGACCGGTTCGCGGTGTGAGGGGACTGCCGTGATCACCCCGCTGGTGCATTTCCATCTGTGCGGTACCGGCGGCTCAGCCGAGCCGCAATCGTACCGTCCGCGACTGATGCCGCCCCGCGGCGCGCTGCTGAGAACCGAGTACCCCCTGCTGCTTCCCCCGGGCGACGACGGCGTGGTCTCCCTGACGGAGGCGCTGGAGTCCTGGGTGGAGGTCCTGGATCCGGGCGGCGCAGCCCGTGAGCTGCGCGACAATCTGGAGCGGATCGAGCAGGCCGCCCGCCAGGTGCTCGGCGCAGACTCGGGTCCGCAGGACGCACGGGAGACGCTGGCGACTGCGACGGCGCGCGTGCGCGAGACGCTGGCGCTCGCAGGCGACAGCGGTGATCGCTTCAGCCAGAGCATCGACCAGCTGCTGGCGGCGGTGCCCGAGTGCGCGGCGTTGCTGCCGTACCATGACGACGCCTGGCGATCGCTGCTGCAGCGTGAGGCCAACCGCACACACTGGAACCGCTGGCTGATCCACCGCGAGAAGCTAGCGGGCCTGGCCGAGCACCTGCGACGCCGCATCGAGGTCGAGCACTCCAAGGATCCCGCGACCCTTGGCGCGGACGGACTGAGCCAATCGGTAGGCGACACCGGTGCGCGCTTGCTGGATGCGTCCCGATTGGCTGCCCTCGTCGGCCCCCATCGTGGCACACTGCGCATGCCTCAGGACCGGCTGGACCGAATCACCGAGGCGGTTGCGGTCCTGGATCAGTGGGTCTGCTCCCCCCCATCGACAGCCATCTACTGGTTTGTGGGCGCCGGTGCCGAGGTTGTCCACGAGACGGATCGCGTACAACACCCGCTGCGGGTCGCCGAGCGGCGTTTTCAGCGTGCGGCTGAGCGGCTGGCCGAAGTCGTGCGGGCGGCTCGAACCGCTGAGCTAGAGCTGACCGATGAGTACGTCCCCGAACATCACGGCCCCTGGCTGGACGCTCTGGACTGGCAGGGCTTCACCCGCGAGGAGCTGTCGCTGCTGCCCACGATCGTGGCGGTGGAGGGCGCCGAGGCGCTGGCTGATGGGCGCATGGTCGACCTGGTCCGGCTCGCGCTGAGCGGGCGCCCTGTCCAAATCGTTCTGACGGTGAGGCCCTCCCGAGATCCCGGCGGGGGCTCCGAGCCGATGACCGCGTTTCGTTTCGACCCCGGGCGCCTGGCGCTCGGGCAGCGCGAGGCGTTGGTTCAGCAGTCTACCGCGGCCCGCCCCCAGCACCTGATGCTGGGCCTTGAGAAGGCGCTGGCGGCGACTCGGTGCGCGATTCACGTCATGGCGGTGGGCCCCAGCGGCCCGACCGGGGGTGACGAGGGCTGGCTGGCCGCCGGTGCGGCCGTCGAGGGCCGGGCGCATGCCCTGTTCCAATACGACCCGGAAGCCGGTGCCAGCTGGGCGCGACGCATGACGGTCGACGGCAACCCGGCGCTGGAGGGCGACTGGCCCGCCGACGAGGAGGGCGCGGCCTTCACGTTCTGCGACTATGCCTTGCTGGATCCCGCCTTTGCGGCGGACTTCACGCCGGTCAACGGCGAGACCCCCGAGGGGCTCTTGTGTCCGGCCGCGACGTGGCTGGCGCTCGACCCGCTGCAGCGGGTGGGGTCGATCCCGTTTGTAGACGCCGTGAACCCCACCGGCACGCCACTGCGGCTGGCGGTGACGCGCCGGTTGGCCCTGGCGGCGGCGGACCGGCTCTCCGCGTGGCGATCGGTCCGGGAGCTTGCGGGCGTGCGCAACCAGCACGTGCTGGAGGCGGTCGAGCAGGCTCAGGAGGAGGCTGCCCAGAGCGCGTCGGCGGAGCGTGAGCGACTGACCGTCGAGCAGGCAGCGGCCCTGGAGGCCGTGGAGCGGCGCGCGGCGACACAGGCGCTGGAGCGGCTGGCCAATGCGCTGGTGTCAGATGATCCGAGCGCGGTGCTGCGCGCGGCGGGTGCGCCTGCCCCGGTGGTGGCCGCCCCCCTCGCCGCCGACGCCGAGCCGGTGCCGGACACCCCCGTTGAGGAGGCACCCGAGCCGGAAGCTGTCACGGTTGTGGAGGAGGTCAGCGACGATCCGTGGATCGACTCGCCGATGTGCACGACCTGCGGGGACTGCTTGGAGGTGAACTCGCTGCTGTTTATTTACGACGGCAACAAACAGGCCATTTTGGGTGACATGGCGGCGGGGAGCTTCCGTGATCTCGTCGTGGCCGCCGAGGCGTGCCCGGCCAAGTGCATCCACCCGGGCAAGCCGGCGGATCCCTCGGAGCCGGACCTTGACGCGCTGATTCAGCGGGCGGAGCCGTTTCAGTAGATGAGCTCGGTGTTTACCGCCATGGGGATCCTGGGTGGGCTGTGCCTGGCCTTCGGGCTGCTTCTGGCGGTGGCCTACCGCTATCTGAAGGTCTACGAGGACCCACGCATCGACACCGTAGAGGAGCTGCTGCCGGGCTCGAACTGCGGCGCATGCGCGGAGCCCGGCTGCCGGGCATTCGCCGAGCGCCTGGTGGCGGGCGACCGCGAGCCGAGCGGCTGCACCGTCTCCGGCTCGGACGCGATCGATGAGGTCGCACAGCTGCTCGGCGTGGATGCGGGCGAGGCCGTCAAGCGCGTAGCCAGGCTCGCGTGCGCGGGCGGTGCGGCGCAGGCCACCGAGCTGGCGCGGTATGAGGGCCAGCAGACCTGCGCGACAGCGGCGGTTGTGGCGGGTGGCGGCAAGGGCTGCTCCTGGGGCTGCCTGGGCCTGGCGGACTGCCAGGTGTCCTGCAGCTTTGACGCGATCGTGATGAACGCGGATCTGCTGCCCGTTGTGGACGTCGATAAGTGCACTGCGTGCGGAGACTGCGTCACCGCGTGTCCGCGGAACTTGTTCCACATCCGCCCGCTGGAGCACGCGCTGCTGGTGCAATGCAGCGCGCCATTGACGGGCGAACTGGCCCGGTCGATGTGCTCGGTCGCCTGCGACGGGTGCGAAAAGTGCGTGCTGGATGCCCCGCCAAGCCGCATCTCGATGGTCTGCGGTCTACCGGTCGTCGATCTGGCCGGCGATCCGGTGCCGGCCTCGGCCGCCAGGCGCTGCCCCACGTCCGCCATCTGCTGGGTCCCTGGCGCCCAGTTCCAGCCAGAGCAGGAGAACACCGATGGGTAGACTGCGTGACGTCTTGAGCCGGCTGGGGTTGGACCATGGAGCAGCGGATGAGCTGCCGGTCGGCGCCGTCGCATCGTCTGGCCGCGAGGCGGTCATTGCCGTTGAGAAGCGGATCCAGTCGACCTGGATCGGCGACCCCCTGGGGGCTGACCGCACCCGGCCGGCAGACGCCCTGGCCGCCGCGCTGGGCGAGGCGCTGTGCGGCGTACGCGTCTCGACGTGGCTCGAGGGTCCACAGGTGGCCGGCGCCGTCGATGTGCTGGCCATGGCGGTCGGGCGGAGCGCGCCGATGACGATCTACGCGGCGCCGTCCGCGCCCGTCCGGCACGCGACCGGGGGCACCGCATCCCACGAGGCGCTGCACGTACTCGCCGGCACGGGGGCCATCGTGCTGGTCGCCGGGACGGTGCAGGAGCTGATCGACCTGGCGGTGGCGGCACGTCACATCGCCGAGAGGGCGCTGATCCCGGTCGTGGTCGGTCTGGACGCCGAGCGGGTGGGCAACTGCGTCCAGGACGTCTCGATCCCGACCCAATCGCAGCTGACGCCGCTGGTTGGCCAGGCGACCGACAGCGTGGAGTCGAGCGGCGCGGTCCAGCTCGAGCTGCTGGGACGCTGGCGGCGGCGTGTGCCGCGGTGGCTCAACATCGATCGGCCGGCGGGGCTTGGCGGACCGGCCGATCCCATCACGGGCGCTATGGGCGCCGTGGCACGCCGAATCTACTGCGGCGACCGCTTGCCCGGTACTGTCAGACGCGGCCTGGCCCGTACGTCGGAGCAGCTGGGCCGAGAGCTGGGCACGGTCAACTGGCGAGGTCCACTGAAAGCCACCACCGTGGCGGTCGGAATCGGCGCCGGGGCGGCGCTCGCCGGCGAGCTGGCGCTGCGCACGTCCGACGGCTTTGGCGCGTTGGCGATCACGTGCCTGGCCCCGCTTCCCACGGCGGCGATTCTCAGCCACCTGGGTCGCGCGGACCGCGTGGCGGTTTTAGAGCGGGTCGCGCCGCCACTGCATGGCGAGCCGCCACTGGCGACGGCGATTCGTGCGACAACCAGCATGGCGCTGGAGAACGCGCGCACGGCCGGTCAGGCATTTCCCGCGCTGCCGTCGTGGCCGAGTGAGCAGGCGCCCTCGATCGTCTCGACTCCATACGGCGCCGGCGGGCTCCCGTTGAGCGCCGCCGCGTTGCGAACAGTGCTGTCGGGCACAAAGGCTCCGGCCGTCGGGCTGGTGACCGGCGAGCTGTCCGCCGACTACCCAAAGCGGCAGGCCAAGCTCGGCGACGTAATCGCCAACCACGGCCCACTCTGGCGCCTGGGTCCGGCGCGGAGCAAGGACGAGCAGGCCGACGACCGCGTCATGGTGGCGGTGCCGGTCCCGGTGGGCTCCTCGCTGGCGCGGGTGCTGCTCGACGGCGCCGCACTGCACGTACGCTGCGACACCGAGTGGCGGTCCGGCGCCTGGTGGCAGGTGGTCGTGGCGTCCACAGCGCGCATCCCCGAGCTGGGCGAGCAGGCCACGGTCGATGAGTGGTCGGTCAGTCCCGAGGACACGGAACACGCGGACGACCACCTGCTCGGAGCCATGGCGCGCCTGGTCTGCGACCGGCTGCGCCCGGAGGCACGCGACCGCATGCTGGCGGCCGCCTTCGAGGCACAATGCAGCGACAACGATCCGGCCCTGATCGCGCGCACGGCCGCGTTCACGGCGGGTCTCGACGACGCTCGGCCCGTGGCGCCGGTTGTGGTCGACGCCGCCCCCGAGGGCCTCCCGATGGAGGTCCGCCGCCACAAGGCCGTCGATGGACTGCTTGGCAACCTGCCGGTCTTCTGGGACACCATCGGCGCACCGCTGCGCGATGGGCGCGCCGACCTGCTGGCCGCCGAGCCGGCACTGACCGCCGGGATCACTCCGCCGCTCTCCGCCGCGCTGGGCGTGCGCCCACCCGCTGCAAACCGTCCACTGCCTGTGTTGCAAACGGAGCTGTGCACGGGCTGCGGTGACTGCTGGACGGCGTGTCCGGACAGCGCGATCGGCGCCGTCGCGCTGAGCTTCAAAGCGCTCATTGACGGCGGCATCGCAGCCGCGGAGGGCCAGGCGGCCGGATCCCTGCGCAGCCTGAGCAAGAAGGTGGCGGCGCGGGCCACAACCGACTTCGGCCAGGCCGAGACCGCGCCGGCGACGGCGGCGGGGGCGCTCGAGCCGGCGCTCGTGTCACTAATCGCCAAGCTGCCTGAGAAGCGGCGCGGCGCGCTGACCGATGGCTGTGCACCGCTGATCGACGCGCTGGGTGCGCTGCCGATCGTCCGCGCGGCGCCGTTCTTCGAGGCCTCCCGGGCCGACCGGCCGGACGACGCAGAGATCCTCGGCCTGACCGTGGACCCGTCGACGTGCAAAGGCTGCGGTGCCTGCGTGGCGGCGTGCGAGCCGGGTGCGCTGACCGCACAGGACCGGACCGTGGACATCGTTGCCGCGGCGCGGACCGCACACCAGGCCCGCGAGCGCCTGCCCGACACCGGCGGAGCCACCCTGGAGCGGGTACGACAGGACGATCGAGTCGGCGAGGCCGCCGCGACGCTGTTGTCACGGCACTGCACCGCCAGTGTGTATGGCCGCGATGACGTGGAGCCGGGCAGCGGCCCCAAACACGCGCTGCGCCTGCTGCTGGCCACCATCGAGGCGGTGAGGCAGCCCGCGATCGCCAGGCATGTCGAGGACGTACACACGCTTCGGGAGACGCTGGGTGGCCGCATTCGCGATGCGCTCATCGACGCGCTGCCCAGCAACGACATCGAGCTTCTGGCCGTCGGCCTACGCGGCTTGCGAGAGTCCGACCAGCGGCTGAGCTCGCTCGCCGGACGCTTTGAGAAAGCGCACGCCGGCGGTCGGATCGACATCGTGACCTTGCGCCGCATCGTGGCCATGGCGGGGAAGCTGTCCACGCGCGAGTGGCTGCTGCCGACCGGGGAGACAGGACTTGGCCGCGCTCGGGCCGTGCTGGTGCTGACGTCTGGCGGTCCCATCGCTCGTGCGGCGGCCTTCGAATCCAGCTCGATCGGCGTGCCCCACCTGACGTGCCCGGCCTCGGACGCTGCTCAAACCGCGGCGGCAGTGCAGCGCGTACTCGTACGGGAGGCGATCGAGGCCGCGCGGCTGTGTCGCAGCGCGCGGGCAGAGCTGGATCAAAAGACCGCGGAGCTGCCGCAGCGCTGGGACGAGCTGACGGAGGCAGAGCAGGCGCTGTGTACCCCGGTCGTGCTGCTCGGTAACGCTACGGATGCCGGCCTGGTGGCCACGGCGCTGTCGTCGGAGGGACCGATCTGTGTCGCCCTGCTGACCGACGGCAGCGCGCCGTCGTGGCAGCCGCCGGACGGAGTCTACGTGGCGCACAGCAGCATCGGCGCGGTCGACCACTTCGTCACGTCGGTGCGCGAGGCGCTGAGATTCCCGGGTCCAGCAGCACTCACACTGCTGGCGCCCAACCCCCGCACGCAGGGGGTGGCGGACGACGCGGCCGCCTCGCAGGCACGCGACCTGGTGGCGGCGGGGGAGTTCGGGCTGACTTGTGCCGATCCGGGCGCCGCGAATGGTTTGCAGGCGCCGCAGACACCCCCGGAGCCCGCGGTCGAAGCGGCGCCGGATCCGTCCGTGCTGGCGGCGCATCGGGCGTCCTGGACTGCGGAGATCGAGGCGCGCGTGGCACGCAATCTACTGACCCTCGCCGGCTATTACGAGACGACCCATTGAGCCACACGCAGCCCACATTTCGGCACGGGATCCACCCCCCCGACCGCAAAGATCTGACCGCTGGCCTTGCAGTCCAGCGCATGCCGTTTGTGGAGCGGTATCTGCTGCCTGTCGGGCAGCACATCGGGGCGCCGGCCAAGCCGGTTGTGGCCATCGGGGATCGCGTCACGCGCGGACAGCTGATCGCCGCCCCGGGCGGATGGGTGTCGACCGGCCTGCACAGCCCGGTAACGGGCCGGGTGACAGCGATCGGCCCCGTCCGACATCCCAATGGGGGGCTGGTCGACGGCCTTGAGATCACAGCGGATCCGTACGCCACGCAGCGGCTGGATGCGACCGGGTCGGACGGCCCCACTGATTGGGCGGACGCCCGCGCCTTTGCGGAGTGCGTACAGCAGGGCGGGCTTGTCGGGCTGGGGGGCGCCGCGTTCCCCTCGCACGTCAAATACGTGCTGCCCGAAGGTAAGCGGTGCGATCACCTCGTGCTGAACGGCTGCGAGTGCGAGCCGTATCTGACGTGTGATCACCGCACGATGGTAGAGCGACCGGACGCGGTAGTGCGCGGGATCCGGCTGCTGGCGCCGGTTCTGGGTGCAAGTCGGGTCACGATCGGTGTCGAGCGCAACAAAGAGGACGCGATCGTCGCGCTGCGCGCCGCGGTCGGCGATGTGGGCGACATCGAGGTGGTCGGGCTGCAGGTCAAGTATCCGCAGGGCGCCGAGAAGATGCTGATCCAGGCGATCCTGCAGCAGCAGGTGCCGGCCGGCGGGCTGCCGCTCGATCTGGGCATCGTGGTCAACAACGTCGGTACGATGGCGGCGCTGGGAGACTGGCTGGACCGCGGCGTGCCCCTCATCGAGCGCCTGGTGACGGTGTCGGGCCCGGGCGTCACGCGTCCGGGCAACCTGTTGGTGCCTATCGGGACCCCGGTGCGCGACGTGCTGGAGCACTGCGGCGGCCTGCGCAAAGAGACCTGCCAGGTCGTGATGGGCGGGCCCATGATGGGGTCCGCGCTGATGAGCCTGGACGCGCCGGTGCTGAAGGGAACAAGCGGCCTGCTGGCGTTCACGGAAGCGGAGACCGGGCTGCCGACGGAGTACACGTGCGTGCGGTGCGGCCGCTGTCTGGAGGCCTGCGCAAACTTCCTGAACCCATCGCGGCTGGGACGCCTGGCGCGGCTGGGACGCTATGACGAGATGGAGAAGTGGTTCGTAAAGGACTGCATGGAGTGCGGCGCCTGCTCGTTCTCGTGCCCCTCGGGCATCCCGATCGTGCAGCTGGTCCGGGCCGCCAAGGCGGCGATCCGAAAGCGTGAGCGCGACGCGTGAGACGCGACTCGACCAGTCCGCTGCGCGTGATGACCGCGCCGTTTTTGCAAGGTGGCGTCACCACGCCGCGCCTGATGTTGGACGTGATCTGGGCGCTGGCGCCCGTCGTGGCCGCCGCGGTGTGGACGTTTGGGATCAGCGCGCTGCTGGTCTTGACGGCGGCCGTCGCGGGTGCGGTCGGCGCGGAGTGGCTGACCACGGCGGTGCGACCGCGCAAGCAGGTGCTGCACGACTTCAGCGCACCGCTCACCGGCGTCCTGCTCGGCCTCACGCTACCGCCGGCGTTTCCGCTGTGGATGGCGTTTCTGGGCGGCGCCGTCGCGATAGGTCTGGGCAAGGCGATCTGGGGCGGGCTGGGCCACAACCTCTTCAACCCGGCGCTGGTCGGGCGCGCCTTTTTGCAGGCCGCCTTTCCGTCGGCGATCACCACCTGGTCGGACCCGCGCGCGGGCCAGGGCCTGCTGGCTGTCGACTCGGCGACGTTCGGCGTCCCGATGCTGCACACCGAGGTCGACGCGATCTCGGGCGCAACCCCCCTTGGCGCGATGAAATTCGAGAGCCAGGGCACCGACCTGTGGGACCTGCTAATCGGCAATACGGGCGGCTCCCTGGGCGAGACGTGCGCCATCTTGATCATCTTTGCGGGTCTGTTTCTGGCGTGGCGACGCACGTTCGACTGGCGGATCCCCGTCTCCATTCTGGGGACCGTCGCCGCATTCAGCGCGGTGCTGCACCTCCTCTCTCCCGAGGTCTATCCCGGCCCCGGCTTCATGCTGCTCAGCGGCGGACTGCTGTTCGGGACCATCTATATGGCGACGGATCCCGTCACGTCTCCGCTGGCCCCGACCGGTGCCTGGATCTTCGGCTTCGGCATCGGCGTGCTGGTGGTGCTGATCCGCTTGTGGGGAGGTCTGCCCGAGGGCGTGATGTACGCGATCCTGCTGATGAACGCGGCGACTCCACATATCGAGCGCTACACACAGCCCAGGCCGTTCGGGCGGCAGGGCAGCCAATGACCGACGCGACCACCACGCCGGCGGCCGAGCCCACCACGGCCCGGTTGGCGCTGACGCTGGCCTTTGCGGGCGTGGTCTCCGGCCTTGTGTTGGTGGGAGTGTATGAGATGACCGCGCCGGTGATCGCGGCGAATCGTGCTGAGGCCCTGCGGGTCGCGGTGCTGGAGGTGCTGCCGGGCGCGACGCGCATGGAGCGCAGGGAGGACGGCGACGAAGCGGTCTACGCGGGCTATGACGACTCCGACAGTCTGGTCGGCTATGCGGTGCCGGCCCAGGGACCGGGTTTTCAAGACACGATCCGCCTGATCTTCGGCTACAGCCCGTCCAAGGACCGGATCGTGGGCATGGCGATTCTGGAGAGCAAGGAGACCCCGGGCCTGGGCGACAAGATCTACAAAGACCAGGCCTTTCTGAGTCAGTTCGAAGACCTGGGTGTCGAGCCCGAGGTCACGCCGGTGAAGCCCGGTACGCGCAGCAAGGTCCACGAGGTCGACACGATCAGCGGCGCCACCATCTCTGCAAAAGCGGTCTGCGCGATCATCAACACCGGACTGCAGCGGTGGCTCGAGCACCTGCGCACGGCGGAGAAGACGCCATGAACACGCGCCGAGAGCTGAAGCCGCGCGAGGAGTTCGTCAAGGGGCTGTGGGACGAGAACCCGGTCTTCATCAGCGTGCTCGGCATGTGCCCCATGCTGGCGGTGACCAACACGGCGGTCAACGCGGTGGTGATGGCCGGCGCGACACTGTTCGTGCTGACCGGCTCCAGCCTGCTGGTCTCGCTGCTGCGACGACACATCCCCAAGCAGGTGCGCATCAGCTGCTACATCATCATCATCGCCACGTTTGTGACGGTGGCCGACATGACCCTGATGGCGTATACGCCGGCGCTGCACAAGGAGCTGGGCGCCTTTATCGCCCTCATCGTGGTCAACTGCCTGATCCTGGGCCGGCAGGAGGCCTTTGCCTCCAAACATCGACCGACGCTGGCGCTGGCGGACGCGCTAGGGATGGGCGCAGGCTTTGCCTTTGCGCTGCTGTTGTTGGGCGCAACGCGGGAGATTCTGGGCTTCGGCACGCTGTTTGGCATCGCCGTCTTCGGCGCGGGCTTCGAGCCGTGGGTCGTGATGATCCTGCCGCCGGGCGGGTTTCTGACCCTGGGGCTGATCCTGTTGGCGCTCAACCGGATCGCGGGGAGAACGCCGGCATGAACGAGAGCCTGCTCTGGATCTTTGTCAGCGCCCTGCTGGTAAATAACTTCACGCTGTCCTATTTCCTGGGGCTGTGCCCGTTTTTCGGCGTGTCCGCGCGCATCGATACGGCGCTGCGAATGGGCCTGGCCAATATCTTCGTCATGGTGATCACGGCGCTGTGCGCGTGGGCGCTGAACACCTTCGTGCTCGTCCACGCCCCCTATCTGCGTCTCATCAGCTTCATCGTGGTCATCGCGTCCACGGTCCAGTTTGTGGAGATGCTGATCAAGAAGCTGTCCCCTGCCCTGTTTCGCGCGCTGGGCATCTTCCTGCCGCTGATCACGACCAACTGCGCGATCCTGGGCTTGGCGCTGTTTCAGACCAGTCGCGGCTACGGGCTGGTGCAGGGGCTGGTCTACGCGCTGGGCGCCGGCGCGGGGCTGACCCTGGCGCTGGTCTTGATGGCCGGGCTGCGGGAAGAGGCGGAGCTGAGCGACATCCCCGCCCTGATCCGGGGCACGGCCATGAACCTGATCATCGCGGGCATCCTGTCCATGGCCTTCATGGGCTTTGCCGGCCTGTTTTCGGCGGCCTGATGTTGGCGCACCTCACCGCGATCACCGCGCTGGGCCTGACGCTGGCCGCCTGGGTCTACCTGCGCCAATGGATGCGCCGGCAGTCGCCGGGTATACGCGACATCGACGACGGCTGCGTGGGCTGCGCCACGCCGCGCAAGAAGTGCTGCGGCAAGCCTGGTGAATCAAAACGCTGATCTAAAACACTTTACACTGTAAATATTATTGCTATTCTCTTCGTGGGAACGGAACTGCGGGCTGGAAGGCCCCGCAGGGAGGCAATGATGTTAAGCGGGCAGTGGACGGGACGGGTCCCATTGGTCTTGGCGTGTATTTGGCTGGCGGGGTGCTTCTCCGCCGGCGCACCCGATGAGCCGGACGCGCGCGCCTACGCGACAGCGCGCCTGGCCGCCAACGCAGACGCCTCAGCCGACGCCGACGCCGGCTCGACCACCTGCACGCCGGGCGACAAGGGCTATTGCCACTACCTGGGCGTCTGCAAATCCGACGGCACCGGCTGCAAATGCGACGACGAGGAGCACCGCAAAAGCGAAGAGCGCTGCGCCGTGTGGCACCCCCAGCTGATCGGGCCGGGGCAGAACTGCGCGCCAGGCAACGGGCTGTCCTGCAACTACAACGGAGTGTGCGACCCGACCGGGATGTTCTGCATCTGCAGCTCCGAGTGGTGGCATGGCCCGTTCTGCTCGCTGACCAGCGACAAGTGCCCGGGATACGGCCACCAGGTCGGCGGCTGGCGTGACGACGTCTGCTTCGGCAAGGGCACCTGCGTGCCCAGCGCGGACGACCCGAGCGTCGGGGTGTGCGAGTGCGAGCCCGGCGCGACGGGACCGGACTGCAACTCAGCCGATGTTCCCGTCGACCCGGTGGACCCCTGCGATCCGAGCCCCTGCGCCGACGGGCTGACATGCGAGCTGAGCTGCGCGCAGACGGCGTATCGAGTGCCCCATGCCACGGTCACCGACTGGCAGGGTCCGCCGCAGGAGCTGGGTTTTGTCGGCGACACGCTCTTTTTCGGGGCGCTCGATCCGGACGAGGAGAAGCTGGGAGTGTGGACCAGCGATGGAACGGAGGCGGGGACGCAGTTCGTCACGCATCTGGTCCCGCCCGGGGGCGGCAACAACAGCGTCCCCCGTGTGTTCGGCGCGGTGGGCGACCGCGCGATCATCCGCGCCTCGAACCAGGCCGGGTATATGTGGTCCAGCGACGGGACCGCTGGCGGCACCGGGCTGCTTCAAGCGGCAGACGCGGTCGTGCTGTACGACGACGGCGACACCGCCTGGCTGGGCGGCCCCGCGCTGTCGACGACCGACGGTACTGCGGCCGGTACCCAGCTGGTTGCGCCGGTCATGTCCGAGGCATTTCACGGTGCTGCGCTGCTGAACGGAAAGCTGATCTTCGCCGGCAAGGACGCGGACGGAATGGAGCCCTGGGTCAGCGACGGCACCGCAGCCGGCACATTTCAGCTTGCGGATCTGCGAGCCGGCGCGCCCGGCTCGTCACCGGGTGGCTTCCTCGCGCTGGGCAGCTACGTCCTTTTCGGGGCCGAACAAACCAACGGGCTGCGACAAGTGTGGCGCACAGACGGGACCGCCGCCGGTACCGAGCTGCTGTCGACGGCCTCGACCACCGTCGACCGGCGGACCAACGGCTTTGCGGTCATGGATGGGGCCGCTTGGTTCGGGTCCGCACCGACGGCGGGCAACAACTCCTGGTATCGCACCGACGGGACGACGCAAGGAACCGCTTCCGTCGTGGATCTGGGCCCGGACGTCACCGTGGTCGGCTTTCCGGTAGTGGTCGGTAACCGCTTCTTCTTTCAGGCACATACCCCAGCAGCCGAGTTCGAGCTGTGGGTCAGCGACGGAACGACCGACGGCACCCGTATGGTCAAGGACATCGGCCCTGGTGCCGCGTGGGGCGTCGGGCCGAGCAGCAGCATGGTAGCCGGCAAACACGGGCTGTTCTTTGTGGCCAACGACGGCGTGCACGGACGAGAGCTGTGGCGCTCGGACGGCACGGAGGCCGGCACACTGCTGGTCGCCGATCTCTCGCCGCCGCAGACGGCGCCGTCTGACGCGGTGTTGCACCTTGCCGTGCGTGGCGACGGCACGGCGTTCTTCTGGTCCTACGTCGGCACTACCCCGGGCGGCCAGAAAGACTACGAGCTGTTCCGCACCGAGCCCACCGACGACTGCGTTGCGGTCTGCGTGCCGGAAGATCGCACGACCGGCCATCGTATAGATCCGTCGAGATGGCCGTCGTCCCGCATCGACTTCGAGGTCGACGACCGAGACGTGCACGTCCCTGGCGTTCGTCCCGATCGGGAGCGTGACGGGACGCGGTGGCTCATGCGGCGCCAAGGTGAGCTCGATGTGCTCGGCCTGTGCGGAGCGCGGGATACAGAGCGTGAGCAGCGCGACGAAACCCAGCGCGACGGGTTCTCGATACATGCGACGTGGGGCCATCTCAGCAGCGATCGATCACGAATTCATCGAAGGGAGGCTCACCGGTCTCCCACCAGTTGTCCGGGAAGCAGGACACGGTCATGAGGCAGTCCTCGACGCTGAAGTGGCAGAAGTGGTTCCACCTCCCCCTGCCTCGTTCGAGGATGTTGTTACAGTTGAACTTGTCCATGCGGCCGCCGTAGCTCACGGCGTCGTCGCGCGACTCGTCGATGTATCTCCCCGGAGCTCCGCCGGCGCTGCTGTTCAGGAAGAGCACACCGCCGTCAGCGCACGCTCCACCGATCATTGGGCAGGTCCGCTCGTAGGTGTGAGAGTGGGCGACGAAGGCGACATCGACCTCGTATCGCTCGAAGAGCGTGACCCATTCGAGACCCCGCGCGAAGGGGCGCTTGTCGTTGCATGGGTACACGGGATGGTGAAAGAAGGTGAAGACCCACGTGGCCTCGGCAGCCTCCGTACCGCTCAGGATCGTCTCCAGCCAGAGGGTTTGCTCGTCGCTGGGATTGACGCTGTCGAGCACGATGAACAATGCGTTGCCGTAGGTGAAGTGGAAGTAGATTCCGTCGGGGCTGTTGGGCCCCATCGTTCGCTGAC
>CAZJHX010000111.1:0-34965 GCA_964545715.1 uncultured Myxococcales bacterium
ACTGCCCGCTGTCGGACAACCCGGTACAGAAGTACACCGACGGCGACTGTCAGGGCAACGCGTGCGACATCGACGACGATGGTGACGGGCACGCCGATACAGCCGACAATTGCCCTCAAGTGAGCAACGCCGACCAGCAGAACACCGACGGCGACAAGAAGGGTGACGCCTGCGACAAGGACGACGACAACGACGGGCACCTCGACGGCGCCGACAACTGCCCGAACGCCGTCAACCCCGACCAGAAAGACCTGGACGCCGACGGCCTGGGCGACCCGTGCGACGACGACGAGGACGGCGACGGCGCGCTCAACGGCCAGGACAACTGTGTGCTGGTGCCCAACCCGGACCAGGCTGACCTGGACGGCGACGCTCAGGGCGACCTCTGCGATCCCGACGACGACGCGGACGGCCACCTGGACGTCACGGACAACTGCCCCACCCTCACAAACCCGTCCCAAGCGGACCTTGATCTCGATGGCCAGGGCGACGCCTGCGACCTGGACGACGACAACGACGGCCACCCCGACCTGGCTGACAACTGCCCGAGCGCCTCCAACGTCCAGCAGAGAGACGTGGACGACGACGGCCTGGGCGACGCCTGCGACTCGGCCGACGCGCCCCCCGATGAGAAGCCCCCAACCGACGAGCCCGATCCGGTCTCCGACCCGCCCGATTCGGACGGCGACCAGCCCTCGCCCGTTGACGATCGACCCGACGACGGGACCGACCCAGCGCGCTCCTCAAAGCCGCTGATCCCCGGCGGCGGCGCTCAGCCCAAACGACCCGCACCGCCGGGCGCCACCCCGATCAAGGCTGTGCCGGTGGAGAGCGTGGGCGGGTGTACGGCCGCGACAGGCACGCGCGGTGGAGCCGGTCACGCGCTTCTCCTGTTGCTCTGCTCGCTGATGCTATGGAGGGATCGTTCTTCGGCTCCAATCGCTTGAAGAACCAATCGCTGTGGTAGGGTCCGGCCGTGGCACCAAAAACGAGCAGAATGAGCGAAGCCCCGCGCCAGAAAAAACGCATCAAGAAGATGGAGGTCATGGTCGCCGATGTGATCATCGAGACCCATGACACGACGACGCTGGTGTTGTTTACCGGCAACGATCACCTGGAGTATCGGGCCGGCAACTTCCTCACCATCGATCCCCACCAATTCGAGGCGCTGGCCCGCTGGACCCAGTACCTGGAGGACATCAAGGGCAAGAAGGAGCCGCCGCGAGCGTACTCGCTGGCCTCGGCGCCCCATGAGAAGTACCTGGCGATCACGATCAAGGAAGAAGAGTACGTCACGGATCGCACGCCGTACCCACCCTTGCTGTCGCCGGTCCTGGTGCGCCGCACGCCGCGCGGTACGCACATGGAGATCACCGGCTTTGCCGGGCCGTACTACCTGCCGGACGACATCGAGGACCGCACGGACCACCTCGTGCACATCTGCGCGGGCTCGGGCATGGTGCCGAACTGGGCGATGCTCAAGAGCGCGCTGCACCACGACATGAAGCTCAAGCACACGATCGTGTACGGCAACAAGACGTGGGACGACATCATCTACCGCGACGCCCTCGCCAACCTGGCCGCGCAGTACCCCGATCGCATCTCGGTCGTGCACGCGCTCAGCCGCGAGCCCAACGCCGAGTCACATGGGCCCAACGTCCGGTCGGGGCGCGTCACGCTGGAGCTGCTGCGCGACGTCGTGCCGGACTGGAGCGCCGTCAGCGTGTTTGCCTGCGGTCCGGCCCTGACGAAGTGGGACAAGCGGCGCGCAAAACAGACCGGGGAGACGCTCACACCGCGTTTTCTAGAGTCCGTGCTCTCGGCGCTGAACGAGCTGGGCGTAACGAAAGACCAGCTCCATAAAGAGAGCTACGGCTGACGGTCAGAGCAGCCCCATCCCGACGCCGAAGACGAGGATGGCGGCCACCACCAGCCCGTAGATCGCCGACACCGCCACCACTTTGGCGCGGATCGTCTCCATATCGTGCACCCAGAAGGCCACCAGATTGAAGTGCAGATAGCCGAACGGGACGATGAGCCACACGTGCGGAAAGCTCCAAAAACGGTACTCCCACACCAGCAGCCCGACGTGGTTCAGCCAGATCTCTACCAGCACACAGAAGATCGAGTTGGCCAGGCCCCAGAACAGGCGATTTGGCATCCCTAAAATGCGCTGCTTCTTGTCGGCCGGCAGCAGCTTGGCCAGCGTGATGCCGGCGATGCTGAACATGAAGCAGATCTCGATGTTGAGCCCCACCATGATGAGGTAGGCGCTCTGCCCCGGCGCGGTCCACAAGGCCGACCGCCCGCTGTAGTGCAGGATCAGGCTGTTGCCGATCTCGTTGAGCCAGTCCATCCCCCAGAACGCCAGCCCGGCAAACACCAGGTTCCAGTTCTTGCGCTCCACCTCAACCGTGTACACGTACACCGCGATGGCGAGCAGCGGCACGATGTACCACTGCAGATTGCTCGGATCGCGAAGGTTGGACAGCGCCTGCAGTGATGCGTCTGTCATCGCCGGGCTCTCCAGAGTCATCGTGCAACGACCATACGCCCGTGCGATGTGCCGCACGACGCGGTTGGCGTCGTGAACTGATGTGGATCAGGACCTCACTTTACCGGGGCGTCGGCCAACACGAAGATGCCGCCGCGCATCTTGAGCAGCAGGGCGGTGGCGGCGTAGAGCACGACCGCCGAGAGCGCAAACGAGACCGCGGTGGCGACGGCGCCTCCGAGCAGGCCGTGGGCTGGGATCAGCACGGCGTTCAGCACGATGTTGGCGCCGGTGGTCAGGGCCATGAAGATGCTCTGCGCGCCCGGGCGGCCCGCCTGGAGCAGGATGTAGTCGAAGGGCAGGACCGGGGCGTAGACCACCAGACCGCAGGCCAGGATCGCCAGCAGGGTGTGGGCGTCGCCGACCAGGGTGGGGTCCGCGACCATCGACAGCAGCGGGAAGACCAGCATCACCGCGCCGCCGACGAGCAGGGTCAGCGCCAGGCTGAGGGCGCCGACCTTGCGGGCCAGGGTGCGCAGCTCGGCTCGTTCGTGGTCTGCGATGAGGCGGACCAACATCGGGTTGATGACCACTCGCAGCGTGATGCCGATGGTGTACAGGCCCTCGATGAAGAAGGCGGCAAAGCTGTAGACGCCGACCTGATCGTCGGGCAGGAAGATGCCCAACATCAGGATGTCGATGCGGATGAAGGCCTCGGACAGGCAGCTGTTGACGACGCCGCGGCCGCCGAACGAGGCGTGGCGTATCAGCCAATCGCGCACCTTGGCGCCGTCGACCGCGCCGATGGTCAGCGGACGGACCAGCAACAGGTAAGCGAGAAGCAGGGTCTCGGCCAACGTGAAGCAGAGGGCCAGGCGGTCCAGCGACGCGTCCAGATGCACGACGGCCAGGCAGACGCCCAGGATGGTGAGCGCGCGCAGGGCCTGGCCGATGGCAAACGCGATCATCCGGCGGCGGCCGTTGAGGATGCCCATCAGGACCTTGTTGGTCACAAACAGCAGCAGGCCCGGCGCCAGGATGCGGACGCCGCCGATCAGGTGCGCGCTGTCGTTCAGTCGGCCGATCAGCGGGGCCGCAGCCATCAGGACGAGAGCGCCCAGGACACCGGAGGCCAGCGCCAGCGCGAGGGCGGCTGCGGCGATCGAGTCACGCTCCGGCGAGTGATCCGCAAACTCGGCGACGTGCTTCTGAGCAGAGTCGTGCAGGGCGAAGACGACGATCTGCCCGCTGACCACGAAGATGGCGTACAGCTGATTGAAGACGCCCAGCGCCTCGGCGCCCGCGCGCACAAAAAGGAACACGTTGATGGCCAGGCCGACCAGGGCCTGAATGCCGAAGGCCCCGTAGTTCCAGGCCGCGCCGGACCTGAAGCGGGCGTCCGTCACGGCTGCGGCGCCGCGTCGTCCGCCGGCGGGTCGAGCGCCGTCTCTCCGGGCTCGTGATCGAGACCGTAGTGCTCCTGCGTCAGGTACAGCGGGCGTCGCTTGGCCTCGGTAAAGGTGCGGCCGACGTACTCACCCAGCAGGCCCATGCTCAGCAGCTGCACGCCGCCCATGAACATGATCGCCACGATGGTGGACGGGAAGCCGGGCACGTCCGGGCCGTAGATCAGGGTCTTGATGATGAAGTAGATCGAGTAGCCGATGGCGCTGAGCGCAATCACGGTGCCGGCCAGGGTCGACAGCTGCAGCGGGCGGTTGGAGAACGACACGATGCCGCTGAAGGCAAACGCCAGCAGCGACCTCAACGTCCACTTGCTGCGGCCGCCGGCGCGGTCCTTCTGATCGTATTGCACATCCTTGGTGCTGAACCCGATCCAGGTGTACAGCCCCTTCATGAACGGGTTGCTCTCACGGCACTTTCGCAGCGCGTTGACCACGCGGCGGCTCATCAAGCGAAAGTCGCCGCTCTGGGTCAGCAGCTTCTGGTTGGAGAGCAGCCCGAAGACCCGGTAGAAGGCGTTGGTCATCACCTGCCGGCTGCGCGTCATGCCGACCCGCTCTCTGGGGGACGCCGTGACCACGTGAAATCCCTCGGCCCAACCCGCCAGCAGCGCGGGGATCGCCTCGGGCGGATGCTGCAGATCGGCGTCCATCAGGATCACCGCGTCTCCCGCGGCGGCGTCCAGGCCGGCGCACAAGGCGATGTCCTTGCCGAAGTTGCGCGACAGGTCCACGACCTTGATGCGGGGCTCGCTCTCACGCGCCTCGAGCAGCTTCTGCAGCGAGCCGTCGCGGCTGCCGTCGTTGACGCAGATCACCTCGAAGTCGTGCTCTGTGGCCGCCAAAACCTGGAGCAGCGCGGGCAGAAACTCTCCGAGGTTCTCCTCTTCATCGAAGACCGGAGTGACGACCGAAACCAGCGACATGAGGGCTATATTGTGGCCGCCTCAAGGGGGAGTCAAGATGCGCCCCGCTCTGCTACTGTAGTGCCATGCTCACTCGAGCCCTGGTCAGCGCTTGCGTGCTGTTGGTCGTCGGGAGCGCGCGCGACGCGACAGCCTGTCAGTACGACGAGTGCCACTCGGACGGCGCCGTGCAAAAGCCCGACGGCTTCGACCTCTCACTGCCGTTCGAGACCGGCGAGGCGGTGCTGATCACCGCGGGTTACGGCCCCTCCGCCGGCTCTTCGCTGCACTGCCGCGCGCAGGACTCGCAGTGCGCCAACGACTACTACGCGCTGGACCTGACGCTGAAGAACCACGGCAACCACGGCAAGGGCCAGCCGGTGTTGGCGATCGCGGCAGGCACCGTCATCGACGCCGCGTGGGGCTCGTCGGGCTGGGCGAATTACGGCCGCCGCGTGTACATCCGGCACGACTTTGACGACGGGCACACCTACACCAGCATGTACGCGCACCTGGACTCGATGGCGGTCTCCACGGGCGAGCATGTGGCTCAAGGCGACCTGATCGGCACGCTGGGACAAAGCTGCCAGGGCGCGTCCAGCTGCTCGAGCTTCTCCACGCCGCACCTGCACTTCGCGCTGCACCGCGACAGCAAGCTGGGCGGAAGCGGCAGCGGCGGCTCCTACGGGGGGCGGGCCGTGATCGCCGAGCCGATCGACGGCTACACGGGCATCGGCAAAAACGACGTCCTCACGTCTGGAAACGACGGCCCCGAGCCACCGCCCGACGACCCGCCCGATGCCGCCTGCGACGTGACGATCCCCGCCGGCGGGGCCACCCTTGAAGAGGACGGCCCCTGCGCCACGCTGACCGGCAGCGCCCACCTCAGCGCCGAGGGCCACGGCGGACACACGTATTGGGCGCCCGCGGACATCCCGGCTCCCGATTACGCCGAGGGGGTGATCTACCACTTCGAAATGGAGGCCGCCGGCGCCTTCGACGTCTGGGCCTACATGCCCGACACCGTGTCCGATCGCACACCCCAGGCGGTGTACAAGCTGAAGCACGGCGGGGACACCCAGAAGCTGACGGTCGACCAGTCGTGGGCGGCGGGCGGCTGGCTTCAGCTGGGCACGTTCGACTTTGCCGCGGGTGGCGACCAGTGGCTGCGCCTGGGAGACACCTACCTGGACGACGCGGGCAAAGGAAAGGCGGTCGTGATGGACGCCATCCAGCTGACGACACCGGGGACCCCACCGGACTCAGAGCCCCCCGATGCGCCCGATGATCCGCCCGCCGAAGACGCGGTGGCCACAGCGGATGACGCCGCGGTCGCTGACGTGGCAGCCCGCCCGCCGGCCGACATCGCGGTGCCCGGGGAGACAGGTCCGATCGTGATCGGCGGCACCCCCGACGGCGGCCCCCCGCCCACTGGCCCCACGCGCGTCACATCCGGCGGGTGCGCGACCGGTGGACACACCTCCGACCCCGCGTGGGCCTACCTGCTTCTCCTGGCGCTGGGCGCGCGGATAAAGCTGAGACGTCCTCAGAATTGACATGCATGTGCATGCATATTAATGTGAGTGCATGCGAACCACCGTAGAAATAACGGATGAACAGCGCGCCAAGCTTGTGATGTTGGCGGCGCGCCGGGGACAGAAGGGGTTCTCTGGCATCGTTCGCGACGCCATTGACCACTATCTGAATGAGGAAGCCCAGCGGCTGGAGCGGGTCGCTGCGGCCCTCGATGCCCGCGGGGCCTTGGCGGGTGACGAGGGCGACGAGTTCCAGCTGCGCGTGGCGGACGCACGCGATCGGTTTGACCGTGAGCATCGCTGACACGTCTGTACTCGTCGGCTATCTCCGCGGCCGGGAGCCAAGCGCCTCGGCCGTCGCAGCAGGGTTGTCGGCCGGCAATCTCCAGACGACGTCAGTGTCGGTCTTTGAACTGCAGCTGGGCGTGCGCTCCGCGAAGCAGCAGACCGCAGTGGACGCGCTGCTTAACGCGCTCGGCGTGTATGGTCTCGACCACGCCGCAGCCTTTGAGGCTGGGCGTCTCTACTCCCTGTTGGAGTCGTCCGGCCAACGGATTGGGGTGGCGGACACACTCATCGCCGGCATCTGCCTGGCGCGAGTCTTGCCACTGTTGACGACAAACGCCAAACACTTCAAGCGGGTCCCTGGCTTGGGGGTGCTGGAGCCCTGAGCGACGGCTGCGAAAACCGGGCTGACTGGACGAGTGGCTGTGGTTGCGCGGCGCCCATGCCTCAGCCGGCGCACTTGGACTCTTCGCCCTCCGGCGGGGCCTCTGCCTGGCAGCGGCGCATCCACTCGCCGTCGATCTTGCGGTAGCGGGAGTCGATCATGGACGAGAAGCCCGAGATCGCGCCGGCCGGCACTGAGAAGAGCGGGCTGAAGACGCTGCCGAAGCCGGGCACCGCCGAGACCAGCTTGCCCGCGTCCGCAAACGCCTTGCCGACGCTGGCGCCCCAGGCCTTGGCGCCGTCCAGGTCCTTGAAGTTTGTGTTGACGTTGCACGCGCCGGTGATGAGACCGGCGGTGCCCTCGATGACGCCCACCCACTTCGAGATCGTCTGGTACTTCTTCACACCCGACCCCAGCGTCTTGCCCCACTCGCTGGGCGGACCGGCGGCCTTCAGCGCGTTGCTGCGGATCGTGCTGCCCGCGCCCGAGATGGACGAGGCAGAGCTCCAGCTTGCCCGAAACTGCTCAGCGTCCGCGCCGTAGCCCAGCACGTCCAAGGCCGTGTTGAACGAGCCGCGCGCGCCCGACACCACCTTTACGGCCGCGTCGATCTTGTAGGTGGCGCTGTCGATCGCGTCCAGGTGCTCATTCATCTTGCGAATCGCCTCCTGCTCGTCGTTTTCGCCGTACGGACCGATCAGGTCCTCCAACCAGTTGTAGGTGCCGCCCGTCGCAGCTGCGGTCTGGCCGGTCGTGACCTTGGAGCTGTTCTCCTGCCACCAGTCGTTGGCCGCCTGCTTCTTCTCCTCGACCCACTCGGCCGCGTCGTCGTACGTCTCCTCGGCCCACTCGGTCGCATCGTCGTACGTCTCCTCGGCCCACTCGGTCGCGTCGTCGTACGTCTCCTCGGCCCACTCGGTCGCGTCGTCGACCTGCTCTGAGGCCCAGTCATAGGCGTCGCCCGCCGCGTCCTTGGCCGAGTCGACCTTGTCGTCAACCCAGTCGGATGCGTCATCGACCTGCTCTGAGGCCCAGTCGGTCAGGTCGTCCAGAAAGTAGCGCGGCGCGCCGGCTGCGTCGCCACTGAGCGAGGCCACATCGACCACACCGCCGGCAGCGACGACCGCGGCGGCACGATCGGCCTGGGCCTCCACACCGCTCTCACCGGCGCCACCGGGCTGCTTCATGCGCACCTCCGAGGACTGCTGGCGCTCGTGTGTCAGCTCGTGGGCCACCAACTCCACCGAGGGATCCGGCGACCGAAAGGCGATCTGGCTGCCGACGGCGTAGGCGCTGGCTCCAAGCCGGGCGCACGCCTTCTGAGCCTGCGGACCAAAGTAGGCCTGGACGTGGCTGAAGTCGGTGCCGAACGACGCCTCCATCCGCTGCTTGTGCGGGACGGGGCCGGCCGCACCGGTGAGACCCGCTTGTGCGATCGACTGCTTTGCCGCTGGGCTGAGTGCCGCAGCCTGCTCCGCGTAGCCGAGCCCCCGCAGCTTTGGTCGACGGGAGCGGCCGCCCCTGCCGCGAGCCTGGCGGGTGTCCTTGCGATTGGTCCCCTTTGTACGCGACGTTCGTTTCACAGACATGATGCTGGCTCCTCCCAAGCTGGTCACTCTTCACTTTGGGAACCCGCACGCGACGCAACCTGACCGCTTCCTGAACAAATCGTGACCGGCGGTGGTAAAATCCCGCCGACCTGTGCTGATCCTCGGATTCAACTGCTATGTCTTCGATTCTGCCGCGTGCATCCTCCGGGACGGCGTGTTGGTGGCCGCCGCTCAAGAGGAGCGCTTCGTCCGCCGAAAAGGCACCGGCGAGTTCCCCGAGCAGGCCATTCGCTATTGCCTGGAGGCCGCCGGCGCCACGATGGAGGACATCGATCACGTGGCCTTTTACTGGGAGCCGTTCCACGGCCTGCATCACCGTCTGGGCCACCTGATCTCGTCACTGCCCGGCTCGCTGCGTTTCTGGTCCAGTCACTCCGGCATCTGGTGGTCGCTGGTCACCGCCGAGCGCGAGCTGCGCCGCCGGATCCCGACACGAGACGGCCGGCGGGCGCCCTTTCGCTTCCACTCGGTGCGCCACCACATGGCGCATGCAGCCAGCACATTTCTGGTGTCACCGTTTGAGCGCGCGGCGATTCTGATCATGGACGGCAGCGGGGAGATCAGCTCGACGTCGCTGGCCCTGGGCGACGGCGACCGGATCCAGATGTTGAACGACGTCCGCTTCCCGCACTCCATGGGCTACGTGTACGTGTCGCTGACCCAGTACCTGGGCTTCAAGCCGGACAGCGACGAGTACAAGGTCATGGCGCTGGCGTCGATGGGACAGCGGTCCGACTACTACCGCCGCTTTTGCGAGATCATAGCGCTGCACGAGCGCGGCGCGTTTCGAGTCGACACCCGCTACTTCAACTACGCGCAGGGCGGGCGCGACCCGTGGGTCTCGGACCGCTTCATTGCAGAGCTTGGTCCCATGCGGCGGCGCGATGGACCGCTGGGAGACCGGCACCGAAATATCGCATGGGCACTGCAAAAGCGCCTGGAGGACGTCGCCCTGCACGCGGCGCGATACCTCCACCAGCAAACCGGCGCCGACGCGCTGGTCGTTGCCGGCGGGTGCGGCCTGAACTCGGTGCTCAACGAGAAGCTGCTGCGCGACGGCCCCTTCGATGCGGTGTGGCTGCAGCCCGCCCCCAACGACGCCGGGACCAGCGTGGGCGCCGCCTATCACGTCTATGTCGACGAGCTCGGGCATCACCGCGAGGAGGTGATGGAGTCCGCGTATCTCGGGCCCGAGTTCTCGGACGAAGAGTGCGCGCAAGCGCTGGCGGACGCGGGCCTGAAGGCGCAGAAGCTGGATGCCGACGCGCTGGTCGAGCACGTCGCGGCCACCCTGGCCGACGGAAAGATCGTCGGATGGTTTCAAGGCCGCGCGGAGTTCGGCCCCAGAGCGCTGGGCAACCGCAGCATCCTGGCCGACCCACGGCGCCACGATATGCGCGACACCATCAACGCCAAGATCAAGCACCGGGAGGCGTTTCGGCCGTTTGCGCCGGCGGTGCTGGAGGAGCGCGCCGACGAGTTTTTCGAAGGCGCCCGCACGCTGTCGTTCATGAGCTTTGTGCTGACTGTTCGCCCCGAAAAGCGCGACCTGATCCCCGCGGTGGTACACATTGACGGCACGGCGCGCGCGCAGACGGTCACGCGCCGCAGCAACCCGCGCTTTCGGGCGCTCATCGAGGCGTTTGACCGGCTGACCACGGTGCCCATGCTGCTGAACACGTCCTTCAACGACGCCGGCGAGCCCATCGTCAACTCCCCGGCCGACGCCGTGCGCACCTTTCTGGCGACCAACCTGGACACGCTGGTGCTGGGCTCGCACGTGGTGGGAGGGCGACCGTAGATGTGCGGGATCTTCGGCATGGTGATCCGCGATCCGTCGCTGTCGCTTGCGGCGCTGCAGCGCGATCTGTGCCTGCTGTTTGAGCTGACGGAGCCGCGCGGGCGCCAGGCGGCGGGCGTGGCGCTGTATCGCGGTGGAACGATCTCCACGTACAAGCAGCCCGAGACGGCGTCCAAGATGATCGCGCGACCGGGCTTCCGCCGATTTCTGGAGGCCGCCTTCACCGACAACGGCCGGGACGCGACCGCCTTTGTCGGGCACTGCCGGCTGGTCACCGACGGCTCCGAGCTGGACCAGGCCAACAACCACCCGCTGCAGGTCGACCACATCGTGGGCGTGCACAACGGCGTCATGAACAACTTCCAGCGCCTGCGCCGCGCCGTCACACGCAAAACCACGGGCGAGACCGATACAGAGGTCTTTTTCGGACTGCTGGCGGACCAGCTGCAAGAGACGCCGGACCCCCGTGTGGCGGTCTCAAAGACCTACGGCAAGCTGATCGGGTCGGCGTCCATCGGCTTCTTGACCGCGCACATGCCGATTCTGGGCATCGCGACCAACTTCGGCTCGCTTTACTACACCGCCTCACAGTCCGAGGGCTTCATCGCCTTTGCCTCGGAGCGCCTCATCCTCGACCGCTTTTTGTCCAAGCGTCAGGGCGACACGCCCAAGGTGGTCAAGGTCGCCGTCAACACGGGCGCAATCATCGGGTTTGACGACATCGAGCCGGTGTTCTTCGACCTGGACAAGGGCGCCTTGCACGCGGGAGCTGACCCCGATCCCGCCAGCGAGCGCATCCAACCGGTACCCGACTACAGGGTGGACAACCCCTTCCCCGTCATCGATCGGCGGCCCTCGCCGGCCGGGCTGAGGCGCTGCACCCGGTGCATCCTGCCCGAGAACTACCCGTTTCTGACCTTTGACGCCGACGGCGTGTGCAGCCACTGCACCAAATACATACGCCAGAAGGTGCACGGCAAGGCCGCCCTGGAGCAGCTGCTCAGCAAGTACCGCTCAAACAACGGCGAGGTGGACTGCGTCGTGGGCCTCAGCGGCGGACGCGACAGCAGCTACGGCCTGCACCTGCTCAAAAACGAGTTCGGCATGCACCCGGTCGGCATGAGCTACGACTGGCTGCTCACGTCCCGAAAAGCCCGGCACAACATCGCCAAGATCGCGGGCGCGCTGGGGGTGGAGGTCATCTATCGCTGCGGCGACTACGAGCGCCAGGCCGAGAACATCCGCAAGAACATCTACGCCTTCTTGGAGGACCCGGACCTGGGCATGATGACCTTCGTCCAGGCCGGCGACAAAGAGATGTACCACTACGGCCGCGAGGTGCGCGAAGAGCTGGGCGTCGGCCTGACCGTCTGGTGCTCCGGCTACCAGTTGGAGCAGCGCGAGTTCTTCATCGGCTACTGCGGCATCGACAAGACCCTGCGCAACAACCCGCGGCTGTACAACTACGGCTGGGGCACAAAGCTGCGCCTGGCCGCCTACTACGGCCTGCGGACCCTGCGCAGCCCGGGCTACATCAACACCGCCATCGTCGACAACGCCATGGCCTTTTGGCA
The DNA here is from genome assembly GCA_964545715.1 of uncultured Myxococcales bacterium. GTDB lineage: Bacteria > Myxococcota_A > UBA9042 > CAZJHX01. The sequence continues at coordinate 12,053 of CAZJHX010000111.1, forward strand.
CTGCTTCGTGGCCAAAGACGACTTCCTCTACCTGTTTGGCTACTACCCGTGGAGCGAAGCCGAGGTCGAGCGCGTGCTCCGCGACGAGTACCAGTGGGAGGCCGACGCCGACTACGGCGAAAACCAGTGGCGCATGGACGACTTCCACACGTCGTTTATCAACTACGTCTACTACACGGTGGGCGGCTTCTCAGAGTTTGACGACTTCCGCGCCAACCAGGTGCGCGAAGGCCTCATCGACCGCGAGGAGGCGCTGCGGCTGGCCGCCATCGACAACGTGGCGCGCCTGGAGTCCCTGCGCCAGTTCGCCGCCCTGGTCGGCATCAACCTGGAGCACGTCCTCAAGCGCATCGACGCGATCCCAAAGCTCTACTGAGCCTCAGAGAGACCGGGCAATCTCCTCGCTGCGCGTCCACAGCTGCTCGGCCAGGGCAGCGTCGCGCCCGCACTCCAGCGTCTCAGCGGGAGCGCAGTCACTGAAGTACACGCCGCTCACCGACGCCAGGTCGGGGTGGGTCGCCACATAACACTGGGTGGCGGCCCCCTGCCCGACGCTCTTCAACATCGGGCGCAGCTCTTCGTACATGGCGTCACGATCCGGGACGTGCCGACCCAGGTTGGTCTCGATGACGCCCGGGTGCAGCGAGTTGGCCGTCCGTGCCGTGCCCTCGAAGCGCTTGGCCAGGCTGTTGGCAAACAGCAGGTTGGCCAGCTTCGAGCGGCCGTACATGCGCCACGCCTCGTACTCGCCCTCCCCCGACAGGTTGTCCAGCTCCATGCCGCGCTTGGCAAAGCGGTGCGCGCCGCTGCTGAGCATCACCACGCGACCGTCTGAGGTCAGCCGATCCAGGAGGCCCGTGACAAGCACAAAGTGCCCGATGTGGTTGGTAAAGAACTGGCTCTCGTAGCCGGCCACCTGCCGCAGCTCCGGCAGCGCCATGATCCCCGCGTTGGCGATCAGGCCGTCCAGCTGTGCCAGGCCCCGCACGCTCTCAACCGCAGCCCGAACGCTGCCGAGATCGGACAGCTCGCATGCCACCGCGTCACCCTCAATGCCCAGGTCATCCAGCGCACCACGGGCCTTCTCCTGCGTGCGCGCCAGCCCCACGATGCGCGCACCCCGCAGCGCCAGCACGCGTGCGGTCTCGTAGCCCAGCCCGGAGTTGCAGCCCGTGATCAGGTACGTTTTTGAGGTCAGGTCCAGGCCCTCGGTGACCTGCTCCGCTGTGCTTTCGGCGCCAAATGTCTGCTCGGTCATGTGCTCTCCGGTCCGGTGGGTCGCGATCGCGCTCGATTGTGCCTCAATCGAGCACCGGGGTCAGCCAGCCCAGGCTCTTCAGACGGTCCGCCAGGGCGTCGGCCGCCATCTTGTGGGCGATCTCGTTGGGGTGACGGTCCATAATATGGACGTACAGCTCGTCGGTCGGTTGACCCTCAAAGACCGTCAGCAAGTCCAGCACCTCGACGCCGCGCTCCTTCAGCCCCGACGCCAGGCGCTTGTGGATGTCCTTGAACGGATACTCATCCAGCCGCACAAAGAGCGGCCACAGCATCACGATGAAGCGCTTTTGCCCCTTTGCCAGCGTCGCGACCGCGTCCAGGGACTTCGTCAGCTCCGGACCGGACTTGAAGCAGTTGCGGTACCAGGTCTCGGTGTCGACCGACACGGTGTTGGCCAGCTGCCGCAGCCAGAACCAGCGCACCACGTGGGAGTGCAGAAAGATGCTGGACCAGCCGAGCTCCGCCTCGCGCTCGGCCTGCCACTCGGCCCAGCCCGCGTTGGCGATGGTCACGTAGTCGTTGCGGCCCGGGTTGTCCCCTTTGGCGGAGCCGCAGCCGATGCCGTACGCGGCGTTGCCCGGACCGGGGTCCAGGTCGTTGAGGACCAGACCATACACGGTCAGGTCCGGCCGATACGCGCCGGTCATGCGCTCGACGCCCTGCATCACGTCGCCCAGGCTGTTGCCCGACATGGCACAGTTCATGGTGCGGTGATCGTCGAATGTCAGCAGCGCGGACATCACGTCCGGGTCGCGCACGCCGATGCCCTCGGTAAACGAGTCGCCCACAAATAAGACGTACGGCGAGCCTCCCAGGTCGCTGCAATCCGCGATGCTCTTGGTCACACAGTACTCGTCGCCGCACGGCTCAAAGTAGCCCCGCGGGTTGTCCGGATAGCGGTCCTCACTGACCTCGGTGACCCGCGGCTCGTCCATGAACAACCGAAAGCCCAGCTCGATCACGAGAAGCGTCACCAGGCAGGCGCCCAGCGTCAGGCCTACTTTGGCCAGCTCTCGGCGAACGTTCATGCGTCTATCGACGCCAACCCGTAGCAAAGATGCGGCATGGGGCGCCGCTGCCGCCGCGGATCTTCATCGGGATAGCGTACACCGTGGCTCCCTTGGGCGGCAGCTTGGCCAGGTTGGCGACGTTCTCCAGGCCCGGGATGTTCTTCTCGTACAAGATCACATGCGTGCGAAAGTCCTTGGACTGACCGCGATCGACCGACGGCGTGTCGATGCCGATGGCCTTGATCTTGCGATTGTCCACCAGCCATTGAGCGGCGTCCGGACCGACGCCAGGGAAGTGCAGGTTGGCCACGTCGCCCTTTTTGGCGGTACCCAGATACCGCTGCTTGTCGGGCCAGCGCGCGCCCCAGCCCGAGTTGACCAGCAGGATGGTGCCGTCGGCGATGCGGCCGTGCTTGGCTTCCCAGGCCTTGAGGTCCGCAACGTGCAGCTCGGCGTCCGCGTCTTTGGCCGCCCGCGCGCTGATGTCGACAACGATCGCCGGCCCTATCAGCGACGACAGCGGGACCTCGTCGGCGGCCCACTTGCCCTTGGCGAAGTGAATGGGGGCGTCCAGGTGCGTGCCGCCGTGCTCCGCGGCGCTGTAGTTGTTGGCCTCGTAGTGCCAGCCGCCGTCCGTCTTTCCTTTGAACACCTTCTCCAGCTGGAAGGGCTGCGCCGTAGGCCAGTAGATGGTCTTGTCGTCAAAGTGATAGGTCATGTCCAGCACGTCCATGTCCTGCGCCGCTGCCGACGCCGGCGCTACGACCACCACAACCCAACACAAAAGCATCCTGTGCATCCGCGCTCTCCTCCCTTTTTGTATGAAACTCACGTCTACGGTCAGGGCGAGATCGGCAGGCAGCCCGTCGCGCCACCGCCCGACAGCGATACGGCCCAGACCCAGAGCGTGTCGTGCTCGCCCGTCAGCACGGCCGACGCGCTGCCGTCGGTCCCCGGCCATGCGGCGGTCGTGACAGCTCCGGGCGCGGCCACCACCAGAAGATCCCCGGCCGCCAGCCCTTCGGACACCGTGACCGTCGTCTGTCCGCCGTCGATCGCGGCGCTCACCACGCCGGCGGTCAGCGGAGACGCGGGCACAGCCGGGATCCCCACGGACGCCTCAAAGGTGTCCAGGGTCACGATCCACTCGTACGGACCAACCGGCAGCGGGGTCTGCACAACCGCCAGGGCAGCCAGGTCCCCGCCCGGGCCTGTGGAGTCGGCCAGCGTCGACAGCGCGACGTCCTTGCCGTTGGCGGCGATCATGCCCACCGTCGCCCCGTTCGGCGCTGTGCCGGCCAGTCCGGCCAGGCACACCTGCTTGCCGTACAGCGCGCTGGTCAGCAGCGGCGGATCAAAGTCCACCGCAAAAGCGATTACGGGCTTGGAGGACGGACCGGACGGGTCCGCGGACGCCGCAAAGACCGTGGTCGCCGCGCCTACGGAGCCGAGACCCGCCAGCACGATGCCGGTGGATGGATCCGCGTGCAGCTCAGCGGCGGTGGAGAAGCCGCCGACGCCCCCGACAGCCGCCACGATCACCGTCGGATCCGCGCCAAACGTCGGCGCCGCGCCATACACGACCACATCCCCGTCAATGACCTCCACGCGCATCAAGAACGGATGCGGTGTCGCCGGCGCGTCGGCCCCGGCCACCACCACCAGCCGCTCAAACGGCGGGGACAGCGCGCCGTCCATCAGCTGCTCGACGGTGATCGTCTCACCCGGCGTCATGTCCGCCAGCACCGCCGCGAACTCGCCGGCATCGGTGGCGGTCTTGGACAGGATGTTGGGTCCGGCCGTGATGTTGATCGTGGCGCCCGGATCAACCGAGCCGGCCAGCCCGACGATGGCCACCTCATCGGAGTCAGCCACCGCGCTCGTATAGATCAGCTCGGCGTTGGGTGCAGTCGGAATGATCAGCACGTTGGCGGTGCTGTCGTCGGCGCCCTCCTCGCTGGCCACAATGTCGACGTAGCCGCCCGGTACCGTGTCCAGGATCGTCAGCTGCGTAATGAAGTCCCCCGAGCCGATCAGCGGGATGTGCGGTACGCCACCCACGGTCCACGTCGCGCCGTCCAGGCCGCTGCCCGAGATGATGATCGTATCGCCCGCCGTGGCCGTCTCGGGCATCACGCCCGCGATCACGGGCGCTTTGAACGGGGCAGGCGTCACCGACACCGACGTGCTGGTCGCGCCGCCCGGAGTCTCGATCTCGAGCAGCAGGTCCTCGCCGGGCGGCGTGCCAAACGACACTTTGAAGATCAGCTGAGTCTGAGTGACGCTGTAGAAGATGTTCTGCGGCGTGCCGCCCAGCTTGGCGGACGAGAAGCTCGCCAGGAATTTGCCGTCGACCGTCAGCAGACCGCCCACCTCCACCGGGTCGGGCGACACCTTCGAGATCACCGGCGGCAGCGTCTTGATCAGCACCGGCCAGGACGCCGCGCCCTTGTCGGTCGTCACCGTCAGCTGCTGATCACCCACCGGAGAGTCATCGTGAATCGTAATCACGAGGTTCGTGCTCTGATTCACCGCAACGGACTGCACGACGCTGCCCAGCGTCACCTCGCCGCCCTTCAGGTTGGCCCCGGTGATCGTCATCGTGTCGCCCGGCAGCCCGCTATCCGGCGCGACAGCCGTGATGATCGGCGGTCCCGGCGGCGTCCCGTCGCTCACCGCAACCGTCTCCTCCGCGACCCCGCCCGACGTCGTCACCAGCAGCTGCTGAGCGTCGGAATACGGCGTATCCGGCGACAGATCGCCGACGATCTCGTCAAACGTATTGGACGTGATCGACACCTCGAAGCCGCCCACGGTCACGGTTGCGTCCAGCAGGTGCTTCCCTGTGATCACCAGCTTCTCGTCCAGCACCACAGGCTCCGGCGATACCGACAAGATCGCCGGCCCCGGCGGCAGAATCGTGACAGGGGCGCTGTCCTGTCCGGCCACGTTGGTCACGCTCAGCGTCTGTGCGCCCGGCACCGAGTCATCGGGGATCAGCAGCGTCAGCTTGGTCCCGGTCTCCTCCAGAATCTCCACCGGCGCCCCGGACAGGGTCACCGCGCTGGCGGCCAGGCCAAAGCCCACCACCTGCAGCTCCGCGCCCGCCTTGACCGGATTGGGCGTCAGCAGCGTGATCTCCGGCGGCCCAACCACCGTGACCTGCAGCGACGCCTGCCCCGCCGGCCCCTTCACCACCAGCGTCTGGTCGCCCACCGGCGTGCCGGCGGCCACCTTGCCGGAGATGGACGTCGGCTTGGACACTCCGACCGGCTGCAGCACGCCGCCGATCGTCAGCGTCACCGCGGCCTCCGGCAGGTTCGCGCCCGTGATCGTGTAGTCCTTGCTGAGGATCAGCGGTTCGGGCGACACATCAGTGATCTCCGGGCCCAGCGCCACATCGATAAAGACGCTGTGCTTGCCGCCGTTGCTGGAGACGGTCAGCAGCTGCTCACCCACCGGCACGGTCGGGTGCACCAGCACCTCCAGCTGGTTGAAGCTCTGCGCCACCACCGGATGCACGATGTCCGCCAGTGTCACGGTCGCGTCCACGAAGTTCTTACCGTCGATGATCAGCGACTTGCCCGGGTTGGCCGGCACCGGCGTCGTCTCATAGATCTCGGGCGGCGCCAGCACGGTCACCTGCCCCGTGACCTGCCCTCCCGGGGTCGTCACCACCACCGTCTGCAGCCCCGCCGGCGTCTCGTCTGCGGTCACGGTCTCGACCATCTCCGCAAAGGCAAACAGCGACGTGACGGGCACCGAGCCGATGGTCACCTCCGCGCCCTCCAGGTGCTTGCCCTCGATGTTCAGGCTGGCGCCCGCGGTCACCGGGTCCGGGTCAAAGCCCGTGATCTCGGGCGGCGCCACCACCGTGATCGGCGCCTCAGTCGTACCGCCCAGCGTCGTGACAGCCAGCGTCTGCGCGCCCAGCGGCGTGCCCAGGTCCACGACCATCGACAGCCCCTTTTTGGAGTCGATGATCAACGTCTGCGCCTGACCGCCGATGGTGACCTGCGCGCTCTCCAGATAGTCGCCGTAGACGTTGAGCTCTTTGCCGATCACCGCGATGGTCGGGCTCAGCTCGTCGATGACCGGCAGCGCGTTCGCCACCGTCAGCGTCGTCTGCACGGCCCCGCATTTGGTCAGCGCCTTCAGCTCCCCCAAGCCGGTCGGCGTCTCGGCGTCGATCAACACAGTCAGCTGCGACGGTGACTGCTCCAGCACCTCCTGCAGCGTACCCGCGACCGTCACCTCGGCCCCCAACAGATAGGCCCCCCCCAGCTGCACGGCATCACCCAGGAAGATCGTGGGCGGCACCTGGGTCAGCTCGGGCTCGGCGCACTGCACCTCGAGTGTCGTCGCGGTCGACGCAAAGGCGTTGGTCAGCTTCAGCTGCTGGGCGCCGGCATCCACCTGCGCCGGCACCATGAACGAGAGCTCGCCCGACGACGCCGAAATCAGCTGAAGCAGCACCCCGCCCAGCGTCACCTGCGGACCCGACCCGAAGTGGTCACCCGTCACAGTGACGACAGTGCCGTGATAGATGTCGGCGGGCTGCACGTCCTCGATCTGCGGCGGCGAGCGCACCTCCACGGCGACCTGCGCGCTGCCGCCCAGGGTCGTGACCGTCAACTGATGAAAGCCCACAGGCGTGTCGGTAACGACCGTGCCATTGATGATCGTGGCGGAGGCCGAGCCCACGACCTGGGCAACGCCACCGATGTCGACCTCGCTCTTCTCCAGGATCTTGCCGAAGATCTTGTAGGGCTCGCCCAACAGCAGCACGTCGGGGGTCACGTCTTCGAGCTCCGGCGGGTCCGGAATCTCGATGATCAGCGGCACGTCCTCGCAGCCGGACGCCGCGCCCGTGGGCAGGTGAATCGCGAAGATCCAGACCGACTTGGCCTCAGCCAGCCCCGACTCCAACAGCCATGGCGCCGGACCCGGCGGTCGCAGCAGCGCAGCACGCCCATCCGGCGTCGCCAGCACCAGCAGATAGTCGTCATCGATCTCCAGCGTCCCACTGCCAACGCGGATCACCTGGTCCTCGATGCCGATGTCGAGCTTCTGCACATTGATCGGGTCGATCGCCGGCACCGCACGGCGCGTGGACTCAGAGTTGATCGACTGCACGACGAGGTCCGCGCCCTCCGCGCCGATGAGGCCACCGGCAAAGATGCCGAGCCAGGAGCCGGACTCATCTACCGAGAAATCGATCGGGCTGTCGCCGTCCTCGTGCGCCAGCGACGCGCCCATGCCCTCGACCGCGCTGCCCGCCGGCCCCACAACACACGACACGGCCCCCGCTGACGACAGCAGATAAGGCAGGTCGAATGCGCGCGCCTCACGCAGGATGTGTGCCCCGCCCTGCACCGCATCGGGCCCGACGGTGAACATGCCGATCAGGTCGCCCGCCGCACCGGGGACCTCAGCCTGAAACGCGGGATCTTGGCCGCCCTCGACGCGGCGCACCGCCCCAGCGGTCGTGTTGGCCAGGATGACGTCGCCGCCGTCCAGAGCCGCTCCGTGGGTGGCGATCGTCACGCCGTCATCGCCCGCGATCGCAGTGATGAGCCCGGCCACCGGGCGGTACGCGCCGGATGGGGCGCCCCCAACCGCCAGCTGCAGCGGTGTGGAGCGGAACGGGCCCGCGACCTGACGCAGCGCCAGCTTCGTGCCCGGGGACACGCCAGGCAGCACGACGCCGAACTGCCCGGTGGGCGTGCCGTCAAAGAGGTGCGGCGTCTCGGGCGACACGAGGACGTCCAGCGCCGCATGCGGCAGCAGCGCCGAGCCCACCGAGTCGGCAGCCCCGGTCAGCAGCACCTCGCCCGCGACCGCCGAGCTGTGGTGGACGAGATTTCCATTGGGAGGCGGCAGCGGCAGCTTGATGTCGTCGGTCTCGCCGGCAAACACGAACTGGGCTTCGCCGATGGCGCCGTCTACGCCGATGGACATCAGCGCCAACAGGTCGTCAGCCTCGGCGGCGAGCTGCACGGAGATGCCGCCATCGCCGCCCACCGTGCCGAAGGTCCGCGCGCCGCTGCGGCAGTTGACGAAGGCCACGTGGCCCACGGCCGGCGGCGCGTTTCCTTTCATGGTGACCTTGCCGTCGGCCAGGTTGCTGTTGATCGTGGGGTTGAGCAGCGCGACGAGCGACGTGGACACCGGCACCGAGACCGTCGCCTCCAGCTCATCGCTGGCGCCGACCGCGCTGGCCGTCACGAGCTCTTCCTGGATGACGCCGGCCACACACACGCCAAACCCGCCCAGCGAGTCGACCTCGGCGTGGCCGATCGCGCTGTCGCTTTTATCGGTGGTCAGCTCCACGACGGCGCCCTCGGTCAGCAAGCCCAGCGGCGTGAAGATGGCGGCGCCCGCAGGCTCGGCGCGCGCCGCGCTGGAGATCAGGGCGAAGTCCGGCGCCCCCAAAACAACCTCGATGGCCACCGACGCCTCGGTCGCGTCATCGCCGGAGTAGCTGAAGAGCAGCAGCGTCTCCCCGACGCCACCTTCCAGCACCGTGTCGAACGTGCCGCTGGCCGAGGGGGCGCGGTCCACCGTGCTGCCTGAGCCGGTCGTGCCGATGACCACGCGCGCCTGCGACGCCGCGGCCCCGATAAGGCCGATCACGCTGACCTCTCCAGCCTGCGCGCGCGCGTACACCTGCGCGCGCGCGTACACCAGCGCGTGCGCGACGGGCCGCACGGCGTGATCCCCGGGACGATTCAGCGGCGCGTCCGGACCAACAACCGCGTCGTCCTTGACCGGGCGCAGAACCGGACGACCGTTGGAGGCGGGCGCCCAAGTCGCAAAGGAGCCGTCGGCCGCGGCCGTGGAGTCGACCAACAGCTCGCCTGTGCTCTCTTCCACGATGACGTAGCGGCTGTCGGACGGCAGCGCGCCGGCCAGCCCGATGACCGCGATGCGTCCGTCCTCGCCGGTGGCGCTGATCCGCACCTTGCTCAGGTCCGCGGCCCAGGTCGGATCCAACGAAGAGACCGTGACCTCGTCATCTCCGCAGCCGAGCAGACCGCCGCCCGCGATCAGCGTGGCGACGAACAGGGCGCACTGCGGGCGAAAGCTCATGCGCGAATCATAACCACAATGGCCCGTAAAATTCTGCCGAGACGCGCGTTTCTTGACCACTGGACAGGTGAGCCCTATTCTCCGCAATCGTGAGACGATCCGCCATGAATACCGTTCTGTACGTCGTTGGCACCCTGCTGATCGCCGGCCCGGCCTCCGCACGCGAGGAGGGCGCTAACGCGTCCAGTCTCGGTGTCGCGGACGCGGTCCGTTCATCGGCCGTCGGCACCACGGCGCTGTATTTCAACCCCGCTGCCATGAGCCAGTTCATGCAATACGCGGTCGAGACCGGCTACCAGTTTGTGTCGCCGCTGGACGGGCACGTCTTCACGGCCAGCGTGGTCGACAGCGCCACGAACCAGGGGCTGGCGGCCGGGTTCAGCTACAGCTACATCACGGGCCACGAGTTCGACACCGACCTGGATCGCACCGGCCACATGGTCCGCGGCGGCCTGGCCACCGGCTGGCGCGGGCGCAACATCGCGCTGCACGCGGGCATCGGGCTGCGGTATCTCGATCTCTCCATCGGAGAAGACACCACGGCCAGCGGCCTGACACTGGATGCGGGCGCCCTGATGGTCCTGGGCGACATGTTTCGCGTGGGCGTGGTCGGCCATAACCTGATCGACGCCGACCTCACCGAGACGCCTCGCCGGCTCGGCATCGGCACCAGCCTGCTCTATCACTCCCTGCTCGTCTCGTTTGACGCCGTCCTCGACTTCGAGACGCTCACAGATGAGGCCGGCGACGCCGTAACCGAGGCGCAGTACAACACCGGCCTGGAGTTCGCCGTGGGCGGCCAGGTCCCCCTGCGCGTGGGTTATCAGTACGACAAGATCGTAGAGCGTCAGTCGATCACGGGCGGCATCGGATACGTCAGCCGCGTCGTTGCAGTGGACTTCGGGTTCAGCCAGAACCTCGACAATAAAGACGACAACATCTTCTCACTAAACGTCCGCGTCTTCGTTCCGTAGTATAATTGCGGTCTGTGACCGCGCAACTCACCAAAATCGCCGTCTTCGTGGGCGCTCTGCTCGGCGGGACTGGTGCGTACCTCGCCGGCCAGGCGGGCGCGTCGCCAACGGTCCAGCTGATGCAGGTGCTGCACGTCGTGTTCGGCTGGCTGGCCGTCCTGCCCCTGGGGCTCGCCGTCGCGAAGCACCGACGCACCAAGGGCCACAACATCACCGGGCTAATCATGGCAGCGCTGCTGCTCACGGTGCTGACCACAGGGCTCGTACGGTCGGTAACCGCGCTCATGAACGCTCGCGGCATCGACTGGATGCTGCCGCTGCACCTGTGGTCGTCGATCGGTCTGGGGTGCGTGGTGGTTGCACACGTGGGTGTCGCCTTTGCCGTCCGGCCCGAATTGAAGCGACTCAAAGACTGGCACGGCGCCAGCGTCGCGGCCGCGCTGATCGGCATGGCGTGCGCGGTGTGGCTGGGCGGCTGGATGGAGCGCGTGCAGTCCGCGCCTAAGCGGCCGCAGTACTCGATGCCGTTCGACAAGGAGAAGCCCTTTGCTCCGGGCAACGTCACAGTCGAGGGCGGCGGCTTCGTGCACCCGTCGCGGCTCAGCCAATCGGCGATGTGCGGCACGTGCCATAAGGAGATCTACCAGCAGTGGTCCGAGTCGATGCACCGCTATTCGGCGACCGATCCGCACGTGGACATCGGGATCACCTGGTTCCAGCGGGACAACTCGCCTGAAGCCGGGCGCTTCTGCGCAGCGTGTCACAACCCGATCGCACTGCTCGCGGGCGAGTACGACCCCGAAACCACACCCCCGGACACCGGCACGCCGCCGCACCCGGAGGGGATCTCCTGCCTGGTATGTCACTCGATCGAGTCGGTCGACGAGCGGCCGCTGGGCAACGGCAGCTACTCGATTCGCCCACCCGACCTGCCGCTGCTCGGCGCGGGCGCACTGACCAACGCGCTGGTGCGCCTGGACCCGCAGGCCCACAAGGACGCCATGATGCGCAAGCCGCTGATGGAGACGGCGGTGTTCTGCGGCGCATGCCACCAGCAGTACATTCCCGTGTCGCTGGGCGGTGACGGGCCGGCAACGCTGGACAACCAATATCCGGAGTGGGAGCAGAGCCACTACAACGCCGAGGGCGAGGGCGGCCGCACCTGCAACGACTGCCACATGCCGCTGGTGGAGGCGGCCGACCCCGCTGCGCAGGACGGTAAAGTGCACAGCCACCGCTTTGTCGCGGCAAACCACGCGCATGCGGTGGCCAGCGGACACACCGAGCAGGCGGCGCTGACCCTGGCCTTTTTGCGCGAGGGCGTGTCGATGACGCTGGCCGCGCGAGAGAAACAGGACGTACCGGACACGCTGGTGGTCGAGGTGCGGGTCGGCAACGAGGGCGCCGGACACAGCTTCCCCAGCGGCACCACCGACATCAGCGAGACGTGGATCGAGCTGGTCGCGGGCGACCCGGCGGCACCGCTCCTGGCCAGCGGCCTGCTGGACTCCGAGTACTACCTGGACCCCGACGCCCACAGCTGGCGCAAGGTCCTGGTCGACATCGCCAACGTGCCCGTGGATCTGCACAACCTGGCCGTGGTCCACGGCACCAAGATGGACCGCTTCATCGCACCGGGTGAGAGCGACACCGCCACCTACAAGATCCCGCTGAAGGGCCAGCGGTCGGGCACGGTCTCCGTGCAGGCCCGGCTGCGCATGCGCAAGGCCAATCAGCGGTGGAACGACTGGCTGTCGAACTTCGATGGGTCGACCGTTCCCGTGACGGACATTTACAGCAAGACGATGCTGGTCGATCTGCGTCAGGTGAAGGTGCCGCCGCCGCAACCGGAGCCGGCAGCCCAGACGACGCCGGCGACCGCGCCGACGGTCCCGGGCATGGCGTGGGTCCCGGGCGGGCCGGCCATCATCGGCGATGCGGACGGCGACCCTGACGAGCGGCCGGTGCGCACCCTGCATGTGGACGGCTTCTACATCGATCGCTTCCCGGTGACGAACTCCGCGTACCGGCGCTTTATCCAGGCGACGACGCGCCCGGGCCCCGTGCACAAGCTCGAGTGGGCCAAGCCCTACAACTGGACGGGCCAGGACTACCCGCCCGACACCGCCGACCGGCCGGTGGTGTTGGTGCTGCAGGCGGAGGCGAAAGCGTACTGCGACTGGATCGGCAAGCGCCTGCCCAGCGAGCCGGAGTGGGAGAAGGCGGCGCGTGGACCCAAAGGGCTGCGATATCCGTGGGGCGACACGTGGGAGGCCGGGGCCTGTCCCGACATGGAGGGCGTGGACGTGCCGGACCGGGTCGGTATGTGCCCCAATCGCGCCAGCCCGTACGGGGTGCACGACATGGTCGGCGGGGTCTGGGAATGGACGGGCGACGATTATCGCGCCTACGACCGGACGGCGCTGCACCCTAACGCCAACGAGTGGATCAACACCTATGGCGACCCGCTGTTCGCCTTGCGTGGTGTGCCGGCGGGACATGTGGGCCCGCACACGACGGCCGCCGGGCGTGCGGGACACGCGGATAACATGCGCACCCGGGTCGGGTTCCGATGCGCAAAGGACGGGCCGACGTCATGAAGACCGCAATCGCCTTGTTTGTGGTGGCCGCCGCGATCGCGGCCGGGTTTGCGTCCATGGTGGTCACGCAGAGCGAGCTGGGGGACCTGGAGCGCGCGGACCGGGTCGCAGACGGCGTCTGGATCGACGCGGGGGTCACGGCGGCGCAGGTAGCTGCGTTTGACCCGGCCACGTCGTATGACGGCGCGGGACCGGAGATCACGCACCCGCCGGACGGGGCCGTCTATCCCGCTAACTTCCCGCCGCCGCGCATTCTGTGGGCCGACGAGTACGCCAGCCGCACGTATCAGGTCGTGCTGCTCAGCGGCGAGAAGGTGCTGTTCTCGGGCGTGACCAATCGGCGGGAGCTGCGCGTGACGACGGACGCCTGGGGCGCCATCAAGGCGGCGGGTGGCCCGATCACAATCCGCGTGTCAGGCGGACTGGTGCAGCCGGACGGCAAGGTGGCCGACGACATCGCGTCCAGTGAAGAGACGACGATGACGGTGGCCCCCGACTCCGAAAACCCGACCGGGATGCTGCTGTTTGGGGCCAAGCACCGGCCGGCGCGACAGCCCACCGGCACGGTGCCTCTCATGATGATGCACCTGCGCATCGACGGCTTCGACTTCGCTCAGCAGCAGCGGCGTGTGCTGTTTCGGTCCAGCACGGGGCCGCAGCCGACAAAAATGCACCCGACACGCGTGGACGCGGAGCGCGGCGAGGAAGATCGCGGCGGCGGGCCTGACGACAAGAGAGGACCGGACGGCAGTAGTGGGCCGGACAGCAGCGGCGGACCGGATGATCGCGGGGCTGGGCCGGACGACGGCTATCACGGGGGTGACCGGGGCGATCCGGGCGACGAGATCACTCACACCCAGTGCGTCTCGTGTCACGCGATCAGCGCTCACGGCAACTACATCGGCGTGTTCAGCCAGACCGCCGAGGAGGCGCCCGCGGCGTTCGATGCGCCCAACGGCTTCTTGACGATCTTGACCATGCCCAAGCGCGAGGTGGTCATCCAGCTACCGCACGCCTTCATGCCGCGCTTTCACCCCACCGACCCGACGATCATCGTCTTTGGCGAGGTGGACGAGACCATCGGCAACAAGGACCAGATGATGGTGCGCAAGAGCGACCTGCACATCCTGGATCTCAAAACCGGCGAGCATAAGCCGCTGCCGGGCGCCGCCACGCCCGAGCGGGTCGAGAACTTCCCGTTCTGGAGCCCCGACGGCGAGAAGCTGGTCTTCATCCGCACAAAGCCGGGCGAGATGTGGCATGGCGCCGCCGGGCACCTGGACGTGGCAACCATCGACTACAACGACGGCAAGGGCGGCGTGGCCACGGACCTGAAGGGCGCCAGCAACAACGGCAAGAGCAACTTCCTGCCGGTCTACAGCAACGACGGCCGCTGGATCGTGTTCACACAGGCCGACCAGGGGTTCTTCAGCCAGCAATCGGCCGACCTCTTCATCGTGCGCGCCGACGGTGGAGAGGCCCGCCGCATGGACTGCAACAGCCGCCACACCGAGTCCTGGCACCGCTTCGGCCCGGACGGCCGCTGGCTCGCGGTCGTGACAAACCGCGAGGACATCCGCCGCCCGCACATCTACATCAGCCGCTTCGAGAGCAAGGACGGTACGTGCACCCCGGCCGTGCAGATGCCGATCATCAGCGGCCCGGGCGCCCACACCCACGCGTTCACCTGGACGCGCCGTTTTGATTGGTTGGACCAGTACGAGGTCGCCGGCCCCACGCGCTAGGTTCAGCGGTGGTCCGTGCGGGCGCGACCGCCTTCCGGGACGAAGCCGGGCTTGCGCGCCGGGACGCGATAGACGCGCGCCACGTAGTCATAGCGCTCAAGGATCGGGACACCGCGCAGCAGGCGGTGGGGGACCTCGTTCCACCACAACGGCAGCTGATAGAGCGGCGCGCTGACGTCGGCCACGGACCGCCCCTGGCGGCGGAAGAGGGTCTCGATGTCGGTCTCGATCTCGTAGATCATGCGCTGGTATGCAGCGAAGAGATCGTCGTCGCTCTCGGGCAGCAGCTGGGCCGTCCAGGAGAAGTCGCCCGCCAGCAGCGCGTTGGTCTCGGCGGACATGTGTGAGCGGGCGGTCTGGATGAACAGATAGACGTCCTGGCCGATGTCGGCCGTGAAGCCGCCGGCCTGGGCGAAGCCGTCCACGTCCAGGGCCGGATCAGGGTTGCCGGTCACGTTTTGCACAAAGACGCAGTCCGGGTTCAGCCGCTCGCCGCCCATCGCGCGCAGCTCTTCGATGGTCGAGGTTTGGACGGGGTTGGTCTCGATGAACGCGGGGCACGCCATGCGCAGATCTTTAACCAGCGCGAGCTTGGCCTCGGACTCGACTGCGACGCGGGTGCGGTAGAAGGAGATCGTGTTGAAGGCGGCGCTGGCCGCAAAGAGGAAGAACAGCGAGCCAAGCGTGACGGCCAGCGGCTTCTGGCGAGTCCACAGGCGCGTGACCTCGCGCCAGGCAAAGGCGTGCAATAAGGGGACGCAGCCGGCGAAGATGCGCGCGGAGACGGCGGCCCGAGCGAAGCTGAGCACGACCGGCGCGACCGCGTAGCCGGCCCAGGTGAACACCACCATGAGCACGGCGGTCTTTTCCAACCGGGAGTGCGGGGAGGTCGGCCGAAGAAACGCGGCCATGACGGCGACCAGGATGAGGATCGACGCGACCGTCCAAGGCCCGTTGGAGAAGATCACGGCCTCGAAGTGCGAGTAGTGGCGCAGGATGGGGGCGGCGGCAATGGCGACAACGGTGAGGATGCCCGCGACCAGCAGCCCGCGTTTGGCGGCGGCGGCGGACGCCAGCAGCACGAGCCCCGCGGCGGACACCAGAAAGATCAGCTGAGCGGAGGTGTGCAGCAGCATCCCGGCGATGCGCATGGGGTGGAAGCCGTCGCTCCAGACGCCGAACGCGTGGTCTGTGCTCGGGACGAAGTGCATGGGCAGAGTGCAGATGATGAGCGCCAGCAGATAGCCGCCGGCGAGCCTCCACCAGCGACGGTCGGTGCGGCGCAGCCAGGTGAACGCGCCGATGTAGGCCAGCAAGGCCAGCGCGCTGGTCTCTTTGATGGTCACGGCGAGGGCGGCGAGCACCAGAAAACGGCGCCATCGTCCGCGATTCGGCGCGTCCTCATAGTCGCGCAGGGCGCTGGCGGCCATGAGCACGAACACGGCGCCGACGACGTCGAACTCGACGCAGATCCAGGCGCTGAACAGCAGCGACGGCATGACCATCGCGCTGAGGCAGGCGGCGCCCGCGACCTTGTCGGTGAACCCATGGCGGGTCAGAAAGCTGTGCGCGGAGAGGCCGAAGGCGACGAGCACCAGCGCGTGCAAGAAGGTGATGGCCACGACGGTGCGCCCGGTGACCAGGAGCGCGAACTTCAGAATGACGACCGTCAAAGGACGGTACGTGTAGGTGTTCATCGGCTCGGGGTTGTAGGCCGGGCGCCAGACGTCGACCCAGCTCATCGAGTCGACGATGCCGAAAACCCACGGCACGATGGCATCCACCGCCTCGGTGGTACCGGCGGCGGCGAGCAGGAGTCCGACGATGGCGATGAGCTTTCGCGTCATTGCGGGGATGTTATCAAGCAAGCCGAGTGCATATACTGTTTGGCCGTGAAACGAACTTGGGTTGGCGCTCTTCTCTTGGTGGTGGCTGGTGTAGCCGGGTGCGGGGATGACACCCCCGAACCGGACGCCGCGGCGGTGGTGGACACCAGCGGCATTACGACATCGGGTACCGACGGCCACAACCACGACGACACCGGAGACGATCAGGGGACTGAGGGTCCGGACGGCCCGCAGGACACCGACGATGGGCCGCCGGATGGCGAGGACGGCCCCCCGGACACCGACGACAGCGGGTCGGACGACTCGGGCGACGTCGGCTGCATCCCCGACTGCGACGGGCGCGAGTGCGGCGACAACGCGTGCGAGGGCGTGTGCGGTGAGTGCGCCGCCGGCTTCGAATGCAACGGCCAGGGGCGCTGCGACCCCAACTCGGACACATGCGCGGGGGCGCTGCCGGTGGGCGAGACCCCGTGGGTGATCCAGGCATCCACGACCGAGTGGACGGACGCCGGCGCGTGTCAAGGCGCCGGTGCAGGGGCACCGGACGCATTTTTTGTCATGACGGAGGCGGGCAAGTTCGAGGCGCGTGTCGCGGCCGCCGGGTTTGACGCTCGGATAACGACTTATACCGACTGCGGCTCGCTGGATGCCTGCGAGACCGACTCAGCGTCAGTGCTCTTCGAGTCCGCGCCGGACGCGCCCGTCTATATCAGCGTCGACGGGGCGGCGGAGGGGGAGTCGGGCTCGTTCTCGCTGACGGTGAGCAGCTGCGACGATCCGTGCGGCCCGCTCAGCTGTGGGCCGGGGAAGTGCGGCGTGCAGTGCACGTGTGAGCAAGGCTTCTACTGTGCGCAGGAGACGTGCCTGGAGGCCTCTCAGGGCAACTCGTGCAACGGGTCGATCAAGCCGGTCCCGGATACGCCGTTCTCGGAGACGGTGGACATGGCCACGTTCACCAACACGATAAGCTGCGGCGGCGCGGGCGACGGCAAGGACGTGGTGTACGTCTACAACCCGGCGCAGCAGAAGAGCGTGACGGTCATCGTGGACGGGGCCGCGGATTCGGCGGCGTGGATTGGCAGCGGCGTGTGCGACGAGACGCTGTGCACCGGGGAAGGGAAGGCGACGCCCGCCGCTCCCGTGGGCGCGGTGCTGCAGCAGAATGTGGACTATTACATCGTCCTTGAAGCGGGCTCCGCCGAAAAGGTGACGCTGACGATCGTGGAGTGCAAGGAGAACGAGTGCAGTGCGGACTGCCCGTGCCCGGTGGGCAGCACGTGCGTGCCGGGTGACACGGGCGGGGTGTCCACCTGTCAGGCGCCTTCGGACGGTGACGGCTGCAGTGATGCCGTCGCGCTCGATGCAGGCGTGACGACCCACAGCACCACGCTTCTGACCAACACCCAGAGCTGTGGCGCAGAGGCAGGAGCACAGGACGCGGTGTTCAGCTTCACGGTGCCGACCGCCGGTGTCTGGCGGGTAGGCGTCAGCGGTGATCACGCGGTGGCGCTGTACACGCTGTCGGCCTGCGGCGAGCCCGCGTCCTGCCAGAACTACACGACGACGGGCGCCTTCAAACAGCAACTGAGCGCCGGGGAGTCGTTGTTTGTCGTCGTTGACGAGATCGGCGACGGCGCGCCCGGGGGCTTCAGCCTGGACGTGACCAACTGCACGACCGGCTGCGAGGACCAGCCGTGTGACACCCTGGTCTGCGGGGACCAGTGCGGCTGCGCCAACAACGAGGTGTGTGCGATCGGCGACGACGGGGCGGCATGCGCGGTGGCTGATGCCGGAGACAGCTGCGGGACAGCGTCGCTGCTGACGGCGCTGCCGGTGCAGGTGTCGGGCACGCTCGAAGGCTTCGGCGACAGCCTGGGCTGCGGCGCCGACGCGGGGCTGGGCACGCCGGATGCGATCTATCGCTTTGTGGCGTCCGAGACCGGCGTGTACACAGCGTCCGTAGCAGGTCAGCCGGGGACGAAGATCCTGTTGCCGGATGCGTGCTCGACCGGCGGGCAGGCCTGCCTTGCGCCGCCGGCGTCCAAGCAGCTGTTCAAGGCACACGCGGGCGACCAGATCATCCTGGCTGTCGACGGGCCGGCTGCGGCGTATGAGCTGTCGATCGTGCGCGTGTTGGGGCTGGCGGGCTCGCTTGGCGGCGCGTGCAGTACCGCGGCGGACTGCCCGCTGGCCGATCTGTGCTTCGGCGGCGTATGTACGCTGACCTGCGATTCGTCAGGCGCCGACAAGGCCTGCGTGGGCGCGACTCCGGGCCCGCGTGGTACCGCGTACGGCTGCCCCAAGGATGTCTGCCTGCCGGGGGACGGCGGGTGCGCGGCGGTGTGCGTCGCGGGAGTGGAGACCGGCCAGAACGCGGGTTGTGGCCAGCCCGCGACCTGCGGAGCGGGCAAGACCTGCCTGGGCCTGGTCCAAGACAACGACTCCGACGCGCTCTCGGGGGTCTGCGCGACGGCCGGCTCGCTAAGCCCCGGCGACGCGCCGTGCACGACTGCCGCAGAATGCCAGAGCGGGCTGTGCTTCGCGGGCCAGTGCCGCGACCTGTGCGCCAACTCGCAGCAGTGCGGGGACGACCACAAATGCCAGCTGACTCCGACGCCTGCGGGGCCGATCGGCACGTGTCGCGCGATGCCGGTCGGGACAAGCAAGTCGGCGTGCGGTGCGGACTCGGGCTGCCCCAGCGGCCAATGCGAAGGGAGCATCGCGCCGTCCGGCCTGCCGGAATACTACTGCCTGCCGGATGCTCCCGACCTGCTGGCCAACGGGGCCACCTGCGGCAAGGACGGGGACTGCGCCAGCAACCTGTGCCTGTTCGCGGGCATCACGGGCTTCAATCCGCCCTATTGCGCCGAGGTGTGTCCGTCGCCGGCCGACTGCGACGCAGGCACGACCTGCCGGCCCTTCAGCATCTGGGATGGCGGGACGCCCAGCGACCCGGACGACGACGCAACCTTGAAGGTCTGCGTGACCGGCGCCCCACTGGCGACCTGCCTCAAGGGCGGCGCCCCGATTTGCGATGACGGCCTCACGTGCACGGATGCCCTGGGCAGCGGCCCGTACGGGGCCTGCCAGTAGGGCTCTACTCATAGAAGAACGGTGAACGGCGGGGCGGTGACACTAATTGTCACCGTGCCTCCGGTGGGATTGGCGGGCGTGGTTTAACGAAAAAAGGCGGTGTCGGAAAGTGACACCGCCTTTTGACGAGGGCCTAAGCCCTTATGAGCTTACGCTTACTCGGTCTCGTTGTTCTTGTAGAACGCGGAGGAGCCCTTCATCGCGCACTCAGCGTGGGACGCCGTGGCGTCGCCGTAGCCGTAGCGCTCGAAGGTCGACAGCGTGGTGTCGCAGTCGAGGTCGGCGTTGGCGTGCGCCGTGAACTTCGCAGCCGACAGCGTGCCGGACGAGGTGAACGTGTAGCCGAAGTAGTGCTGGTCGTTCATCTGGAAGTTAAGCGACGACCACTGCACAGTGGTCCACTTGCCCGTGTCGACGTCACAGCGGTCATCCTTGTCAGCGTCCAGAGCGCCACCACAGCACTTCTTGGCCGACACGTCCGGGGTCATGCCCTGGTTGGCCGGGAACTGGCAGGAGATCTTGAGGCCGGTACCCTGCGCGACGCGCGGGGCCGTGTAGTAGTTCGACGCCGACTTGTAGATCTTGTCGAGCTGGTCGATCGCCTCAGTGGTCTTCGCACGACGCATGTACTTGATGAACGCCGGAACGGCGACGACCGCGAGGATCGCGAGAATCGCGACGACGATCATAAGCTCGATGAGCGTAAAGCCCTTGGTGTTGTTGCGCAGATTCATGTTTCCTGTCTCCTGTCTCTCGACTTGTCTAAAAACGAAATATGTTCCCCTCTCACCCGCAACGGCCCACCTGAATGGCCCATCCGGCGAGCCTCCATCATGCAGCGAATGTGCCAGAACTGAACACCAGCGCATTCATGTGTAAAGACAGGCATATAGCCAATTAAAACGGTCGTTCTTTTGGTTTTAGCTGCCGTTAATTGGCGGCCCGGAGCGGCGGTGTTGACAACTTTTGTCACCCGGCCTTAACGACAAAAGGCGGCACCGGGGAAGTGGCGCCGCCTGATGCGGAGGGCCTCCGAAGAGGCCCTCTATTTATGCTTGGTTACTCGGTCTCGTTGTTCTTGTAGAACGCGGAGGAGCCCTTCATCGCGCACTCAGCGTGGGACGCCGTGGCGTCGCCGTAGCCGTAGCGCTCGAAGGTCGACAGCGTGGTGTCGCAGTCGAGGTCGGCGTTGGCGTGCGCCGTGAACTTCGCAGCCGACAGCGTGCCGGACGAGGTGAACGTGTAGCCGAAGTAGTGCTGGTCGTTCATCTGGAAGTTAAGCGACGACCACTGCACAGTGGTCCACTTGCCCGTGTCGACGTCACAGCGGTCATCCTTGTCAGCGTCCAGAGCGCCACCACAGCACTTCTTGGCCGACACGTCCGGGGTCATGCCCTGGTTGGCCGGGAACTGGCAGGAGATCTTGAGGCCGGTACCCTGCGCGACGCGCGGGGCCGTGTAGTAGTTCGACGCCGACTTGTAGATCTTGTCGAGCTGGTCGATCGCCTCAGTGGTCTTCGCACGGCGCATGTACTTGATGAACGCCGGAACGGCGACGACCGCGAGAATCGCGAGAATCGCGACGACGATCATGAGCTCGATGAGCGTGAAGCCTTTGTTGTTGCTGCGAAGACGGCTGATCATGTGTCACTCCCTTGTATCTGTTCGTGAGGACTTGAAGGTCACTCGGTGCGGCCCCTCTCTGTGCACCGCCCGTGCCACCTATTCCCAGAAACATGGATCACCGTAATTTCAATAAGTTAGCTAGATCTCCATACCGAACCAGCGTTCTAACATGACGAAATTGGGCGCCCCACTTAAGCCCGACTGACAATTCTTGTCAGTTGACCTGGATGGGTCAGCCCTGACCCGTCACCACCGGTAGACGGGTGACCGGCGTCCTTGACAGGTCAACCTGCCCCCTCACGACACAAACCCACGTATTAACAGCCAGTTACACCCTGTAACGAAAGTGGCACATCCCCTGCGATACAGGGATGGCAACAACCACCTGCAACCTAGACAGGAGCAACTCATGCGTAGTTTCAATGCCCTTATCGTTCTCGCCGCCGCCGCCGGGCTGGTGGCTGCCTGTAGCACCGCCGACGGTGGCCTCGAGGACGCCTCGGACGTGTCCTTCGCGTCCTTTAACCTCGAAGCAGAGGACGGGGGCTTTGACCCTGCCGCATCGACAATCGAGGCATTTGAGGAGGACGATCCGGAGGCCTTCGAAGAGGAGGCGCCCGGAATGGACGAGCCGTTGGTCGACGCAGAGGTCGCTGACCTGGGCGACGCCACGATGCTGGAGAGCTATGAGATCCGCATCATGTGGGGCCAGCGGCACCTGAACCCCGGCACCCCGGTCACCGACTGGAGCGGCGCGGTCAGCACCAACGTGGGCGCCCTGCGCGTCATCCGGGCCATCCGGTTTGAGCAGAACGACTCGGTCTTGCCGCGCACCAGCCCGCAGTCCGTGGAGTTCAACAGCCACACCACTGTGCACAATGACGGCCTGCGCCTGCGCCTGATTCGCCGCACCACGCCGCTGACGGACGCAGCGCCCGCGCTCAACATCATGATGGGCGACAACATCGACATCAGCATCCCGCATGCTCGTCTTCGTCACCTGATCCGCGCCAAGAAAGTCGACGACCTCGGCAACGGCCTGGCCATCGTCGCCTACAAGCGCACCGCGTGCCCCAAGGGCCTGCTGGCCGGCAGCTGGCGCAAGATCAACAAGAAGGGCGGCGTCTTCGGCGGCAAGGTCGTCAACTCCAACGGTGAGAAGATCGGTCGACTGGCCGGCATCTGGGGCACCCGCGCCAACGGCAAGCGTCGCTTCTTCGGTCTGTATGTTCAGGACGGCAAGCCGGCGGGTCTGGTCCGTGGCACCTGGAAGTCCCTGCCCAACAAGGCCGGCGGCATGTTCCGCGGTCACTTCGTGAGCAAGGACAAGGAGCACACCGGCGTGCTGCGCGGCTTCTACAAGCACGCCGACGACGTCCCGGGCGGCCGCTTTGTGGGCATGTGGGCCGAGAAGGGCTGCAACGCCGACGACGAGCCGACCACGGCCACCCCCAGCGAGATCGCGCCGACCGACGCCGACCTCTGCAGCGCTGACGGCGTATGCGTCGCCGAGCCGCAGGCCACCTGCACCGGCGACGAGTGCGACGATACAACCGACGAGTAGAGTCACCGGCTCCTGCCCCCCCCCCCCCCCCCCCCACCCCCCCCCCCCCCAAAAAAGCCCCCCCCCCCCCCGCAAACAACC
>CAZJHX010000111.1:34975-35167 GCA_964545715.1 uncultured Myxococcales bacterium
CCCGGCGGGTCTGCCTTTCTTGTTCGTCATCCCCCTTTTCTTTCGCGCCATGCCCTGAGCTAACCTGCCAGGGCATGGCGATCCCCCAAGACAACGACGTCTATATCGTCAGCGACCTTCACCTCGGTGAGGGCTGGGACGCCGGCACCATGCGCTACTCGCGCCTGGAAGCCTTCTTCTACGACGCCGACT
>CAZJHX010000112.1:0-34896 GCA_964545715.1 uncultured Myxococcales bacterium
AACTCTGCTATGTTCATGTTCTTATAGACGCTCAATCCAGCTTAACGAATGAAACATTCCTGGTTTTTATTTACCATAAATAAAGAAAATTGGGCATTTATCTAAAATTGCTTTAGTAGGTCTAAAACCTCTTATTTTCTTTTTCCCGAACCACATATTTTTATGGTAGTAATAATAAAGATAATTTAAAACTGGGCTTATTTCTTTAAAATTTCTGGCTTTATAATTCAACATTTTTAACAACCTTTTCATCATCCAAGTTCCAGCAGGACTTCCTAAGAAAAACGTAAGTATATTAAAATTCTGATAAGCACATGCAAATAACTTCATTCCTGGACCAAATCTTATCAATCCTCCAATATCTAAGCTCACAATTCTTTTAATTAATTCTGGGTGTTATTATTTAACCCTAAATGTAATAGCTGATCCCCAATCATGACAAATAACTGTGATTTTTGAATTTTTTGAAAAGCGTTTTATATTTTCAGCAAGCATTCCAGCTATTTCCTCAATAGAGTATCCCCATGATCCATTAAAGCTATCTTTATCGCCGCTATGATCTCCCCTATAAGGGCCGCTGCGGACCAGGCCGCGCCCACGGTTATCGCAGTCATCGTCGACGACTCCAGCAGCATGCCGAAGAACGATCCGGAGGGGACGGCAGCGTTCGCGGCGTATCAGCTGGTACGCATGGCGCCTCCAAACACGTTGCTCGGCGTCTTCACCTTTGGATCGATGAAGCGCGGTCAAGACCACACGCCCCTGATCACGGTGGAGGACGGGCGCGGCCGTCGCGGCAAGGCCAACGAGCTCAAGCAGAAGCTGCAGCGTAACAACTTGCTGGTGGAGGGCACGCCCTTTGCCCACCTGAAGCCGAGCGGCAAGGAGTTCCACCCGTACTGGGGGTTCGAGACGCCGTGCCGCATGGCGATCACGACCGCCATGAAGTGGGTCAACGCACAGGACCAGGGTGGGCCCGCGCTGGTCATGTTCCTGAGCGACGGGAAGTGCATCGACTTGAAGAAGCCGCCGGTGCTCAAGTGGAAGGGTTATCCCAAGGTGGCCTCCACGGAGGATCGCCGCGTGCTGGCGCTGAAGTCCGGCCGCACCGCAAACTTGTGCCCCGTGGAGTTTGGGACGATCGGCCCGTGGCTGGAGGGCATGGCGAGCAATCGCAAGACCAAGGTCAACCCGGAGCACGGCCCGCTGGGGGTGATCGGCGCCTTCAGCAAATGCCTTGATGCCTTCTCGGGCAGCGAGGGGCTGACCGCCATGCGACCGTCTCCGGAGAAGGCGAGCGCGCCGCCCGACTTCGATCAGGCGTATCGGGTTCACGTCGTGCTGGCGGGTAAGGGGATGAGCTGTGACGTGCTCGGAGCGGACGGATACTGCGATCAGTGGCAGTGGCCGCAGGCCAAGCGCTTCGGGGGCAAGCACGTGCTCGTTCAGGGCGCTTGGGAGCCGCGGTTCTCCACCGTATACGCGGAGTTGACTCCGAAGCGGTTCGCAGGTGTCAAGGAGCAGCTCTTTTCGGACGCGGCTCTGCGAGGCAACAAGCGCAAGGCGCTCATCCGGCCCGAGTATCGGCTGACCGGCCAGCTGCACGTCTTTCGCGGGTCGTGCTCGGAGAAGGGCATGGAGATCTCAGCGGGCGGCGCCAGTCCGGACCAGACTGTCTGCGCTGAAGCCGATGTCGTTGCGACCCTGGGAGATGGCGGTGCGCGCAGCTCCTGGGCCAGCCTGAACCTGGCCAAGACCGGCGATCGCGGCACCCATCGCGCGCTGCCCAAGGCGCTGGCGAACTCCACGCTGTCCTCCGAGGGTGCTGAGGCCGTGCGCGTTCACAAGGGCGACGAGCCGATCTGGCAGCTGGACATGAGCTTGAAGGATTGTGCCGACGGCAAACAATCGGTCACGTTCACTCTGGGCGGGCGCGTCGTCGACACCAAGAGCGTGTGCCACCAACGCCAGGTGGTCGACGCGGACGGTGACGGTCATACCGTCGACGTGGATTGTGATGACGGGAACAGCGTTATCTACCCCGGTGCGACTGAGACCTGCGACTTCAAAGACAACGACTGCGATGGGGTCACTGATGAGCGGATGCTGGCGGACGGGAAGGAGAAGCCGGCCGGCCTGCGCAATCGCTGTGATGAGTGCAAGCCGGAGCCGCGCGAGGTCTGTGACGGCCAGGACAACGACTGTGACGGGCTGACGGACGAGAAGGACCTCGACGACGGAACAGCGCGGCCTTTCGGGCTGCAGAGCGCCTGCGGCAAATGTGATGAGCCAACGCCCAAAGAGGTCTGTGACGGCGCCGACAACGACTGCGACGGCCTGGTCGACGAGAAGGACGTGGCCTCGCCGGCCGACTGGTCGGAGACGTGCAAGGCGCGCGAACGCACGGCGGTCAAACAAGAGCGGGACGGCCGTGTTTCGTATGCCGTGGATCGCGGTCTGCAAAACTGCTGCGCGGGGCTGTGCGGTGAGCCGCCGCCGGAGATCTGTGATCAACAGGACAACGATTGCGACGGCGATATCGACGAGGATTTCCGCAAGCCGGACGGCAGCATCTCCTGCAACTGTGATTGGGCGCTGGAGACCGGAGAGGACGTCGCGTGCCCGCAGGTCGAGGGGGTGTACGAGCTGGGCATCGGCGCGATGACGGAGCTGACGGCGCGCAAGAGCTGCAGTACCGACGGGGACAAAGTGCAGTTCATGTGCGTGAACGTGGCCCAGCGCGGCAAGGCGCGCCTCACCGTGGAGCTGACACCCAACGAGGGGCACTCGCTGGACAACGACTGCTTTACCGTGACCCCGGCCAAAGTGGAGCTGCGACACGGTCTCAAGACGCCGGTCGACATCACCGTCAAGCGCAAGCCGGTATGCGGTACCCTGGCGGACAAGGCGGCTACGAAGTCATTGAACTTCAAAGGGGTTCTGGAGCCGGTCGCGTCCACGCCGCCCGACGTCCTCAGTCAGTTTCCCAAGCGTGACGTGCACGCGACGGCCAGCTTTGACCAGTGGGCCGCCGTCGAGGGTGCCGGTCTGAAGGATCGCGGTGCGCTTCGCCTCGACGACAGCGAGTCATCTGAGGCGTCGATCGATGTCACGGTCCAGGGGGTCCTGTCGACCGGCGGCACAGTGCGCGTGATCCCCGCCGAAGACATGAGCCTGGGCGCGCTGCGTGGGGCCGCTCTGGAGCTGGCCGCTGAGGAGTCGCGGGGCATCGTGCTCTACGAGTGCGGGAAGCCGGACAAGCCGTTGGCGGCGAAGACCGCGTTTACGTTTCGGGAGGGCGCCACCGAGCGCAAGCTGTGCTTGCGGACCGACACGCTGGCGTCCTGCAAGGGCGGCAACATGACGACGTTCTCGTGCAACACGGCGGACGACGTGTACTCGGTCACGGTGAAGCAGGTGCGGATCCTCGACGGCGACGCCGAGGTGATCGTGCCGCTCGATCCGCCGCAGAAGGTTCAGGTCAGGCTGGTGGTCGACCGCACGATCTGGAGCTGGTTCTGGTTCGGCGGCGGCTGGTGGTGGTTGGTGGTCGGAGCCGTGGCCTTTGTGCTCAGCGGACTGTACGTCTCTCACCGCAACATGATCCCCAATCGCGAGAAGACCCGTGCGCTGAAGCACTCCGCGACCATGTGGAGCGTCGCCATCTCACTGTTTGCCGCGACCATGTACGTGCTGACGGGGCTGATGGCATGAAGAATCAGGGTTACACGCTGTTCTTTCGCCAGGCCTACGAGGCTGTAGGCAGCCGAATCGAGGGCATCGATATGGCCGAGACCAATCAGCGTGTCCCGCCCTTCAAGATCCCGGGAGTCTTTGGCAAGGGCAACGAGCTGCGTGAGCACACGCCGGGGTTTGGTGGCCTGTTTCGCAAAGACGCGTATGCCATCGAGGTGCCCGTGGGCGACGACATGGTTCGCATCGTGGATGTGCGTTATCGCAGCGGCGATCTGCAGGCTCGGCCCGGACCCGGCATCTATCTGTACGACTCGGAGACGGACGCCAAGGACCATTGGCGTCACTGCAACGGCGGTCCCACGCTGTCGGACGCTGAGCTCGAGCGTGTGGAATCCCGCGCGTCGCGCTCGCGCAAGTGGGGACACAAGAACACGGCAGAGTATTGGGCGTGGTTCCCGCCCGCATCGGACAGCAACGAGTCCTGGCTTTACCAGGTAGAGATCAAATAGTGACCAGTGAGGGAAGAGGATGAGCTCAGACTACGATCGCGAATTTGAGTATGACATGCAGGCCGCCATCAAGGAGGACCTGGACCGCACGTATCGCCGCCCGGTCGGATCCGTCTACCCGACGTTCTTCATCGGCATCGGGGGCTGCGGCGGGCAGATCATCCAGTCCATTCGGGACCACCTCACACAGCGGCCGGACTACGTCAATCGCTATCAGAAGCTTGTCCAGTTCATGGCTTTTGATACCGACAGCGACGACCTGGAGGCGCTGCGCATCCAGGATAAGTTCCTGATCTCGGACTTCGAGAAGGGTGACTTCGTCAAGCTCAAGTCGGGTCAGTTTCACAAGCAGGAAGACCCCTTCTTCACCCAGTGGTGGCCCAAGTGGTACGCCAGTCGCCCTGACTCCACCAAGGGCGCCGGTCAGATCCGCGTCGAGTCCCGCCTGTCGCTGTACTACCAGCTGGAGGAGGATCGCCGTGGCATCATCGCGCGCATCAACGAGGCGATCGTTCGCGCGACCGACCACGACAACCCGTACCGCAAAGTCCGACCCAATCAGGCGTACGTGCACTTCTTCGGCTCGCTTGCCGGCGGCACCGGCAGCGGCGGGCTGCTCAACCTCGCGTATCTCTTCCGCGAGTTGATCGAAGCGCATCGCATGTCTCCGGTGCTGGTGGCCAACGTGCTGCTGCCGTCGCTCTTCTACCGGAAGGTGCGCGGCCGGCTGCACGACGACATCAAGGCCAACGGCTACGCGGCGCTGAAAGAGCTCGAGTGGTTCATGACGCTGGGCTACAACAACAACCCTCGCCAGCAGCGCGGTGATATCAACCACGCGTCGCAAGATGACATCGACTTCAACTACAACCCGGCTAGCAAACCGGAGGCCGGCAACCAGGTCGTGAAGGCGCCGCCGTTCCACCTGGTCAACATCATCGACAAGCCCAACGACTTCTCGTTTGCCGATCCCAACCACATCTACCCCGCCGTTGCGGGGGCGGCGTACGTGCAGCTGTTCAGCCCCATTCTGGGCCAGCGCGAGAGTGAAGAGGACAACTACTACAAGAAGATCAAGCACCTGGACTCCGGGTTCTCGCTGAACTACGGGACGTTTGGCCTGGCTATGCTCGTGCTGCCCGACAAGGGCGTGCTGGAGTACTGCGCGGGCGAGATGTTGTACGGGCTGCTTGGAGCGCTGGGAGGTGGCGGCAGCCAACAGAGCGACGCGGACTTCCTGCAGTGGGTGCTGGACAAGGCCAAGGCGGAGGTCGCGGCCGCTGGAGGCGCGTCCGAGGTGGCCAAGAGCCAATATGCGTCCTGGGTGGCGCGCGCCGGGTTGTTGGAGGAGCTGAAGGGCGACTCGGAGGACGTCGACAAGCTGCTCGACGCCGCCTTCGGTACCCTGTACAGCGGTGGCCAGGGCGGCATGCTCGGCGCCGTGAAGCGGTCCGTGGAGGACGTGATCAAGGAGGCGCGGCGGCAGGCCAAGGCGCTTGCGGGTCGTGATCTCGGCCTGGCGCAAGAGACCGACACCGACCCGCCCAAGGGCGACGATGCGGCCTCGGCGTTCGCCAAAGAGCTGCGAGACCAGATCGCCAAGAAGCTGGAGAGCGGCGCGGGCGGTATCGAGAAGAAGGTCGGTGAGAAGTGGACTGCCGTCGCGGGCAAGCTGGGCAGCACCTTCGAGCGCGCCGGCACGATGGGCACTCAGGTCGTCGACCCGATGCTAAAGCGCATCGCGCTGCTCGCAGTGGCGCGGTACGCCCAGAGCCTGTCGTCCAACAACCCGGTCGAGTCCTACACGGTTCCAAGCGCGGATGCGCTCTTCGGCAACGAGGTGGAGCAGCGCGCGCATAAGCGCATCATGGAGCGCTTCACGGGCAAGGACGACTGGGACTCCGTGTACACCGACGTGATCCGCGCGCCCGAGAAGGCGGCCAAGGAGTCGTACGCGAAGGCGGTCGAGAGCAAGGTGGTGGCCAACATCGCCACGCAGCTGAACGAGTGGATGAACGAGCAGCTGAACGAGACCACCGAGTTCGCCGAGGTGGTGGAGCCGCTGCAGGCCGACCTGGCCAAGCAGCTGCGTGACCTTGTGAACCGCCGGCCCGAGGAGGCGGACGAGTACGTCCTGGACGACGAGGTGCTTCGCGGACTGCGGACCCGGCAGCGTCACTGGAAGCGCCTGTGGCGGTGGCTGGTCAAGGTCAAGTCGAAGGCGGACGGGGCTCCCAAGGAGGCCGACGTCGGGCACGATGTCAATCGCGAAAACGGCGAGATCTTCCCGCGCCTGGACACGGCGCTGGACCTCAAGATCAAGATCGACTCCGCGCTTGCAGACTTGAGCCTCAAGCTGGCGCAATCGTCGGGCGGCGAGAGCACCGACATCCCGCTGCAGCGCAAGCGCGACACCGTGCTGTCGGTCGGGCGCAAGTACTGTCGCCGGAAGCTGGTGCCGCTGGTGCTCGGCTTGCGGCAGGCGGGCGACAACCGTGGCGACAAGGGGCTGCTCCTGGACGAGATGATGGAGCTCGAGGCCCGCTGGGAGCTCGAGGAGCTGTTCATCCAGGATCACGAGGTCAACTTCGGCGCTCAGATCCACGGTGAGGAGCTGCGCACGCCCGCTGAGCGGGAGGCCATTCGTCAGGACTTGATCAACCACTTCGAGCCGACCGACGAGGACATCAAAGCGTACATGCGCGAGAAGTTCGCCTTCGTCTGCAACAAGGCGCGCGTGCTCAGCCGGCTGAAGCTGACTGAGTCCAATGCGGTCGATCCGTTCGTGTTCGTGTGCATGCACCCCCACTACAAGGACAACGGCCTGTTCCGCGGCACGATGAACCTGTGGGACGTGCTCAACGGCTCGAGCGACGTGATTCACGGGGCACGCCAGGGTGAAGACTGGACCGACGAGCGCCGCATCGCGGTGTACTGGGCCCAGGCCGGCCTGCCGATCCACACCTTCTGGACCGTCAACGGCGAGCTCAAGGATGCCTACGAGCGGATCTACCGCATGTACGTTACGGGTCGTAACCGCGGGCAGGCGCCTGTCCAGGACTTCCCGTCGCACATCGACACCAACTTCGAGAACCCCGGAGAGTGGGACCCGCACAAGGTCCTGCCGTCGCTGGAGCCGTCGCGCAGCCTGGCTGGGTCGGGGGCGGGCGACAACTTCTTCTTCGAGCTCGTTGCGCACGGGTTCATTCAGCGCATGACGCCCAAGAACGGTGACAAGGGCACCTCCTGGGGCTTCAAGCGGCTGCAGCACAAAGAGGAGCCCCGTGGCTGGGCCTCGAGCCTTGATGAGTGCAAGCAGCACGACTTCCTGCGCAGCGACGAGCCTCAGGAGCTGTGGGTCGTCAACGCGCCCAGTCCGCGTGCGCCGGTCGGCACGGATCCGGTGCTCATCGACATCCCGCTGCCCTTCACGGCCGTGCTCGGCGACCGCGGAGACCGCGCCTACGAGCGTTTTGAGGCCGAGTTCACGCGCGCGAGCGACATGCGCCGCGAGCAGCTGTACACGCTGCTGGAGCAGGCTCGGGCGGCGGAGAAGCGCAATGAGGACCCCGAGATCTTCGTCAAGCCGCTCGGCGAGAAGATCGAGATGTTCAAGAACACGCTTCTGGAGCAGCACAACCGCAAGGAGCAGGGCTTCCGTGTGCAGGGCTACATCGGGTTCCTGGACCGCGCGGTCGCGCAGCTGCGCGGGCTGTACGAGAGCTACAAGCCGCAAGCGGATTAGCGTTTGCCAGATGCGGTAAACAACCCCACGCTCGTCGTTGGGATCGGCCGCTTCGGACACGCCGTGGTCACGCGGCTGGAGCGCGCAGCGTTCGAGATCGGGGAGGTGTGTGGGTTCGACACCACGCGCAACCTGGCGACGATGCGCATCTTCAGCGAGGTCGATCTGCAGCACGCGGAGTCCGGCGGGTTCGACTATCGGCCGGGCACGACCTTTGGCCTGCATGTGCTGACGGAGGGCGCGGGCAATCGCGACGCCGTGGTCACGCGTTGCCTGGAGGCCGGCGGAAAGCTCGGGGTCGTGCCGACGCTGGACCGCTTTGGCGCGATGGCGGAGCGCCCACCTGACGAAGCGCTGCGGCATGTGTTGAAGCGGGTGATCGCCCAGCTGTTTCAGGTGGAGAGCTTCGTCGACTACCACCCCGACGACAATCCGTTTGTGTCCCGTCTCGACGTGTTCGCGGTCGCGGACGTGCAAGACGGCCTGGGCGAGGCCGGGCACCTGGCGCTGCAGCGCGAGCTGAGCGCCTTGATCCAGCGCGAGCTCGAGCCGCTCTTCCGCGAGCACAAGTCAAACATCTTCTTGACCCACCTCGTCGGCCTGCCGGTGTTGAACGTCGCCGGCGCCGCCACCGACGCGCGCCGATTGCTGGGGCGTTATCGCTCGCTGTTGGAGCGGACCGGGTCCGTACCCGCACGCTTCCTGTATCTAGACGACCGCTCCATGCGCTACGTGGTGGATCACAGCCAGATGGAGGCGGTCTTCGGCTCCTGGTTAGACCTGCTGGTGCTTCGCCGGGCGCAACGCCGCTGGCTGCTGCGCGATTTGGTCCATCCGCGACCGGACGTCGACCGTCTCCGTGTGCGCAGCTTTGTGGCCAATAACAGTGCGGGCCTCTTCGGCGTCGCAACCGCCGAGGCCGGTACGGAGCGAATCCTGCGCTATTGTCGCAACCGGCAGGCCATCGCCATGCTCAACGTGTTTCTTGGGCGCCCCCAGGACGGTAAGGCGCTGGCGGCCGAGGAGCGCGACATCCCGCAGGAGATCCGGGCGCTTCTAGGGCGGTACGGTGATCGCGGCGAGATCGCCGTCCAGATGGAGGATGCCCTGCGCACCGAGCGGCAGACCCTGGAGGGTCAGCGCATGACGCTCCAGCGGGAGCGCGGTCTGGGCGACTGGGGGCTGCAGAACATCGGCCTGTGGGAGCACCAGGACAATCTCGTAGAGCGCTTTCATGATGAGCTCGACGGCGGTGGGACGGCCCGCTACACAGACAGGTGGCTCGCCGGGCACAAGACCCGCATGCTGGATTTCCGGGAGCACTTTGTCGAGCGGTTCATGGGCCCGCTGTTTCGGAAGCTGGAGCAGTTCGGCGGCGTGCTGGTGTCTCGCATTGCGCGGGAAGAAGCGCAGCGTGTGGACGACATGCTCGCCGCGCATCCTGCGGGCTGGAAGGACGCGCTCTTCTACCTCGAGGACGCGGTCGGCCAGCTCGACGCCCGTATTAGCCACTGGGCGTCGAAGGTGCAGGGGTCGCGACTCAATCCGCCAAGCCTGGCTGGCCTGAAAGAGGCGTCGTCGACGCGCCTGCAGTTTCGGGACGTCGCCGACACAAAGCCGCTGCGACGCCGGGCCGTCGCGGCTGCCGTCCTCGTCGCCATCGGTCTGGGTACCGCCGTGGGCGCAGCGACGACTTTGGCGCTCCCGCTGAAGCTGCTGGGCGTCGGGATCGCCGTGCCATTCGGCATTTACGGCGCATGGCATCTGGTATGGCGCCTGTTGCAGGCGCGCAACGCCGAGATACATGACGAGCTCAGCGCGATCATCTCCAAGGACGATTGCAAGATGAAGCGCGTCCTCGATGGCGCGTGCGATATGTGGTTCAAGACCACGGTGGACAGCTCCTGGGTCGGCCAGCGCGTCGCCTGGTCCGCTGCCCTGTGGCGGCTGAGGGTTTGGCGACGCCTGCGCAGTGCGCTAAACGCCGATCTGCAGCGGCTCAAGGATATCGAAGCGGCGCTGATCGCCCAGATGGATCGCTTCCGGGAGGACCAGGAAGACATCGGCGTTCGGTATCGCGTCGAAGACGAGATCATGCTGGAGTCGACCGATCGCGTGCTGGATGACTCCGAGGTCTTCCATCAGCGGCTCGTCCCGTCGGAGTGCCTCGATCCGATCTACATCAACTGGTATCGCGGGCCCCTGGCGATGGCGGAGGAGTACCTGCTCAGCCACGAGCCTTTTGAGGACTGGCGCACGTTCACGCCGTTTACGGACTACCGGGAGCTGACCGACTACAACATCACTCCCTTCGAACCGTTTGTTGACGCCGACATCTTCCGGCTGCCGGCGACGTGCGAGCAGGCCGGCGAGCGGCTGGCCGAGTTCCTCGGCGACTTCAGCGAGAAGCTGTCGTTGCATGGCGAGGCGTTGCCGTACGGCAGCGAGGTGGTCGACGAGGACAACCTGGTGCTGGTGCACGAAGACAACACTGTGCACGTGTTGGCCGCCGTCCCCGAGCGAAAGTGGACCAACGCCTGGCGGATGGAGCCCCGGCTGGGCGATCGCCATCGGGTGACGCTTTTGCGGCACATGGACGGCCTGCTGCCCTGGGAGATCAAGACGCTGGGTACCCCGCATGACCAGGTGCGGGCCATCATCGACGGCGGCGACGCCGATGCACTGCCGAAGATCATTGGCAGCTACGACGATATGGTGCTGCGCGCCGCCATGGCGATCACGGCGCTCCGCGAGCTCGCTACGCAGAACCGGGATCTGTGCGCGGAGATCTGTCGCGCGGTTGGCGATCCGGGCGAGCTGCGCCAGCGGCCCGTGGATGCCGACAACTTCGCGCCGGTTGCTCAAGCGCCCAACTGGGTGGAGCCGCTGGCCGGGACCGAGGGCCTGCTGGGCGTGCTGTGTCTCGCTTACGGCTCACGCGTGGACGCGTCGCGGGGGGCGCTTGCACAGTCGATCGCGCGCGCCGATCTCCTCGTCATGGCGGCGGACGGGCAGCCGCTGTGGGCGCTCAAAGCGCTGTTGAAAGTCCCTGAGATTTGGCGTCACGGGGCGGTGGCGCAGATACTGCGCGCGCGTTTGGCCACTGACACCGTCCTCACCGCCGTCGACGATCACGAGATCGCGTCCGGGCTCAAGCGGCTGGAATCCCTGCGGCCCGAGGCGCTCCGCGCGTCGACGCTTGTCAAGACCGTGGAGGCCTGGATGCGCCGCGGCGAGCCGGAGCGCGCGCTGCAGGTGCTGAACGTCGCCCGGATAATCGAGGACGACGGCGCGCCCCCGCTCCCCGCCGAGTACAACCCGGACCTGGACCGGATGCTGGAGCTCATGCCCGCGCTACAGAGTCACCAGGGCTTCGCCAAGGCGATGCTCAGCGTGTACGCCAGCCGAGGGTACAGCGAGGCTGATCAGAGCGATCCGGATCGCAGGATGCGAGCGTTTACCGAGGCCGCCGGAGGGTCGCGGGAGCTGCTAAGGCTCGTCACCACGGTCCCGCAGCGATACCTGGATCCGGGGCTGGTCCAACGCATACGGCAGGCTGCGCTGTGACGGTACTCCACTGGCTATTCCAGCTGGCCGGCCGCGGCCTGCATAAGCTCGCCGACTCGGGGTGGGCCGTCGTAGTGACGATCGCGCTGCTCTTCATTGTGTACCTATGGCTTCGAGCAGCCGAGTGGTTTGCGCGGCTGCGGCTGATCAGCAAGCTGGGCAGCGCCGGAGCCCTGGTGCAGCTGGGTCCGGCCCACGCTCGCGCGGCTTCCGCAGTGTTGGTGGTGGGGGTCGTGCACGCCCTTACCAATGTGCTGTTCGGGCTTGTGCTCTGGCAGGGGCCATACCAGTTCGGCCTGGAAGGTGTGCTGCTGAACGCGGTCGGTTTGAACGTGCTGGTTCCGCTGCCGTACTCCATCGCCTTCCCGGGCGCGCTGTTACTTTACGGGTTCGTTTACTGCGTGGCGCTATACGCGCTGGCGATGCATATGGCGGGCGCGCACAACTCGTTTGCGGCCGCGCTCTTCTGGGCCATCGTCGGTGCGCCTTTCTTCTTGCTGACTGCGCCGCTGTCGGCCGGATTGGTCGGTCTGGGCAAGGCGCGGGCGCGACGGCGCCGCAAGAAGCGCAAGGCCGAGATGGAGAAGGCGGCCGACGCGGTCGCTGAAGCTGAGGCGCAAGCCAAGGAGGACGGAGAGCCGGCCGAGGCAGCGCCACCTCCGGCGCCGGATTCGCCGCCCGACGAGGAGGACGCCGAGGAGGACACGGTCGATCCCGACTCCCTCGTCCTGGACCCGGCTTACGACAACCCGCAGTGGGTTCTGAAGACGGGCCACGCCGCCTTCACTGTGGTTGGAGACAAGGACGGCAGACGGGTGTGGCGGCTGTTCCCTCGCTACGTGCCGATCATCCAGCCGTATCTGCCGTGGGCGGCCGCCGCGATGATTATCGGCGTGCTGGTGCCCTTTGTCTTCTCCCCGGAGCGCAGCGATCTCAGCTTGCCGATCGCGGTCGATGAGTACTACTCGATCGTGGGCAAGGACTCGGCCGACCCCTTGCTGCCCGAACCGCTCACACAGGGCCTGTCGAGCGCGCACACCGAGGTGCTGGCCGGATTGACTCTTGAGGAGGGGCACAGTCGCAAGGCCCGATACGAATGTGAGTCCGGTACGGAAGACGCCCTGCGCGAGCTTGGGAAGAGCGAGCTGGACGAGCTGGTCCGCGCACGGCTGATCCTCAATGCTGAACTATGCCGCGTCTCTCACGAGCGGAGCTTCTCACTGCGGTGGGACAGCTTCCGCGCGTGGGTTACCAAGCTGACGGATTTTCGCGATCTGAAGGACCGCATGCGAGCGGTGGGACGCGCCGCGGAGCGTCTGAAGGGTAGTGAGGACGGTCCGACCGCGCGCCTGATAGAGGCGTTCGTCTACCAGCGGCCCGGGTGGGAGTATGAAGCACAGCGGTCGCTGGAAGCGGCGATAAAAACAGCGGATGCTGCGTCCCTCAATGCCGTGCTGGCGCTGTCGCTGCAGGCCAATCTGCTGGTGCGGATGTCGCGCTTTGACGAGATACGCGGACTCTTCGAGGCTTATAGCGAGAAGGTTGGTGGGGCGGATCCGGACGACCCCAAGCAGAGCGCGCTGTGGGGCGTGACGCAGCTGAATCGGGCCGCGATGCTCGAAGCGATCTACCGGCAGGAGGACGCGGCGGAGCTATACGACGAGGTTCTCGAGAAGCTCAGAGAACAGGACGGTCTGGAGCCGCTGGCTCAAATGGCCCGCCTGCGCAAAGAGGCGCTTGGACCCGAGCCGGACAACGATCACTGGAAGGCGGAGGTGAGGCTGTTTGGCCCGCTCCACGCGAGCATGCTGGCCGCGATCGTGTTGTTCATCCTGGGGCTGTTGCGCAGCCTCGCCACGGAGCAGGCTGCGCGTCGCGAGCCGGACCCGGTCAAGAAGGAGCACGACGACCCCCACGAGGTGCCGGAGGAGGTTCCGGAAGAGGAGATCCTGAAGGCGTTGGGGGAAGAGGACTTCGAACTGGTGGCCAGCGTGGAGGTGACCAAGGGCGCCGCTCGCGGCCGGACCGGAGCTCAGGCGATGGCCGGCTTTGGTGACACCATCGGAGATGGCGCCTCCGCCGACGAGATGCAGGCGATGTTCAACGCCGCCGTGAAGGCCCAGAAGGACGCGCCGGCGCCGGCGGCCGCTGCCCCGGCGGCCAAAGAGCGCAAGAAGGGCCCGGTTTACAAGGCGGAGCCCAGTCCGGTTCAGGACTTCCTGCATAGCCTGCTGTACGAGCGCGGGTTCTTCCACAGTGAGTTCAAGGGGCTGTACGCGCACCAACAGACCGCGCTTGACTACGTGAATCAGGAGTCCGGAGGCGAGGAGGCGACCACGGTCGTGCTGTCGGCCGCGGCGACCTCGGGCCGCACGACGGCGGCGCTGTTCGCCACGATGGAGCGCATCTTGGTCCACGGAGAGACCGTCCTGTACCTGGCCGGTACCGCCGCGCACGCGCGCTCGCTGTTCCAATTCTTCGAGGGCGTGCGGGCGCGAGAGGCCTGGCGCTGGAATCTGCATCCCGCGCTGTCAGGCGAGGGCATCGATCGCGCCGACCGCTCGGGGATGCCGATCAACGTCCTCTTCGTCGACATCGAGGATTTGCACCGGCGCATCCTTGCACCGGAGCGACGGATGGCGCTCGAGGGGTTCATTGCATCGCTTGGGTTGATCGTGGTCGAAGACATCGACTGCTATCCCATTCGGACGGCTGCACATGCCGCATTCCTCTTCCGGCGCCTGGCCGAGTTTCTGCGCCAGCGCGGCGTTCGACCCGTCACGCTGGTCACGACCATGCCGGTCATGGCGCACGAGGACGCGTTCGCGCAAGAGCTGCTGGGGCCCCTGGCCAGCGTCATCCGGGTCATCCCGGAGGGCGTCGACGACGCGGAGAAGCCGGCGCAGATGGTGCACGTGTTCCGTCCCGTGGTCTTTGACACCTGGTACAAGGGCATGTGCGTCGAGCACGTCATGGCGGCCGTGATCCAGGCGGTCGGCTGTCGCGGTTCCGGTCAGACGACGTGGAAGACCTCCTTGTCCGGCTACGACGACTCCAGCCCCGCGCGCGACGACCGCGTGATTGAGGTGTATCGGCGCCGCGATGTCGCCCGACAGCTGGAGCTCAAGCCGCTGGACGAGAGCCGAGCGGTGGTCTACCCGCTGCGGCCGCACACAGTCGGCGCGCTGGAGGCCCACGTACGCCACGCGGGCATCGGCATGCCCAAAGGCAAGTTGGATGCCGCCTTCTTGCACGTCGACGCTGCCGAAGGCGCTGTGGAGGAGGTGGCCGAGGCCATCGCCGAGCAGGAGATCCGCAACAGCGTCTTTCTGCTGACGGGTCCGGAGCCGGTCGACCTGTATCTGGCACGCCTCTTCGACATCGAGGACGACGACAGCGCCGGAGCTGGTGACGCGGACGGCGGTGTCGTGAGCATCGCCAAAGCGCGCAAGGCCCTGTTCAACCAGCGCCCCGAGGGCGTCCTGCCGATGCGAAACCGGCCCATGAACCGCTTCCACTTCGAGGCGACCATGCAGGAGCGTGACGCGCCCGGCCAGGAGCAGACGTACCTGGAGGACACCTTCGTACCGGACGTCCTCGAGGAGCTGCTCACCTATCTGGACCGCCGCGGCCGTCTCGATCGCACCCCGGTGCCCCGGGTAGATCGCTCCCGCAAGCGGTTCTACATGACGACCCGCATGTTCTCGCCGCGGCGGACGCAAGGCACGGCGGACTTCCAGGTCGGGTGCTACTCATCGGATATCGCCCGGGTCGTCGACTCCGTCACCGATCGAGAATTGACCCGCGTGGAGCGGTGTCGGGCTCGGCTGCTGTTCCATCCCGGGTACATCTTCTTCGTCGACGGTCGCCGATACACAGTCATGCCGCCCCGCTTCCAGACTGCCTGGAAGCGCGGGATGATTCTGGCCAAGCACCATCCGCTGGATCATCGCAGCAGTCGCATTCGCACGGTAACGTTGGCGCCCGAGCGCAGGCGGCTTGCGGCGCTGGAGCATCGGATTGGTCGTGGCGCTCCGATGCTCGTCGCTATGGCCAACGTGCAGTACACCGAGCGGGTGGAGGGATTCCGGCTGTACGGCTCGCTGACCACCAGCATCGAGTCGACGGAGCGCTTCGATCAGCATCAGATCACCGAGTCTTTCGATACAGAGGCGCTGATCCTGGCTTTTGACAAAGGGTCGCTTGGCGAAGCGTTCGGGGACGCGGAGAAGGTCCAAGCCATCCTTCATGCCGCGGCCATGCTCCTGCGCCAGGTGATGCCGTTGGTGTTACGCGCCGACGATTGGGATCTGGAGATCGCGTGGGGCGCCGGGGACACGGCGCCACCCGACGGCCGTCGGTACGGCTTTGCCAACGATCTCGCATTTCGTGCCGGGAACCGAATCAGCGGTGAGGCCAGGCTGCCGTGGCTGGCCTTCATCGATCGCATGGAGGGGGGCCTGGGGTACGCTCGGCTGCTTCACGAGCGACTGTTCCAGGGCGAGCTGTTCAAGAACCTCTTGCTACAGGCGCGCGGACTCGCAGACGCCTATGCGCGCGATGGTAAGGACGGCATCAAGAGCAGCGTGGAGACCAGCCTGTGCGTCGAGTCGTTTGAGCCGCGTGACAGCGACCCGGCTGGCGCGCGCCGCTTCCTGGAGACGCTGCTGCCCAACGCGGGGCAAGAAGACGACCGTCGCCAAAGCGCGTTCTTGAGCAACATGGGGCGCGCCCGGGAGCGTCGCGAGCGGGAGGGTATCGCCGGAAAACGGGGGCTCGAGGATGTACTGAGGTTGAGAGCCGCGGAGGAGGCGCTCGCAGCCCTGGTTGCTCCCATGGTGAAGCCGGCTCACTCGGACCCCTGGTGCCTTGCAGCGTTGACTGCGTTGATTCTCCGGACACCCGAGCGTCGCGCACGTCGCGGTGTCGAACGTGCGCTGCTGGCCACCTTGTCCCTGGCACGCCGCCGCGCCGAGCGGGTGTCCCTGGCGCCGCCGGTGTATGCCGTGGAGCTCGGGCGCTTCCAGATGGAGGAAGGTCCCGGCGAGCTGGACGGTGTGCCGGAGCTGACCGGCGACCTGTCGCTGGCGCTGGAAACAGAATGGGGCCCACTGGCCGAGGCAATGGGGCTGATCACAGGAGACTGGCAGTTGAGCCAGGCCGGTACGGCGCTCGCTGAGGCGTTCTTGTCGGACCCGACGCGCGCAGGAGCGTTGGACGCGGTCATCGAGGACGCCGCGGCCGGACGCGTTTGCTCCGACGACCCGGTGAAGCGGACCACCCTCCTCGGCCGAGAGCGGCTGCCGGCGGTGTGCGCGCCGATACTGGCGGCGGGGTTGGCGAAGATCGATCGGCTCGCCCGCCTGGCCGACCTGTGGGAGCGCGCGGATGGTTCGGTTCGTCAGCGGATTACAGAGCTGGCCGAGGCGGACGCGTCGCTGGAGTCGGTGCATCGCCGGTTTGCGCTGCTGGCCGCGTATGCGGACGTGGACCGCCTTGGGCGTATCGTCATCAACGGGCTGCGCAAGGCGCTGGCCGGTGAAGAGGTCATGAAGGTCGAGGCCGCTGCACAACACGTTGTCGAGGACGTCGAGGCGCTCGCCGGTGCAAGCGGCGTGTGTCTGGGCCACCGTGAAGCCGGCGAGGCCGCCGTGGGCACCAAGACCTGGGTGTTTCTGCAGGCGCTCCACGACAGGGCGACTGCTCCGGTGGGAGCTCTGCAGCTGCTGCTGGCGCGCATCGACGAGGGTAGTGAGGCCGCCAGCCCGTTCTTCCAGCACTCCGGTTACATCGCGGTGTGGCCCGGTTGGGAGAAGAAGCACAAATCCGACGACTCCGCCGGCATGGCCTTTCGGATGGACGCGTTCGGAGACCTCCTGGCTGCGGTTGGTTGGGAGCCCGGCGCCGCCCCACATCGCACGACGATGCCCGCCCCGGCGACTAGAGCTTCCGACGATGATCCGGCGCTCGCCGTTCACGCGGACTACTCCCTGCGTTGCGGAGTCGGGGCGCTCCCCAGCTCGGATGGTGGCTTCTTCTTTGTCGGGCCGGACGCCGTCGACGGCATCGAGCGGCGCGTACACGGGCAGCAGCTCTCTCAGCCGATGGAGTACGGTCTGGTCGGTCGGCGCGTCGGGGTGGGCCGCAAGGGCGGTGAGGTAATCCGCCTGAGCTACAGCTGGGCCGCGGTTGGACGCCGCTGGTGGTTGTTACTCGAGATGCCGGTCGATGCGTATATGAGCGCTGTACGGACGGAGCGGTTCTGGCACGACTATGCGGCTCACGCTCAAGAGCCCGGCAGCCTGGCCTTGACGTCTGCCATCGCGGATGAGGTGCAGCGAGTCGCCCGTGAGAATGGGTGTGGCGAGACCGAGATCGCGGACGTGGTCGTCAAGCTCGTCCAACATCTGTTTTATGCGCTCGACGATGCGACGACCGGCCTGGATGAGTACCCCAAATTCCCGCTCGAGACGCTGGTGGACGGGCAGGGCGATTGTGAGGATGTGGCGCTGCTGGCGGCCGCGCTGTTGCGGCATCTCGCCGGCGTGCGGTCCGCCGTCGTCACGGTTGGGCCCGCGCGAGATGGACACATGGTCGCCGGGTTCGTCGGCTTGGACGTCCCCGGGCGCGACACGGTGTCTGTGGGCGGTGAGACGTGGTCGGTCGTCGAGGCGACCAACCCATTCGCTCTGGGCGAGTGGGGGCCGGACTCCTCGCGCGACGTGCGTGAGATCGCGACGCTGGAAGACAGGCCCTACATCGTGCTGCAAGAGCACGGGCTTATCGTGGGCCCGGACGGGCCGGAGCGTCTGGAGGCGGTGCTGTTCAACCGAGGCTTCAGCGACGCCGCCGACGTGTCGTGCGAGTTCAGCTGGGTCTCGCCTTCCGAAGAGGTGCTCAGCACGGCCTCTGAGAGCGTCGGCTCCATCGCCGTAGGCGCTTCGTCCGAGGTGGTCGTGAGCGTGCCGCCCTCCCCGGCGCCGAGCGCCGAGCTGACCTGGCGAATTCGCGCCGGGGACTTTGTAACCAATGTGTACCGACGGGCGAAATAGGAGCCAAGCGTGGGTGACCGAATCCTCATTTTCAACTGGAATGACCGTGCCGAGCGCATCGTGCGCGAGGTCCACAATGACGTGGCCTTTCCAGACGTGCCGGTTGTCGTGGTGTCGCAGAAGCCCGTCGACTCGTTTGCGTACTCGCGGGAGGCGGCGTTCCAGGGAGTGAGCTGGTTGACCGCAGACCTCTGTGACGTGGCGGCGCTGCGCCAGATCGAGGTCTTTCGCGCGAGCTGCATCGTGGTCACAGCGGACCTGGATGTGCCGGATCCCGACGCCCAGTCCGCGCTGACGGTGCTCGCGATCATGCGAGCCTGGGAGTCGTCTGCGCAGGAGTCCAAGCGGGTCGGCTTCGTCGCCGAGGCGCGCCCGCGAATCGTCGTGGAGTCCATGAACCATCGCAAGATCGAGCTGCTCAAGGGAGCTGGCGCTACGGAGGTCGTCTGTGCGGTCGACTACGGGCTCGGCGTCGTGGCGCAGACCGTGCTCACACCCGGGATAAGCGCCGTCTTCCAAGACTTGCTCACGTACAGCTACGACACCAATGAGGTCTACATTCTGCGGCACGAGTCCGCCACGCTGAAGAAAGGCTGGAGCATCTGCAGCAGCACGTGGGCGACCACGTTCCGCGGGAAGACCTTCTCAGATGCGGCCCGTGCCGTCACCGCACGTCGCAGAACCCATCCCGACAACCCGTGCATCCTGTTGGGCGTCCGCCGCCGGAATGAGAGCACACGCGAGTTCGAGCTTCTGCTGAACCCGAGCCCGATTCACCAACCCACAGCCGAGGAGGGTGCCCTTCAGCAGTTCGGCAAGCTGAAGGACGAGGACGAGCTGGTCGTAATCGCATACCAGCGACCCATCTTCGAGGAAGAAGCGGCCGACGCGTGATCAGGGCGCTCGTCTGCATTGGCGTTGCCGTCGCGTCCCTGCCGCAGGCCGTGGCGGACGAGCAGCAGTGTCCGCAAGGCCCGTCGGGCATCGTCATCTTCTCCGGTGGCGTCGGTGGCGTGTATCACGGTCTGGCCACCGAGCTCGGCCGCATCCTGGCCGCACAGACCGGCGCAAAGGTGGATGTGCACGCGACGGCGGGCAGCGGTGACAACCTGTTGCGGCTGCTGGAGAGCACCACCAAGAACGCTCGGCCGTGCGACATCATGCTCGGCCTCATACAGCGATCGCATCTGGAGGCTCACCAGGTCTTTCCCGGGTCGCGTGCCATGGTGGAGCGCCTGCTGCTCGGCCTTGGCGGCTTGAAGCCCGAGGTGCGTGACGAGGCGCTGCGTGGGGCGGCTCAGACGATCAAACAGCTAGGCCACCGCGACGTCCTGCGTGTACTGGCACGTCTTTACGACGAGCCGCTGCACATCCTGGCGCGTCGCTCGGTGTTTACCGACAGCACGCTGGAGGAGGGGGGGCCCATTCAGGCTGCCCACGCGTGCCTGGGGCCGATTCGCAGCGGCACGGCGCGGGATGCTGTGGCTGTGCTGGAGCACCTCGGCCTGGCGATAGATCCCAACCGGCACCATTTCACGGAGTCGATGACCGAGTGCCTGGACAGGTTCTCCTCCGATGGACCCGAAGGCGTACACCTCGTGTTTCTGACCTCGGGGGTCCCATCACCGATGGTTCAAGCTCGGATCAGCGACTGGAGCCAGGTACGTTTTCTGAGCCTGCCCGGCACGTTGACCCGCGAGCTGCGCGACGCGGAGTCGCGGCCGGTGACCAACATCATCAAAGAGGGCACGTACACGCCTGAAGGCCACCCCAGACCGATCCCAGACCACGACGTGACGACTCTGGTCGATACCGCGCTGCTCGTCGGCACCAAGAGCTTGCCGACCGAGCTGGCGGATCTCGTATTGGATGCCTGGTTTAACGATATTGCCGCACACAATTCGAAGATTCGGGCGGCACTGGCGGTCGACGACGCGCACACTCCGATCGCCTTGCTCGAGCCAACCGCCGCGCTGGCTCCTTTCGCCGGCGACAGCGAGCACCTTCGGCTGCACCCCGCCGCCAGCAGCTACTACAAGTCGCTCGACATGTGGACCCGTCTGGAGACGTATCGCGAGAACATCGTCTTTGCCTTTGCGCTGTTGCTGCTCATGGGCTGCGCGTCCGCGCTGCAGCGCAGTCGTATCGCGTCG
The DNA here is from genome assembly GCA_964545715.1 of uncultured Myxococcales bacterium. GTDB lineage: Bacteria > Myxococcota_A > UBA9042 > CAZJHX01. Next base: position 20,723 of record CAZJHX010000112.1, read on the forward strand.
ATGGACTACAGCCGCTTGCTGATGCTCACGATCTTTCTGGCGGCTGTCTGGCTGATCGGCGCCTTCTGCATGCTGCAGTTCGAGCGAGACAGCCCCTACTTCAGCACCTTGGGCCAGGCCGGCTGGTCTATCGCCACGTACCTCTTCAGCGGGCTCGAAGACAAAGAGCCCACAACACCGCAGGGGCGTGTCACCGCCATCGCGATGATGATCGGCGGCATCGTCGTAATCGCTGACTTCACCGGGGAGCTGGCGTCGATCCTGACCTCGCGACGCTTGCGCGAGCGCCCGTTGCCCCGTCGCCGGCTGCGCGAACATCTGGTTGTTTGCTTCTTCGGTGAAGACGGCGCGGATCTCCTGATCCGCCTGGGGGAGAGCGGGGCTGTGGCCGGGCGCACAACTGTTGTGCTGTCCGAGGACGTCGTGGACATTCACGAGCTTCGCAAGAACTCGCGGTTGCGTCCGTTTCTGCACACCACGTTCTTCACCCGCGGCGACCCCACCTCGGTCGCGGAGCTGCGGCGCGTGAAAGTCGGCCGTGCGGCGCACGTGGTGGTCCTTGCCAAGCCGCACGAAACCCGCGAGTCCTTGATGACGGTCCTGGCGCTCAAGGAGCTGTTCGTCGACGCACCGGGCTCACGGAAAGTCGACGTCACAATCGAAACGTCAGATGCGCGGATTGGCTCGCCGCCACGGCCGACCGAGTCCCGGTGGTCGCGGTTCTACCGGCGTTGGCGCGTCTTTGAGCGGCGCTTGCCCGGCGCTGCGGCTCGGGCCGCCGTGCGCCAGCGCATCTGGAGCTACCTTGGGCACGGAGCCCTTCCGGTTACCGTGCTTGTCGATGATCCGCGTGAGCTCGCGCCGGTGTCGTGGGCGGCATCGGGAACCGGCAAGGAGCTCGCGTACGCACCTTCGCACCGCGGACTGACGACAACGTCCTCGGTGTCGGCCATCGCCACGATCGGGGGGTCGGCCGACACGTCCCTGCGAGTGGAGCCCATCGAGCCGTCGACCTTCGCGTTGGGGGTTCTGGCGCAAGCGACCATGAGCCCCGGTATGGCCGAAGTGTACGACACGCTGGTTCGCAGTCAGGGGGGACGAGCGCGCTTCTTTCACCTGAGCCACACACCGCACCACGACGGTCGCCCTGCGGAGATAGGGCCCAAGACCTGGCGTAATCGCCTTGTGGGACGCACATTTGCCGAGGTTTCGCTCTTCTTTCTGGATGGTTATCCGGACCACGGTGCGACTCTGGTCGGGGTTGTGCGCCGCGGACATGTGCATCTCAATCCGCTGCCGTCGCCCGCGCCGCCTGCGTCCGGGGCCTTCGATGCGATCGAAGACGGCGACCGGCTGCTCGTGTTTGCGAGGGAACTCCCGTTCTTCGTCGACTGATTTTTTTGCCCAGAAGCTAAGGTGCCACGATGATTGCTCCGATTGAGCGGATACGAATTCAGGAGCGCCATAATGAACTATGTAACCCTCGGCCCAATGTCCTACGTGATCGAGAACCCAATCGCCGCCCAGCTGCTGGAGTCCGCCGCCGACGCACTGCGCGCTGGTAACCGCGAGCGGATGACCGAGCTGCGTCAGCTCGCCGCGCTCGTCGAGGACGGCAAGATGCTGGGCCACGAGGCCATCGAGGCCAGTGGGCTGCGCGCCGCCGCCTGAGCTTCCGGACGCCGATTCGGCGTGATATCCTCGATGCACAATGTCCGTACAGACGACGTTTGTGCGCCGCGCAATGCAGCCGATACACGCTGCCTGCGCGCAGTTGAACAATCAACAGGTTGCGGAAGGGCTCAACGCCCTGAACCGGTACGCGCTCGCCACGAGCTTCAACGAGGCGGCGGAGCGCATCGCGGCTGATGCCGGCGTGTCGGTAGGCCTGGTTTATGGCGCACTGCCGATGGACGACACGGAGAGTCGGGGCAACGCGATCTCGGCCTGCAAGGCGCTCGATGACGCTCGCATTGAGCGAATCACGCTGGCGTTTCGCCGTCCCTGAGCGACTCAGCCCGTCAGCTGCTCGTACCAGGCGCCGAGACTGTCGCCCAGGGCCGCCTCGACGCTAACGATTTCGACGTCGTCGACGGTTCTGCTCAGGGTGCGCGATTGACGCACAAATACGGTGCCGCCGTGTAGGTTGACCCAGTCTTTGATGTGCGTGGCGGAGGCCAGGTTGTCCTGGTCCCGATCCGTGCAGATGACGGGCCTCACCCTCATGTCGCCCGCCTGGTTGCTAATGAAAGACCAGACTTCACGATCCAGCATTGTTCGCTCGTACATGTTGACGGTGATTCCATCGCGGGTCGTGAGTACTCGGAGGCCGCTCTGCTCGCCTTCTGTCACTACAACCGCTTCCTTGAGCGCCGCGAGGAAGGCCGGGTATAGCGCGAAGGCGCGTTCATCGATGACGTGGATCGTCTTGAAGCCCGCGGCGAGCCCGCGTCGCACGACGGCCTGCCCAAACCGACCGAAGCCGCATACCACCAACTGCTCACCATCGCCGGCGTCCCCGGAGCGGAAGGTGCGCTCGGCCAGCGCCTCGTACGGGTTGAAGACTTTGGGTGTGTCCGGGACCGTCTGCAGATACTCGATGAGCGCGTGCGATCCTATTCGGCACAAGACCCGGTCGCGGCAGCCTTCGGGCAGCGTCTCGGTTATTCGCAGGTTGGTCATGTCGTCACCCGTCGCCACGACGACGACCCTGGCGCTTTCGACGGCCGCAGGGATCACCAGACGTCGGTCTTCGACGTCACAAACGACAAACCGTGACCGTTGTTCGTCCGTGTACGGCCGCTCCAGCCTATCGACAAATACGACCAGGTTCGTTCTATCGTTCTGCAGGAGGTAGTCGCCCCACTGGCGCCCGACGCGTCCGGCACCCAGGATTACCGCGTGGCCCCCGAACGCGCGCGGCCGCCGCTCAACGACGGCCCGCGCCAGGTTGATCAGCCCGCCCACGCCGATCAGGGAGCAGATGACGGCAGCGATGCTCAGCAGCAGGAGCACCAGCCCGCCCGGTACGCCGTCAGCGAACCACATGGGGTCGCCGTCAAGCGCAAAAAGGGCGAGAGCCCCGTACACTGAGCCTCCGACTCCAAGTGTTTCGCCGTGATTGATATACAGGGTGGCAAACGACCCCATCCACACTGCACCGACCGCGGTGGAGAACAGCGCCAGTCCCCATCCCTTGAGTCGCGACTCGACCGCGACCGCCTGTTTGATCAGCCAATCCATCATCACTCCCGCACGGACTGCGCGGAACATATCACGCGGCCGCCGGAGTCACCCAAGTGCCTGTCTTGACGACGGTTCCTTTGCCTTGCTAGCGTGCGGTATGGCTAGGAAGCGACGGCGGAGAAGCGGCCGAGGCGGCTCTGGGATTGGGCGTGTGCTGCTGTTGGTCGCTGTGCTCGGGGTCGCCGCTACAGCGGCCTGGTACTTGTGGCCTCGCGAGCCCGATCCCTCGGTCGCCACCGAAGCGGGGGTGGGTCCCCAGGCGCTTCACATCGCGGCGCTGGTCGAGGGCAACGCCGAGGCCGACGTGCTGGAGGCTGCCGAGGCCGAGCTGGACCGGCGTCTGCGTGAGCCGAAACCGGGCCAGGCGCAGGGCGATCCCAAGCCGACTGCCGCGGGCGCTCCCGGAACGGCTAAACCGCCGGGGCCGCTGGTGAGCTTGCGCGACGCGGCCGCTGCCATGGCTGACAACCGGCGAATCATCAACGCGCTGAATGTGACTCTGGCGGAGTATCGGCAGGCGGTCGTCACCGACAAGGGCGACCTGGACAAGTCCATCCGCTACTTCAAGGCCGTCGACGTGTTGCTTGGTCGCGTGATCGAGCTGCTGGACGACTACCTGGTCGCCAACAAAGAGGAATACCGGCCGGGTTTGAGCGCATCGATCGGTCGTACGGACGACCGCATCCAGCAGGTTTTGGAGCAGGCCGAGAACCTCTCCGATACGGTGGACAAGGCGCAGAATGCCGCGGATCTGATCCGCTCGATCGGCTATCTGCGCAAGGTGACCAAAGCGGCGCGGACCGGCCTGACGCAGCTCAAGTCGCAGTGGGTGTGGGCGGACGCGGAGTTGAAGCGGTTCACGCAGCGCCGCGAGGTGGTCAAAACGAAGATTGCGGCCATCGAAGAGAGCCGGCTTACGATCGAGATCATTCGGGCCAACGCCGCGGCTTTCGACGCGGTCCAGATCACGCAGCCTCCGCGGTTGGAGCTGCCGAGTCCGGCCGAACTGAGGCAGTGACACGTCGGCGACGGAATAGGCGCCGCACCACGTCTAACAAGAACACGGTCGCTGCAGCCCGCAATCAGGTGATCCGCTCGCGAATAGCCGCGGCGATCGGTGGGGTTGCCGGGCTCCTGGCGATTCTGATCATGCGGGCCCCTGTGTGGCAGGAGGCGCTGCCGGACGCGGCGGAATACAGCTCGGGCCGGCTGATCGATTGGGCTATCGCGGCGATCCCGCGCGGCCTGTTCAACGCGTTTGGTTTTGCGGCGTATGCAGTGCCGCTCGTGGTTGGGCTCGTCGCGCTCTATATCCACATGAACCCTGTCCGCAAGCAGATAACAGGTCGTCGCATGGTGCGCGCAACGCTGACGAAGTTGCTGGGCCAGGCCAACCGGGCACGGTTCTCCTGGACGCTCAGGACTGTCGACGGCTTTGTGCTGCTGGTCTTTGCGCTGGCGTTGGTCGACCGGGGTGGCGTGCTGGGCCGCTGGTTCATGGAGGCGCCCCGCGATTGGGTTGGCACGTTCCTGGCGCCGCTTTTCCAGGCGGTCTTTGTCTTCTGCCTCGTCGCGGTGCTGATCTTCGATGCGCCGGGAGAGAGCGTGCGGGCCCTGGCGCAGGTGCTGACTCGGCGGCTCGATCGGCTTTGGGACGTGTTGAAGGCGCTGGCTGTCGGGGCAGGGCAGCTGTTTGGCCGCGCGGTTTCACGCCCGCTGGAGGAGGCTGCCGAGGCCCTGGAGGATGGTGGCGGCTCACCGGACGAGAAGCCGCTGGCGAGTCCGAAACCAAAACCGCCGCCCAAACCGAGAGTCGGGCGGAAGCCGCAGGATTCGGCTGCCGGCCCGGATGACGAGCGCGCGCCCCCGTTTCGGTTCAAGGCGCCGCTGGATGCGCTGGACCGCGTGCTCGAAGCGGCCGGTGAACAGGCCGACGTTGACATGACGGCCTCCGAACCTGAGGCCCAGCCCGGGGTCGAGCAGCCTGACGAGCCTGAGCCGGCCGATGAGCCCTATCCGATCGATAGGTTGGATCCGTCAAACGAGTACGAGGCGGCGATGGAAGCGACCCGCGCCGATTTGGAACAGCTCGCGGAGCCGCTGATCGACATCTGCCTGAGGAAGGGCTGCAAGGTGCGCTTTGATGGTGAGCGCAGTGCGTGTGGCCCGTCGGTCCTGCGGCTGGCGTTCTCGGTCGAGGGCCGCGGCGATGCGATCAACCGGCTGAAGAATCTGGATGTCGCCTTCCAAAACGCCGTTGGGGCTGACCATCCCGTGCGAGCCGTGCTGGGAAACGGCCTGATCGCCGATGTCCCGCGTCCACTAAACGAGCGCCTGGCGGTGCCTCTGAGCTACGTGTTGGCGCGCCGGGACGGGCGGCTGGACGGCAAAGCCGCGTTTCCGCTGGGCGTTACACCCACGGGCGAGGCCGTATGGACGGCGTTTGACGAGACGAGTCATGCGCTCGTGGCCGGGCAGGCCGGCAGCGGCAAGACGATCTGGCTGCATGCCATGATCCTGTCCCTGATGACGCAGCATCCGCCGTCGCGCTTGCGCTTGGCGCTTGTGGACTTCAACGGGGTTTCATTGCACCACTACGAAGGCATGCCGCACTTGTGGGGCGGCGAAGTCATCACGGAGCGCAAGGCGTTCCAGCGCCTCTGTGACGAGCTGGCCGATGAGCTCGAGCGTCGCAAGCCACTACTGAAGCGCGGCGAGTCGCTGCCATATCTCATCACGGTCATCGACGAGTTCGCAGACGTTGTCGGCGGCGCCGGCGGCTTGAGCGAGGACCTGTTCGAACTGGTCAGGCTGGGGCGGAAGTTCCGTATGTATTTCGTGATCTCCACTCAGCACCCGCGAGCCGACGTGATCGACACCACGGTCAAGGCCAACCTGGGGACGCGGGTGGCGCTCCGGGTCCCTCATCACGCCCAATCCCAGCTCGTGATCAGCGAGAGTGGCGCCGAGAAGCTGCTGGGCCGGGGGGATCTGCTCGTCCGCACAATGGACAGGCCCACCACCCGGCTGCAGGGCGCATATGTCTCGGACCAGGAGCTGAAGACCGTCTCCGAGTGGCGTCCATGAAGCGCGTCGACGCGGTGGATTTGCTTCCAGGACTGGTCCGACGGCTCCGTAGGGCTGAGCAGCGGATCGTCATCTGCACGGCCAACGCTAAGGATGTCCACTTCAAGGACCTGCCGTTGCTGGAGGTCCTGGCAGAGAGGGCCGCGGCCGGCGTCCCGGTGCTGTTCATGGTCGCCGGCGTGCCCTCGGCGCCCTTCTCGAAGCGCTTTTTGGAAACGGACGGCGCGTCTCAGATCGCCATGCGCTTCTGCCCCAGAACTCATCAGAAGTTCTTCTGGGTAGACGGCTACATGCTCTTTGGCTCCGCCAACTTCACAGGCGCCGCGCTGGGCAGCAAGGCCGAAGGCCGCGGCAATTTCGAGCAAGTCTTCGAGACCGAAGACACAGAGCGGATCGCCCAGGTGCTCTCGGGCTTCCCGCAGCTGTGGCGCGGCGACGAGTGCGCCGGATGTGACCGTTGGGACCCGTGTGCGGATCTACACCAGCGATGGGCCGACGTCGGCAGCTAAGCATACTCCTTGATGTATCGGTCGAAGCGCTGCTGCCAGCCTTCGTAATGCGGCAGCCAGTGCCCGTGCAATCGGCCAGGCGTGGCATGACGCCTTGTGGCTCGACGCGCTACACTACGTCGGCCGTATTGTGACGGGAGTGGAGATGTCAGGTTCGACGAGCCGTGTTCGACTCACGCTGGTCGCCATGTCTGTTGCACAGCAACAGGAGGCCGACGGCGATGAGGTTTACGTTAAGGTGACCACGATCGGGGCTGACGGAAAGCGCCAGACGACTCGTCACCCGGGCAAGCGGGCCCATTGGAAGCTGCGCGAGCGCCACGGGGAGATCTTTGACCGTGAATACGGTGATGGCGTGGAGCGGTTCGACCACGTGCTGATCGACCAGACGATGGCCGACGGCGACTCCCTTGAGCTCGCCTTTTTTGAGGAAGATCTGCTCATCGACGACAAGCTGAATGCCGTCCTCATAAAGCTCAGGGAGACGCCAGACAGCGGACTGCTGGCGACATTCTCGATGAAGGGACGTGACGACTTTGAGGCGCTGGCCAACGGCGTCGGCTTCAGCGATCGCGACATCGTTCGCAGCAGCGCACCGGACGGCGGGGTCGTCGTGGACGGCGCTTTTCGGATCACGGGCCACGAGCAGATTGGGGTCCACAAGGCTGCATACAATGTGTATCTGCGCTTCGAGGGCCGCGCGACGGACTCCGTCCCCGCGGCTTCCTCAGAGGGCGAAGGCGAGGGCGAAGGCGAGGGCGGCGACAGCGCACCCGAAGTGTAAGTCAGCCCACTAGAACTTGATATCGGAGTACTGGGTCCGCCGCGATGCGTGGCGGGCCTCGCCTAATGTGCGGATGCCCTTGGCGCGCAGCAGCGGGATGAAGCGCAGGAGCACTTCGCCGGTCATTATCGCGTCGCCCAGCGCGGTGTGGCGGCCCAGTACCGGAAGGCCCAGGCGGTCCACCACCTCGTCCAGGTTGTGCAGTGCGTGATTGGGGTGCACGACCGCGGACAGCAGCAGGGTGTCGAGCACCGGGTGGGTGAACTCGACAGCAGCCTGGCGCTGCTTGAGCTGCAGAAACTTCATGTCGAAGGCCGCGTTGTGGGCGACGAGGACGGAGCCCTCGGCGAAGCGGTGGAAGCCGGGCAGGACCTCGGTGATCACGGGCATGCCGACCAGCATCTCGGGGTAGATCTCGTGAATCTTGAGGGACTCCAGCGGCACGCTGCGGCGCGGGTCGACCAGCTGATCGAAGACCTCCTCGCGGCGGAGCTTGCCGTTGACGATGCGGATGGCGCCCAGGGAGATGATCTCGTCGCCTTCCGAGGGGGCCAGGCCGGTGGTCTCGGTGTCGAAGGCGACAAAGGACAACTGGTCCAGGGGCAGCTCGTCGAACTCGGTTGACTGGGAGTCTGCGTCGAACAGGTCGAACTCGTAGAACACCGGGCGGTGGCTCTTGCTGGTCTCCTGGCTCCATTTTGACTCGGGATGCTCCACCGTCAGTTCGAAGCGCACCGACACTGTCTCTGCGTCGTCGCCCTGAGTGGACGTGATGCCGCCGCGGCCGGTGAGCAGGTTGGCCAGGCCGATGGCGCCGGTGTCCCGAGCTTGCGTCATCAGTGGGCACTGGCGCCACTCCTCCACGGCCTTGATCGTCACCGGGTCTCCCTCCCAGTGCACAGTCAGGTAGCCGCTGTCGCCGTCTTCGCGCAGGTCCAGGTCGATGCGCTTCACCTCCAGATGCTTGGTCAGCTGGCCGACGAGGTACACCACGCCGCGGACCACCGTGTAGCTGTTGACGCCGAGCCAGAGATCGTCCTCCACATGTGTGGCGACCTCCAGGCCGAACTGCTCGACCAGGGTCTCGTGCAGGACCGCCATGAGGTCGCCGCCCAGCAGGTGCTCTGCCTCGCCGCTGTCTTCCAAGCGGCTGGCGTGGGCGATTGCGACCGCGTCGATCTGCTCCAGCAGGTTGCTCGAGGAGCCGTCGATCAGCTTGGCGTACTCCACGAGGCCGGTCTCCTTGACCGTCGGATGGATCTTCAGGGCGGTGACCGCGTCCCGAATGACCTGAAGCTGTTGCTGCAGCCCGATCGTCAGCGACTGCAGAAAGATGTCGCGTCGGCTGTCGGCCTCGATGCGGGCCGTGACGTCGGACATGGTCAGCACATAGCCGTCGATGGTCGAGGTCTCGCCGTCGGCGCCGGTGACGGCCGCCATGCGCACCTGGATGAACTGGTCTTTGCCGCGCGTGGTCGTGAACGTAAAGATCGGGTTCGTCTGGCCCTCGTCCAGCCGGTTTTGCAGGTAGTTCAGCGCGTAGACGATCGGCCTGCGGTCGACCACGCCGAAGACGGACCGCCCGAGCCCGAGCAGCGCGTCGTCTCGGGCGCCGGTTGGCCGCTCGCCCGGCTGGTGCCGTCTCTGAGCGATGGCGTTGGCCTTGTGGTTGTACAGCAGCACCCGGCCGTCCGCATTGCAGACGATCACGCCCTCGGGCATCTGCGCCATCAGCGTCTCCAGGCGGCGCTTGTCGTCGTCCAGGCCGGTCTTTGAGTGCTGCACGATCTGCTGGACGTCGGTCTTGAGGCGGATGTAGGTGTCGGCCAGCTCGTTGATGGCGCGGGTCAGCGCGATGACCTCCTCGCCGCCCTCGGGGACGATGCGGTACTTGGCGTTGGCCACGTTGATGAGCCGCGTCTCGTCCGCCAGCTTGGCGATCGGGTCCAGGTAGACCGCAAACAGGTAGCGCAGCAGATTGCCGAAGAGGATCAGGTTTACGATGAGCGCCGTCAGCCCGTACGCCACGATCTTGGGCGCGAGCTCGCTCAGCGGGACACGCTGTTCGGGGGACAACTCGCTCCAGAAGAGCAGGGCGACCGCCAGCATGATGACGAGCACCAGCAGCGCGGTGACCGACCAGATGATCCAGTAGCGCCGCTTAGTGCTGATCTCGCTGGATGGGGCCGCCGCAGCCATCAACGCACACTCCAGTGAATCTTGGATCCGGTGACCTGCTCATAGACGGATCCCTGCAGATTGTGGACTGTGCGCAGCGAGTCCGCCAGGTAACGCGCCTGCGCCGGCAGCAGGTTGCCGATCGAGACGAGGTGGTCCGATTCCGCGCCCGCGTCACCCGCATCAAACTCCAACTTGAAGCGCAGGCGTAGGAGGAAGTCGAACGCCTTCTCCACATCGTTGGCGAGGCGCTTGGACAGCCGCCCATTCTCCAGGCACTGCTGCAGTCGCTCGAGCGTGCGCGTCGACGAGACGCCGTCCATCAGCGCCAGGACCCGGATGGCAGCGTCCAGCGGGATGAGCGCGTTCTTCTTGATGTCGACGGGCGGCGGCCCCCAGCCGGTGAGCCGGTACAGCTTCCAGCGCAAGGAGTTGATCGGCGGGCTAGTGCCCTGAACAGCGACCTCCACCAACTGGCGCAGAAAGTAGCGATGCTCGGCGATGATGGTGTTCAGGTGCTTGCGCAGTGACTCAACGAGCGCCGCCTTGCCGTATAAGCAGCGAAAGTCGAAGTAGATCGAGGCTTCGAACAGCTCCTCATCCCCGCGCCGCTTGACGATGCCGCGGAACAGGTCGCGCCAGTGCCGCACCGACCCGCGCAGCTGCGGGTTGGTGGCCATGGTGTCCCCGGCGCATCGGGTGAATCCGCACTCCTCAAGGGCGTCCACGACCCGGGCCGCCAGCCGCGCAAACCAGGCGTCCACCTCCTCCACCCGGTCTTCGGGAACGTCCTCATAGATGAGGCCGTTGTCCTGGTCCGTGTCGGGGGTCTGGGCTTCGCGGCCTTCGCTGCCCATACCGATCCATGCGAACGGAACCGGCGGTACATCGAAGCCCTCGCGGTGCAGGTCGATAACCGCCATCTGGACCACGCGGCGCGTGACTGCGTCGTTGATGGCTGTGACGACCGAGGTGAGCGTCAGCACGTCGCGCTCGGTGGCGAAGTTCTCGCGCACCACGTCACGACCCTCTCGGCGCAGCCGGGCCAGCGTGTCCACCGACTCCGCGCGGCCGATCCGGTGCAGGAGATCCGTTGGGTACCGTGACTGAAGCGCAAGCCAGTCCTGCTGACCGACCACGCCCATCACCTTCCAGTCGTCCATGACCAGCAGAAACTGCAGGTTGTGCTTGATCATGAACATGAGGCTCTCGATGACGGACTCATCCCGTTGCACGGTGACGACCTGGCGCGCCATGACGTCGACCAGGGGCGTGTCGGGGGCCAGCTCCTGCGTCATGTTCTGGCGAATCAGATCGAGCCGATGCACGACGCCGATGGGAATGCGCTTGTCGGCGACGACCAGGTACTCGAAGTCGGCAGCGGCCAGGCGCAGGGAGGCGTCCCCGATCGTCGTGTCCAGCGGGACAACACGGGCGGGCCGGTAGTCCAGGTCCCCGAGCTCGCCGGAGAACGGCAGGATGATGTCGGGTCTTTTGGCCGGCTTCACGGGTTGCGTCTCCTCTCCCGCGCAACGACGAGGATACCAGTGCGGCGGGTATCCTGTCGTTGCCTTGGACCGCCTCCCTACTCGTCCGCGAAGGCGCCCTCGGGTTCCTTCAGCATGAGGGCGCAGAACAGGAAGCTGATGGCCGCGCCACCCGCGATAACAAAGAAGAAGGTGCGGTCGTCGACCAGACTGTAGATGACCAGGTAGCAGACGGCTCCGACGTTGCCGTAGGCGCCCGCCATGCCGGCGATCTGGCCCTGGATGCGCTTCTTGATGAGCGGCACAAAAGCGAACGTCGCGCCCTCGGCGCCCTGAACAAACATGGAGCAGGCGACTGTGATGACGACGGCGCAGGCGAGCCACCAGGTGCCGTCGAACATGGGCACCAGCGTGCCGTCGGCGCCCGGCTTGGAGATCATGGCCATGCCGAAGAAACCCAGCGTGATGCCGCACATGTAGATCAGCATGATCTTGCGCCGGCTGCCGCCGATATCGGAGAGGTACCCGCCAAGCGGTCGCGCGATCAGGTTGACGAAGGCAAACGACGCGGCGATGAGCCCTGCGTTGGTCGGGGTCATGGTGAAGACCTTCTCAAAGAACATGGGCAGCATCGACACGACCGCAAGCTCGGCGCCGAAGTTGGCGAAATAGGTGGAGTTGAGGGCCGCAACGCTGCCCCAGTGGTATTTCTCTTCTTCAGGGACGCCCCGCTTGAGGAGGGGCAGGTTGACGCGCAGAATCCAGGAGATCTGCCCGATCAGGATCGCCGCCAGCACGATGTACGTGATGTTCACCATCGTGGCCGAGATCAACGGGTGGGCGTCGGGTGTGCCCTTGCCGATTGTGATGCCGCCGATGCGCCACGCCAGGATCCCCAGCGCGCCGACGAGCGGAATGGTCCACAGAACGTACTGCACCAGATCGCCGTAAGAGCTGACCTCCATGGGGCCGGCTTTCTTGGCCTTGACGAAGTGGTAAGACTTGGTCGCGCCCTCTTTGGGGACGTCGGTGACCAGGAAGTAGTAGGCGATGCCGTAGAAGAACGCGACGGCGCCGTTGAACGCCATGGCGTAGCGCCACCCGTCCTCACCACCGCCGAAGACGCTGACCGCGATCCAGGGCAGGGTCATGGCCGCCGCGGCCGACCCGAAGTTGCCCCAGCCGGCGTAGAAGCCCTCTGCGCGTCCGATCCACTTGGGCGGGAACCACTGACCCACCATTCGGATGCCGATGACGAAGCCCGCACCGATCACGCTGAGGATCAGGCGAGAGACCATGAGCTGGGTGAACGTGTTGCCGAACGCAAACATGATGGCTGGAATGGCCATCACCACCATCAGGATTGAGAAGACGATGCGAGGGCCGTATTTGTCGATGAGCGCGCCCACGATGATGCGCCCGGGGATGGTCAAAGCGACGTTGCAGATCGCTAAGACTTTGATGTGCTCTTTGGTCAACCACCCGGTGGTTTTCAACATGGTGGTCGCGAGCGGCGCCATGTTGAACCACACAAAGAACGTGATGAAGAACGCTATCCACGTGTAGTGGAGCGTCTTGATGTCCTCCCGACTAAACGCCAGGAGATCAAACTTCAGTTCGGCTTGCTCACCGGATGAGCCTCCGCCGTTGGAGCCCGTCACAGTTGTACCTCCGCTGGTTTGTGCATTGGCGATAAGTACCATCGGCGTTATCTAAGTATCCTGACCCGACTCAACGTCTCGCACGCAGCGCTTCAGGGGCCGACCGCCGATTGACGGTGGTCATGCGATGGCCGGCGTCAGCGCTTGTAAGAGCCATCGGCGATGTGGGATCGTCTGACACCGACGTGATGACTGGCAGGCTTGCACACAAAAGGCAGAGGGCCGTCTCGCGCGTCCTTGCGGCCTGGCTGGTGGGGGCGCTGGCGCTGGTCGTGTGTCCGGACCACGTCGACGCTCGGCGGCCGCCCAAAGACACCCCCCAGACGCGCGCCAACGCCGCCTACGATGCGGCGCAGCAGGCATTTCGCGATGGGCGCTATCAGGATGCGGTCGGCGGCCTGGAGACGGCCTATCGCCTGCACCCCAACCCGCTGTTTCTCTACAACCTGGGGCGGGTGCGCGAAAAGCTGGGCCAGCTGCAGGAGGCTCACCGCAACTATCTGAAGCTGTTGGTCGTGCCCGGGCTGACCCCCCAGGTACGGCGCCTCGCGGATGAGCGCATCGCGGCGCTGAAGTCGATCGTGGGCAAGGCAGTCATGCGCTTTGACGGCGAGTCCTCCGCCATCGTCCAGCTGGACGGCCGACTCGTGCCCGAGCCGGGACGGGACCGCGCCGTCACGCCCGGCACGCATCAGCTCTGTGTCATCGCCGCCGCCAAGACCGCACGCTGCTGGCGGCGCGAGCTTCCGGTTGGGATGCGCACGCGGCTTCCGATCGACTCGCCGTCGCAGACGCGGGCTCATTTGGTGTGGACCCCGGCGGCGGATGTCGAGCGTGTGATTCTGGACGGCCACCGGCTGATGCTCGATGTGAGCCGGACGTGGCAGATCGAGGTCGATGCGGGCAAGCACGTGCTGGAGACGGTGGGCGCCCGGTCCACTAAAGAGCACGTCGACCTTGTTCCAGGGCGCACGCGGCCCTTTCTGATGCTCGAGGGCGACGGCCGGGACGCGGACCCGATCAAAGCGACCAGCGTGCGGGGGACCGATCCCTGGCCGTGGATCACTGTTGGTTTGGGTGGCGCCACCGCGGCGGGAGGCGCTGTTTTGATGGCGGTGGCGGCCGGCAAGCGGTCCGAGATCTCGGATCGCCCGACGCCCGACCTCAAGGACGGCCAGGAGGTACGCGACGAGACCACCTGGAACGCCACCGAGACCAACAC
>CAZJHX010000113.1:0-21194 GCA_964545715.1 uncultured Myxococcales bacterium
TAACAGCGAAACCCCCTGCAATTGCAGAGGGTCTCGCGGAGCGGGAAACGGGACTCGAACCCGCGACTCTCAGCTTGGGAAGCTGATACTCTACCACTGAGTTACTCCCGCAACGCCGCGTAGGATACGACGACGTGCACGGATGTCAATTGGCGACTGCGACCGTGGCTGGTCCGTCGCGCGCGCACTCAGACCACGCGGTACAGCCTTGCGTCCATCGCTCCCAAACAGTCGATCCACTTGTCGCTGTTACGCGCGTGACAGCGCTCCTTTCTCCTGTTCTTGCCCAGCAGGCGGATCGGGTCATCGAATACCGCTCGGGGTGCAACTGGCTCGATAGCGGCCCAGGCCTCTTCAAGCTGGTGTTCCAGCTCGTCGGGCGGAGCGTATCCGCCAACCGTGACCAGCGAATACTTCGGAAGGGTGTCCCACGCTGAGTTCCCTCCGGCGAGCACCGCCATCTTGTCCAGGTCTTGCTCGATCTGTTTGACCTTGCCGCCGATCCGAGCGCTGCCCGTGGCCCACCTGTCAATCCAAGCAAGCTTCAGTTCAACGATGCCCAAAGCGACCGCTCCGCAAGGGTCCGGTCGATCGACCATTTTGTGGCTGAGCGCACTCCACCACGCTGTCAGCGCTTCTTCTGTCGCGGGGAGCAGCCAGAGGTCCGGGGCCATGCGCTGCCCGTGCACTATGACGCTGCGCTCTCTGTCGCACCAGACCGTCTCGGCATCGTTCAGCGCGGCCAACAAGCTGCCCTGCAAGAAGGCCTCGTTGGAGGACCAGTATATGTTCTCACCCATGAGGTTCTGCCAAAGGCGGTTGCCGCCGAGGGTTCTCAGCGCGGCCTCTAGCGCACTTTCGCAGGTGGCCGCACGTCGCATGCTTTTAGGAGCAACCGCTCGTGCTGCCGCAGTTCAGGCATTTGTGGCAGGTGCCGTTGCGGACCATCAGGCTGCCGCAGTCCTGGCACGGGGGGGCGTCGCTCGGTTGCACAAAGGTGGTCTTTCGGCGGGCCTCTGCGGTTGGGGCCGTGGTGGCTTCTTCCGGGTCGGCGGGCAGGGTGGCGTCGGCGGCTTCCGGAAACTTCAGGGCCAGCCAGCGGAAGATGTAGTCCATGATGGAGCGGGCCATCGGGATTTCGGGGTTGGTCGTGAAGCCGCTGGGCTCGAAGCGGGTGTTGGTGAACTTGCGGACCAGGACGTCCAGCGGCACTCCGTACTGCAGACTGAGGCTTACGCTGGTCGCGAAAGAGTCCATCAGGCCGCCGATCGTCGAGCCCTGTTTGGCCATCACGATGAAGATCTCGCCCGGGGTGTCGTCGGTGTACGTGCCCACCACGATGTAGCCCTTGTGGCCACCGACGTTGAACTTGTGGGTGATGCTGCGTCTCTCGTCCGGGAGGCGCCGGCGATACGGGGCCGGCACGGTGGCCTTGGCCGGTTCGGACGCGCCCGTCGTCAGCGGCTGGCTCTGCTTGCAGCCGTCGCGGTAGACCGCTACCGCCTTGAGGCCCAGACGCCAGGCCTGGACGTAGATGTCCTGGATGTCGTCCGGCGTCGTGTCTGAAGGGACGTTGACCGTCTTGGAGATCGCGCCGCTCAGAAACGGCTGGACCGCGGCCATCATCCGGATGTGGCCCATCGGGTTGATGGAGCGACGGCCCGCGGCGGCGCGGAAGGCGCAGTCGAAGACGCCCAGGTCGTCGGTCTTGAGATGCGGCGCGCCCTCGATGGTCTCCTGCTCCTGGATGTGTTTGACGATGTCCGCCGTCTCTCGCGCGTCGTAGCCGAGGTTGTTGAGGGCCGGCGTCACCGTTCTGTTCACGATGCGCATCATGCCGCCGCCCGCCAGGCGCTTGTACTTGACCAGGGCGATGTCCGGCTCGATGCCCGTCGTGTCGCAGTCCATCATAAAGGCGATGGTGCCCGTCGGGGCCAGCACCGTCGCCTGCGCGTTTCTGTAGCCGTGGTCGGCTCCCTTCTCGACCGCATGCTCCCAGGCGGCGCGGGCCGCTTTGACCACGTCCTCGGGGGCGCCATCATCGATCTCGTCGACCGCAGCGCGATGCATCTTCATCACGGCCAGCATCGGCGCCGCATTGTCGGCGTGGCCCTCGAACGGGCCCTTGGCCTCGGCGATATCCGCGCTCTGGGCATACGCGCGACCGCCCATCAGCGCCGTCACCGCCGCGGCCATCGCTCGGCCGGCCGACGAGTCATACGGCAGACCGCAGCTCATCAGCAGCGCGCCCAGGTTGGCATAGCCAAGACCCAGCGGGCGATAGCGGTGGCTGTTCTTCTCGATGTCGGCCGTCGGATAGCCCGCGTTGTCGACCAGAATCTCCTGCGCCAGAATCGTCAAGTCCACCGCATGCTCGAAGTCCGCAACCTCAAAGCCACCCTCGGGCGTGGCGAACTTCAACAGGTTCAACGACGCCAGGTTGCACGCCGAGTCGTCCAAAAACATGTACTCGCTGCACGGGTTGGACGCGTTGATCCGGCCGCTGTTTGCGCACGTGTGCCAGGTGTTGATCACCGAGTCGAACTGCAGACCCGGGTCGCCGCAGCTCCACGCCGCGTTGGCCATCCGAATCATCAGCTCGCGCGCGCGCACCGTCTCCAGCACGTCGCCGCTCACCGACCTCAACTCCCAGTCATGGTCGTCCACCACCGCCGCCATAAAAGCGTCCGTGACACGCACGCTGTGATTGGCGTTTTGATAGAAGACGCTGGTGTAAGCCTCCCCGCCAAAGCTGCCGTCGTAGCCCGCCGCGATCAGCGCCTGGGCCTTGGCCTCCTCCAACGCCTTGCTGTCGATGAAGTCGCCCACGTCCGGGTGATCCGCGTTGAGGATCACCATCTTGGCCGCCCGGCGCGTCTTGCCGCCGCTCTTGATCGCGCCCGCCATCGCGTCGTAACCGCGCATAAAGCTCAACGGCCCCGTCGCCTGCCCACCGCCGGACAGGCCCTCGCGCGATGACCGAATCGGCGACAGGTTGGTCCCCGTGCCGCTGCCGTACTTGAAGAGCATGCCCTCGGTCTTGCACAGCTCCAGGATGCTCTCCAGCGAGTCCTGCACCGAGTTGATGAAGCACGCAGAGACCTGCGGGGCCCTGGCCGCCTCAACCCCGACGTTGAACCACACCGGCGAGTTGAAGCTCAGCTTCTGGTGCAGCAGCAGATGCGCCAGCTCAGCCTCAAACGCCGCCGCGTCATCCTCGGACGCAAAGTAGCCGCCGTCACGACCCCAGCGCCCGACCGTCGTGACGACACGCCCGATAAGCTGCCGCACCGAGGTCTCGCGCTCCGGCGTGCCCAGCGTCCCCCGAAAGTACTTGCTGGCCACGACATTGGTCGCCAGATGCGACCACGCCACCGGAAACTCTACGTCCGCCTGCTCAAAGACGGTCTCGCCGTCCTCACCGGTAATGGTCGCGGTACGGCGCTCCCACTCAACGTCGTCAAAGGGATCAACATCGGCCGTCGTCCACAGACGAGAGACCGCTATCGCTGTGCTCTGCGGATCAGTTGCAGCTGGTGCTGACATCGACATCATCCACGAAGACGCCCTCCCCGGGCTGCCCAAACGGCACATTGACAGCCTGGAAGTTCCAGTAAACCTGAATCGACTTGCCCTTGTAGTCGGTCAAATCCACCTCCACCTTGAGCCACGTGCTCTCGTTGGCGGCGCCGCTGGGCATCGTCCACACCGTCTTCAAGATGCCGTCGCTCAGCACCTTCACATTGTAGATGTCCCCGAAGTTGCCACCGAACTGCAGCGTGTCGAACCACGTCTGGAACGTCAACGTCGCCGCCGCGGCCGTCAGCGGCACCGAGATCGAAGGGCTGATCGCCACGCCGCTGGCCGCCGGCTCCGTCTCGTAGTTCCACACGCCCGGAATCCCGAAGTACATGCTGAACGGCGGACTGAAGAACCGCTTGGACTGCACACTCCACTTCGCCGCGCTACCGTCCTGAATGACCGTGAAGCCCTGCAGCGTGGCGTCATCAAACGCCGCAGTGAGCAGCTCCGTGGCCTCACAACACCCCGGTCCCGAGTCCGCCACATACTTGCACTGATTCGCCTCGCACGAGCCCTTCGTGCACGGGTCGTCATCATTGCACTGCGCGTCGCTCGTGCAGCATCCATCGCCACCCACCGGCTGCGAAGTGCACGTGTTGTCGGTGCAGGTGTCCGTCGTACACGGGTTGGCGTCATCGCACTCCCCGTTGAAGACACAGCAGCCCGGCTTCTGCTCGAACACGCACGTGCCGTCCACACACGTATCAGCCGTGCACGCATACGAGTCGTTGCACTGCAGATCCGCCGTGCAGCAATCCGGGACCGCATTGTGCTGGCACTCACCCTCTACACACGCGTCCGTGGTGCACACCTGGCTGTCGTCGCACTCGCCGGCGAACACGCAGACATCGCCCAGGTCCTCGCACACCTTTGCGACCACGAAGTCATCGATGAAGATGCCCTCGCCCGAGTTCTGAATCGTGTCCAGCGAGTTGAAGTCGAACACCACCTGCACGCTCTGACCCGCAAACGACGTCAGGTTGATCTTCACCGGCACCCAACTCTGGAACTGGTTGTTGGGCACCGCGCTCTTGTTCCAGACCATCACGCCCTCGCCGTTGGCCGACGTGATCACCCGAATCTCAAACAGGTCGAAGTTGGGGTTGGTCTCGATGTCCAGCCACACGTTGAACGTCATCAGCGCGCTCTCATCCGCCGCCAGCGCTATGGAGCTGGTCGTCATCGTACCCGCGCTGGCCCCATCACTGGAGAAGTCGCCCGTCGTCTCATTGCCGAACCACAGCGACGTCGGCGGACTGGTCGACTGCAGGTTGGCGATCTGCCAATGGGCCGCCGAATCCCCCGCCGACGCCCAGCCCTCGGGGGCCTCCGTAAAGTTCTCGTTGGCCAGGTCCGCCGCCGTGCAGCACGACGGATCGACCTCATGCGTGCACTTGTTGTTGGTACAGGCGTCGATGGTGCAGTCGTCCTCATCCGGACACTCGCTGTCCGCCGTGCAGCAGTCCGCCACCGGCGTCGAGCCGCACACGCCGTTGGTACACGCATCCGCGGTACACGCGTTGCCGTCATCGCACTCAGCATCCGACTTGCAGCAGTTTGTTATGGCCGTCGACGTGCACGCCCCGTCCTCACACGCGTCCTTGGTACATGGATCCGCGTCGTCGCACTGGGCATCGCTGCTGCAGCACCCGGCGATGACGTTGTTGCTGCATGTGCCCTCGTTGCACGAGTCGTTCGTGCAGCTGTTCGCGTCGTCACAGTCCGCATCCGCCGAGCAGCAGTTGGCGATGACCGTGTTGGTACACGCGCCGTTGGTACAAGCGTCCGTGGTGCAGATGTTGTCGTCCGCGCAGTCCGCGTTGGACGTGCAGCACGTCGGGTCCTGATCGAAGAAGCACTGGTTGGCGATGCAGCTGACCACCTGACACGGCGCCGGCGGGAAGACCGCGCAGTCCGCATCCGACTTGCAGCAGTTGACCACCGACCCATGCTGGCAGGAGTTGTTCACACACGTGTCCGTGGTGCACACGTCCGCATCCACGCAGTCCGCGTCCAGGGCGCAGCAGCCGGGCAGGTTCACGTTGGTACACACGCCCGTCGCTGCGTCACACGCGTCAAACGTGCACGCGACGTTGTCGTTGCAGTCGTCTGACGATGAGCAGCAGCCCTCGATCGGGGTCGAGGTACAGGAGTTGTTGGTGCACGCGTTGGCCGTGCACTTGTTACCGTCCTCGCACGCCGCGTCGTCGTCACAGCAGTCCGGCACCGCAGACGTCTGGCAGACGCCATCCGTACACGCATGCGCCGTACACGCGTTGCCGTCATCGCAGTCCGCCGCCGTCACGCAGCAGCCGTCGCCGTCGCCCGACGGCTCGCTGACGCACACGTGGTTCGTGCAGCTGTCCTTGGTGCACGGGTTGCCGTCACCACACTCGTTGTCGCTGTTGCAGCACCCCGGCACCGGCTTGCTGGCGCACTGGTTGTTGCCGCACGCCTCCTTTGTGCACGGGTTGCTGTCCGCGCAGTCCGCGTCCGTCGAGCAGCACGTCGGCTTGGGCGTGTTCACGCACCCGTTGTCCAGGCACTGATCCGCCGTACACACCTTGTTGTCGTTGCAGTCCGTATCCGACGAGCAGCACCCCGGCTCCGCCACAAACTGGCACTGGTTGGCCACGCACATGTCGGTCGTGCACACGTCCGCGTCCGAGCAGTCCGCCGCCGTCGCGCAGCAGCCGGGCTCCGGCGGGTTCTGGCACTGCCCAAACGCGCACACATCCTGGGTGCACGGATCGCCGTCGCCACAGTCAGCCGCCGTCGCGCAGCAGTTCTCCTCGACCGGGTTGGAGCACACGCCGTCCGTGCAAACGTCCTTTGTGCACGCATCTCCATCCGCGCAGTCGGCCGCCGAATTACAGCAGCCGGGCTCCGGCGGGTTGGAGCATTTGGCGTTGATGCACACGTTCTGCGTACACGGATCGTCGTCCGCGCAGTCCGCGCCCGTCGCACACTCGCACACCTCAAACGCCGGGTTCTGGCACTTGCCGTCCACGCACAGGTTCTCCGTGCACGGGTCCCCATCCGCACAGTCCTGCGGGCCCACGCACGGCTTGCCGCACGTCGGGTTGTCCACATGAACGCACTTATTGGCCTCGCAGGAGTCCACCGTGCAGATGTCCTCATCGTTGCACTGCGCCGTGCTCGTGCAGCAGTCCGCGATCACCGGGTTGGAGCACTTGGACTCACTGCAGATGTTCTGCGTACACGGGTTGTTGTCCGCGCAGTCCGCGCTGGTCAGGCAGCAGTCCTCCACCATCGGGTACTGGCACTGCCCGCCCACACACAGCGCCTGGGTGCACGGCTCGCCGTCCGTGCAATCCGCGGGACCGGCGCACTCGTCGCCACACCCCGGGATAGGCGCGTTTACGCACGTATTGTCCGTGCAGGAGTCGGTGGTGCACGGGTTTGTGTCACCACACTCCGAGTCGGCGATGCAGCAGCCCGGCAGGTCCACGGTGACGCACTCGGTGCCCGCGCAGAAGTTCTCCGTGCACGGGTTATCGTCGTCGCAGTCCGCGTTGCTCTCGCAGCCCTCACCACACCCGGGGATGGGCAGATGCACGCACACGTTGCCCGCGCACAGGTCCGTCGTGCAGGCGTCAGCATCCGCGCACTCAGCGTCACCCGTGCAGCAGCCCGGCACCGTCTGGCTCTGGCACTGGTTGTTCACGCAGGCCGACGTCGTACACGCGTTGTTGTCGCCACACTGGTCATCGGCCGTGCAGCAACCCGCGATCGGCTGGTTGGAGCACAGACCGCTCGCCGAGCACGCATCGCTGGTGCACGCGTTGCCGTCGTCGCACACCGTCGGATCGTCCGGGTCACACTGCGGCTTCTCACACGTCTGCGTGACCAGCACGTCATCGACAAAGATGCCCGTCGACGTGTTCAAGATCCCGTCCAGCGTGTCGAACCGGAAGCTCAATTGAATCGTCTGCCCGGTGAAGCCCGTCAGGTCGACCGTGATCGGCACGTACTCCAGCCCGAAGCCGCCGCCACCGGCCAGCTCGTCCTTGGTCCACACCACCGTCTCGGTGCCGTCTTCGCCGATCACCGCCAGGTCAAACAGGTCATACGCCGGCACCTGCTCGATGTCCGCCGCCAGGTTGAACGTCAGCGTGACCTCTTTGGCCTCCGCCGCGATCGCGATCGGTGACGACGTCGCAGTCCCGCTGTTGCCGCCGCCCTGCGTCACATAGTTGAGCTCCTCCGGGTTGCCGTAATACAGCGCGCCCGGCGGCGTGTTCGCCTGCTCAAACGAGTCGATGTGCCATCCGACGTTGCCGCTGGCCGGCGACAACAGCCAAGAGAGGTTGTTGCCCGTCGCCAGGTCGAACGAGTCGCTGAAGATCGGTCCGGTCTCACAGTCCGCGCCACACCCCGCGATCGGCAGGTTCTGACATTGCCCGTCAAAGCAGAAGTCCGCCGTGCACGTGTTGTCGTCGTTGCAGTCCGCCGTCGTCTGGCACTCGTCACCGCAGCCCGGAATAGCCAGGTTCAAGCACGTACCCATGCTGCAGAAGTCGGCCGTGCAGTCGTTGCCGTCATCGCAGTCCGCCGGTCCCTCACAGTCCACCGCGCAGTCCGGATCCGCCTCGTGCACGCACACCCCGTCATCCGAGCAGTAGTCGATGGTGCAGTCGTCGTCGTCCGCGCAGTCACCCGCGTCGGTACACTCCACGCCGCACCCCGGGATATCCAGGTTCTGGCACACGCCGTCCGTGCAGAAGTCCGCTGTGCAGACGTTGTCGTCGTCGCAGTCCGCCGCGCCCGTGCAGTCGGCGCCGCAGCCCGGAATCGCCAGGTTCTGACACTGCCCCATGTTGCAGAAGTCCGCCGTGCACACGTCGTCGTCGTCGCAGTCCGCCGCCTCGTCGCACTCACCGCCGCAGCCCGGGATGTCCAGGAACTGGCACGCGCCGTTTGTGCAGAAGTCCGCCGTGCAGTCGTCGCCGTCGTTGCAGTCCTCCGGCCCGTCGCACTCTTCGCCGCAGCCCGGGATGCCCTCGTTGTGGCACTCGCCGTCGTCTCCGCAGAAGTCCGACGTGCACACATCGCCGTCATCACACAGCGCGGGGTTGCACGGCGCATCGCCGCAGCCGTACGCGATCTTGATGTCGTCGAGGAAGACGCCGCCCGCGTCGTTTTGAATCGGGTCGATCGTGTCAAACGTCAGCTGCACGCGCATCTTCTTGCCCGCGTAGTCGGTCAGATCGATCTCGACCGGGATCCACACGCCGTACTGGTCCGCGTCCAGCCCATCCTTGGTCCACACGGTCTCCGGCTCGCTGTCCTCGACGCGCACCCGCACCTCAAACACGTCGGCGTTGGGGAAGTCCTCGATGTCCAAAAACGCCCAGAAGGTCAGCGACGCCGACTCACCCTGCGGCAGCTCGATGGCCGGCAGCCGCGCGATACCGCTGTTCTGCACGCCGCCAAACGCGTAGCCGCCCGCCACGGGGTCACCGTAATGCAGCGACAGCGGCTCGGAGTATGGGTTAACGTCGTTGATGTTCCAGCCGCCCTCGGGCTGGTTGTTTTCGATCTCGATGCCCGCGTCGTCGCCCTCCTGAAACGTGGCTTCAAACGCCACCGACGGTGAGCAGCAGTCGGGCACCAGCGCCTGGCTGCACGTGCCGGCGTCCGTACATGCGCCCACAGTGCACGGATCGCCATCCTCGCAATCCTCGTCCGTGTTGCAGCAGCCGGGCGCCTGCTCGTAGATGCACTCTCCATCGATGCAGTCGGTCAGCTCCTGGCAGGGCCCGGGAGGCGCGCACTCGCTCAGGTCCTTGCAGCAGCCCTCGATGGGCGCCGAGCCACACAGCCCCTCGTCACCGCACGCGTTCTCCGTGCACGGATCGCCGTCCTCACACTGCTCGTTGCTGGTGCACCCGGTCTGACTGCACCCGGACGTGACGGTGACGTCGTCGATGAACACGCCCGTGCCCGAGTTGACCGTGCCGTCGATCGTGTCCACCCCAAAGACAAAGCGCACGGTCTGCCCGCCATACGCGGACACGTCGACGCTGACCTGCACCCAGGTCTCAAACTGCTCGCCAAGCTCGGCCTTGGTCCAGATCTCCGGGATGTCGTCCATGTCCGACAGCACCTTCACGTAGAAGAGGTCGAACTGCTCGACCGGCTCGATGTCGACCCAAACCCAGAAGGACAGCGTGACGTCCGTGTCCTCGGGAATCGCGATCGGCGGGCTGGTCAGCTCGCCCTGGGAGGGCGGCACCGCGGCGCCGTCGGTCGGGTTGAGATAGGTGCCGGTCGCCGGATCCGCAAAACGCACCGAGCCGCCGTCGCTGTGGGAGCGATCCTCGCTGAAGTGCCACTCCACAGGCTGGCCGTTACCGTCAACCTCAAAGCCGTCATCGATCGCGCCGGTAAAGCTGGCCTGGAACACCGTCTCGCCGCAGCACAGGGGATCGTCGCTGGGCACGGACTCGCACTTGAAGTTCTCACACAGGTTCTGGGTGCAGTCGTCGCCGTCGTCGCACTCGGACGCGCTCAGGCAGCAGTCCGCCTTCTGCCAGTACGTGCAGAACTGGTCGCACTCGAACGTGATGCACGGCTTGTTGTCCAACACGCAGTCCGCGTCCGTCTGGCACGGCACGCTGGTGTCCTCGTGCTTGCAGACGCCGTCGCAGGTGTCGTTGGTGACCGGATCGCCGTCGTCGCAGTCCTCGTCGGTGACGCAGCAGTTGGGCGTCTCGAAGATAGTGCACTCGCCGATGCTCAGCTCGCACTTGCCGATGCGGCAGGCGTCCGTGCCCTCCATCGCGGCACATTGGTCATTGCTGACGCAGCTGATCGGCGGCGGCTCTTCAGTGTCCTTTTGGGAGTCGGCCTTGGGGACGTCCGGGATAGGTATAGGAACGCCCTCGCCCGGGTCGTCTCCACAGCTATTGAACGTCAGCAACGCGATCACCGAGATCGCCGTCGTTACCCACTTCTGCACAACTTCCTCCCCACACGGTTTCCAGGCCGCCAAACCCTGACGGGGTAAGGTACCAGAATGGGGAGGGTGTTCGCGAGAAGCTAGTTAGGGCACTGCGCTCTAACCGATCAGAGGCAGGTGCCGTCCCAGCCCAGGCAGACCTCGGACCATTGGAGAGAGTCCACGTACAGGCCGCTGCCGCAGTTGTCGGCGCCGTCCAGGGTCGTCATCGACAGCTCGACAAAGACGTCCACGCTGCCGTTGGAGCCCAGCGACTCCAGGAAGGTCTGGACGATCGACTCCTCCTTGGCGCCGCAGAATACGTCCGAGACCTTGAACGAGTACTTGTTCCACTCGCCGTAGCCGCCCTTGGAGTCCTCGTCCGGGCAGCCGGGATAGTCGAAGTTGACGCCGCTCTTGCACGGGTCGAACGTGAGCAGATCGTCACACTCCTGAGCGTGGCAGACCAGCGTGACCAGCTCCAGATCGCCGACCGCCTCGGTAGGCAGGATCAGCTTGACGGTGAAGCCCTCGAGCGAGCCCGATGGGCCCTCCGATACGGAGAGGTCCGGATTCATGAAGAAGGACACGGTGTAGTCTTTGCCCTTATCCAGCTTGAAGTTGGGGCTGCGCGCCTTGCCCGCCGGCGAGGGCTGGCCGGTCTCGGTCTGGCAATCCACAGCGTCGCAGCCGTCCTCGGCAAAGGCATCGCAGACATGCCCGATGGCGGCCGGGGACGTACACACGCAGCTGGAGTAGTCCAGACCGCCCACCGCGCCAAAGCGCAGGCTGCCGGTGCCGTCGTTTGCCAGGGTGTCGGTGGATGCGTGCCAGCGCACGGTGTCGCCTGCCGGCTCCACGGTCCAGCCGTTGGTGCTGCCCTCCTCGAAGCTGTAGGTGACCAGCGGCGTGTCAAAGCAGCAATCCTCGTTGGCGATGTCGTCGGTGTTGGTGCACTTATTCGTCGTGTCGTCGCAGGCGTCGATAGTGCAGGCGTCGTCGTCGTCGCAGTCCGCGTCGGTCAGGCAGATCGTGTCGCCCGGGTTCTCAGGGCAGGCCTGGGTAATGCGCAGGTTGTCGATCTTGACGCCGCCAAACGCGTTGTCGGCGGGGGTCAGGCTGTCAAACTCAAACGCGATCTGCACGTTCTTCTGACCCGCGTACGACTTCAGTGAGAACGCGACCTCGACCCACACGACAACCCCGCCCTCACTGAGCGTGGTCCCCTTGATCGGCGTACCGTTGTCGCTGCGCCAGATCAGCTGCTGGCTGTCGAAGAGGACGCCATAGGCGGCCAGCCGGTCGACGAACGTGAAGTTGATCCCTGCCAGATAGTCCTCGAACGCCGTGTCGTCGTACTCGTCGAACTCGGTGCTGAGGAAGAGGTCAAACTTGAGGATGGGCTCGCCGCCGGGCGGAACCTGGAGCTTGGGCGTCGTAATCCGGCCGCAGACCGCCGAGCCGGGCGCGTCGTACGTGCCTGTGGCCGCGTTGCCGAAATAGAGGCCGCCGGAGCCGCCCGTGCCGCCATCCGCTGACCAGGACCAGGTCACATCTTCGGGGGCGCCGTCACAGACCTGGACCTCCCAGCCCTCGGGCAGGGCGCCGTCGGTGTTGAAGTCCTCGGTCCAGTATTCGGCGTTCTGCTCGCAGCACGTGACGTCGTCTTCGTCGATGGCGTACTCGCAGTGCGCGCCCTGGCCGTCCTCGTTTTGGACGCAGGAGGCGGCCTGGCACTCGCCGCCGGCGGTGCAGTCGTCGGCGGTGACACAGCAAATCGGATCGCTCTGGTACTGACAGCTTCCGGCCACGCAGGTCGCGGTCTGGCAGTCCTCGACTGGACAGTCGGCTTCGACGGTCTCGGACTCGCACGGCGGGGCGTTCTCACCGCAGAACTCCTGGACCGTGAAGTTGTTGATCGAGATGCCGCCAAAGTCGTTGTAGTACTCGTCCACGCTGTCAAAGCGGAACTCGAAAGCGACCTTTTTGCCGCTTTGAGACGAGACGTTGACCGTCTTGTTTTCGTACGCGCAGTTGGTCGTGTTCTTGATGCTGAAGCTGTCCCACACGACCTCTTCGCTGCCGTCCTCACCGACCGCCCACAGCTGCAGCCGGTCGCCGCACAGGCCGAAGTTGGTGCACAGGGTCTCCTCGAACGGCACGTTGTCCCACTCGGTGGACATCAGCAGGTCAAAGGTCAGCAGAATGGTGGTGTTGGCCTTGAGATCGTACTGCGGTGACGTCGCCTTGCCGTCGGTCTCGGCGTCGACCGCGCACTCGTAGGTCGGGCAGATGCCGGGGGCAGCCTGGCCGTCGCATGCGGGCTCCTCGCCGATGTCACAGACCGAGTCCGGCTGGCCAAAGTACAGCACCGGGCCGGCGGTCGGATCGTCGTAGATCTGCCAGCTGCTGCCGCAGGTCGGGTCGTTCTCGAAGGTCCAGTCCTCGGGCACGATCGCGCCCTCGAACGGCTCTTCGATGAGCTGCAGGTCGAACGGGTTGCAGGTCAGGCAGCCGCAGATGCCCTGGGTGTTGCAGATGGCGTCGCCGGTCTCGCAGGAGCAGTCGTCCACGGTTGCGCAGGGCACGCACGTCTCGGGGTCCACGCCGTCGACGGGCTCCACGACGCAGAAGCCGGACGCGGGCTCACTGGACAGCGCGGTTTTTGGCTGGAAGACAACACAGCCGGACTGCCAGCAGGTGCTGGGGGCGCTGCAGCCGGCGTCGGTCGTGCAGCCGGTCTCGGCGCAGGTGGAGCGAACCTCCACGTCGTCCAGGAAGATGCCGGTGAACGCCTCGCCGAACTGGCCTTGATAGTTGAACTTCTCGTCGACCGTGTCGAAGCGGAACTCGAAGTCGACCGTCTGGCCGGCCCATGCGCTGAGGTCGATGGCGATCTGCTGCCACTCGCCGCCGGTGTTGTTGCCGATGGCTTTGGCCGAGTCGAACACGGTGGTCTCGCCCGCGTCGGTCAGCAGCACGACGGTCAGCTTGTCGCCGTCCAGTCCGCCGGCTGGGGGCTCGGTGGCCATGTTGAGCATAAAGGTCAGCGCCCAGGGCACGTCCGGGATGTCCATGGCGGCCTCGGGACCGGCCAGGGCCAGCGTAACGGCGGTGGACTTGCACACCTTCTGGGTCGGGCAGAAGTTGCCCGCCGGACAGTCGTCGTCGGTCTCGCAGGTGGCGGCCTCGATCGGCTCGCACGTGGCGGGATCGACGCCCTCGTTGGTGTAGATCGGGCAGAACTTGTCGACCACGGTGTCGGGGTCGTCATCGTCGTAGTGATAGCCCAGGTGCAGGCAGCGGCCGTCCTCGCCCTGGCAGTGCTGGGAGTTCTCGAGCTCGTGCCAGCTGATGAAGTCGTCGGGGTTCTGATCCAGCACCGACCAGCCGGCCGGCAGGTTGGGCCACTCGGCGGCAAACGGGACAGCCGGAAGCGCCGCCTTGTCGACGGTGTCGCCGCAGCAGTCTTCCAGCGGCGTCTGGACACAGTACTTGACCGTGGTGGCGGCGAGGTGCGCGGGTTTGGCCAGCTCGGGCTGGCACTCTGCGAAGAAGCAGGCGTTGGTCTGGCACGCGGCGCTGGCCTCGCAGCAGCCGGGTAGCGCGCTGAGGATGCACTTGCCGCTGCCGGCGTCGCAGGTGGGCTGCATGCAGCTGGGGTATTTGGGCGGCAGGATGTCTTTGTTGACACCCTCGATGTCGCCGGCGGCGACGGCGTCTTCAAACGCGGTGATGCAGCCGGCTTCGTTGGCCACGTTGCACTCGGCGTCGATGTTGCACCACTCACAGCCCTGGGCGGGGGTCACCCAGTCGCAGTCCTCACAGGTCTCGCAGTTGGCGATGAGCGTGTAGACGCAGTCGCCGCCGTCGGTGTCGCAGGAGTCCTCGGTGCAGGCGTTGTCATCGTCGCAGATCTTGTCGGTGTTGACGCACTCGCCGTTGTCGCCCGCGTCCGGATCACAGGAGTCGACAGTGCACGGCTTGTTGTCGTCGCAGTCGACCGCCTCGTACTGGCACTCAGTCTTGGTGGTGTCGGTGCCGACCTCGACGCACTCAGCCGTCTGGCAGGGCTTGTCGTCGCACGGATCGTCGTCGCTGCACTCGGGGGGATCACCGGTGTCCGTCGTATCGGGTCCCGTGTCCGTCGTATCGGTGTCAGTCGTGTCCGGCCCCGTGTCGGTGTCGGTCGTGTCCGTGTCCGTGGTGTCGTCGGTGCCCGTGCCGGTGTCCGTCGTGTCACCGGTACTGGTACCGGTATCCGTCGTCGGATCCGGCGGCGGCTCGTCATCGCCACACCCAACAAACAGAAGCCCCAATATGGCCAACGAGACAATGCTCGTACGCAGCTCGTGGTTGAACAACCGCCGCATGCCTTGCCCTCTCTTTATTACTCTTTCGAGTTCCCCTCGCGTCCGGTCCGAAAAGCTACCAGACAGTGGCCACTTTACTCAAATGGAGCGTCTTTGAACTCGTCTCCATCATGACTCCAAATTCGCGGTTTCCCGTCGACTATGGTGCGGATGTGCACCGGGCGTGACCACACCCGACCCACGTTTTGCAAGGTGTCACATCCGTAGCGAACGTCCAGATCAACGCCGTCATAGCGGTGCCAGAGCAACAGCTCGCCGCGGTTTTCGTAGTTGGCGTCCTCCACAAAGATGAAGGGCTGACCGAAGTTGGTGAGCTGGGCCAGCAGCTTGCTCTTGATGGCGCCGAAGTCGCGGCTGAAGATCTCAAAGCCCGCTCGCTTGCGGTTGTACTCGTAGGTGAAGAGCTTCAGCTGCCAGCAGAACTCGGGCGTGAGGAACTCGTCCAGGAAAGTGACGTCGTTGTAGATGCGACGAACCTGGAAGATCTTCTCGCGGCCCTTGCCCAGATTGCGGTTCCAGTGCAGCTTCTCGTCCAGGTCGGTGCACTCGTCGTACTCTTTGCCGAAGCGCCCGCAGTTCCAGCGATCTTCGATGTCGCGGAGCAGCTCGATGCCGATCTTGTACGGGTTGATGCCGCCGGGGCTCATGGCCATGGTGGCGGAGTGGGTGGCGGCGAAGTCGATGATCTCGGAGTCGTCCAGGACGTTGCGGGTCATGATGCGGCTGTGCCAGTAGCTGGCCCAGCCCTCGTTCATGATTTTGGTCATGCCCTGAGGTGCGAAATAGAGCGCCTCGTCGCGGACAATGTTCATGATGTCCTGCTGCCACTTCTTGATGGGCGCGTGCTCGGCCAGGAACTGCATCACGTCCAGCTCGGGGCGGCGCGGGAAGCGCTTGTCGGCCTCGTCGGCCTTCTCTTGCAGGGCGGCGCGCTCGGCCTCCAGGACCTCTTCGGGGTTGATGTAGCGCTCCAGGTACGACTTGCGCGCGGTGAGGCGGCGGGGCTCGACCTTTTTGCGGGAGTCGTCCTCCTCGGTGGAGCGCGGCTTGCGGGAGACGTAGGGCTCGTGTCGGTCGATTAGGTTGTCGATCGACAGGCATGTGTCCAGCCAGGTCTCGACGGGCTCCAGGCCGAACTTGTCCATGTAGCGGCGGACGCGTGAGCCATGGTTGGCCATGGTGTCGATCATCTTGCGGTTGGTCGGCGCGAACCACTGGTTGTTTTTGAAGAAGTCGCAGTGGCCGAGGACGTGGGCCATGACCATCTTCTGGTCGACCATGCTGTTGCCCTCGAGCAGGTAGGCGTAGCAGGGGTCGTTGTTGATGACGAGCTCGTATATCTTGTGGAGGCCGTACGCATAGCTTTTGCTCATGCGCTCGTACTCCATGCCGAACCGCCAGTGCGGATAGCGGACCGGGAAGCCGCCGTAGCTTGCGACCTCGTTCATGCGCTCGTAGTCGACCATCTCGAAGATCGTGTCGTAGAAGTCGAGGTTGTAGTCGCGGGCGTGAGCCTCGATCTCGATCTGGCACTGCCGCAAGTATGTGGGGAGTGTCATGGGTTGCTAGCGCCCCTTCCCCAGGAAGTCTTTGATCGAGTGGATGATTGCGTCCTTGTTTTTGATCTCGCTGACGAGGAGGTCGTCGCTGTCGCCGAAGTGCTCGCGGAGATCCTTGATGAACTGACCGCTGCCGTAGGGCGACTCGACCTGGCCGTAACAGAAGACGTTGCCTTTGGGGATCAGGCGCTCTTTGAGGATCTGCACGCAGAGGAGCGTGTCGTCGACGGACCAGTTGTCGCCGTCGGAGAAGTGGAACGGGTAGATGTTCCACTCGTCGACCGGATACTCGTTGTCGATCATGTCGGCGCAGAGCTTGTATGCGCTGGAGATCATGGTGCCGCCGGACTCGCGCGTGTGGAAGAAGGTGTCGCGGTCCACTTCGCGGGCCACGGCGTCGTGAATGATGTAGCGGGACTCGATGCCCTTGTATTGGCTGCGCAGCCAGGTGTCGATCCAGAAGGACTCGATGCGGACGATCTCTTTTTGCTCGTCGCCCATGGAGCCGGAGACGTCCATCATATAGATGATGACGGCGCTGGACTGGGGGAGCGACTCGGTGCGCCAGGAGCGGTAGCGCTTGTCCTCGCGGCGCGGGACAACGATGGGGTTTTTGGCGTTGTAGCTGTTGCTGGCGATCTGGCGCAGAAGCGCCGCTTTGTAGGTGCGCCGGAAGTGGCGCAGCGTCTCGGGACCGACGCTGCGGATGCCGATATAGCGGTCTTTGATGGATTGGATCTTGTCCAGGCCGCGGGGCTCGATGTTGGGCAGCTCGAGCTCTTCGCCCAGGATCTCGGCCAGCTCGCCGAGATCGACGTCGACCTCGAGTGAGTGCTCGCCGGCGTCCTGGCCTGCTTCGCCGCCCTGGCCGGGCTGGGGATCGCCTTTGCCGACCTGATCGCCGACCTCGCCGTCGCCCTGGCCGACGCCGCCCTTTTGCTGGCTGCCGAAGCGGAAGCGCGGGATGTCGATCTGAGGGATCGGGATGGACACCTTGTCCTTGCCCTTGCGCCCGATCATCTCACCCTGAGAGATGTACTTCTTCAGGTTCTCTTTGATCTTGCCGCGGACGATCTTGCGGAAGCGCGAGTGGTCCTTCTGGATGTTGAGGATCGACACTGGCGCTTACTCCCGGGTCTTGGCGTCTCCGCGGGCGAAGATACTGGCCACGTAGTTGAGGACGTCGGTGGCCGACTCTTCATTGTAGCCGTAGTTCTTGATCAGGCGGTTTTTGACCACGTCGATCTTGGCCTGGGTCTCGCGGTCGACGACGTTGGAGACCAGCGACGTGAGCTTGATCGTGTCCTTTTGGTCCTCGAAGAGCTTGAGCTCCAAGGCCTTGTGCAGACGCTCGTTGGTGCGGAAGTCGAACTGCTTGCCGTCGATGGCCAGGGCGCCGATATAGTTCATGATCTCGCGCCGGAAGTCGTCCTTGCGGTTCTCCGGGATGTCGATCTTCTCTTCGATGGACCGCATCAGGCGCTCGTCCGGCTCTTCGTCGCGGCCGGTGTACTGGTTGCGAACCTTCTCTTTCTGCGTGTAGGCCTTGACGTTGTCGATGTAGTTGGCGCAGAGACGCGCGACCGCGTCCTCGTCGGCGCTGATGGCGCGCTGCACCTCGTTTTTGACGATGTCGGCGTACTCGTCGCGGACGTGGCTGAGCAGCTCGATGTAGGTCTTGCGCTCTTCTTCGTCGGTGATGAGTGAGTGGGAGCGCAGCCCGCTTTGCAGCTCGTTCATGACGATGAACGGGTTGATGTGGGTGGCGCCGCCCTTTTCGGCGACCAGGGCGTTGGAGATCTTGTCCTGGATGTAGCGCGGGGAGATGCCCTTCATCGCCTCGCTGGGCGACTCTTTGCGCAGCTCCTTGATGTTGTCCTGGGTGTAGCCGGCCAGGGTCTTGCCGTCGTACAGCTTCATCTTTTGCACGCGTGTGAGGTTGTGCTTTTTGGGATCGTCCAGGCGCGTGAGAATGGCCCACATCGCGGCGACCTCGATGGTGTGAGGCGCGATGTGGATGCCGGCGACCTTCTCGCCGCCGAAGTCCTTCTCGTAGATGCGTACTTCCTGGGCCAGCTTGGTGATGTACGGGATGTCGATCTTGATGGTTCTGTCGCGCAGGGCCTCCATGAACTCGTTGTTCAGGAGCTTGCGGTACTCGGCCTCATTGGTGTGGCCGATGATGACCTCGTCGATGTCGGTCTGGGCGAACTTCTTGGGCTTGATACGGTGCTCCTGGGTGGCGCCCAGAAGGTCGTACAAGAAGGCGACGTCCAGCTTGAGGATCTCGACGAACTCGATGACGCCGCGGTTGGCGACGCAGAACTCACCGTCGAAGTTGAAGGCGCGCGGGTCCGAGTCCGAGCCGTAGACGGCGATCTTGCGGTAGTTGATGTCGCCGGTGAGCTCGGTGGAGTCCTGGTTCTTCTCGTCCTTGGGCTGGAAGGTGCCGATGCCGACGCGATCCTGCTCGCTGAACACCAGGCGGCGCACGCGGATGTGGTTCTTCATGACGGCGCCCCAGTCACCGTCGTACTGCTTGAGCAGCATGTCGTACTGGAAGCGGCAGTGCGGGTTGAGCTCGCCTTTGACGGACAGCGTGTACTTGGACTTGACCGGGTTGAGCTGCTTGATCGCGCTCGCGCGCCACGCCTCGGGAATCAGCTTGAGCGGATCCTCGTGCATCGGGCTCGGGACCGCGACCTCTTTGCCGTCCTCGTCCTTGAGCAGCCAGTCAAACGTGTACAGCGCGCCCTCGGGGGTGCGGCTGTAGCGCTCCAGGCCCTTCTTGAGGAGACGGGCGATGGTCGACTTGGAGGAGCCGACAGGCCCGTGAAGCAGAATGACGCGCTTCTCGGGCCCATACCCGTAAGAGGCGGCCTTGAGCACGTGGACCAGCTTCATCAACGGGATGTCGAGGCCGAAGATGGCGTCGCGACCGTTCTCGGGCTCGTCGTCGAAGAAGTTGTAGTGAATCACCTTCTTCTTGTTGTCGACGTACTCGCGCATGCCGGCGCAGAGGACCATGTCGTACAGGCGCTGGAACGAGCTGCGAGACACGTCCGGGTTCTGTTTGACGATATCCAGGTAGTCGTCAAACGTCCCGGTCCAGTTCAACTCCTGGAATTCTTCAACGTTGTGGAGCTTAGAAAGGCTCTCGGTCAGTGTGGTGGCCATCCCATCCTCATGCGCAGTGTGTGCCGGTTTTTGCGAACCTCAGGGATCCTAGCCCTGCGAAAGCCCCGCAGCAACCTAACCGCCGTCGAAACTGCGCCCCCGTGTGCTAACGTTCTGCGCCGTGAAGAGCCGAAGACCCCACCTGGAGTACCACTTCGACATCGTGTGCCCCTTTGCGTACCTCGGCAGCACGCAGGTCGAAGCCCTCTGCGAACGCACCGGCGCGACCCTGTCCTGGCACCCGTTTCTGTTGGGCGGCGTATTGAAGACGATAGGCACCGACCCGACCTTCACGCTAAAGCTCAGCCCGGCCAAAACGCGGCACAACCTGCTGGACGCCATCCGCTGGGCCGACCACCTCGGCGTCCCGTTCAAGTGGCACAACCGCCACCCGATGCTCACGGTCACAACAATGAGAGCTCTGACGCTCTTCGCTGACGACAACAACGCCATCGAAGACCCCACCCCAATCCACGCGCTCTTTCGCGCATACCACGTGGACGGCCGCGACATCGTCGAAGAGGATGTTCTCGGTGACGTCCTCACCGAGCTGGGCATGGATGGCCCGGCCCTCGTAGCGCAAACGAAGGCGCCCCCAGTCAAACAACGCCTGCGCGAGATCTCGACACGCGCGGCGGATAGAGGCATCTTCGGCGCCCCAGCGATGTTCGTAAACGGCGAACTCTTCTGGGGCCAGGACCGCCTCCACTTCGTGGAAAACGCCCTCAAGCAGGCAAGCCAGGAGAAACCCAGTTGAGCCGCCTCGACTTCTACTTCGACTACTCCAGCCCGTTCGCCTACCTGGGCTCCTCGCGCATCGAGGCCCTCGCGGACCGCACCAACGCCGAGCTCACCTGGCGACCAATGCTTCTCGGCGGCCTCTTCCGAAAGATCGGGGCCCCCATGGTTCCCCTCTTCGAGGCCTCCCGCCAAAAGCAGGCCTACCTCGTAGAAGACATGAAGCGCTGGGCGGCCTTCTTCGAAGCCCCCTTCAACTGGCCCACCCGCTTCCCCATGAACACGGTCATGCCCCTGCGCATCACCCTCCTGCTCTCCGACCCCGCCCCATTCATAAAGGCGGTCTTCAGCGCCTACTGGGCCGACGACCAGGACATCGACGATCCCAACATCCTCGGAGTCATCCTTGAGACCCTCGGAGAAGACCCGGACCTCGTAAATAGAACCAACGACGCCGAGGTCAAGCAGCTGCTCATAGACGCCACCGAAGAAGCCGCCGACGCGGGAGTCTTCGGAGCCCCGACCTGCGCGGTTACCTACGAGGACCGCACCCAGCTCTTCTGGGGCCAGGATCGCTTCACGTTCGTAGAGAAGGCGCTCAAGGGCTGGCACCCCACCTGAGCGCCCCCGCGCTCCCCCCCCAACCCCGCCTACCCCGGGGCACCTCAAGTTCTCCGGCGACCCCGGTGCGGTTCATACCTCGCCGATACCTCGCCATTCAGGCCGTGGATGCGTCATCCTCCCCCCGAATGGCGCGATACCTCGCCATTCAGGCCGTGGATGCGTCATCCTCCCCCCGAA
>CAZJHX010000113.1:21294-34255 GCA_964545715.1 uncultured Myxococcales bacterium
CGAATGGCGCGATACCTCGCCATTCAGGTCGTGGATGCGTCATCCTCCCCCCGAATGGCGCGATACCTCGCCATTCGAGGGGCTGGATTCTGCACATCGGGTGGGCCAGGTGCTTCCGCGACAGCGTCAGCGGCGGCTGGTCGGTCTCTGCGCTCGGAAGTCTAGTTGGAGCCGGATGGCTCTGAGAATACTCGGGTCGGGGGTTTCCGCTCGGTAGCGCGAAATCGACCTGGGGCTGGTGTTGAGAAGAGCCGCGAGGTCCTTGTTTCGGATGCGGTCGCCCGCAATGTGTACGGCTGCGCACGTCGCGGCTTGGGACTCCGGGATGCGGGCACCGAGCTTGGGCACGGCAACCGCGGCTGCGGCGGCATCTGCGAGGAGGTGGATGGGGCCGTTGGCCAGGACCAGGTCTTCCACGCCGAGGGCGGCCAAGAGGTCGGCGCGCGCGACCCTGGGGAGGACCTCACGGACCAGGGTTCTGGTGTAGGCGCCGGTGACGCGGAGACCCAGAAGATCCGGTAGGTTGCCGCCGTCGTGGAAGGGGTCGGCGTTCGTACCGTGATGCGGCTCCTGGCCGTGGATGTAGCTGAAGAGGTTCCGGAGGTGGGCCTGCGACTCGATGGGTTTGACCCAAACCCTGGCGAAGCCTGGGACGTGGGGGCGGCGGAGGCTTATCGATATCTCCGCGCGGCGGGCCAGCTGAGCCGCTTCGCGCGCATCGCAGAGGACCATCGCGTGGAGGTGCGTGTCGGCGAGGCGAAAGGCGACGAGATGGTACCGCGGGCCCCGGTCGAGCAGGGCCTTGGCGACTCGGCGGCGCCAGCCCGGGTTGCGGGCGATGACTCGGTTGTCGCGAAGGCGAAGGACAATATGGTGGCCAAGGGGTTCCATCGCAGAGAGATAGTCGCAGGCACAGCGACGTCAAGGGCCGCTGCAAGAAAAAGTGACCAAACAGTCCTAATAATGCGCTACGGAGCCCTCTACTCTCATGTGGCGCAGGGCGAGGCGGAAGGCGGCCAGGCTGAGCGGGACAACTATTATCGTAAAGACGGCCAGCACCGTCAGCGGTTGGGTCAGCTCGGCGAGGGTCTTGCCGGTCAACAGCGCCCCTCGCATCGCCTCGAGGGCGTGGGTGATGGGCAGGACCCAGGCGGCGTATTGCGCGACCGCCGGCAATGAGGACACCGGGTAGAGGACGCCGCCGAGGAGCCAGGAGAGGCCGGAAAAGAGCGCCGTGATGGGCTCCCACTGTTTCAGGACCAGGATGAAGGCCGCGCCCAGCATCCCGACGGCGCCAAAGGACAGGATGCTCAGGGTCATGGTCGCGACCACCGCCGGAATGTCGATGTGGGGGAAGCGCGCGCCCAGGGCCAGGCCGCACAGGACGTAGATCCCGACGCGCAGCACACTCCAGAGGAAGCGGTAGAGGGCCGACCCGATCACGATGACATGGGGCCGCGTGGGGGTCGCCAGCATGGCCTCGAGAGTGCCTACCTGCTGCGCGAGGCGGATGCCTCGGCTGAAGCCCGCGACGGACACGCTGAGATAGTCCGCGAAGGCGACGCCGATGATCGCAAACGAGAAATAGTCTCCGCCGTACGGGGTGAGGGAGTGGACCTGGCTGCCGGCCACCATTCGGGAGAGGAAGTAGACGGTCAGAATGGAGCTGGCGAGGGTCGCCACCTGATAGCCGAAGGCGATCTTGTAGCTGGTCGCGTCTATGAGGTCTTTGCGCGCGAACGCTCTGAGTTTTTGCCACATCGGACTCAGGCTCCAAAGACCGATTCAAAGGCGTCGGCGACATCGTCGAAGGCGCCGTCGCCGACCAGCTTGCCCTGGTCGAGCAGCACCAGGCGAGGGCAGAAGTCCTGCATCTCGGTGACGTTGTGGGTGGCGTAGATCACCGTCATCTTCTGGGCTTCGAGCAGCTCTTCCCGCACAAAGCGACGCACTCGGCGCGCGTTTCTCGGGTCCAGGCCGCGCGTCGGCTCATCCAGCAGCAGCACCCTCGGGCGGCCCAGCAGGCCCCTCGCCAGGGCGAGCCTCTGCCGCATCCCCGTCGAGAAGACTCGAACGGCGCGATCGGCCGGCGCCGTCAGGTCCACCGCATCCAGCACCCAGGCGACGCGGTCCGCGAGTTCGGCTCCCTGATAGCCGTGCAGTGTGGCAAAAAACTCCAGATTCTGTCGCCCCGTGAGGCGCCAGAAGTGGCTGCGCTCGTCGCCCACCGCGTAGCCGACCGTCCGCTTGAACTCCAAGTCGTCCCGCTGCGACGACAACCCGCACACGTGCACCGAGCCCTGCGTCGGCAGCAGCAGGCCCGCCACCGATCTCAAGAAGGTCGATTTGCCCGCGCCATTCGGTCCCGCAAGGCCCACCAACTCGCCCTGACCGACGGTCAGGTCCACGCCCGCGAGGGCCGTTACCTCGGCCTTTCTCCAGTCACCGCGGAGCAGATCGCCCCAGGTCGTCGTGGGCCGGAAGGTCTTGTGTACGTCGCTGGCTACGATGGCGTTCACAGTCGGATCTGATAGCACTCGCGATATGGACACGGCGACCCCTGGGCTGTAAGTTCCGCAAATAATGAAGTTGTCTCGGACCGCCCTCGTGATCGCTTTGCTTGTCGCTTCCGGCGCCGACGCCCAGCGCACATTCGGCACATTGACGGTGGTCGAGTCGATGCCGATCCCGGCCGGACCGAGCCCCCTAAGCGCCGCCAACGCCGCTGATTGGCGCTTCGTGGAGATGGTCTACGCGCCGCTGTTTTCCGCCGACGCCAACGGTGGATTCATGCCCTACCTGGGGGCCAAGGCGACGACCAACGCCGACGGCACCGAGCTGACCGTCTCACTGCACGACGACGCCAAATGGTCCAACGGTCGCTCTATTCAGGCCGCCGACGTCGTCTACACGTACACGCTGGCCAAAGCCGGAAAGTGGAACAAGGCCTGGACCGACACCCTGCGCCCGGTCAAAGAAGTGCGCGTCGCCGACAACGGCTTCGACGTCGTCTTCACCCTGCGACGCAAACTGCCCAAACCCGAGAAGGTGCTCACCGTCCCGCTCATCCCAACCGGCCTCCACGGCGATAAAAGCCAATATCGCCCGCTGCCCCTCGGCGTCATCGGCGCCGGCTCCTACAAGCTGGCCGAAGACCGCGTCAACTCGCGCCTGGTCATCAACGAGCACACCCTGCGCAAGCCCAAGATCAGCGAGATCCGCATCCAGTCCGTCGGCAGCCGAGAGCTTGCCGTCGACGTCGTGCGCCTCATGGGCGACACCGTCACCTTCGACGTCGCTCCCGCCGACGCCGCCATCGTCGGCGCCGAGTTCGGCTCCCGCGTCATCCGCACCAATCAGAAGCGGCTCATCGCCCTGGCGTTCCATCCGAAAGAGTGCCTGCTGGGCGACGCCACCATCCGCAAGGCTGTGACCCACCTCGTTTATCGCCCCGAGCTCTTCGGGGCCGGCGAGGCCGTGAAGCGCTCACCGGCCCCGGTCTCCCGCGCCTCCAGCGCCTACCCGCGCGCGCTCGCCAACACGCCCCTGGCCCCCATCGAGGCCCAGAAGATCCTCTGGTGGGAGGGCAACTGGCAGCGCGAGCCGCACCAGGAGTATTTCGTCCGCAAGACCGACAAAAACGCGACCGAAGAGCTGGCGGTAGAAATGCTCGTCGACGCCGACGACCCGTACGCCGTCCGCCGCGCCGCCGTCCTCAAACACCGCTTCGCCTCGGCCGGCATCCGCCTCGACGTCGACGCCCGCCCGCGCCTGGAGTTCACAAGCCGCGTCAAATCGCGCGAGTTCCCAGCCGCCCTGGTCAGCCTCGACATCCCGGCCAACCGCTCTCTGCGCCCGCTGTTTCACTCGCGAGGCCGCGATAACATCACAAACTACAAAAACAAAGAGGTCGACAAGCTGCTCGCCCGCCGCGACACCAAGGGCGCGGTCGCCCAGATAGTCAAAGACGCGCCCATGATCTTCCTGGGCATCGCCAGCGACGTCGGCGTGGCCGGCAAAAACGTCACCATCCCCCGCGTACAGGGCCGGGGCGGCATGGCTCGTATCGACAGGTGGCAGATCCGATGATCACCCTGCTCACCACGCTGATCATCGCCGCGCCCCCCGGAGCGCCTGCTCGCGCCATCAGCGCGCCAACCGAAGAGGCGTGCCACATCCAGCTGGATGCCAGGTCCGGCGAGGTCGCGTGGGAGGTGATCACCCGCTCCGGTCGCCAGCTGCGCCGCCATAACATCGCCAAAAACCGTCCTATCGCGCCGCCCAAAGCCAGCGCGCCCGCCCGCCAGATGGGCTGGACCAAAGTCACCCGCAAGCCGCTGGTCAACACGCTCACCAACTCCGGCCGCTGGGCCGTCCAGATCGGCGGCAAGGAGCCGGCCTCCCCGTCCGCAGCCAGCGACATCCACGGCGTCGTCTCCCCCGACCGCAAAACCGTAGCGTTCGTCTCCGGCCGCAGCGGCCAGGGCGACATCTACCTGACGCCCTCCACCAAGGCCAACCAGAGCCCGCGCCGCCTCTCCAGCAGCGCGCTCCCCGACGTTCACCCAACCTGGTCGCCCACCGGCTCCCACCTGGCGTTTTTGCGCATCACCGATCGCGGACGACAGCTGGTCGTGATGTCCGGCGTCAACGGCGGCAAACTCCAGGAGCGCGTCGCAGTCGACGAGCGCGACGGCCCGCTCACCCTCTCCTGGCGCCCCGACGGCAAGCAGCTGGCCTTCTTCGGCCGGGACTGGAGCGTCGGCACCGCGCTCTACACCCTCAACCCCGACATGGGCGGCGCCTCCAAAGTCCTCGGCGACGTCAGCCAGCAGCCCGGCGGCCCCGCCTGGCTCCCCGACGGCAAGGGCGGTCACAACCTGCTCGTCGTCCGCAACGACGCGCTCGTCGTCATCGACAAGCTGGGCGAGCAGACCGTCCTGAACCCGGGCGCCTTCGGCATCGGCGAGGTCGCCGCCGGCGTTATCGGCCGCCGCACGACCGTGGTCTTTACCGCGCTGGGCCTCACCGCCGACGAGAACGCCGATCCGCGCTACCGAAAGGTCTACAAGTGGGTGGTGCCGACGCCCTGAGCGCCGGTCAGCTGTGCGTCGTTCTGCGCAGCTTCGGCAACGCCGAGATCGCCAAGGCGGTCCGCTTTCTAGCTGACTACGATCCCGTCCGACACATCGTCGTCGCCGTCGATCCCAACCGCGATCCCGTCGACACCCCGCTGCGCCTCAGCGTCCGCAGCTGGCCGATCACCGTCGCCGCATTTCACGCCGAGCCCTACGGCTGGGCGCGCTCACTCAACACCGCCCTGGGCATTTTGCCGCTGCTGACCGAGCCCGCGCTGGTGTGGACGCTCTCCAACGAGGTCAACGTCACGCCGGCACAGCTCGACGCCATGATCACGGCCGCCTCCCACGAGGACGCCATCTGCGGGTTTGCCACATTCGCCGACCGCGCCGAGCCGTCCTATCGCGTGCCCCGCAACACCTGCTGCGTCTGGCGCCGCGACGTCCTCTCCGACCTGAACGGCTTCTATGAAGGCGGCGACAGCACCGGCGGTATGGAGGACTACGAGCTGATCCTGCGCGCTCATGAACAGACGGGACGCCTCCCCACGCTCGCCGCTACGGACGTCTCACTGTCGATCCGCCCTGAGACCGACATGGACGCCAAGCTGGCCCTCGAAGCAAGCGCAATGTCGGCGGCTGAGGCCCTGCATTCCCCCGCCACCGTCGCCGCCGTCCGGCGCCACCTCAGGCTACTTTGACAAGAAGCGCGCGCCCCACGCCGGTACGCTGACCGACATCGACCCGCCGGACGCCGTAAACGCCCCCTCTCCCAGCGCGTCGGACCACTGACCGTCCGCCGCACCGACGGTCACCGTGCGCTCGCCACCGGAGCGATTCAGCACCACGATCGTCGTGTCGTCGCCTAGACTGCGCTCAAACGCCAGCACCGCATCGTCCGTCTTCAGCGTCTTGTACGCGCCGTTCGCCAGGCTGGGGTGCGCCTTCCGCACCGCCGCCAGCGCGCCCACATGGTCAAACACGGCCTGCTGCTGTGCCGACCAGCCGTCAAACCACATCATGCGCCGGTTGTCCGGATCACCCGCACCCGGCATCCCGATCTCGTCGCCGTAGTAGATCAGCGGCGCCCCCTTCACGGCAAACATAAACGAAAACGCCAACTTGAGCCGCTCGTACGGCTCCGCATTCGAGGGCTGTCCCGGCGGGTTATCCCACCCCTGCTGCTTGGCGTTGTTGCCCCACAGATCCCCGATCTGCCCCGCCGCGTGGCTGATAAACCGCGGCACGTCGTGGTTGCCCAGAAAGTTGCTCATCAGCGCCTGGCTGCCGTAGTAGCCATCGCCCGCCGTCAGCAGATCCGCCAGATGCAGCGGCGACTCCTCGTCCCGCGCAAACACCCTCACGATCCGCCAATACAGCGGAAAGTCGAACTGCCCGTGCAGCATGTGCGGCGCGATGTACTTCTTGATCGTGCCCTCGTTCTTGCCGTTTCCACCTTCCCAGTCGCCTGTGAACGTCTCACCGACCATCCAGAACAGCGCGCCCGGCACCGTCTCCACCCGCCGCTGAATCTTCCACCGCAGCGTCCGCAGAAAGTTGTCCTGCATGTGCTTCACCGCGTCGATTCGGAAGGCGTCCACGTCGGTATTCAGCACCCACCACAGCGCCGCCTCGGTCATCTCCTCGACCGCCCCGTCCTGCTCGTAATTCAGGTCCGGCGTATAGCCCTCAAACCAGCAGGTCAGCGGATTCTTGTCGAAGTTGCCGTCGCTCTTGCAGTCGATAAACGCGTTGAACCAGTCCGGATGCTCCTGGTTGAACGGATGACTGTCGTGCAGGTGGTTCGCCACCAGATCGAC
Organism: uncultured Myxococcales bacterium; assembly: GCA_964545715.1. GTDB lineage: Bacteria > Myxococcota_A > UBA9042 > CAZJHX01. The sequence goes on from CAZJHX010000113.1 coordinate 28,193, forward strand.
CACCACCCGAATCCCGCGCGCGTGCGCCGCCGCCACCATCGCCTGCAGGTCCTCCATCGACCCAAGCTGCTCCTCGGGCGCCAGCTGCGACGCCGGGAAATAGCCGTGATAGCTGGTGTAGGTCTTGCCCAGATTTCCGGACAGGCAGCCGCTCGGATTGTCCACAAACGCCGTCAGCCAGATCGCGTCCACGCCCAGCTTGTCGAAGTAGCCCTCCTCCAGCTTCTGGCGCACGCCCTCCCAGTCCCCGCCCAGCCAGTTGGCGTTGTTGTCCGCCGGCAGGCAGCCGTCCGGCTTGCCCACGCTCGGATCGCCGTCCTTGAAGCGGTCCGTCATCGCGAAATACAGCACCGCCTCCGACCAGTCGAACGGCTCGTCCTCCACCCACGTGGGTAGGTACAGCGGGACCGCTTCGCCATGCGCATTGGCGCCGTCAAAGCGCAGCGTGTGCTTGCCCGCAGCGGCCGCCTCATAGGTCACCGTCACCAACTCGGCCGGCTCCAGAGGCGTCGGCGGATCGAACCCATGCGTCCACTCCAGCTCCGTCAGCGCCCCACCGTCCTTGCCCGCCCACACGCGCACCTTGGCCGTGATCGTCGTGCCGGTCACGGTCACCGTCTCCAGCTCCAGCAGCGGCAGCGCGCAGTCCTCGATGATCACCTTGCTGTTCTCGACGCCTCCCGAGTGCTTGCGCATCGGGTTGCCGGCGTCCAGCTGCCAGGACTCCCCACCGTTGACCACAAACTTGTAGGCATAGCTGCCCGGAGCGATGTCCGTCGTGTCCAGGTCGATCGTCCACACGTCGCCCGCCTGCGCCAGCGGCGCCGCATCGGCGCTCCACTCGTTGAACTCACCCGCCAGGTGGACCGATGAGGCGCTGCCCACATACTCAAACGACGCCACGCACGGCCGGGCCTGAGGCGCTCCTGTGGTGCTCGTATCCGGCGGATCCCCGGTGTCCGACGTGTTCTCCACGTCGTCGACGGCATCCGGCTCATCGCCGTCCCCGTCCCCAGTATCCGGCGTGTCGGTCGGCGTCGGCCCCTCATCGGGATCGGACTCCACAACATCAGCGGGGCTGGTATCTCCGGTCGTCCCGGTCGTCGTCGTATCGGCGGCCGCCGCCGCGTCGGGCAGCGTCTCTCGAGTCTCGGTACAACCAGCAAAAAGCGCGAACAGCAGCGTGATCAGCAAGGTGGCGCGTAGCATGCGCGGAGTCTACGCGATAACATTCGGCGATGCGACGCTATGTGCTCATCTTCGCCTTGCTGCTGGTCAATGCACCGGCTGGTGCACAGGAGCACGTCTGGCCCGTCGGTCCGCGCCCCGTCCTGCGCCACCCCGACCTCAAGCCCGTCCGCTACGCTGTGGAGATCGAAAGCGGCTTCGAGCACCTGACCGCGGTCACCATGATCATCGAAGGTGCCGGCGACGCCCCGCTCGACATCGCCATGCCCGCCTGGGCTCCCGGCGCGTACCGGCTGCTCGTCCCCGCCCGCAACATCCAGCGCCTGCGCGCCTTCGCCGGCGCAAAGCACCTGCGGCTGGAACAGCTCGACCGCACCACCTGGCGCGTCCAGGGCGCCCCTGAAGGCGAGCCTGTCGTCGTCCGCTACTCCGTCCACCACCCCAAGGCCTCTGTCGTCGCCAGCCACGTCACGGAGGAGTACGCCGGCATCAACGGCTTCGACACCTTCATGTACGTTGCCGGCAACATCCCCACCGCCTGCGAGCTCACCATCGCGCAGCGTCGCGGCTGGACAATCGCCACTGGCCTGGCGCGCGTTGGCGACACCTACAAGGCCCGCGACTACGACGTCCTCATCGACAGCCCCATTCTCATGGGCGCCCTACGCACCCGCACCTTCGTCGTCGCCGGCAAAAAGCACCACGTCATCTGGAGCGGCAAAAACGACTTCGACCTGGACCGCATCGCCAACGACACGCGCCGCATCGTCGAGGCCGTCCACCCCATGTTCGGCGGCCCCCTCCCCTACACCGACTACTGGTTTCTGTGGCGCTTCGAGCACGGCGCCGGCGGCGGACTCGAGCACCTGAACTCCACCCGCATCAACGACGGCCCCGTCGGCTACAACGACCCGGACGAGCTCGACCGCCACTGGCGCGTCACCTCCCACGAGTTCGTGCACACCTGGAACGTCAAGCGCATCCGCCCCAAGCCGCTGGGCCCCTTCGACTACACCACCGAGCAGTACACCACGTACCTGTGGTTCGCCGAGGGCTTCACCTCCTACCTGGGCGACCTCGCCCTGCTCCGCGCCGGCATCTGGACCCGCGACCGCTACCTGCGCAGCCTGGCCGCCCACATCCAGAAGTTGAAGCTCACCCCAGCCGCCGACTGGATGAGCGCCGCCGACGCCAGCTTCCGCACCTGGCACAAATCGGACAACGCCAAAGCCCGCGTCAGCTACTACAACAAGGGCCTGATCATCGGCCTGCTCCTCGACATGGAGCTGCGTCGCCGCACCGCCGGCAAGGTCTCGCTGGCCGATCTCATGCGCGATCTGCACGCTCGCTTTCGCAAGAACGGCCGCGCCTTCGGCAAGCACGACATCCGCACGGCCGCCGAACAGCTGTCCGGCGGCGACTCCCTCGAGCCCTTCTTTGCGCGATACGTCTACGGCACCGAAGTCCCTGATTACACTCAGGCGCTCTCCGTCGTCGGCCTGGCCCTGACCCGCAAGCCGGGCCGCCCCGTCACGTACCTGGGCGTCACCAATCGCAACGGAAAAGAGGCGCTGGTCACCGCGGTCGAGCCGGGATCCGCAGGCGCCAAAGCCGGCATCCGTGTCGGCGACATCATCGCCGTCGTCGGCGACATCGCGGTCACAGGCGACTCCATCGGCAAGGCCATCCGGCAACACGGCGAGGGCGACAAGGTCGAGTTGGTGCTGTACCGCGGCACGACAGCCGTCCGCGTCAACGTGGCCCTGGGCACCCGCATGGAGAGCGACGAGCCCGGCGTACGAAAGAGCTTCGAGAACATCAAGTGGCGCCTATCAGAGCGCCGCGACGCCACGGCCGAGCAGCGACTGCGGCGTGACCGCTGGCTCCAGCGAGGCGCCCAGGGCCCCGTCAAGCCTGAAGCACCTCGTTGAGGATGGCGATACCCTCCTCGAGGCTCGCCGGATCGACCGCTGTGTAGCACAGCCGCGCAAACCCCTGATAGCCGGCGCCGAAGATCGCGCCAGGGGCCAACGTCACGCCGCGATCCGCCGCACGCTCCAGCACCGGGAGCGCGTCCGGGCCATACGCACGCAGGTCCACAAACACAAACGAGCCGCCCTGAGCCGGGTGAAAGGTCGCCTGCAGCTGCTCGTCCACCAGCCGCGCATAGCTTCGGTAGCGCTCGCGCGCCGGGTCCAGATACGACTCTCCGGCGCCAAGCGCGGCCAGCGCCGCCGACTGACACACCTGAGAGGTGTTGTAGACCGAGTGCGTCGCCACCTTTCGCATCGGCTCGATCGCCTCGGGTGGGCCGACTGCGTACCCCACGCGCGCGCCCGCCATCGCATAGGTCTTGCTAAACGTGTAGGCGCTGACCGTGCGCTCCGCCATGCCGTCCAGCGACGCGATGCTGATGTGCGCGCGTGCGTATGCATAGGCCTCATACGCCTCATCGCTGATCACCCAGAGATCTCGCTGCCTGGCAAGCTCCGCCAGCGACTCCAGCTGCGCGCGGGACAACACGATGCCATTGGGGTTGTTGGGAGAGATGATGTAGATCGCTCGTGTGCGGTCCGTGATCCACGGCTCCACCAACTCGGCCGGATCGGCCCCCGGATCGTCCAACAGCTGCTGGTAGAACGGCACGTCCACGGGCTTGACCGCCGCGCAATAGGCGATGCCGCGCGCCAGCGGCCAATACGGCGCCAGCAACAGCACCTCGTCACCCGGATCCAGCAGCGCCTGCATCGTGCAGGTAATCGCGTGCGTCGACCCCGTGCTCACCTGCACGTGATCTCCGGTCGCCCAGCTCAGTTGGTTCACCCGGCGCAGCTTCTCTGCCAGCGCGTCTCGAAGCGCGGCCTCGCCGCTTGGGTGCCCATACGCATACGGGTCCCCAAACCGTGGATAATCCACGTCCGTCCAGCGCGCATCGTCGGGCGGCGCCAGCGAGTTGTTGCCGATGTGAAGGGGGTACCGCTTGCCCGTGTAACCCGCCAGCCGCTTAGCCAGAACGGAAAACACAGAGCTGCGCAGTGGTGTGACGCGGCTCGAAATCTTCATGTGTATGTGTCTCTACTTGCCGATTTGGACGGGCTTGATCGTCTGTCCGCGGTCGTCGGGCTGGTCGGTGGTCGGGGCGGGCGCCCGCGGCGTGACGGCGGGGCGAGCAGGAGCCTTTTTGGGCGCGTTCTTGGCGCGGCGTGCTGCCGTAAACGCGTCAACCTCAGCCTGGGTCTTGAAGCACTGGGATCGGCGCACCCGGCCCTCGGTCCAGTAGGCGCGGAAGGCGCAGGCCTGCTCTTTAGGCGCAGCCGCCTCCTTGGCCGCCGCCGCCTCTTTGGCCGCCGCCAGGTTGGCCTTGATCGCCGCGATCTGCTCGGCGCTCGGCTGCGACGTCGTAAAGCCCTGCTTGGTCTTGTACTCAACCGCTGCATCCCGCGCCTCCGTCGAGCCGTAGGAGCGGTCAAAGGTCTGCACGTTGCCGGTCGCCGGATCCAGCCGATACATGGTCAGCCGGAACCGCGCCTCCGCGCGGGGGGCCTCGGTCTTGCTGGCGGCCTCAGCCTCCTTGGACGGCTCGGCGGCCTTGCCCTGGAACAAGCCGCTGCGCTGCGCCTCAGGCGCGGCGGGCGGGGCGGTGGGCGCCGCAGAGGTCGACTTTGTGGTGCCGCTGAGATCCTCTTCGGCGCCCCAGTGGCGCTCGATCGGGCTGACCTTCAGCGCGCTGATCCGCATGCGCCGATACTCGCCGCTGGGCTCGGCGACCGCCCCTGCAAACAGCGGGCTCTTGTCGGTCGAGCGGCCCTTGTTGCGCAGGAAGTCGGGCAGCGCGCCGTCGGGACCGGCCTGCGAGTTCTTGCGCCCCAGGCCCAGCATCTCGCTGGCGGTCGGCACGCGCTCCATACCCGGCGGCTTCTTCGGCTTGGCGTTGGCCGCGGTCCCACCTTCAGTCCCGCCCCCTTCTGCGCCACCCTCGGCGCCGGCAGCTGCGCCCTCGGCCTTCTGGGTCTGCTCGGGCTCGCCCTCCGGCTGCGGCGGCGGCGGCTGCGCCTCTTCTTCGCACGCGGCAACCACGATCGCGACGAGCGCAAAAAGGACGACACGTGGGGCCAACAGTCGCTGGATTATCGGTGTCACGGCTTAAACACTAACACATCGCTCCAAGCGTTAGTTCAACTGGACAAGAGGCGCGCCATTGGTATAAAACGCGCCAGCTTTGCGGCGTTAATTAATCAATATAAGTGGGACACTTACGATGACTAACCGACTTCTGACATTCATGGCGATTCTGGGCGCAGTGGCGCTCATGGCGGCGGGCTGCGGCGACGACGACACGTCCACGACAGCGGCCGACGCGACGACGGCCGGCGACACGACGACCACCGACACCGGCACGGGTGAGGACACCACCGACACCACGGACACCGGCGACGACACCACCGACACCGGCGACGACACCACCGACACCGGCGAGGATCTGGGCGTCGACAACTGCCTCAACGACGCCGACCAGGCCGTCCTGAGCGCCCCTGACGCCGACATCGTTGGCCAGGCCACCACCTGCGGTCTGGGCTGCATCGGTCAGCCGCCGTCCTGCGCGACTCCCTGCGTCGCCGAGAAGACCGGCCTGTCGGAGGCCTGCGCGGCGTGCTACGGCGCGATCATCAACTGCTCGATCAGCAACTGCGTCGGCCCCTGCGCCGCGGATCCGGGCGGCGACGACTGCACGACCTGCCAGGTTGAGAACGGCTGCGTGGAGCTGCTGGAGACCTGCTCGGGCATCAACGTCAGCGACGACACCGGCGACGACACCACGGGGGACTAAGATATGAAAAGCTTTGCTCACAGCGAGTAGAACCACCACCCCACACC
>CAZJHX010000114.1:0-33814 GCA_964545715.1 uncultured Myxococcales bacterium
AGCGGGTTCTTGGCCGGCGCCGCCTTCCCGCCCTCTTCGGCCGGGCCGCCCTCCGGCACCTCAAAGCCGTGGGTCTCGTCCTCGCCGGGCACCTTGGAGACCCCATGCGAGACGTACTGAACGACGTCGATGCGCTGGATGTTGTTGCTCTCCAGAAAGTACCGCGCAAACGAGTCGGCCTCGGCGTAGATCGCGATCAGAACGTTGAAGCCCTTGACCTCGTCCATACGCGACCCCTGCACGTGCAGGATCGCGCGGCGGATGGCGCGCTGAAATCCCAGCGACATCGTAACGGTCAGGTCGGACTCGTCCGGCACGATATCCACATCGTCCAGGTAGCTCTCCAGCTCCCCCTTCAGGTGGTCGACGTCGCCGCCGCTGCGGGCCAGGACCTCCACGGTCTCCGGGTCGTGCAGCAGCGCAAACAGCAGGTGCTCCAGCGTGACGATAGAGTGACGCCGATTGATCGCCTCGTGCTGGGCCAGCTCGATGGCAACTTGCAACTCACGGCTGATCATTATTCGGGCTCCATCGTGATGCGCAGCGGATAATCATGCGCGCGCGAATACTCAGATGCTTGATGAACTTTCGTCTCAGCGACCTCGTAGGCATAACAGCCTGCGACGCCGATCCCTGAGTGGTGAATCATCAGCATGACACGGGTGGCCTCGGTGCGGTCCTTGTCGAAGAACTGGCGCAGGACCAGCACCACGAAATCCATCGTGGTGTAGTCATCGTTGTGGAAGAGCACCTTGTACATCGGAGGGCGCTTCTTCTTCGTGCGTTCCTTTATGGCAACGCCGCGTTCTTTGCCGGTGTCCTTTCCTTGATCACCCATACAACTAGGAAGATATAGCGCACTACGGTCAGGCCGCAATCCGCAAAGATAACCTGTTGCCTGATCTCAACGGGTTTAGTTATAAGCGAAGCATGTGGTTCCGTTCCGCAGTCAAGCACGAGCCCGACGTTCAGCCCGCCTCTACGTCCTAAAAGATATAGTTATAAATGCAGGCGCATCGGGAGGAAGAGATGCGGAATCCAAAGCACACTATCGATCTACGCCACCGCGAATTACGACGCGATGAGTTCTGGCGACAGATCCCGGCCTGGCGAGACGTCGATGAGGCGACTTTCCTGGACCACAAATGGCAGGCAAAAAACTCGATCACCAAACCAAAGAAATTGGTGAAGGCGCTTCAAGGCCTGGCCGACGAGAAGTTCATCGCGGACATCGAAGCCGGGTTCGCCCACTCGCCGATGAGCGTCCGGGTCTCGCCGTACATAATGGCGCTCATCGACTGGACCAACCCGATCGAGGACCCGCTGCGGCGGCAGTTCATCCCGATGGGCTCGCAGCTGATGGCCGACCACCCGATGCTGACGCTGGACTCTCTGGGCGAGCAGAAAGACAGCCCGGTACCCGGTCTGACGCATCGGTACCCCGACAAAGCGCTGTTTCTCGTGCTGGACACGTGCCCGGTCTACTGCCGGTTCTGCACGCGCAGCTACGCCGTCGGTATCGACACCGAGGACGTCGAGAAGATCCAGCTCAAGGTCAACCGCGACCGTTGGGCCAAGGTCTTCGAGTACATCCGCCAGACGCCGCACCTGGAAGACATCGTGGTCAGCGGCGGCGACGCCTACCAGCTGAAGGCCACCCAGATGCAGGAGCTGGGGGACGGGCTGTTGTCCGTGCCCCACCTCAAGCGCATCCGGATCGCGACCAAAGGCCCGGCCATCATGCCCATGAAGCTGCTGACGGACATCGCCTGGGTCGACGCGCTGACCGACATGGTGAACCGCGGCCGGCAGCAGGGTGTCGAGGTCTGCGTGCACACGCACTTCAACCACCCCAACGAGATCACCGGCATCTCCAAAGACGCCCTGGACGTGCTCTTCCGCCGCGGGATCACCGTGCGCAACCAGTCGGTCATGCAGCGCGGTGTCAACGACGACGTGGACACCATGCGTCTGCTGGTGCGCAAGCTCTCCGAGATCAACGTGCACCCATATTATGTCTACGTGCACGACCTGGTACAGGGCGTCGAGGACCTGCGCACGACCGTCGCCACCGCCATCCAGGTGGAGAAGGGCATCCGCGGCGCCACGGCCGGCTTCAACACGCCGGTCTTCGTGGTGGACGCGCCCGGCGGCGGCGGCAAGCGCGACTGCCACTCTTTTGAGTACTACAACCGCGAGACGGGCGTGTCGGTGTACCGCAGCCCCAACGTGGACCAGGACGCCTTCTACTTCTACTGCGATCCGGTCGACCTGCTGCCGGCGGCCGGTCAGGCGCGCTGGGCCGATCCAGCCCAGCATCAGGCCATGCTGGACGAGGCGCGTGAGGCGGCAACTACGGTGCGCACGATCCTGTCGCGCGATCACGTGCAGGTCCCTGCCAAAGTGCCCGCCGCCCGCTTCGCGAGCAACTGACCCGCGTTACAAGTCGAAGTTGTAGCCGCGGCCTCTCGCTGTTGAGGCCACTCGTGCGCGCCAGGTCGTAAGGCCATGTCGTGCGCGGGTGAGATGCTCTTGCGCCTGCGTTGTTCGGCCGCTCTCCAGCAGCTTGAGGGCCGCCTGAAAGTCGCGCGCCTGCGTAACCAGCTCGATGTGAAGGCGCCGTACATCCGGGGCGACCGGCTCAACGCGCTGCAGCTCAGCCAGCAGCTCGGTTGTCAGCGGCAACAGCTCTCGGCGCACCCGGTGGCGTCGCCGGTGCGGCGGCTCATTGACGATGCCATCTGCCAGATCGGCCATCAAGCGGTAGCCGCGGCGGTAGTCCAGCGTGTCGTTGTTGAAGTAGTCCAACAGCTCGTCGGCCACCGGGTCCGCAGCATCCACCGGGTTGGTCGCCGCTGCCCAGGCGGTGAAACCCAAAAGAGAGATGCTGGCCACAAACAGCGTGGTGACCGCCGCCTCCGCCAGCCGGCTGGACGTGTTGGCCGGGTCCAGGAGCAGCGCACAGACGAGCCCGGCGCCCAGGCCGCCCAGGTGGTTCCAGGCGTCCACGCCCTCCTGCAAGAAGCCGTAGCCCAGGTTGGCCCCGGTCACCGCCAGCAGGACCCACGCGAGATTGCGCAGGTCGGGTGACGCCTTGTCCAGCGTCGGACCGTGACGAATCCACAGCGCGATACCGGCGCCCACGAGGCCGAAGATCGCTCCGGAGGCCCCGGCGCTGATATGCGCCTGTCCAAGCTGGAAGCTGGCCAGGGCGCCGCCGAGCCCGCTGAGCACGTACAGCACCAGAAAGCGTCGCGCGCCGTAGTAGCGCTCCGCCATGCGCCCCAGGATGAGCAGCGCCACGGCGTTGACCAGGAAGTGGGCCACCCCGATATGCAGAAAGCTGGCGCTGACCAGCCGCCAGGACTGCTCGTACTCGACGATCAGCCGCGGCACCATGGCGCCCATGCCCACCAGCACGTCGGTCCGGTCGGAGCCCCCCAGCGCCACCTCGAGCGCAAAAACGACGCCGTTGGCGAGCAACAGCGCAGCGGTCATCCATGGAAAACGGGAGGCGCGCACGTATCCACACTAAGGGTGGACGAGCAGGCACGCTAAAAAGAGAGAACTCGAGGGAGGGAGCGGAGAGTCTGTGGCCGCTAGCGCCGAAGCGCTAAGCCTCGCCGCCATTGATCCCGACCGATTGACGCGGTCGCTTTTGTGGCTGGGGAGGCGGGCGAGTGAAGGCGGGGCGGAGCCCCGTCGAGGGAGAGCGAAGCGTCCCAACGAAGCCAGGCGCGAAAGCGGCCCGTCAATCGGTCGGGATCAATGGTGGTGAGGCTTAGCGCTTCGAGAACTGGAATCGAGCGCGGGCGCCCTTCATGCCGGGCTTCTTGCGCTCTTTGACGCGGCTGTCGCGGGTCAGGAAGCCACCCTTCTTGAGGGCGTCGCGCAGGTCGGGATCGTACTCGCACAGGGCGCGGCTGATGCCGTGCTTGATCGCGCCGGCCGAGCCGGTCAGGCCCCCACCCTTCACGCTGCAGATGATGTCGAAGCGACCGACGGTCTCGGTCAGCTCCAGCGGCGTGCGCACGATCATGCTGAGGATCTCGCGACGGAAGAACTCCGCCTCCTCGCGACCGTTGACAGTGAATTTACCGCTGCCGGGAACCAGGCGGACCCGGGCGGCAGACTGCTTGCGGCGGCCGGTGGCCTCCCACTTTTGGGCTGTCTCAGACATATCGTTCCTAAATCTCGCTCAGGTCGAGCGGTTGGGGCTGCTGAGCCTCGTGCGGGTGATCCGGCCCGGCATAGACCTTCAGCTTCTTCATCACTTTGCGACCAAGGCGGTTCTTGGGAACCATGCCGTGGACGGCTTTGCGGACGACCTCGCCCGGCTTCTTGGCTTCCAGACGGTCCACGGTGGTCTCTTTGAGGCCGCCGATGGTGCCCGTGTGGTGGTAGTAGCGCTTCTGCTCACGCTTGTTGCCGGTAAGCACAAACTTGTCGGCGTTGATGACGATCACGAAGTCACCGGTGTCGGCGTGCGGCGTGTAGCTGGGCTTGTTCTTGCCCCGCAGTACCTTGGCGATGCGCGTGGCGGCGCGGCCGAGCGTCTGCCCGTCCATGTCCACAACCCACCAGCGGCGATCCGCTTGCTCTGTTGTAATACTGACCGTCTTCATCTGAAGTCTTCCTAACCGGTGTTTGGCGCGCCCATAGGGCGCAGTAGCCGTCGGTAATTAAAGGAACTTGCTCGGGGTGTCAAGGGCTTTTCAGTCCCGAGAGACTACAGCCCCGCTGCCTTTTTGAGATCGTCCGCGCGATCGGTGCGCTCCCACGTGAAGGTCTCTTCGTTGCGACCGAAGTGCCCGTAGGCCGCCGTCTTGCGGTAAATGGGGCGCAGCAGGTCGAGCGTGTCGATGATGGCGCGCGGTCGGAAGTCGAAGACCTCGGACACGATGGCCGCCAGCTTCTCGTCGTCGAGCTTGCCGGTCCCGAAGGTATCGACACAGACGCTCATCGGGCGAGCGACGCCGATGGCGTAGGCCACCTGAATCTCGCACTGCGAGGCCAGCCCGGCCGCGACCACGTTCTTGGCCGCGTAGCGCGTGAAGTACGCCGCCGACCGGTCGACCTTGCTCGGATCCTTGCCGCTGAACGCGCCACCACCGTGACGACCCCAGCCGCCATACGTGTCGACGATGATCTTACGACCGGTCAGGCCGCAGTCGCCCATGGGACCGCCCGTGACAAAGCGCCCGGTCGGGTTGACGTAGATCTTGGTGTTGGAGTCCATCAGGTGACTCGGCATCGTCGGGTTGATGACGTGCTCGATGAGCGCGCTCTTGATGGTGCCGTGCTCGACATCGGGACCGTGCTGGGTCGACACGACGATGGCGTCGCAGCGCACCGGCTTGCCGTCCTTGTACTCGATGGTCACCTGGGACTTGGAGTCGGGACGCAGCCAGTCCACCGTGTTCGTGCGGCGGAAGTCAGCCAGGTTCTCGACCAGGCGATGCGCCAGCACGATGGGCGTGGGCATCAGCACGTCGGTCTCGTCGCAGGCATAGCCGAACATCAGGCCCTGATCGCCGGCGCCCTGCTCCTCGTAGAGGCCACGGCCCTGGTCGACGCCCTGCGCGATATCGGCCGACTGACGGTCGATCGTCACGAGCACGGCGGCCGTATCGGCCTCGAAGCCCAGCGCGGGATCGGTGTAGCCGATGTCGCGAATGACGCCGCGCGCCACGTTGGCCATATCGACATAGCCGGAGGTCGTGATCTCGCCGGACACCATGACCAATCCGGTCGTCGTCAGCGTTTCACACGCGACGCGGCTGTTCTTATCCTGCTCCAGGCAGGCATCCAGAATGGCATCGCTGATCTGGTCGGAGACCTTGTCCGGGTGTCCCTCGGACACTGACTCGGACGTGAATACAAAGTTCTTGAGCGCCACGGCGTTCCTCCAGTTAGGGCAAGAGGGCATAGCCCGTCACGGGTTTTGTTGTCAAGCAGCGTTCGGTTTGCTCAACCGACGTGTTGTGTTTGCTTGGGTGGTCACCGTTAGGTTAAAACGTTGAAATGGTTCAACGAGTCCGTGTGGTGGCGATCCTGCTGGCGCTATGTGTGTCGGCGTGTTCGAGCGAAGATGTGGAAGAGCTCCCGATCGTGCCGGATGGGTTCGTCGAGATCCTCCTGCCGGACACGCCGGACATAGAAGAGGAGGAGGTCGAGGTCACCATTGACGAGGGACCTCCACCCGAAGAAGTCGTGGAGATCCCGCCGGGGCTGGCGGAGTCGGCCTGGCCGATGAAGAGCCGTGAGCCGAGCCACAGCAGCCGCAGCCCGTTTGTGGCCGCGCGCACGCCCGATGTTAAGTGGTCCTATCAGACGGCCGCCAAGATCTCCGCATCCCCGGCCCTGGCCGAGGACGGCTCGATCGTCGTCACGTCGGTTGATGGCAACGCCTACGCGCTCAACCCGGAGGACGGCACCGAGAAGTGGTTCTTCAGCGCCGGAGCGGCCATCGAGTCCAGCCCGGCGATCGGCGTGGACGGGGCCGTGTATTTCGGGGCCTACGACGGCAACCTCTACGCGCTGAACAGCAACGGGCTGAAGCGGTGGACCTTTGCGACGGACGGCGCGATCAACTCGTCGCCGGCCATCGCCGCGGACGGCACGATCTACGTGGGATCGCGCGACACGGCCCTATACGCCGTGAACCTTGATGGCGAACAGGTGTGGATGTACGACACCGAGGGCGCCATCGACTCGTCCCCGGCGCTGGGCCCCGAGGGCGAGGTCTATGTCGGCTCCGAGGACAAGTTCCTGCACGCGATGGACGCGGACGGCGCGGGGCTGTGGACCTTTGAGACCGGCGGGGAGGTGCGCGCATCCCCTGCCGTCGCGGGCGACGGGACGATCTTCCTGGGCACCCTGTTCGGCCAGCTGGCCAACGTCTATGCGATCAACCCCGACGGCACCGAGAAGTGGGCGATCCCGACCGACGGCGGCGTCGACAACTCGCCCGCGCTGGGCGGCAACGGCGTGATCTACTTCGGCACCATAAACGGCGTCGTCTATGCGGTGTCGGCTGACACCGGCGAGACCTACTGGACGGCGACAACCGGCGCTGCCGTGCGTGCATCGCCCTCGATCGACGCCGAGGGGCGCATTTTTGTCGGCTCCCTGGACACGCAGCTCTACAGCTTCAACCCGGACGGGAGCACGGCCTGGCAGCTTCAGATGGACGGCCTGGTCTTCACGACCCCGATCATCGCCGCGGACGGCACCATCTACGCGACGGGCGCGGACACCATTCGGGCGATCGGCGGCGGCGGCGAGTGCGAGGGCGTGCCGGTCGGCTGCGATGACGAGGACCCGTGCACCACCGACAGCTGCGTCACCGGCGTCGGGTGCATCAACGTGCCGCTGTGCGACGACAACAACGACTGCACGACCGACTCCTGCAACCCGGACGGCACCTGCACGAGCGTGGCGGCCGACACGGGCGCGGCGTGTGAGGACGGCTACGACTGCACCGAGGGCGGCAAGTGCAACCAGGGCGTGTGCGTGCCCTCCGCCAACCTGTGCGGCGCGGCCGACTCCCCGTGGCCCATGCGCGGACGAGACGCCCAGCACCGGGCGCTGAGCGAGTGGCCCGGGGCAGCCGAGCCGACGGTGAACTGGGCCAAGTTCCTGGGCTCAGCCATCTCGTCGTCGCCGATCATCGGGCCCGAGGGCAACATCTATGTCGGCACCGTCGGCGTCGGCGACCTGGGCGGCAAGCTCGTCTCCATAGATCCGGCCGGGGAGATCGTGTGGGAGTTCACCGCAGACGGGCAGATCACCGCCGCGCCCGCGATCAACCAGCAGGGCGTGGTGTACGTGGGCTCAGCCGATACAAACCTGTACGCGATCAACCCCGACGGCTCCAAGAAGTGGGCGTACAAGACAGCCGCCGCCGTCCGCGCGTCCAGCACGCTGGCCAAGACGGGGACGATCTTTGTGGGCTCGGAAGACGGCACCTTCCACGCCGTGGCGCCCAACGGGACGCAGCTGTGGACCTTCCAGGCCGGTGACAAGATCTCGTCCACGGCCGCGGTCGGCCCCGACAATACGTCCTACTTCGGCGCCGCAAACGGCAAGCTCTTTGCCATGTGGCCGGGCGGCGATGTCCGCTGGACCTTCCAGGCGGGCCCGAGCATCCAGTCCTCCGCGCCCACGCTGGCGGCGGACGGCACCGTGTATGTCGGCTCGTTCGACAAGAATCTATATGCGGTGAACCCGGACGGCACGCTGAAGTGGAAGTTTGCCGCAGACGACCGGATCGACGCGACGGCGGCCATCGCCGCGGACGGCACCATCGTAGTGGGCTCGGTGGACTCCAAGCTCTACGGGATCAACCCGGACGGGTCGCTCAAGTACGAGTTCAACACCAGCGGCATCATCGCCTCGTCAGCGGCGCTCGGCATCGACGGCACGGCGTACTTCGGGGTGCTGGAGGACGCGCTGACCACATTCTATGCGGTGGACTCCTCAGGCCAGGTGAAGTGGACGCTGCCCAAGGACAGCCCGTCGCCGGGCATCTTCTCCTCCCCGGCCATCGGAGCCAGCGGCGCGATCTACGTCGGGACGATCGACGGCGAGCTGCTGTCGATCGGCGGCGGCGGCCTGTGCGAGGGCAGCGAGGCACCTAACTGCGACGACGGCAACGCGTGCACAACCGACAGCTGTGTGCCCGGCGAGGGGTGCAAGCACATCGCCTTCTGCGATGACGGAAACGACTGCACACAGGACGTGTGCACGGGTGACGGGGAGTGCGCGTACGTGCCGACCGCGGCCGGATCGGGCTGCGACGACGGCATCGCCTGCACGACCGGCGAGACCTGTCAGGGCGGCTTGTGCGTGCCCGCGCTGGCGGCGTGCCCGCAAATGGACTCGAGCTGGCCGATGCGTGGCTACGACGCCCAGCGCACCAGTCGCGCGGCGGGCAAAGGTCCGGTGCTGCCGCAGGTGAAGTGGGAGTACGACATCGGCGCCGAGATCAACGCCTCGGGCGTGGCGGTCGCGACCGACGGGACGGTCTACGTGGGGTCCAAGAAGAAGGACCTGTGGGCCATCAAGCCGACCGGCGCGCTGAAGTGGAAGCTGACGACGGACTCCCCGGTCGAGTGCACGCCGGCCCTGGGCGCGGACGGCACCGTGTACGTGGGCAACGACGGCGGCAACCTGCACGCGGTCTACCCCGACGGCAACATCAAGTGGACCTTTGTGGCGGGCGGTCAGGTGCGCTCGTCCCCGGCGATCGGTGCTGAAGGCACGCTCTACTTCGGCAGCTATGACAACAATCTCTACGCCGTGTCGCCGCTGGGCGATGAGGTCTGGTCCTACGAGACCGGCGATTGGGTGCGCTCATCGCCGGCGCTGTCAGCAGATGGCAAGACCGTGTACGTGGGCGGCTACGATGGACTGCTGCACGCCGTCGACACGACCTCCGGCGAGTTGGTGTGGACCGCCGGTCTGGACGACGTGATGGCGTCAGCGCCCGCCGTAGGAGCCGACGGTACGATCTACTGCGGCACGTTCGCCAGCACGGTGCGCGCGATCAAACCCAACGGCGAGATCAAGTGGACCGCGGCGATGAACGGCAAGATCACGACCGACATCGCGATCTCAGAAGAAGCCGAGATGCTCTTCATCACTCAGAAAGCGGGCTTCGTAAACGGCATCACCACCGTCCCCGTGCCCGCCCTGGAGGCCCCCGCCGGCACCACCGTGTGGACGTTTGATGTCGGCGCGTTTGTGGGCGTGCCGCTCAACGCCCCGCCGCTGCACACCGAGGGCGACGGCAAGGTCTTCGTCGTTGCAGGCGACGGCAACGTCTACTCGCTGGGCACGCAGGGGGAGCCGCTGTGGGAGACGCCGCTGTACCTCAACACCGACGTCGCCTCGACGCTGGCGGTCGGCCCGGACGGCACGCTGTATTTCGGGGCGAAGAACGGAAAGCTCTACGCGGTCGGGCCGTAACAACCCGCCGAAGCTCAGCGGATAACGACCTTCTGCAGGCTGACCGGCTGCTGCACAAACGTGACGAACTCCAGGTTCTGCATGCGGCGCCACAAGAAGCCCAGGCTGACTAACAACGTCAGCAGGCACGAGGCCAGATACCCCCAGCCCCACCACGCCGGGTAGTCCATCGTCAGATACGTGAAGCCCGCGTTGGTCGCCAGGAACATGGCCGACAGCCACAGGATGCCCGTGCGGAAGTCGAAGTAGAGCAGGATCACCATGGTGACCAGCAGCAGCACGTGGAAGACGGCGCCCAGGCAGGCGATGCGGAACAGCGGCGTGTGCTCACGCGCGATATCCAAGTAGTCCATCATAAACGGCAGCAGCACGATAACGGCGATCGTGACCATGCCCTGATACACAACGACCGACGTCAGGGAGCTGCGCAGCGCCTCGATCATCTCGCCGCGGCGGGTCTCGATGGACGCCAGGGGCTCCTTGTTCAAGATGCCGCCGAAGTACGCCTTGTAGCGCACGTAGAACATCGTCTCGACCTTGACCAGGAAGAGCGCGAGCGCCGGCATGATCGTCAGGTAGGCGAAGAACATGGCGCTGTCGTACGGAAAGTGCGTGTAGAAGAGGCTGTGCACCCGGATGCCGGAGTCGCCGAACCAGAACATGAACTTGTCGATCCAGATGGCCGCCGAATAGAAGAGGCCGGCCCACGCCAGCGTTGGATAGACACGGAAGGTCTCGACGAAGTCCAGGTTGAACGCCGTATTATTTGGGAACTCCTCGACGATGCGCCACACCAGCCAAAAACACAGCAGCGTCTGGCCGGCCAGGAAGCCGGAGAGCATGCCCTCGACGCCGAAGTACTGGCCGAAGAGCTTGCCCAGCACAAAGCTGGCGCCGTAGCCGATAAAGAAGCCCAGAACCAGCGTGTTGTAGTCCTTTGCGGCGGTCAGATAGATCATCGCCATCCAGATCACGCTGATGACGACATATAAGCCCATGGCCGCCACCTTGAACGGCAACGACAGCTCGCAGAAGGCAAGGAAGATGGCGGCCGAGAGGGCCTGGGTCGGCGCGATCAGGATCACCACGGACACAAATGACGGGATCACCGCATTGGAGTCTTTGATGTAGAGGCGGTCCGCGACGAACCGGGTTATGGGCAGCTGTATAGCGCCGGTTGTGATGAGCGAGAACGCATAGCAGTACACCACCGTGATGGTGAACAGCGCGACGCCCTCTTTCTGCAGGTCGGGCAGCGCAAAGATCGCCAGCGCGCCCAGACAGAAGATGGACAGCAGCCAGGGCCCGGCGAAGATGATCGCCGAGTACAGGTACAGCTGCACCCACTCCGTGAAGGTCTTGCGCGTGACGATCTCACGCAGTCTGAAGCCGATTCCGGCCAAGGAGCTCTCCCTGTGTCCGCTAGACCATCGGGCCCGCGTGCTCGTCCTGAGGCCCACCCTGAGCCATCAGGTTTCGATAGATCGCCTTGTAGCGGTTGATGACGGACTGGCGCTGGTAATACTTGAATGAGCGCTCACGGCCAATGCGTGACATGCGCTCGCGCCGGCCCTCGGAGGCCAGCAGCTTGACGATCGCCGTCGCCGTCTCTTCCGGCGAGTTGACGTTTGTGACCACGCCCGCCTCGCCAAGGCGCTTGTCCTCGTCCGATCCACCAAAAAGCAGCTCGGCGCAGGCGCCCACGTTGGTGGCGACGACAGGAATGCCGACCGCCATCGCCTCGATGACGACGAACGGCTGGGCCTCGGACACGCTGGTCAGAACAACGAGGTCGGCCAACGGGTAGTACTCGCTCATGTCGACGTTGCCCATGAACCGGAGGCGGTCGCCCAGGTCCATCAGCTCGGCCAGCGCGCGGCACTCCTCGTAATACTCCACGTCCTCATCGGGCGTCCCCAGCACGTAGAACGTCACGTCGGGGTTTTGGTCGAGCACGATTCGCGCAGCGCGAATGTACGTCTTGACGTCCTTGATCGGTGAGATGCGGCCGACGTAGCAGACGTGGTAGCCCGGCGCCTTGCCGTTGCCGCGATTGTCCCCGAGCGCGGCATACCGGGCCACATCGATGCCGTTGGGCACCAGCACGCATTTGTCGGGGTCCGCGCCGTGCTCGATCTGCGTGCGCTGGTTGCCCTCGTACAGCGTCACGATCTGGTCGGACTCTTGATAAGCGATCTGCGCAAGCATCGAGAACTTGCTCATCCAGACCTTTTGCAGCAGCCCCAGCTCCGCGCGCGGCACGTAGTCCACAACGACCTCGTTGTAGATGTACGGCGCCTGCGAGATCTCGATCATCCGCTCTTTCGTGTAGATGCCGTGCTCTGTCAGCACACACGGCGAGCCGTACGCCTTCTTGCCCAGCGCGCCCAGCAGCCCCGCATAGCCCGTGCACGTCGCGTGGTAGAGCGAGGCCTCGGGCACCGGCGAATACAGCAGCTGGAACAGCGGCAGCAGCAGGAAACGGCACGTCCAGAAGTAGTCGATGAACGACAGGTTGTTGAAGTACTTGCGGTACAGGTCCGTGATCACGTTCCAGAACCGCTTGGAGTACAGGATGTCGTACGGCGTGATCAGCCCGCCGTCGCGCGTGAGCACCTCGCAGACCAGATCGAAGCGAGAGGTGTCGCCGCGCTGCAGGTCGTCGATGAACAACTCGAGCTCGCGCCACGCCGCCCGCTTGAAGCGCCGGTTGGAGCTGCGCACGACCACGGGGTCCAGCAGGTAGATCTCGTGAAACTGGTTCACGTTCTCCGGCAGCTTGTACTCCATCCGCTGCACCTGGTGCTTGGAGACACCCACGTACACGATGGAGAACGTAAACTCGGGCAATGACCGAATGAGGTGGTGCGTCCAGGTCGACACGCCGCCGACCACGTACGGATAGCTCCCCTCCATGATGAGGCAGATGTCGCTACGCATGGTGCTCCACCTCCGGTTCGGAGTCCGGCGTCCTGCCGTCGATCCAGAACTCCATCGCCTCGTCCAGGTCCTCGGGTGTGTCGCCGGTCGCGGCCAGGTTGTCCAGGACCACGCGCAGATTGCCCATGTCCCGCAGCGCAAAGTAGCAGTGCGCCAGTCCCACACGGGCCGCCGTGCTCTGAATCTCGATCTCCAGCACCTGGCGGTAGGCCTCGATAGCCTCCACGAGGTCCCCGCGGCCGCGACGCAGCTCAGCGAGGTCGATCAAGACGTCCACGCGGTGCGGGTCGCTCGACAGCACCGTCTCGGACAGGTCGAGCGCCTGCTGAACAAAGTAGCGCTGCACGGACGGCTCCAGCAGCCCGCTGTCGCAGTAGTCTTTGCAGTGTCGCGCCAGGCGGACCTTGAGCTCGATGTTGTCGGGCTCAAGCTCCAGGCGACGGCGCGTGCGAATGATCTGGTCGCTCAGCTCTTTCTCGATGCGGCCGAGCTGGCCCGCGACGTAGAACTGACTCTCGGCGTCGATGTCGGTCAGCGACTCCCGCAGGATGCGCACGGCGGTGGTCCGCTCCAGGCGCGCCAGGCTGAAGATGGCGCCGCGGCGCATGTCGGGGTCGCCACTGCGGATCACGTCGATCAGCGGCGCCACCGAGGCACGACGGTCCAGGTCCAGGCCGCCCGCCTCCTTTTTGCCTCCGGGCGCCCCCAGCTGTGAGAGCTGGTTCATCTTGGCTTCGAGCTCCGGCTCATACGCGATGTACTGCTCAAAGGCCTCGATCACCTCGCCGCCGCCCAGCTCCAGGCGCTTGCGCCAGTGGACCGCCGCGTAGGCGCCGGTGTAGCCCAGCAGCCCGTAAACCGGGATGGCCAGAACGAGGACGAAGCCGACGGCCGCCCAGTTTTTGTCCTCCGCGTACCGGAAGTCCCACGGACCCCAGAAGCCGTAGCTGACCACGCACGCCGCGCCCAGGTGAAACGCAAACGCCAGCAGCAGGTCGACCAGCGGACCGACGCGCAGATCGGTAAACATCGCCGCGACGGAGGCCCCTTCCAGCAGGAAGATGACCAAGAACGTCAGCAGACCCGTCAGAAACGAGCTGTCGCGGCGACGGGGTGCCATTTACGAGAGTTCCAACATTTCGGCGGACCGAACAAGCTCTTCTCGCCGGTCGCCATGCTCACCGCTGGTGCCGATACCGAACTTCAGGCCCAGCTCAGCGCTGCGCGGCACGTCCGCGAGAACTTCGCGAGTGAACTGGTCGGTGATCCGCGCCACCAACTCCCGCGCGCCACCCGAGTCGGTGGACGGGAGGATCAGCGCAAAGGTGTTGGCGCTCTTCCAGCGAGCGACCATGTCCACCTGGCGCACGTTCTTCATGATCAAACGCCCGACGCGGCGCAGGAAGGCGGCTCGCTTGATGCGCGGAACCCGCTCGTAATTCTTCACCTGCAGCAGCAGCAGCGTCACCGGCGTGTGATACCGGCGCCAGCGGCCGCTCTCTTCATCCAGGCGGCGCAGCATGTACGCGTACCGATAGGTCCCGGTGATCGCGTCTGCCGGGTCGCGCTCTTTGACGCGCTCGAAGGCCTCCGCCGACGCCAGCACCTTGGACGCCCAGTCCGAGATGCCCTCCAGGTTTCGGATCGTGGCCAGGTTCAGCTTGGCCAGCGGGATGGACTGAACCGTGATCGCGCCGATCACCTTGCCTTCGTCGTGCCCGTCTCCACGCCGCAGCGGCGCCGCCATCACGATATCCGTGCCCTCGAAGTCCAGGGTCACGTCCTTCATGGTCACGACCTCGCCCTCGGCGACGCGCTCCAGCAGCGGGTTGTTCATGGCGATGGTCCGCGTGAACTCATGCTGCGACTCCCAGCCCGACTGCAGCCGCAGCTCCCAGCCGTCCGGCCCCAGCATGTAGATCGCGCTCTTCTCGGCGCCCACGAAGCGGCTGACGATGTCCAGAATGGACGGCAGCGCCTCTTCCTCACGCAGCGACTGCACGGACGCCGCCACCTGGTAGAAGGCGCCGGTAGTCTGCGTGGACGACGCGATGCGCTCCTGGAGATCCTCGTTGTGCTGGCGAACCACACGGGCCTCACCACTGAGCATGTCCAAGTCCGTCCGCAGACGCTTCATCCGCGTCCACAGCGTGTCGATCTCGTCCTGCGCGACCTGCCGCAGCTCGCCCAGCACCGTGCCGACCAGGATGAGCATGTACGGGGTCGCCATCAGCTCCAGATTCAGGATGGAGCTCATGCCGGTAAACGCCTCGGGCTCGGCCGCCAGCCGGAACCACGTGTACACGGACGCGCCAAGAACACCCGACACGATGCCGTCGATAGTGCCGTACCGCGCCGCGATCATGAGCACCACGATGTAGTACGGATGCAGGACCGTGTCGGTCCAGCCGATGTTCTCCGGGCTCCACACCAGGTTCAGCGCGATAAGCGCCACGAAACCCGCGATAGTCTCCATCAGCGCGTCCAGGCGGCGCTTGACGTTTAGAAACCGTCGCTCCGACAGTGTGATCGTCGCCATACGACTCCTAAAAGACCCCCGTGTACGTAGCCATTATCCGGTTCTCGTTGAAGATCACGTCCGTTTCGCCCACCGCGGTGTCCGTGCGGTCAAAGCGCAGCTCAAGCCAGTGCCTCGGATGAAACTTGAAATCCAACTCCGCACCGTAAACGATCTGCAGCGCTTCGTCTTTGAATATCCATTGCGGGCTGCCGTGCAGCGCATAACGCAGCCACCAGGTCGGCTTCTGCTCCAGATAGAGCTCCGCGCCGATGGTCTGGTACAGGTCGGGCGCAAAGTACGGGATGCGCGTGCCCTCGCTGGTCGTCACGAAGCTCTCGCCCGTGTACTCCACCGACACCTCCAGGCTCACCGGGTCCTCGAGAATGCCCAGGCCGGTGCGGGCGTACCAGTCGTAGCCGCGGTTGTCGATGTCCTGCAGGGTGCGCACGTCGGTGTGCCGCCAGTGGCCGATGCTGCCGCCCGCGCCCACGCTCCAGGGGCCCACGACGTTCCAGTCAAACTCCAAGTGCAGGTCGTGAACGACCGTATTGGACGTGACCGCATCCATGGTGGAGAAGTCCTCGCGGCGCGCGACCCACGTGCGGTACTCGAAGTTGTGCCACTCCTGGCTGAACTTGATGCGCCCCCCGACAAACCCGTTGCCCGGTCCCTCGACGTAGCCGTTGGCGTTGGCCAGAAAATCCAGCAGCGTGCGCGGCCCCAGCCTCAGCGTGAGGCCCGCGAATCCGCCGTGCGAGTGCGTCTGCAGGGTGGTGCGGTTCTCGATAAACGAGTCGCCCTGGGCAAAGGCAAACACGTAGCCCGCCCGGTATCGGATCAGCTTGGTCGGCTCGTGCTCAAACCACACCCTGCCCACCTGGCGCTCCTGAAGGCGGCTCTGCTCCAGCTCGTACCGTCCGCTGATGCGTGGCGCGATCGATATCTCCAGGTCCTGCAGCACCTTGCGCAGACTGGGATCGCCCGGATCCTCCACCAGTAGGCGCCGATACATCTCGATGGCCATCGGCTTGTCGCCGCGCCCGTCATGCACCATGGCCAGCGCGCGGGTCGTGCCGGGACGCGCCGGATCGTTCAAGGCAACGTACTCCAGGTACTCCAGGGCCTTGTCGTAGTCATCGTAGGCCTGATGGATCAGCGCGGCACGCACCCGCGCGCCCACCTGTCGGCCGTCGGTCAGGGGCAGCCGGACCAGCAGCGCATCCCACTCAGCGGCGGCCGCCTGGTCGCGCCCCATCCCAAGCAGGGTAAAGGCCAGCGCGTCGCGAGCGTCCAGGTCGTTGGGCGCGTGATGGAGCAGCGCACGCAGGGCTCGTACGCGCCCCTTAGAGTCGTCCCGCCAGCCGTAAACGCTGGCCAGGCCGCGCAGCCCGTCGATGTCGCCGCTCTTCGCCGGCGCGGCCAGGGTGTAGGCCCGCAGCGCGCTCTCGTCGTCCTCCATCAGCACCGACAGCTGAGCGATCTTTCGCAGCACGGCCGCGTCGCCGGGCGCCATCGTCAGAATGTCCTCGTAGTGCGCGCGAGCGTCCCGCCAATGCCGCAGATGCTCCCGCAGCTCCGCGAGCTCTCGCAGCACCTCGATCGGCTGCGGCGCCAGCTCCACCAGGCGGTCCATCGCGGCGGCGGCAGCGACCGGGCGCCCCAACGACTTGTACATCTGAATCAGCCGCCGAATGCTGTTGGCGTCGGTTGGATCGCGCGCGAGGATGCGCTCGGTGATCATCGCCGCGTGCTCCAGGTGGCCCGCCGCCTCCATGGCGGTGGCCAGGTCCGCCAGCACATCCGGATCGTTCGGGGTCAGCCGCCGTAGCCGCTTCAGCAGCGCCAGCGCCTGGTTGGGCTGGTTGGTCGCGACCATCAGCTCGCTCATGAGCTTCAGCGCCGCGACATCGGTCGGCGCCGTCTCCAAATACGGCTGCAGCAGCTCCACGGCACGCTGCGTCTCGCCCAGCTCGTGAAACGCGCGCGCCTGTTCGACAGCATCCGGGGATCCGGCGACAGCAACGCGCATCGGCGCCACGACCACCGCGAGGAGCACTAACGTCAGGAGCAGGAGGCGCGCTCTCAGCGGCCGTCGCTCAGGAGACTGCGTCGGTGCGCATGGCATCGCGAATACGTACCACCACGAGAACGACCAGCAGCAGACCGAGAATGACGAAGACCAGGTAAGCCACCTGATGTTTCGCCTCCGGCGCGGCCGCCGGACCCGTCTGACCATGTGCGCCGTTCTGTCCGTTGGCCAGAGGCAAAGTCGAAGCCGCCCCACCGTCGTCGGCCTCCGCCAGCGGCACGCGCGGGGTCAGCGACTGCGCCGGAGCCTTCTGCGGCTCTTCGCCGGGCGCCGGGATCAGCACCTGCATCGTGCCATTCGAGCCGACAATGACGCCGGCGCCGCCCAGGCGGTCCACCTTGCGCTGAACCCACAAGTACTCGCCGGCCTCTGCCGCCGCCGCGTCGCCGTTGGCGCCGGAGACCACGATCAGGTTGCGACGCGGGTTCCAGGGCGACGGACCCAGGTGAATCCACCCGCCGTCAGCGCGATACTCGCTCTCGCTGAACTTGTCGATGCCCTCGGGCGCGTCCCACGCCGTGAACAGCGACTCGGCGACGGACGACTGGATGCTCGAGTTTGAGCGAACCAGGCCGTAATCACCGACCACGATGATGTCGCGACCGTTCTGGTCAGCGGCATCCAGCTGGCTGACCCGCTTGACCCACGGGTGCACCCACTGCGTAGACATGCGGCCCTGTGCGTCGCGAACGCGCGGCAGCGACTTACCCAGGAAGGCGGCGATGTTGGCCACGGCGGTCAGCGACTCGTCGGTCGGCATGTCAGACACCACAAACACGGTGCCGTTCAGGTTCGGCTCTTTGGCCGCGACCCACGGGTACGATCGCAGCGACGCGGTAGCCGCCTCCTCCAGCGGATAGGCGATGAACGACGTGTTGTACACGGTCACCCAGGCCATCTCGGGGAAGTTGTAGTGGCAGTCGGGGTCACCGATATCCAGGAAGAACTCCAAGTCGAGCAGCAGCACCCGATCGGTGAGGGCCTCGTCCGGGATGATGATGTCCGCCTCCAGCTTGCGCGCGGTGCGCGGGGCCAGCCGGACGCTGCGGATGGGCTGACGGTTCAGCTTTACGAGCAGCGACGAGGTCTGCGGAACCAGCAGCTCCGAGTAGCTCATGATCAGCCGGATGAAGGCCGGCGACTTCACGCGCCCGACGAACGGGTTGGGGAAGGCAAGGCGGAGGTAGTGATGGAACTTGCCGCGCTCCGTGCGGTCGCTGGAGCCGAGATCGGCCAGGCTGATCGTCTGCGTGCCGGTCTTGCCCGCTTCCGAGGGATCCGGCAGCTCAGGCCGGGTGTCGAAGCTGACCGCGCGGCGCGGGGGCTCGCCCTCTTTCGGCGCCCAATGCTCGGACAGATGCGGCATGGACAGCGCAGTGACCGCTTTGGACAGCGCCTGCCCGTCCGCGCCGGTCACGACCAGCGCGCGGCGGCTCGGGTTCCACGGGTTCCGCGCCTCGACGACGTAGCCCTGACCGTTGCCGTTGGCGTTGGCCAGCGAGTTGCCGACGTCCAGCCCTTCGCTGACAAAGTTGCTCACGAAGTCCAGCGGCCCGATGACGATGATGTTCTGTTCACGCAGCCTTGACCGGACATCCTCGGTGATCTCGCCGACCGCGGTGACCTCCAGCATGCCGCGCGGGAAGCGCGAGCCGACGCCGATGCGAGCCGAGACAACGCCGATGCCGTTCAGCACCTCTGGGCCGGCATCCGTCGGCACCACGATAATCGCGTGGGTCTTCTTCTCGGTGTCCGTGCCGCGCTCATACGACAGCGCCGGACGCATGTACGTCTGCGGGAAGCCCGACACGTCTTTGGTGACCGGCTTCTCCCGATACTGAATCGTCAGGCGACTCTCTTTTTGAATCGACATCCACAGCGCCGGGCTATGCACGTCGTCACACAGCTCGAGGTCGCTGCGCATCTTGGCCACGATCTCGATCTTGTTGGACTCACCCAGCTTGAAGTACGCCGGGTCCACGGACCACACCACCTTGCCGTTGCGCGCGTTCTGCACGTTGAGGAAGACGCTGTCGACCCCGTTGCCGTTGACGTTGGCCGTGATGGCCGACAGGCGCTCGATCAGCACAGGCGAGTGGTTGAAGTGCAGCTCCAGCAGCGCGTCGGACGTCAACTCCCACTGCTCGGGCAGCGGGAACCAGAACTCCACCTGTACAAGAACGCCTCGATAGGTTTTGGTCTCGTCACCAGCAAACGGGATGTCCGCGGTCTGAGGCTCTTGCTCGAGCGCCTCTTCGAACTCCGCGGTACCATCGACTACGGCCTCGTCGCCGCCGTCTGGCCCATCTTGTGCTGTGGCAACCGGTATGCAAATCGCTGTCGCGATCAGACCGGCAAGCAGGCACGGCGTCAACCGCATGCTATTCACCTCTTTACTCCAGCCCCTCACCAATTGCCGTGAGTAACACGGCCCCGTCGGCTAATGCAAGGCACCTTCCAACGGATTACACTGGCACTGTAACTCACATCCCTCAAGTCTGTACAGCGTAAGATTTCCAGTGTAGGCGGTAGCTTAGGCGGCTCGGGATAGGGATGTCCGCACTTGACCGCAGCCGAGCTATCACTATCATCCGCTTCGACGCGATGCCGAAGTCCCTCTCACCCATACTCCCAGCCAAACTGCCCCGCCACACGCTCGATGCGGATGCGGTCATGGTGTGCCGGCGCCTTCAGGAGGCCGGCCACGAGACGTTCCTGGTGGGCGGATGTGTGCGCGACATCATACTGGGCCGCACCCCCAAGGACTTCGACGTCGGCACGCTGGCCACGCCCAATCAGGTGCGCCGGCTGTTTCGCAACTGCCGGATCATCGGGCGCCGCTTCCGCCTGGCCCACATCGTCTTCGGCGCCAAGATAATAGAGGTCGCCACCTTCCGCGGCGGAGACGTGGAGGGCGAAGAGAACGAGGGCGATCCGGAAGACAAGCTGATCCTGAGGGCCAACAACTTCGGCACGCCCGAAGAGGACGCGCTGTCTCGCGACTTCACCGTCAACGGCCTCTTCTACGACCCGATCGCCGAGAAGATCATCGATCACGTTCAGGGCTACCAGGACATCCGCGCCGGGCTCATGCGAACGATCGGCGGCCCGGCGGACAGGTTCCAGGAGGATCCGGTCCGCATCCTGCGCGCGGTGAAGTTTTCGTCGCGACTGGGCTTCGATGTGGAGCCGGAGACGTTGGTGGCCATGAGCACCGTCGCGCAGGACATCTCCCGCTGCCCGATGCCCCGGGTCACCGAGGAGATGTACCGAATCGCCGAGTCCGGCCACATGAAGGCCGCCGTGGAACTCATGATCCAGACCAACGTATTGCCGGTAATGCTGCCGGAGGTCGCCCAGTACGTCGAAAAGCACCGCGACGAATACCTGAAACATCTCGAGGTAGTCGACCTCCTGAAGCGTGCGCACGGCGGGCTGCGCCGAGAGTTCGTTCTCAGTCTGCTGTTCTACCCGATCGCCCTGCGCCGCTTGCAGGAAGCCGACGTCGAGCCCGGTCCGGCCTGGGGCAAGTCCACAGAGGAGTGGTTCCGGCCTATCGGCATCCGGATGCACGTCGCGGTCAAGCACCGCATGCGGCTGCGCAACCTGATGGCGTTTGTCGGCCGCTTCATCGGCGAGGTGGCCGGTCGAAAGCCGCGCCGCATGGGAGCTCACGAGCTACAGGCGATGCCGCAGGGGCTGACGCTGCTGCGACTGCACCAGCGGGTCTACGGGGGTGTCGAGGACGCCTACCATCGAGCGCGTACGATGGCCAAAGAGCAGTTCGTACCATGGGTCCCGGTTTCTGAAGCCGCCACCACGTCCCCTCCGGACGACGGCCCGCCCCCGAGACGCCGACGCAGACGACGCCGGAGACGGGCCCGACCTGCAGAAGGTTGACACCGGGGCGGCGACGCTGTTTTAAGAGCCCTACACTATGATGTCTCTGAGCTTGCTCCTGTCTGCGCTGACACTCTCCGCGCCGGATCCGGCGGCCATCCTCAAGCAGGTTGACCAGGCGGCGAGCCGCGCCTCCGACATGGTCATGACGCTGGATATCGCGGTGTCGACACGCGGCAGCGAGCCTCTGCGCCGGTCGCTGAAGGTCTGGCAGCTGGGGTCCGACCAGCGCATGGTCAAGTTCACGGCGCCGGCCCGGCTGCGCGGCACGGGCATCCTGAAGACGACGGACCACACCTCTTTGTATACAGCCGCCTACAAGCGCGTGCGACGCATCGCGGGCAAGCAGGGCGGCGGCTCGTTCATGGGGACGGGCTTCTCCATCAACGATCTGGCGCGCGTCCGCTTCTCCGACGACTACATGGCGACGCTGGGCGCCGACACCATCGGCCACTGGGTGCTGGTGCTGAAGCCCAACAAGCCGGACGACCACCGCCACGCTCTGCTGAAGCTGGAGGTCCGGCAAAGCGACCACCTGGTGCATCGGATCACCACCCTGGACGCAGCCGGCAAGACGATGCGGACCATCGTGGCCGACCAATTCAAGACCGTGGGCAAGTACACGATCGCGCATCATATTCAGATCGACGAGGCGGCCTCGGGCAAGCGCACTGTCGCCAAGATCAAAGCGGTCACGTTTGACACCGGGCTGTCGCAGGCCTGGTTTTCGGAGCGCCAGCTGAAGCGGGCTCCATGAGTTCTAATTTTGTATGTGGGAGACAACGATGAAAAAACTGGTTCAACTGATGATTCTGACCGGCGCTGCCATGGCGCTGATCGCGTGTGGCACGGACGACGACGGCACTGACGGCACGACCGACGGGCACGACGGCCACTTCATGGGCGGGCTGTACACGATGCAGATCACCGAGGCCAAGGACAACTGCTTCGACGGCGCCCTGGAAGAGCTCTTCAAGGACGGCGACGGCAACCTGAACGCCCTGACCAACCAGGTCGAGCTGCCGATGAGCACCGATCTGCCCAAGGCAGGCACGATCAAGCTGCAGGACCCCTTCGCGGACATGGACGTGACCTGGGAGGCCGACGGCGACAACATGAAGATCGCCGAGGCGACTCAGACGGCGGTGTCCCTGGGCACGCAGTTCGACGGGTGCACCGCCGACATGAAGGTGTCGGCCACTGTCACCACGGGTGACACGGTGACCGTCGCAGCCAACCTGGAGATCACGAAGCTCAACGATGACGAGGACTGCCCGACCATCGACAACCCGGGCTGCGCCGTCACGCTGACGATGACCGGCACCAAGTAGCGCCCGCTGCTTTTGCCCTCACGTCTCCCCGCAATCGCCGTCGCGCTTGCCGTCAGCTGCGTGCTGGCGGGCAGCGCGCGCGGGGAGGGCGTCCGTATCGGCGGCAGCGTCAGCACGACGTTTCAGGCCGCGCTGATCGGGTGCGGGGGCAAGACCTCCTGCCGCTTCCTCAACTTTCGAAACGCAAACATCGTCGGGCTTACGATCGACGCACAGCCGTCGGCAACGACCGAGCTCTTCGGCGACGTGTCGGTGCGCAACATCAACTTTGCCCGCATCGACGAGCTGGACGACACGGGCGAGATCAGCGCGGTCCAGCCCGTCGACATTCGCGTCAATGAGGCGCGCCTGAGCCTGTTCGATCTCTTCGGGGCCGGCGGGCTGGACCTCTCGGCGGGCACGATGCGCATCGCGTGGGGGGAGGGCGACGGGCTGAACCCGACGGATGTGGTCAACCCGTACAACCTGGAGGACGGCACCGGGTTCGACGAGCGGCTGTCATCGCTGGCCATGCAGCTGGCGTATTCGGTGGGCGATGTGCGGATCGAGGCCACCGTGGTGCCGATCTTCATGCCGGGCATCCTGCCCATCGAGCACATCGACTTCACGGCGCTGGGAGACCCGCAGGACGTCTTCGACCTGGCGGACGACCAGGATGAGCCGCCGGAGATCCAGAATGTAGATACGCCGACCGCCGTGCCGGAGCCGGGGCTGAACAACATTCAGGCCGCGGCGCGCATCAAGTACGCCAGCCCGGTCGGTGACTTCGCGCTGATGTTCTACCGCGGGTTCGAGTCGCTGCCCCAGGCGTCGGGCGCGGTGCGGTTCACCGGCTTCCAGACGCAGAACCGAATCGATATCGGGGTGCCGCTGGTCTACCCCAAGCTGATGATGGGCGGCGCGTCCTATCGCGGACCGATCGTCGGCCGGCTGTCGGCGTGGGCGGAGGTGGCTGTGATGATCCCGGAGAAGCACGCGCTGACGGCGGCCAAAAACCAGCTGGAGGCGCTGGTGAAGCTGGGCCGCCTGGACGAGGTGCCGGACCCGATTCCGACGCAGACGACCCAAAGCGACGACGTCTACGTCAAGGCGATCGCAGGCCTGGAGTACATCTTTGCCGACCAGCTGTACGTCAACGCGCAGTACGCGCGCGGCACGCCGACGGAGCGCCAGTCCGCGGATATCCACGACTATGTGCTGGTCGGACTGCGCTGGACGCTGTTGGAGGGGAAGCTAAACCTCGGCGCACGCGGCGCTCTAGAGGTGGCGGATGGCGGCGACACGCTGGGATACCAGGCGGGCGGCAGCATCTCCTGGCTGCACGGCGACGCTGCTGAGCTGCGCCTGAGCACGACGTTTTTGGGTGGGGACGAGGATGCGTCGTTCGGCCGCTTCGAGAAGCTGAGCAACGTCCGGCTGAGCTTCAAGCTGGCCTTTTGAGATCCGCGCCACATTCGTCAATAATCCCCCCGTGGACGACATCGCACGACGCAAGGACACGCCGCGCCTGAACTCAGGGCTCGTGGTCCATTTCGGCACAACCGCCGCCATCCAATCCGGCATCGTGCACAACATGAGCCCGTCGGGGATCGGCATGTTCACGCGCGTGGTGTACCCGCCCGGAACCCGGTTTCAGCTGACGCTCGTGCCCGAGGAGGGCGACAAGGTTCAGTGCGACGGGGAGGTGCGGTGGACGCGTCTGCTGGCCAACCCACATCGCGTCGCGCACAAGTACGAGATGGGCGTGATGTTGCTGGCCCCGCCGTATCACTTCACCGAGCTCTTCAATCGCATCTGGGGCGATCACGAGCGCCAGCTGGTTGCCCAGCGTCGCGGCGGCGCGCTCCCGGTGAGCTTTGTCGAGCCGGCGCACACCGCACCGACGGTCAACGGCTGGGTCGCCGAGGGCGGGGCCTACATCTTCTCGGGCGAGAAACCCAAGGTGGGCAACCTGCTGTTCGTGCGCGTGCACCTGCCGCAGCTGCGCGACGTCGTCTGGGCGCTGGGCCGCGTGGACCACGTACGACTGGCCGCCGGCGACGATCCGGGCGGCGTGGCGGTGCGCTACCTGCGCCTGCTGGCGGGCGATCAGGTCGCGATCCAGGCGGACCTGGAGAGACTGGACGCGCAGCACAACGTCGGGATCGCGCGCGTCGTCACCGCCAAAGTGCTGCAGGGCAAATAGTGGAGTGTCAGCGAAGTCCGTCACCTGTTACGGGCGCGCTGGCTGGGCGGTCTCAGCGTCCACCTCCTTACCGGGGCGCCACCCCGCCCGCGTCGGCGGACCGCTGCGCTCGCCGAGCCCGCCAGGCCAGCACGCCCGAAACAGGCGACGGACTTGCCTGACCCCCCACCAGGCGGCGTGCCCGCCCGGGCGACGGTGCTGCTGCCTGTGCGGGACTGCGCACAGACCGTCGGCGCTGCGGTCGACAGCGTCCTGCAGCAGCGCTTTGCAGACTTCACCCTGCTGGTCATCGACGACGGCTCGACCGATGAGACGGCGGACGTCGTCGCAGCCCGGGACAGCGATGACCGGGTGACGCTGGTGCGGGGCCCGGCGCGGGGCCTGATCGGCGCGCTGAACGCCGGCCTGGAGCGCGTGGAGTCGCCCTATCTGGTCCGCATGGACGGTGACGACCTGATGCACCCCGACCGCATCGGAGCACAGGTGCAGGCGCTGGACGGCGATGCGTCGCTGGCGCTGGTCTCGTCGCGGGTGGCGCTGGATCCGCCGGACAGCGGCATGGCGCGCTATGTGGAGTGGCTGAACGGCCTGGTGACGCCCGAGCAGATCGCGGCCGAGATCTACGTTGAGGCGCCGGTGTGCCACCCGAGCGTGACGCTACGCACCGAGGTGTTGCGCGCCGTCGGGGGCTATCGGGACCGCGGCTGGGCCGAGGACTACGATCTCTGGCTGCGACTGCACCAATCCGGCGCCCGCATGGCGCAGGTGCCCCGGACTCTGCACGTCTGGCGCGACCACGACCGCAGGCTGACCCGCACGGACCCCCGCTATGCGCCGGCGCGCTTTTTTGACTTGAAGGCGCACTTTCTGGCGCGCGTGCTGGACGGACGCGCCAGGATCTGGGGAGCGGGGCGGGACGGGCGGCGATTGGCGCGAGCGCTTGTGGCCGAGGGCGTGGTGATCGAGGCGTTCATCGACATCGATCCCAAGAAGATCGGGGGCGTCCGGCGCGGAGACATCCCGATCATCGGACCGGACGGGATCGGTGACGGCGCACCGATCATCAGCGCGGTGGGCGTCCGCGGCGCGCGCGCCGACATCCGCAGGCGGCTGACAACGCTGGGGCTCGAGGAGGGCGCCGACTTCATCTGCGCCGCATGACAAAGTAGAGTACCGGCGTGGAGAACATCGCTCACACGCTTTGCGGCATCGCGGTCGCGGAGACCGGCTTTGTGGATCGCGTCGGCAAAAAGACGGCGTGGTGGACGGCGATCGTGGCGGCCAACGCGGCCGATGTCGACCTGCTGACGTATCCGGTGATCGGCCACGATCACTACATGATGTGGCATCGGGGCGTGTCGCACAGCCTGCTGGCCTGCCTGGTGGCGCCGCCGCTGATCGCGCTGGTCGCACACAAGCTGTCGGGACGCTCGTTCAAGCTGCTGTGGGTGCTGGCATTTCTGGGCTACGCGACCCATCTGCTGATGGACGTGGTGACCAGCTGGGGGACGATGCTGCTGATGCCGTTCGACGACGCGCGGTTCAGCACGCACTGGGTCTACATCATCGACATCTTCTTCTGGATTATCTTGTCGGCGCCGTTCTGGCTGACCCGCATCGTTCCGATCGATCGGCGCTTCGCCGCGCGGTTCTCGCTGGGGTTGGTGGCCGCGTACGTCGGGCTGTGCGGGGTGCTGCACTCGGTAGCTGTAGACGACGTGGAAGAGGCGGCAGAGCGCCAGGGCATCGCGCTGACGCACGCGGCGGCCTTCCCTGCGCCGTTTTTGCCGGTGCTCTGGAACGGCATCGGAGCAGACGAGCGCTTCTTGTATCAAGGCGCCATCCAGGTCGTCGGGGGTGCGGAGCCACAGCTGCGTCCGCGCGCGCGCAATCTGGATCACGATGCCGTAAAGGCAGCGCTGGCCACCGACTATGGAGGCCGGTTCGCAAATTGGTGGGCGGACATACCTTTCGCGCAGGTACGGTGTCGGGGCAAGGAGCGATACGTGATGGTGGGCGACCTGAAATACGTGAACCCGTGGTACGGGCGCCCGTCGTTTTCCCTAGTTTTTCAGGTGGCGCGACCCGATAAGAGCAGCAGTCTCAAGGTTGTCAAGAGGTACTGGCAGACGCCCTGGACCGACCAGGACGTACCCACGGCGGACTGCCCGACCGGACCGAAGCGGAAGCGCAAGCCCAAGGGGAGCTGAGTCATAAGCCGTCTGGACGAAAAACGTTCGGGCCCGGCAGGAAGCACGGACGAACGAAAACAGGACCCCTCGCACGACGCGTCAGACCCGCACCAGTTGCCGCCCCAGGCGCTGGCTGATCTGGTGTATCGCGACGACCTGACCAACCTCTACAACCGCCGCTATCTACGCCCGTTTCTGAAGAAGCACGTCAACGAGAAGCAGACGGATGCGGCGCCTTTCTCGCTGGTGATGA
The DNA here is from genome assembly GCA_964545715.1 of uncultured Myxococcales bacterium. Taxonomy (GTDB): domain Bacteria; phylum Myxococcota_A; class UBA9042; genus CAZJHX01. Next base: position 27,384 of record CAZJHX010000114.1, read on the forward strand.
TCGACCTGGACCACTTCAAGGCGGTCAATGACACCTACGGCCACCTGGCCGGCGACAGCGTCCTGATCCAGCTGTCGGACCGCATTCGCAAGGCGGTGCGCAGCGAAGAGGTCGTCGTCCGATACGCCGGCGACGAGTTCATGCTGCTGATGCCGGGCACGCTGCGCGATGACGCCGTGAAGATCGCGGAGCGCCTGCGTCGGGAGTCGAGCTCGACCCCGTTTAATGTGGGCGGTTCGAGCACGGCGACAGTGACGCTGTCCATCGGTGTCGCGTCTTTCCCCGAGGATGCCGTAACGCCGGTCGCGCTGATCGACGCCGCTGATCGGGCGATGTATCACTCCAAGCAGGGCGGTCGGGACCGCGTAACCGCCGCCGCCTGGAAGACCGCGGCCACGACGCCGGTGGTCAAGGAGCTGCTGAGCGGGCTGCCGTGCAGGAAGCTGGTCGGACGCACGATCGCGCTGGCGCGGGCTGAGTCGCTGAGCAACATGGGCGACTACGGACCGACCTGCCTGATCCTGATCCAGGGCGAGGCCGGGGCCGGCAAGACCCGGGTGTTGCGCGAGATGGAGCGCCGCCGGCGGGACAGCGGGCACCTGACGATGTGGGTGGACTGCCGCCCGGAGCTCCACTCGACGCCGTACGCGCCGATTCTAGAGCTGCTCCGAACGGGATTCGCCGCCGACAAAACGCTACAGGGCGAGGTCATCTCGGTGCTGGGCGACGAAGATCGTGTGGCCCTGTCGAGCCGGCTGCCGGCGTTTGGCCTGAGAGAGCAGCCCGGCGTCGAGCTGAAGCTGCGCAACCCGCGCGCGGCGTTCTTTACCGCCATCGTGCGCGTCTTGAAGTACCTGGGCCGTGAGCGCCACATGTGCCTGTTTCTGGACGACATCCAGAACGCGGACTCAGCAACGCTCAAGGTCATCGCGTTTCTAATGCGGGCGGATCAGGTCCGAGAGGCCGGCATCCCGATCTTCGGTACGGTGGCGCTGGATACCCAGCAGGCACAGGGCAACGCGACCTTCCCGCGCTTTCAGCAGTCGGTGCGGAGCTGCGGCACGTACGGCTCGATCGATCTCAGGCCGCTGCAGCAAGAGCATGTGGGCTCGATACTGGACCTGTGCTTTGAGGGGCACGCGTTCCCGAGCTCCCTGGCGGCCAAGATCCAGCAGGTGTCGCGCGGCGTGCCGCTCATCATCGAGGAGGTGCTGACGCTGCTGGTCCTGGCGGGCTTCATCTCTCGAACCAGCGGCGGCGCCTGGATGCTGGCTCGCCAGGCGGCGACGCAGCTGGCCGGCACGCTGGACGAGTTGGTGGCAACCCACCTCAGCCGCTTGGATGACGAGACCAGCGGCGCGGTGCTCAAGGCGTCGGTGATCGGGTCGCGCTTCAGCGTGGATCTCCTGCGCAAGGTGCTGGGGGTCAACGAGGGCCGTGCGCAGCAGCTGACGGACAAGGCGGTGCGCTTCAAGCTGCTGGAGGACGCCCAGACGCCCGGGGAGCCGGACCGGCTGGCCTTCACGAACCGCCGCTTGCAGGAGCTGACGTACAACTCCGTGGCCGAGGACATGCGGCGCGAGCTCCACCGCAAGGTGGCAGACGTCAAAGAGCAGGAGCCGCGATTGGATCTGGACCAGGCGCTGGCCGAGATCGCGCACCACTATGAGAAGGCGGGCGATCGGCGCGCTGAGCTGGCCCGGCGGCGTCAATCCGACCGCGCGGCCAAGCTGTTTCGCAACGACGAGGTCAACGAGTATTACGAGGTGGCGGGCAAGCTGGCCGCCCCACGAATCGTCGCGCACATCGCGGAGTCGACGACCCCCCTGCCGGCGAGCGCGTTGGCCCTGGTGCCCGACATCATGAAGCGGCTGATCGCGGTGCAGCGCGGTGTGCAGATGTATCCGCCGGGCAGCCGCTACACCGTCAACGCCATCGCGGAGTGCCTGAAGGCGATCGGGGCGGTCCTGAAGCACGCGGAGTCGGTCACGATCAAGGACCGCGGCGGCGCGCTGGAGATCAATGGGGTCGCCCATGAGATGACACGCTGGGGCATGGTCGGCACGCAGGTGCTGCGCGACTTTCGCAAGGCCCTGGTCCACAGTCTGACGTTCACGCGCGCGATCTGCGACCGCGATATCGAGACGCTGGCGGCGGGCATGCTGAGGTTCTCAGAGCGGGCGAAGGGCGCCGACTGGAAGGACTTCATGAGCGAGCGCAGGGCTCGCGGCATCGGCGTCATTCCCAAGCGTTATCGGGCGCAGTCCGGACGCGGCGGCACCGACACCGGCAACCTGGAAGGGCTGGCGGACGACGTCGAAAAGCACCTGGCCATGCTGAAGAGCGTCCTGCGGTTCACGGCGGCGGCGGCGGAGGCTGTGCAGCTGTACCCGACAGGCTCGGAGACCGTGCGGCGCGCGGTCGAGGGCATCGCGGAGGGCTTTCGCCAGTGCCACGCGGTGTTGTCGCCGGTCAACATGGGCGTGACCGCCGAGGGCTTCCTGGTAAACGATCTGCGCATCGATACGCGCACGTTCGGCCAGGGCGTCAAGGTGATGCACGACCTGTTCGAGCGCAACAGCATCAGCAGCGTGTCGTTTCATACGGGGGTGCAGCCGCCGGAGCTCGAGAGCTTCTTCCGCTATCTCGGCACCGGCATGGGCCTGGATGACGCGGCCGACTGGGACGACCGCCTGTCGGCGCTGGGCGTCGCTCATATTCGAGTGGACGAGTACCACTTCATCGCGGCGGACGCCGAGGGCGGCGTGGAAGAGCCGCCGGAGCCGGAGGAGGACGAGCGGGAGGAGCTTGCCCGGCTGACGCGCCAGGCGCTGCTGCAGCGTGTCATGTCGTGCCCGCCCGCCGGCCTGCTCGAAGAGACGATCGCCAAGCAGCTGCCCGACCTGCTCGCGGACCTGGCGCTGGCCGGGCAGGAGAAGGTCGCCGGCACGCTGTCGGAGCGGGTCTTTGAGAACATGGCGGCAGAGGACCCGCTTCTGCGGCTGCAGACGCTGGACCTGATGGACGAGCTGTCGCGTGCGTCGCACATCGCGGGGCGGGTGGTGTTGCCGTCGCTGAGCCAGCGACTGCCGGACCTGCTGTGCGATGAGCGCACCCAGACCCCGCTGCTGAAGCTGATCGAGCTGGCGGAGCGGACGACGATACACCTGTTGGCGACCGGCGACATGAGGCCGGCGGCGCGCACTTTGTGGCAGCTCGGCAAGGGCCTGCCGCACGACGAAGAGGTCAGCGAGGCGGCTCAGAAGCGCAGCGCGGACGCGGTCTCGCGGGTGATGCACTCAGGCGAATTCCAGGCGTCGCTCAATGCGCTGTGGGCCGCGGACGAGGAGCAGAAGGCGCTGGCGCTGCACTTGTTGGAGAGCTGCGGACGGCAGGCAGCGGACCGGCTGCTGCGCCTGGTCCTGGACAGCACGGACGACGACGACGTACGCACTTTTGCGTCGCAGCTGAAGGCCGTGGCCGACCCGACGTGGCTGGAGAAGACGATGTCGTCGAGCGTCTCGCCCAACCAATCGCCGCAGCGGGCGCGCAATGTGCTGCTGGTAATCGATCAGTTGGTGGACAACGTGTTCCCCACGCTGGTGCGGGCCTTTCAGCATCGGGACTCGATGGTGATCATGGAGGCGATCACGCTTTTGAACCGGCTGTCGCACGACGACCGGCGCACTGTGCTGAGCACGCTGCTGAAGATCCCCGATCCGACGATTCGATTGCAGGCCGTGGTGCTGATCGGCGATATGCGCCCGGACGGGCTGGCTTACGAGTTGGTGGCGCTGCTGGACGACCCGTCCACGGGCGGCGATCTGCTCAAGGAGCTGTGCACCGCGCTGGGCAACCTGGGCGATGCGCGCGCGGTGTCGGCGCTGGCGACGCTACTGAGATCGACCCGGTGGACCCGCCTGCTGGGCAAGGATCCGCCGGCGGCGGTACGTGTCGGGGCCGTGTGGGCGCTGGGCAACTTCCGAACGGCGGATGCCAGGGCCGCGTTGGCGCGCGCCCGAGTCGACCACGAAGCAAGAGTCCGTCAGGCCGCCGAAGCCGTGCTGGCCGCATCGTCGATGCTGGACTACGTAAAGGACTGAGCCCCCGACGCCACTTCAGTGTTGCGTTTTTGGGCCATTTCCTGTATGGTTTCGGGCCTGTGTACGCCCCGTTTAAGAGTCTCTATCTCCTCGCGTTGTCCGTTTCGTTGCTGCTCGTCGGCTGCCCGGACACAGAGCGCGCGCCTCCCAAACCCGGCGTCGGCGGTCCCGACATCACGACCGGCGGCGGCAACGGCGTCGGTACGGGCACGTCGCTGTTGGACGTGACGCTGTCGCCCGACGGCAGCATCAACCAGACCGGCGGGGAAGAGGACGTCCCGCCCGAGCAGGGCGAGTTCCAGTGGCCGTGTTCCAGCAACGAAGAGTGCGAAAGCGGGTTCTGCGTGAACTCCCCGGACGGCACCGTGTGCTCCAAGTTCTGTTTTGAGGACTGTCCGGAGGGCTGGTCTTGCAAAGAGGTGGCGAACACGGGCACGGACGCCACCTTCATCTGCACCTACGGCGACAATGAGTTGTGCCGGCCGTGTCATGCGGACGTGGACTGCGACGGCGACCACAACCTGTGCCTGAACCTGGGGACCGCCGGGTCTTTCTGCGGCCTGAACTGCAGCAACCTGTCGTCGTGCCCGCCGGGGTATGTGTGCACAAATGTGCCCCAGGAGGACGGCGAGTTCGCGGAGCAGTGCCAGCCGGTCAGCGGTGAGTGCCCGTGCCTGCCGGAGTACGACGGCCTGACCACGACGTGCAGCAACCAGAGCGGCGTCGGCACCTGCCACGGCGAGCGCCAGTGCGACGGCAGCGAGGGCGTGTGGACCGAATGCGACGCGGACGTCCCGGTGGTGGAGGTCTGCAATGGCGAGGACGACGACTGCAGCGGCCTGGCGGACGACGATATCGCAGCGGAGCCGTGCGCGATCAGCAACGAGTGGGGCGAGTGTCAGGGCAAACAGCAATGCATCGAGGGGGAGCCGTCCTGCGACGCGAAGGCGCCCACGGAGGAGTTCTGCGATCTGGTCGACAACGACTGCGACTCGGAGACCGATGAGGGCTTTGGCCAGACCACCTGCGGGCTGGGGATCTGCGAGCACACGGTGGACCTGTGCACACAGGGCCAGTTCATCCAATGCGACCCGCTGCAAGGCGCGCAGGCCGAAGAGTGCGACCTGCTGGACAACGACTGCGACGGCGCCACCGACGAGATCGAGGACGTCGGCACGCAGACATGTGGGCTGGGCGAGTGCAACCACACCGTCTCCAAGTGCGCGCTGTGCGACCCGTCCGAGGGGACGGCGGTCGAGATCTGCGACGGCCTGGACAACAACTGCAACGGCGTGGCGGACGACTGGTGGCCCCAGCTGGGTGACGCCTGTGACAGCACGGACCTGGACAAGTGCAAAGGCGGCGTCTGGACGTGCACGCAGGACGGCCAGGACGCGGTCTGCGCGGGTGACGATGAGAACTTTGTCGAGATCTGCGACGGCAAGGACAACGACTGCAACGGCCAGTTCGATGACGGCCTGGGCCAGACCACGTGCGGGCTGGGCGTGTGCGACCACACGGTGCAGAACTGCAAGAACGGCAAGAACCAGACGTGCGACCCGATGGAGGGCGCGAGCGCGACGGACAAGCCCGACACCGGCTTTGTCGACAGCAACTGCGACGGCATCGACGGCAACATCGGCAAAGCGGTGTTTGTGGACGGCAACAAGGGCAAGGACAGCAACTCGGGCACGAAGAACAGTCCGGTCAAGACGATCACCAAGGCGCTGACCAAGGCCTCGTCCACCGGCAAGAACCAGATCCTGGTCTCGTCGGGCACGTACGCGGGCCAGGTCAAGGTGAAGAACGGGGTCAGCATCTACGGCGGCTACAACGCAGCCGCCGGCTGGACACGCGGGACCGGCAACACGGTCTCGTTGATCGGCAGTACCAAGGTGGTGGTGGCCAGCGGGATTACAAAGTCGACCACGCTGGAGTTGTTGACCATCTCCGCCAACAGCAACGCCAGCTTCGGCGGCTCCAGCTACGGCCTCTTCGCCAGCGGCTCGACGGGGCTTACCGTGCGCAACTGCACGATCTCGGCCGGTCAGGGCGGCCCGGGCGCGGCTGGATCGCTGGGCAGCAACGGCACAGCAGGCGTGACGGGCGGCGCAGGCAACGCGGGCTGCGAGGACGGCGGCTCGGCCTTTTGCTCCAGCTGCAGCGCGCCGGCGCCGGGGTACAGCAAGTCGGGTCCGTGCGGCGCGGCCGGCGGCAACGGCGGCAAGAGCGGCAAGGGCGACGGCTCAGGAAAGGACGGCTCCAAGGGCAGCGGCACGGCCGGCGGCATCGGTGGCAAGGGCGGCAGCAAGGGCAAGAACGGCACGG
>CAZJHX010000114.1:33824-34092 GCA_964545715.1 uncultured Myxococcales bacterium
GGGGTGGCTTGGGGGGCAGCTTGTGGTTGTCGGGCTGGGTCGGCGGCGGGGGGGGGGGGGGCTCGGCGGGCAGCCACGGCAACGGCGGCTCCAGCATCGGCTCCCTGAACTCCGGCGGATACTCCACATCAGGTGGCAAGAACGGCACCAAGGGCAGCACCGGCAGCGGCGGCGGCGGCGGTGGCGGCGGTGGCGGCGACGCACCGGGCTTCGGCGAGTGTTCCAGTTACGGCGGCACCGGCGGCGCGGGCGGCAGCGGCGGCTGTGG
>CAZJHX010000115.1:0-4569 GCA_964545715.1 uncultured Myxococcales bacterium
GGATGCGTCATCCACCGTCTGAATGGCGCGCTACCTCGCCATTCAGGGCGAGGATGCGTCATCCACCGTCTGAATGGCGCGCTACCTCGCCATTGAGGGCCTGGATGCGTCATCCATCGCCTGAATGGCGCGATACCTCGCCATTGAGGGCCTGGATGCGTCATCCATCGCCTGAATGGCGCGCTACCTCGCCATTGAGGGCCTGGATGCGTCATCCACCGTCTCAATGGCGAGGTACCTCGCCATTGAGGGCCTGGATGCGTCATCCACCGTCTGAATGGCGAGGTACCTCGCCATTGAGGGCCTGGATGCGTCATCCTCGGGCTTAGTGGCTAGTGGGGGCCTGGTTACTGGAGGAGCTTGCCGCCGCCGTCCGGGTCCAGGCGGGTGCCTTCGGCGTCGAAGCAGGTGACGTCGCCCCGGCGGCCCTGGAAGCAGGCGTCGCATTTGGTGGTGTGTTTTGCGAGGAGCCCGTCTTTGCACGTCAGGAGGGTGCGGCCGTCGCCTCCGCAGGCGAAGGCTCTCGGGGCGTCGAAGCGGGGGCAGGCGAAGCCCTCGGCGAAGCGGAGGGAGTCTCTGTTGTCGAGGCAGTAGAGGCCGCCGTTTTCGCCCTCGTCTGTGCAGCCGGCGGGGCAGTCGGCGGCTTTTTTGAGGGCGCCATTCTGGCAGACCAGCAGGGTGTTTGGGGTGATGCCGCACAGGCCCATGCCCTGACGGCAGCCGGCGCCCTCGGGGGCGATTAGAAAGCCTCGGGTGTCCAGGCAGCGGGCGACTCCGGCGTCCTCTTTGCACCCGCCGGGGCAGGCGCCTGCGGTTTGTAGTTTGCCCTGGATGCAGATCTGTAGGTTGGCGTCGTCGCAGCGCAGGCCGCCTTCGGGGGCGCAGGTGCCGTCTTCTGGGGGCGGCGCATTCTGCTTGTCGCTGTAGTACTGGGCGGCGCCGGCGGCCAGGATGATGGCGGCGCCTGCTATCAGCACTTTTGGGTTAGCACCTTGCACGAGCCGTTATTGGTACCAGGGGTTAGCGGACCAGGTAAAGGCGCTGGGAGGCCGGGAGGTCGGCCTCCTGCTCCAGGATGTCGAAGACCTCTTCGTCGGTGCGGCGCGCTACCCTCAGGGCGCTCTCGTCTTCCTGCAGGCGCTGGAGGTTGGTTTTTACGCCGTGGTCGTCGAAGAGTCGGGTGAGTCGGGCGTGGTGGCGTTCGAGGGTCGACTTGACCGAGAGGTAGCCCGCTTCGGCGGCTGCGGCGCGCTTCCAGAAGGCGACGGGGCTGATGTTGAACATGCGCGAGTCCGTCTCGGTCGGCTCGATGAGCATCAGGTCGCCCTTGAACTTGGGATCCAGGGCCAGGCGCTGGACTCCCAGCTGAAGCCTGGAGTGGAGCAGGGTGCGGAAGATCTGGTCCAGGATGACGCCCGGGCCCATGCGGGCCATGGAGCGGAAGTTGCCGTCCGGGTGGCCGTCGAAGTGGTTGGCGTACGGGCGGAACGGGTTGTAGCAGATGATCAGGTCGGCGCCCTTCTCCGCGCAGGTGGAGATGTTGGCTGTGCGCCGCACGCCGCCGTCTACGTACTCCTGGTCGCCGATGTTTACCGGGCGAAAGAAGCCCGGGATGGCCGAGCTGGCCTGCACGGCTTCGCTGATCGTGGCCGAGGTGTCCTCGTCGTAGCCGAAGAGGGCGCGCTGGGCCGTGTTCAGGTTCGTGGCCGCGATGTACAGCGAGTTCTTTCGCTCCAGGTTCAGCAGCGTGAAGTTGTTCGGCAGCCGGTTGCGGCGCAGGTTGTGGCGGATGAAGGCCTCGATCTGCGAGTTGTCGAAGATGCCGCTGGGCACATAGCTGAGGCCGGTGTGGCCCAGGGCGTTGGAGCCCAGGACCTCCTGGATGACCGGCGCCATGAGCCGCTCCAGGGCCGGGTAGCTCGGGTCGACGAGCAGCTTGCGCAAGGCGCGGCGGTACTTCCTGGCCCGCATGCTGCGCAGGAGCGCCTTGCCCATGCCGGGCAGAAAGAAGGCGGCATCGCGCGCCAGCTCGGCCGGGCGCGAGACGAACTCGCTGAAGTTTGGATAGTAGAAGTGCCACGGGCGGAACTGCGTGATGATCGAGCTGCGGCCCTGGATCGAGCGCATCAGCTCCTCGGGCGGTACACCGGCGCTGAGCGGCGCTGCCAGGAATGCGCCCGCAGACACCCCGACGTAGACGTCCAGGTCGGTGACCTTTCGGTTGTCCAGGTACGTGTTGAGAGCGATCAGCCCGCCGAGCTTGAAAGCGCCGCCGCTGATCGCGCCACCCGCCAGCACCAGGCCGATTCGAGGCATCGTCTTGCGCGGTCGGCGCGAGTCGGACTTCTGTACTACTGTCAGACCCATTGTCTGGGACTCTACAACGGTACAGTGCACGCGTCTACATGCTACCGTGAGGCGATGTTGCGCCGCCCCAAAGCCCTGCGGCCCGGTGACACCGTCGCCGTCGTCTCTCCCGCCGGGGTTGCCACGTCCGCGCGCCGCACCGCGGGACTCGCGGCGCTGACCGAACTCGGCTTTGGCGCGCAGATCATGGACAGCGAAGACGCTCCACGCACGTACCTCAGCGGCAGCGACCACTCCCGCGCAAACCAGCTCGAGCGCGCCTGGGTGTGCAGCGCCGATGGTGTGTGGTGTCTACGCGGCGGCTTTGGCAGCGTCCGCACCGTGGAGTCTCTCGACGACGCGCCCATCCAGCGACACATCAAGCCCTTCATCGGCTTCAGCGACATCACCGCGCTGCACCTGAACCTGGGGCAGATCACCTTTCATGGGCCCGTCGTCACCCAGCTGGCGGACCTCGACGGGCTCTCGCGGGACCACCTGCTGGCGATGATCGGCGGGCTCACCGACACGCTGCCGCTCGACCCCGAGGTCGAGGTCATCCAGCCCGGCGTTGCCGACGGCGTCCTGGTCGGCGGCAACCTGTCCGTCTTAACCTCCCTGGTCGGCACGCCGTACCTGCCGGACCTCTCGGGCTCGCTGCTCTTCATCGAGGATGTCGGCGAGCCACCCTATCGCGTCGACCGCATGCTGACCCAGCTCCGTCTGGCCGGGGTTCTGCGCGGCGTTCGAGGACTCCTCATAGGCGCCTTCACCGCCGTGCATGAGCGCCACGCAGACGACTTCACCGCCCTGTGGCGCGAGGTGGCGCCCGCCATTCGCGGCCCCGTCCTGCGCGGCCTGCCGATCGGTCACGGCGCTCGCAACATCACGGTCCCGGTGGGCGCTCGGGCACGCATGGACGCCGCCGCCGATCACGTCCGCCTCCTCGAGCCGGTGGTGGCCGGCACGTGAAGACCCCCGCGCAGGTCCTGGCCGACGGTGTCGGCACCGCGTTCCCAAGCGCCGTCGGCTGTGGCTCAGCGCGCGGCTTCGACGTCGTCAGCCACGCCGCCGGTGACGCCGAGCTTCACACCGTCTTCGACCTGGCGTCGCTCACCAAGCCGCTGTGCGTGGGGACGCTGCTGATGTGGGCGGTCTCCGAGGGGCGCATCTCCCTGGACGATGACGTCTTCGGTCGCGGCACCGTCGCCCAGCTCGCCGGCCACACATCCGGCCTGCCCGCGCATCGCCACTTCTACCTCAAGCCCGACGTCCCGATCCGCGATCAGGTTATGGCCGAGCCCTTGATCGCCGCCCCCGGCGCACAGGCCGTGTACAGCGACCTGGGCTACATGCTGCTGGGATGGCACCTGGAGGCGGTGTACGGTCGCCCCCTGGACGAGCTCTTCGAGCGTGTTAAAGAGGCTTTTTATCTGCGCGACGTCGGTTTCTCGCCGGACTCGGCCCTGCTCTCACGCGTGGCGCCCACCGAAGACTGCGCGTGGCGCGGCAAAGTACTGCACGGCGAGGTGCATGACCCCAACGCGCACGCCCTGGGCGGAGTCGCCGGCCACGCCGGGCTCTTCGGCACCGCGCACGAGGTCCATCGCTGGGGGCTCATGGTCCTGGACGCGTGGCACGGCCGCCCCTCGCCCGTCGACTCAGACGTCCTGCGGCGCTTCCTCAAGCCCCAGCCGCGCACATCCTGGCGTCTCTGCTTCGACTCGGTCTCGCCCGGGTACTCCTCCGCGGGCAGCTCCTTTGGTCCCAATGCCTTTGGACACCTCGGTTTTACCGGCACCTCGCTGTGGCTGGAGCCGGACCGCGAGTGGGTCGCCGTGTTGCTGTCCAACCGAGTGCACCCGCTCGTCATCGATAAGCCGCCCATTAAAGCGCTGCGGCCGCGATTTCACGACGCCTTCGCAGCGCTGGCGAGGCCGGTTGTGGACAGTCCTGAAACAGTGTAAAAACACTGGTCTTGCTCTGGAATACGCCCGTCAGAATGGAGAGTTGCTAGTGGATGTCGATGCCCTGCGATCCACAGTCATGGATAATCCCACGGATATCAAAGCGTTCGAGTCGCTTCAGGACGCGCTGATAACCGAGGGTCGGCTCCCTGAGCTGAAAGAGATTTATGAGATGGTCTTCCCGGCCGTTCAGGACGCCCCTGAGCGCGACCGGATCCAGCGCCTGGTAGACCATCGCGCACGGAACACCCCCGAC
>CAZJHX010000115.1:4579-34016 GCA_964545715.1 uncultured Myxococcales bacterium
GGGGCGCCGGGGCCGTGGCGCCCGCCCCGGCGCGGGAGCGGATCGTGCGGGTGGGCGCCGCGCCCGCACGGACCACCGAGGACCTTGGCGTCCGACACTGGCTCAACGCCCAGCTGGGCCTGCTGTTTTGGAAGCAGCTGGACAATCCGGACCGGGCAGAGGTCTATTTCCGACGCGTGCAGGATGCCGCCGGCCAAACGGGCATGGTCGGCGAGTTCTACACCGAGTTCTACGCCAGGCGCGACAACTGGCGCCGACTCGAGCAGCTGTATGCGGCGCAGGGCTTCACCACAATCGAGGTCAAGCGCAAGCTGGCCGAGGTCGCCGAGGCAAAGGGGCGTAAGGACAAGGCGCTCAGCTTCTGGCAGGCCGTCTTCAACGAGGACACGAGCGACTCCGAGACCTATCAAAAGCTCAAGGGTCTCTACGGCGAGGTCGGCAAGTGGCACAGCCTGGTCGAGCTGCTGAAGAGCCGTCTCAAAGGCCTCGATGACGTCGAGGCGCAGATCGAGGTTCATCTGGAGATGATCTCGATCTTCCGCGAGCACATCAAAAGCGACACGAAGGTGATCAGCGCCTGGCAGCAGGTTCTCAAGCTGCAGCCGAACAACCGCAAGGCGCTGGATGCCCTGCAGACCGTCTACACACGGATGAAGCGCTGGCCGGACCTGGTCCGCATCCTTCAGGGCCGCGTCAAGACCGCCGACTCCGACGAAGAGGCGCTGGCGCTACACCGCGAGATCGCCACCCTGATGCTGGAGCGGTTCTCGAACTCCAGCGAGGCGATCAAGCACTTCAACGCGATTTTGGAGATCGACGCCGACAACCTGGAGGCCCTCGGCAGCCTCAAAGGCCTGTACGAGCAGCGCAAGAGCTGGGAGCAGTTCGTCGACGTCTCGCAGCGCGAGATCTCCCTGAGCGCCAGTGGGCCCGCCGAGCGCTCCGCCGCCCTCATCGAGCTGGCCGCGCTGGCCAGCGAGCGCATCCGTCACCCCCGCATCGCGACCAAGCTTTGGGAGGAGATCTACGAGAACGATCCCGACAACCCCGACGCCCTGCACCAACTGCAGAGCCTGTACGAGCGCGAGAAGGCCTTCCCCAAGCTGGTCGTCATTCTCGACGCCCTGGTCGACAAGGCTGACGACACGCCCACGCGCGTCAAGCTGCTCGAAAAGCTCGGACAGATCTGGGGCGCCCGCCTACAGAACGACGAGAAGACCGCGCAGGTCTGGAAGCGCGTCCTGGAGTTGGATCCGGGCCACCGCAAGGCGTTCAGCGAGATGCGCAAGCGCGCGATCGCGGCCCTGGACCTGGACTCCCTGGACTGGCTCTTTCGCAACCACGGCACCATCGCCGAGCTGATCCGCACCCTCGAGTCACAGCTCAAGGGCCTGGACGAGCGCGCGCGCCTGCCGATCCACGCCAAGGTCGCCGGCTTGTGGCGCGAAGAGGGGCAGACCGCCCGCGCTGTCCGCTCTCTCGAGGGGATTCGCGAGATCGATCCGGGCAACGTGGGGGCCGCCCGGGAGCTCATCCCGATCTACGAAGAGCTCGAGCACTGGGAGAAGCTTCCCGACGTCTACGATGTCGTCATCGACGCCGCCGAGGAGGCGGATCAGCGCGACCTCCAGATCGCCCAGGCGCGAGTCCACGAGAACCATCTCCAAGACCTCGACGCCGCGTTCTTCTGTTTCGTCAACGCCTTCCAGCTCGACCACGGCGACGGCGAGATCCGCGCCGAGCTCGACCGCCTGGCCGAAGCCAGCGAGAACTGGGACACCTACGTCAACGTGGTCGAGCAGACCATCGAGCTGCTGCGCGACGTCGACGAGGTCCAGACGGCCATGCTCAAGGTCGCGAGCGTCTATCACACGCGCCTGCAGCAGCACGACCAGGCGCTCGGTTTCTACAAGCGCATCCTGGCCATGGACGAGTCCAACGCGCCGGCGCTGGCGGCGACCGAGGCCATCTATCGCGAGACCGCCCGCTGGGACGAGCTGATCGACGTCCTGCACGACAAGCTGCGCCTCGGCTTGATGTCCGACGACGACGAGAAGTCCCTGCGTTTCGAGATCGCCGCCGTCTGGCGCGACGAGCTCCAGGAGCCCGAAGCGGCCATGGGCATGTACCGGGAGATGATGGATCGCTTCCCGGACGATCTGCGTATTTACGATGAGCTCGCCAGCCTGCACATGCAGGTTGAGGACTGGGTCCAGCTGGCCGACGTCCTGGAGCACAAGCTGGCCTCGCTGGCCGACAATGCGGAGTCGTCACCGTCCGACCTGGCCGACCTGCACTGCAAGCTGGGCATGCTGGCCTACTCGCAGGCCGAGGACACCGGGCAGGCCGTCGACCACTACATCGACGCGCTGCACGCCGACGCCGAGTGCGATCTGGCCGTTCAGAGCCTCGTGGAGCTGCTGACCTCCGACGACCATCGCGACCAGATCGCGCTGGCGCTGGAGCCGGTCTACAACGATCGCGGCATGCACCCGCAGCTGGCGGACGTGCTCGAGATTCAGCTGCTGTCCGCCACGACCAAAAAGGCACGCACCGGACTGCTGGAGCGCCTGGTCAAGCTGTACGACGGTGTGATCGGCGATGGCGAGCGTGCCCTGTGGGCGTCCAGTCGCCTGTTTGAGCTGACACCGGACAAGAAGGCCCTTCACTCCACGATCGGGATCCTGGCCGAGCGCCTGGGCGAGTGGCAGCACCTGGCCGACCTGTACGAGTCCAACATCGACAGCGTCAAAAAGGACACGGTGCGCCTGTCCCTGTACGAGACGATCGCTCAGACGGCGCAGAACCATCTCGACGACGCCGAGCGCGCCGAGCGCGTGTACCGGCTGATCCTGGATCTGGAGCCCGAGCACGCTGAGACGCTCGACGCCCTCGAGTACCTGTACATGGAGACCGATCAGCCCGAGAAGCTGCTCGAGATCCTGCGCACCAAGGCGAGCTTGCTGGGCGACGACGACGAGGTTATCGACAACCTCTTCCAGACCGCCTCCATCCTGGCCGACCGGCTGGACCGCACCGAAGAGGCCATCGACGACGTTCGCCAGATCCTGGGCATCGTGCCCGAGCACGATATGGCGCTGGCACGTCTGGACGAGCTCTACACGCGCATCGAGTCGTGGCAGGACCTGCACGACGTCATCATGCAGCGCATCGGCCTGGCTGACTCCGACGAGACCAAGGCGTCTCTGCTGGTCCGTCTCGGCGGTCTGCGCGAGACCTGCCTGGAGGCGCCCGAAGACGCGATCGAGACCTACGCCGAGATCCTCAGCATCAACGTGCTGCAGGAGGACGCCAAGGTCGCGCTGGAGCGGCTCTTCAACGAGCCCGCGCACGCGCCCACCATCGCCCCGCTGCTGGAGAAGCCGTACTCGGCGGCCGGCGACTGGCAGGGCCTGATCCGCGTCTACACCGTCATGGAGGCGGAGGGCGCAGACTCTGACGAGCGCGTTCAGCTGCACTTCAAAATGGCCCGGCTCTACGAGCAGCAGGGCGAGGACCACGGCAGCGCATTCAACCACTTCGGGCAGGCCTACCTGCTCGTGCCCGAGCGCGAGGACACCATCGAGCAGCTGCTGCGTCTGGCCGACGTGCTGGGCAACCACCTGGCGATGGCCGACCTGCTGCGCGAGCGCGTCGACGACATCGGTGACCCCGATCGCCGCCGCGAGACCCATCGCATCGTGGCCGGCACCCTGCGTGACCGGTGCAACGACCCCGATGGCGCCATCGACCACTTCCGCAGCGTGCTGGAGATCAATCAGGACGACGCGGCCGCCGTGGATGCCCTGGCTGAGCTGTACCGCGCTCGCGAAGACTGGCCCAACCTGGTCGAGCTGCTGCTGATCAAGGCCGGCCTGGCCGACTCCGACGAGTGGCGCAAAGAGCTGCTGATCGAGGCCGGCGACATCGCCGCCGCGTCGCTGGATGAGCCCGGCGAGGCCATCGCGATCTACGAGCAGGTGCTGGATCTCGATGACGCCGAGGACCGCGCGCTGGACGCGCTGGGCACCCTGTATCGCAACGGTGAGGACTGGACCTCGCTGTCCCGCATTCTGGGGCGCAAAGTCGAGCTGATCGAAGACGTCGACGAGCGCAAAACCACCGCTCGCGAGCTGGCCGAGGTCCAAGAGTCCCGCATGGAGGACCTGGAGGGCGCGATCGACACGCGTCGTCTGATCCTCAGCTGGGACGACGCGGACGGCGTCGAGCTCAAGGCGCTGGACGACCTGCTCTCGCGCACCGAGAACTGGCTGGACCTGCTGTCGGTTCTGGACCGGCGCATCGCGCTGCTGGAGGCCGGCTCGTCCGGCGCCAACGACCTGATGCTGCGCAAAGCTCAGATCTGGTCCGAGAAGCTGGAGGACACGACCCAGGCGATCGGCGTCCTGGCCGAGATCCTGGCCGAGGACGTGACCGAGGCGCGCGCTGTCGACGCCCTCGAGGTCATCGTTCAGGCGACCGACGAGCGCGAGCAGGCGTTTGAGGTGCTGGGCCCGTTCCTGGAGCTCAACGAGGAGTGGGGCCGCACCTACATGCTGGTCGACACGCTCGTGGAGCACCGCGACGATCCGATGTCACGCATCGAGGGGCTACACCGCATGGGTGCGCTGGCCGAGGAGTCCATGCAGGATCCCGAGCGCGCATTTGCCTGTTATGGGCGCGCGGTGCACGAGATGCTGGACCACGAGCCGTCGATGGCGGCGGTGGAGCGCCTGGCCCGCGGGCACAACCTGTGGGAGCGTCTGACCCTGCTGCTGGCGGATGCCGCATCCAACGCCGACGATCCGCGTCAGGCGCTGACCCTGCGTCTGCGCGCCGCCGAGATCTTGAAGGTGGAGCTGGGCGACCGCGACCGCGCGATTCAGACCTATCGTCAGGTGCTCGAGGACGAGGAAGACAACCTGGTGGCTCTGGAGTCGCTGGACGACCTGTACGTGGCGACCGATCGGTTCGAGGATCTGGTCGGCGTGCTGGAGCGCCAGATCGATGTCGCGGACGACGTCGATCACAAGGTCAGCCTGTTCTTCCGCCTGGCGGACGTCACAGAGCATCGCCTGGGCGACGAGGACAAGCCGTGGGAGAGCTATCGCGAGGTCTTCTGGATCCAGCCGGACAACGCGGATGCCATCGAGCATCTGGAGCGCCTGGCCGAGGCCGGTGTGCACCGCATCGATATCGCCACCCTGCTGGAGCCGGTCTACGTCGACAAAGAGCAGTGGTCCAAGCTGCATGCGATGTTGGAGCTGCGGCTGGAGGTCACCGAGGACGAGCTGGATCGCCTGGACCTGCTGCGCCGTCTGGCGCACGTGAACCTGGAGAACCTGGACGACAAAGTCGCTGCGGTTAGGTGGTTCAGTGAGGCCTTCCGCGCGGACCCGATGGACGACGGTCTGCTCGGCACGTTGGAGACGCTGACGGCTGAGACGAGCGAGTGGGAGACGCTGAAGGCGGCCCTGCTGGCGTGCGCGATCGGTCTGGACGACGACCCGGAGCGCAAGGTTGTGCTGTGGCACAAGGGCGCCAAGATCCTTGAGGACCACCTGCTGGATCCGGCTCAGGCCGAGATGATCTACAAGCTGGTGCTTGGGACGGAGCCGCTGGATCTGGCGGCGCTGCAGGCGCTGGACCGCATGTACGTCTCGCAGGAGCGCTGGGAAGAGCTGTATGCAGCGCTGGAGCAGCAGACCGAGGCCGTCGACTTTGAGGACGACCGGGTGGGCCTGTTGCTGCGGATCGGCGCCTTGCTGCGCGATCGCCTGGACAACAGCGAAGATGCGGTGGACGCGTACCGGCGCGTGCTGGACATCAACGACAACGAGCCGTCCGCGCTGGCGGCGATCTCGGACCTGTATCGCACCAGCGAGAACTGGACCGAGCTGTACGCGGTGGTTCGCACCCGCAGCGAGATCGCGGAGTCGGACGACGAGCGCATGGCGCACCTGCGCGACCTGGCCGACCTGGCCGAGACGCGTCTGGACAACCACGAGGACGCGATCGAGCTGTGGGAAGACGTGCTGGGTATCCGGCATGACGACCTGGACGCGATGCGTCACATCCTGCGACTGCAGGGTCAGGCCGGCAACCACGAGGCGGTGGTCGAGGCGATCGAGCGCGAGCTGAACACGCTGGGCGAGAGCGACCCGGACCGCTCCGCGGATCTGCATCGGCGCATGGGCCGTCTGTGGATGACCGAGCTGGACGACGCGCTCAACGCGCAGGACTCCTGGACGCGCCTGCTGGCGATTCGCGAGAACGATATCGAGGCGCTGCGTGCACTCGAGGGCATCCACGAGGAGTCCGAGAATCACGACGCGTTGGCCGGTGTGCTGATGCAGATGGTCGAGTCGCTTCAGTTTGAGGGCGACGACCTGCTGGCGCTATACCAGAAGCTGGCGCGGCTGTGGAGCGACGGCCTGCCGGAGCCCGAGCGGGCGATCTGGGCGTGGCAGAAGGTGCGCGAGCAGACGCCGGACGATCTCGAGCCGGTCAACGCACTGGAGCGCTTGTTCTCGGACGAGGCCAAGTGGGATCAGGCCGTGCAGATCATGCGCGTAAAGGCCGAGATGGTCGGTCCGGAGGCCGCGGTCGAGGTGTGGTTGGCGCTGGGTGAAATCCAGCAGTTCCAGCTGCAGGTGTGGGAGGCGGCGGCCGACTCGTACAGCAAGATCCTGGAGACCGCTCCGGGGCACGACGAGGCGGCTGAGCGCCTGGACGCTATCTACAGTGAGCACGAGCAGTGGCATCCGCTGTCGGATCTGCTGGCGGCGCGCGCCGAGTACGTGGAGGATGCCGAGGACAAGCGGGACATCTATCTGCGCTTGTCGGACATCTTCGAGAACCGGCTGGAGGAGCCGGGCGTGGCCCTGCTGTATCTGCAGGCGGCGCATGTGGAGGCGGCGGGCGACATCGACGTGCTGTCGTCCATCGAGCGTGTTGCGGGCATCACGGAGCAGTGGCAGGACCTGCTGGACCAGTACCTGATAGCGATCGAGGCTTTCGACGACAACGAGGACAAGATCGACTTCGGGATGCGGTCCGCGCGGCTGCTGCGCGACAAGCTGGAGCGGGACGATGAGGCCGTGGGTCAGTACCGCGGCGTGCTGGAGCTTGACGCCGAGCACGAAGAGGCGCTGCAGGAGCTGTCAGCGCTGCTGGAGAAGACGTCTGCGTGGGCCGATCTGGTCCAGGTGATGGAGACGCGCTTCGCCAACGCGACGGACGCGTTTGACCGCGCTGAGATCGGGTTGAAGATCGGTCAGGTGCTGGCGGACATGCTGGGTGACGTGGGCGGCGCGACCGAGGCGTATCAGCGCGTGCTGGACTCGGGCGAGTCGGACGAGAAGAGCGTTGCGGCGCTCGAGAAGATCCACACGGACGCCCAGAACTGGCCGGAGCTGATCAAGCTGCTGGAGCACAAGGCGGGCAACGGGCTGGGCGATGAGACCCAGATTCGTCTGGAGATCGGCCGGATCATGGAGCAGGAGCTTCAGAACATCGAGGGCGCGATCGAGGTCTACGAGGAGATCCTCCAGTTCGACGACACCCAGAAAGAGGCGCTTGACCGCCTGCTGGAGCTGTACGCGGCGGCGGACGACATGGACCGTCTGACCAGCGTTTACGAGCGACTGCTGCACACCGCCGAGACCGATGAGGAGCAGATTCAGTACTGCGAGGCGCTGGCGCTGCTGCACCACCAGGTGCACGAGAACCCGGAGTCGGCGGCCGACTACTACTACCGTGTGCTGACGATCGACACGACCAACGAGGCGTCGCTGCTGGCGTTGGAGGAGATCTACGAGGCCCTGGAGCAGTGGGAAGACCTGATCGACATCTTCCGCAAGCGGATGGAGCAGGTCATCGGTGACGAGGAGGCGTGGGCGGGCTTCAAGCTGAAGTCGGCTGTTACGTACCGAGATCGTCTCGAGGATCCGGACAACGCGATCTACGCCTACCAGGAGCTGATCGACCGCGTGCCGGGACACCGGGGGGCGCTGGATGCGCTGGAGGCGCTGTTCCGCTCCAACGGCGAGCCCGAGCAGGTGCAGGACATCCTGCAGAAGAAGGCGGCTGCCGCGACCGACGACGAGGAGCGCATCGCTCTGATGTGCGACCGCGCGGAGATCGTGCTGTCGGATCTGGCGGACCCGGACGGGGCGCTGGACATCTTGAACCAGGCGCTGGCCATTCAGGACGGGCACGACCGCGCCCTGAAGCTGCTGGAAAACGTGTACCGCTCTCGCGAGGAGTGGGAGAACGTGATCGAGGCGCTGCGCAAGCGGGACCTGTTCGCCCAGTCCGAGAAGGACAAGGCGGCCGTGCAGGTGGCCATCGCGGACGTGTATCGCGACCATCTCAGCGACGGGATGCTGGCGGTCGAGCACTACGAGCGCGCCATGCAGATCATTCCGGACGACGTGGCGACGGCCGAGCGATTGGCCAACCTGTACGTCATCGCCGAGGACTGGGTGAAAGCCGAGGCGCTGCTGCGGCTCATCGTGGAGAAGGCGGACGCCGACGAGTCGGATGACGCGCGCCGGGCTGAGCAGCACTACCACCTGGGTCAGGCGCTGCAGCACTGCCTGCGTCCGGAAGAGGCGCTGGCGGAGTACCAGACGGCGCACGCCCTTGCGCCCGGTGATGTCGATGTGACCAAGGCGTTGGGGACGCTGGCCTACGAGACCGGCGACTTCGAGCGGGCTGAGGAGATCTACACCGAGCTGATCGACGCCATGGGCGTGGACGCTGAGGAGTCGGAGCTCGTCGATCTGTACAAGACGCTGGGTCAGATCGCGTTTGGTCGCGGTGAGTCGGCCAAGGCGCTGGAGTACCTGGAGAAGACGGTTCAGCTGCAGCCGGGTAGTACGGAGGCGCTGGAGTCGCTGATCGACCTGTGTGAGCAGGAGGAGTACTGGCAGGGCATCATCGACTACGCCGCGGAGCTGCGGGACCTCAAAGAGGACAGTCGCGAGAAGTTCGCGCTGCAGCTGCGCATCGGTGACACCTACCTCAAGCGGATGAGCGCGCCGCACGACGCGGTGGCGGCCTACAAGCAGGCGCTGGAGTACCAGCAGAGCAAGGCTGCCTATCTGAAG
The DNA here is from genome assembly GCA_964545715.1 of uncultured Myxococcales bacterium. GTDB lineage: Bacteria > Myxococcota_A > UBA9042 > CAZJHX01. Next base: position 13,693 of record CAZJHX010000115.1, read on the forward strand.
ATCTTCACCACGCTGGTCGAGGCGGAGGTCTACGATGACGCGATCGAGACGTTGGATCGTCTCGTCGGCATCGAGCAGGACGACAAGCGCAAGGCGCAGTACCTGGGCGCGGCGGGCGACATCTTCCGCGAGAAGCTGGAGGACCACGGGCGTGCTGTCGAGTTCTACAACCGGGCGCTGGACCACGATCCGTCACTGCTGAAGCTGTTCCGGTTCGTCGATGAGATTCTGACGCGCGACAAGGACTGGAAGGCGCTGCAGAAGAACTACCGCAACATGCTCAAGCGTGTGCAGGGCGACGACAGCCAGATCCAGCTGCAGTACAAGCTGGCGTTCAACCTGGGCGAGATCTACCGCACTCGACTCAAGCAGATGGAGAAGGCCAAGGCGGCGTTCGAACTGGCCCGCGACATCAAGGGCAAGGACGTCAAGACGCTGCAGATCCTCAGTGAGCTGTACGAGGTCGACGAGGACTTCGATGCGGCCATCGCGACCGAGCGTGAGCTGCTGTCGCTGAACCCGGGCAAGGTGGACCACTACCGGCACCTGAAGCGCTTGTTCTTCGACCAGAAGGACGAGGACAGCGCCTGGGTCGCGTGCGCGGTGCTGCACCTGTTGGGCCAGGCCAACGAGCGCGAAGAGGACTTCTACCAGGAGTACGCGACGCCGGAGATGGTGCCGGATGCGGCGACGCCTGAGGCCGACATCTGGGTGGATGCGCTGCTGAGCCACGGCGAGGACCTGCTGCTGGGGCGCATCCTGCACGACATCTACCAGGGCATCGGCGACATTCTGACGCAGACCACGCTGAAGACGCTGAAGCTGAAGAAGAAGAATCTGGTCGATCTGAGCCAGAAAGAGCAGTTCACCCACGTCTTCCGCAACTGCGCCCGCGTGCTGGGCGTCAACCCGGCGCCGGCGGCTTATCACCAGAGCGCCGGTCAGGGGTTGGTTATTCGCGACACCGTGCCGCCCATCGTCGTGATCGGCGACGACCTGCGCGCGGGCCGCACCGAGCAGCAGCTGGCGTTTGTGCTGGCCAAGGCCATGACCTACTTCCACCCGCTGCACATCGCGGTGTGCGTGGCGGAGCAGGCGACGCTGGAGACGCTGCTGAAGGCGGCCATCAAGCTCTTCGTGCCGGACTACAACACCGGCGGCATGGAGAACACCGAGGCCTTCCAGTCCGTGATGGAGGCGCTGGCCGACATGCCCGCGCAGCTGCGCAACAGCCTGGGTGGGCACATCGCGGCCTTCGTGGAGCGCAATAAGAAGCCCAACGTGACGCGCTGGATCAACCAGATCGAGCTCAGCGCCAACCACGCGGCGCTGCTGCTGTGCAACGACCCGGTGATGGCCGGCAAGTTCATCAAGAGCGAGGCCAACCGGCCGCTGTTTACGGCGCCCGGTCGCCTGAGCACGCGCGACAAGCTGATGGACCTGGCCACGTATGCGTTGAGCGCCGAGTACATCGGGCTGCGCAAGTCGCTGAGCATCCACATCGATCAGGACTAAGCGGAGACTCACACCAGCGTGCTGTACGTCGTTGCCACACCCATCGGCAACCTCGAAGACATCACGCTGCGAGCGCTGCGGATCCTTGGCGAGTGCGACGTCATCTTTGCAGAGGACACGCGGCGCACCCGAAACCTGCTGAAGCATCATGAGATCGGCCTGCCGTCGGGCGGCGTCGTCAGCTGTCACGAGCACAACGAAGCAGCGCGGGTGGAGTCGGTGATGCGGCAGCTTGCGGATGGGCGCGTGGTGGCGTTGGTCACGGACGCTGGCACGCCGGCGATCTCCGATCCCGGTTATCGGCTGGTGCGGGCGGCGCGCGAGCAGGGGCATGACGTGGTGCCGGTGCCGGGGGCGTGCGCGGCGGTGGCGGCTTTGAGCGCGGCCGGGCTGCCGACCGATCGCTTCACGTTTGCCGGTTTTCCGCCCAAGAAGGCGGGGGCGCGCCGCCGCTTTTTGGAAGACCTGGCGTCCGCGCCCGGCACGCTGGTGTTGTACGCCCCAGCCCGGGAGGTGCCTGCGCTGCTGGGCGACCTGGCACAGGTGCGGGCGGGGTGCGAGGTCGCCGTCTTTCGGGAGATCACCAAGCGCTTTGAGGAGTGTCTGCGTGGGACGCCTGAGGCGCTGATCGAGCAGTGGGCCGAGGCGCCGCGCAAGGGAGAGGTGACGCTGCTGGCGGGCAAGGCCGCGGGCCGGGACTGGTCGGATACCGAGCTGCTGGAGCTACTGAAGGAAGCCACCCCGGCCGAGGTCGCGGCGCACACGGGCCTCTCGAAGCGGCGGCTGTATCAACTGAAGCTGCGCTCCGCTAAGCTCGACTCATGATTCGCGCCGCGTTGTTGATCGTGCTGTGCGCCAGTACCGGCTGCACCACGGTGTGGCGCGCGACCTTCCATAAGCCGGAGGTGGTGACCGAGTCTTCGAGCCGGCTCAAGCGCGCGCCCTTCATCAAGGCCCACACCGAGGACGGCCGCGTGCTGGTGTTCGATCGCTGGAGCCTGAGTGCGGGCGACACGCATCTCGAGGGCAACGGGGTCGAGTACGACGCCTTCCGGCGCAAGGTCCGGCAAGGCGCCGTGGCTGTCGCGGTGCAGGACATCACGATGGTGGAGGCCACCGAGGCGCGGCGGCTGGTTCGGGCCGAGATTGTCACCATGGCCGTGATGACCGGGATTACGGTGCTGATCACCGGCATCTGCGCCGGCTCGGGCGGGTGCTTCTGACCGCGCCCGCTCGGCCTCTGTTGCTCGGTTTGGCGTTGGGTTTGATCGTCAGCGCCGGCTGCGCGCCGGTGCACGGCGCCAACCGCAACTTCCTGCGCGGGTCCCGCAACACGTCGGTCAAATTGAAGCACGTGCCGGTCCGCGGTCACACGGTCGAGGTGACGCTCAAGAACAAGCACATCCTCAAGGGCGAGCTGTACGCTGTTGACGCCGAGTACATCTGGTTGCGGATCGATCGCCGCGCCGTCACGCCGAGGGGCATTCCAATCGACGCCGTTCGGGGCGTGAACATCCTGCTGTATTCGTCGGGGGCCGGGGCGTTCGTGGCCTGGCAGCTGCTGGGCACCGCCATCGCGTTCAGCAACGGGTTGGCGGCGGTCTTTACCGTGCCGGCCTGGCTGGGCGGCGGCATCCCCGCTGCCATCGCGCCCTTTCGCAACGACGACATCGACCTGGGCACCCGGGTCATTCGGTCAAAGCTGTACCAATTTGCCCGCTTTCCGCAGGGCCTACCGCCGAAGTTGAGGGCGTCGTGGGCCCCGGATTAGCGGCTTACAGAATGGGTCAGCGCTTGAGAAGATCGCGCAGTGAGCGCTTCAGCGGACCGGACGTCCAGATCGGCAGGATTGTCTCGCGGAAGTCGCTGCGCTGCTCGTCGGTCGGCGCCACGTCGCCGTGGACGTCGCGCTTGGTGGCGGCATAGGCCTCCGACGGGCGTGTGCTGAACGTCTTGAGACGCTCGCGTGCGACCGCGTCGGCCTCGTCGCTGAGCTCATCGACCAGGCCAAACTCGCGAGCACGCTGCGGCGTATAGAGCTGCGCGCCGAGCAGAATCCGCTCGTGGTACCGACGCGGGATGCGGGCTCTGACGATGTTGAGCACGGTCGGCGGAAAGCGCAGGCCCAGCGCGACCTCATTGAGGCCGATCTTGGCGCCGGGGCTGGTCGTCGACACGCGATAGTCGCAGCACAGCGCCAGCACGCAGCCGCCTGCGATCGCGTGGCCGTTGATGCACGCGACGGTCGGCGCCGGATAGGTGTACAGCTGATGCACCAGGCTCTCCAGTGTCTGGAGAAAGACCTCCATGCCGTGCAGATCCAGCTCTACAACCTCTTTGAGGTTGAGCCCGGCGGAGAACGCGTTGCCGGTGCCGGTGAGCAGAATGGGCTGGCCGTCCGCTTCGGCGAGAAGGCCGATCAGCTCGTTCATAAACTGCAGCCCGAGTGCGTTCTTTCCCGGGGCGTTCATCACGATCTCGAACATGTACTTACCCCGCTGTTGGGCCCGTAAGCGACGGAGGTGGCAACCTCATGGTTCCACGAGGAATTTGACCGAACAAGTAATTGCGCTGGGCCTTACGTTGCTGATGTAGAAGAACGCCGCAAGATGATGCTGTCAGCGCCGAGAGGGGCGTGCCCAGCCTCTACCACCACAGTAGAGGCGTCGTACGCAAAAGGGTCCACCTCGTCGAAGACGCCCTCATAATCATCTACCCCTCCGTCGTCGGCGAATAGCGCTGCGTCCTGACTGCGGGTCTTGACGTATTCCGCAATTAGCTCAGCGGACCAACCCAGTTGACGGAGATCGGCTTTTGTGATCATCGCGGTGGACCTCCTTTTGCCGCGTTCTTCACCAATAGATAGTCGCGGGCCACGAACAACTTTCGAGTTGGCGAGTTGTCGAACAACCAGTGTAGCAGTGCCCACATTCGTCGAACAGCGCGAGCCACCTCAGCGTCCGATTCAAGGTGGTCAATCCTAAGCTGGACAACGTCCTCTGCGACTGACCGAGAAATCCCGTGACTATGAGCGCGCCAGTTGGCGCTAGAGCATAAATTTTCGGCTACTTCCATTGCCCGAACATCGCGGTCCTCATCGGACACAACTGTCCCCGAAGTTTCGCGGGTCTTCCAATCCCTGAACTTATGATCCCGTATGAATTCACGTGCGATTCGTACGACATGGTCGGTACTACTCAGCGCTTGCCCGATGATATTTGGATCCATGCGATCGAGGAGCCTAATCCACGCTGACGGCCGCTTCGAGGGCTTTTTCTCTATCCTATTCGTACGAAACTCCTCCAAGCGAGCTTCCGCCTCCGCAAGCGTGTGTAGGATCGCCTGTGCCGGAACGATCCGACCGGCGGCAGTGAAGGTCTGCGGGTCGATCGGTCCCAAGTAGGCATTCGGCCCCATCCAGATGCGGTTCCCGGACAATGCCCACAGCGCCCCGGCGCTCATCGCCTTGTACGGGAGTACGAACTCGACATCATCGAAGCGGGGACGAAGGCAGTCGACGAACTCTCGAACCGTGTCCGGGTACCCGCCGCTGGTCACAAGCATAATGTCGATGGCTTTCACGTCACCGTTGACAGACTGGACCATCTCAGAGAATGGCAAAGTGTCCTCGCCACGGATCCCCACGACACCTTAAGGATTGACGACATTGGCAACATAGCAAACGCAGGGGCGACCTCTCGCCTCTTCGATCGCGCTGAGCGCGCGCTTTATGTCGTCGTCGAGCGATTGCCCCCTCGGGATCTTGCCCACTATGCTCACATACTCGCGGCCGTCGACCATGGCATCGAAGAGGGAGTCGACAGCCCTCGGATCCCTTTTTAGCGCAGCCTTTCGTCTCGGTTGGCCGGACTTGCTACCTTTCTTTTTGCGCGTCATCAGCCCCCGGCAAGCGATGGTTGGTGCGCAGGGGTCTCGGGCCAACATCTCGTGCGACCATGCAACCCGATGGACGGGGCGTTCATCACGATCTCGAACATTGCTACAGTTCTATCATGGCCAACATGCGTGTGACGATTTTGTCCGTGTTTCTGCTCGCTGCCTTTGGTGGGTGCAAAAAAGACAAACCGGACGAGGAGAGCCCGGCGGCGGCGACACCGACCGGCGAGCCGGAGCCCGAGCCCCAGACAACAGAGGCGCCGGAGCCCACGCCGAAACCTGTCGCTGCGCCCGGGGCTGAGGCGGTGGTCACGGGCGACGGCGGTGAGATCCTGGGGCTGCAGACTGCGCGGGGTCATCTGATCGTCGCTTCTGCCGCGGAGGGCGGCGTGCGCGTGGCGGCGAGGCTGCCCGAAGGCGCGGGTGAGGACTGGAGCATGACCGCACGCATCCTGTCGCCGATGGACGAGGTCGTGGCGTCGGGCAAGCTCATGGCGGAGGACGCGACAGGGCGGGACGCCGAGCTGACCCTGGACGCGGAGGTCACGGGCGAGCAGTGGCCGCTTCATCGGTTGGAGTACCAGGTGCGGGGGGCGGACGGTGCGGACGAGCGGGTGCTGTGCAGCCTGCAGCGGTTCAAGCAGCTGGTCTCGGCGCGCGTCTTCGTGGGGGACACCCTGCTGGCGGGCGGGCCGCTGGCCATGCGCGTGATCGTGAGCGACCCGGCGACCGCCACCCCGATCTCCGGCGCCGCCGTAAGCGTGCGTCTGGGCGACGACCAGCTCATCACGGCCCGCACGGGCGCGGACGGGGAGCTGGCGGCGACCACTAAGGTCCCGGCCAACGCGTCCAGCGACACACTGGTGGTGCGGGTCAGCCACGGCACAGCGTCGGCCGAGGTCGCGCGCAAGGTCACGGTGCGGCGGGAGCGGCGCATCCTGGTCACCACGGACAAGCCCCTGTACCAGCCCGGGCAGACGGTCCACCTGCGGTCCTTGGCCGTGCGGCGCCCCGATTTGGTGCCGCTGCAGTTTGCGGCTACCGTATTCGAGGTCTTCGACGCCAAGGGCAACAAGGTGTTCAAGCGCAAGGCCAAGGCCAGCCAGCAGGGGGTGGCTTCGGCGCGCTTCGAGCTGGCGTCCGAGGTCAACATGGGCCGCTTCCGCGTCAAAGTGACGGTGGACGACACCTCGAGTGAGCGGACCGTGGACGTCAAGCGGTACACGCTGCCCAAATACAAGGTGGCGATCGAGACCAAGCGTGCGTTCTACCGCCCCGGACGCAACATCGACGGCACCGTGGACGCGTCCTATTTCTTTGGCAAGCCGGTGACGGGAAAGGTGTCACTGCAGCTGGACACGTTCGATGTCGGCTGGTCGCGTGCGGCCACGGCTGAAGGACGCACGAACCTGAGCGGCGTGTGGCCGTTTTCGGTCAAGCTGCCGGCCAGCCTCGTAGGCCAGCCGGTCATGCAGGGCAAGGCGATGGCGCGGCTGACCGTCACGGTCGTGGACAGCGCAGGCCAGCAGCAGACGGCGGTAAAGGTGCTGCCCGTGTCGTCTGAGCCGCTGGCTGCGGATGTGGTCGTGTCCGGCGGGCGCATCGTGCCAAAGGTCTTGAACGACGTGTTCGTGCTGGTGTCTACGCCGGATGGGGCGCCGGTCAAAGGGGCCACGGTGCGGGTGCGCTACGGCGATGAGAAGTCGCAGGCGATCAGTGATGAGGCCGGCCTCGCCGCGCTGGTGGTGACGGGTGGGGCGGCGAGCAAGCTGACGGTCTTTGTGTCTGCGCCGTCGGGGGCGTCGCTGCAGAAGGAGGTCACGTTTGATGTGGGGGTCGGCAAGGTGCAGCTGGCGCTTGCGGTGGCCAATCCTGCGGCCAGCGTTGGGGACTCGTTGAGCGGGGTCGTGCGCGCCACCGGCGGTCTGGACCGCGTCTTTCTGGACCTGATCCGCGATGGTCAGCCGATCTTGACCGACACGGTGACGTTGGAGAACGGCGAGGGCGACTTTTCGGTGCCGCTGACCGCGGATCACGCCGGCACGCTGCTGGTTCAAGCGTGGCACGTCGGTGGCGACATGACCGTGGTCCGGGATGCGCGCCCCGCGGTTGTGACCCACGCCTCGCAGCTGAAGGTGCAGCTGGAGGCGACCAAAAAGACCACCTACAAGCCTGGTGAAGACGCCAAGCTGGCGCTGATCGTGACCGGCAAGGGGGGCGGTCCCGTGCCCAGCGCCGCCGTCGGTGTGCGGATCGTGGACGAGGCGCTGTTTGCGCTTGTCGAGGAGCGACCCGGGCTGGCGCAGCTGTTCTTTGCGCTGGACGAAGAGCTGATGACGCCCAAGCTGCAGGTCAACGCGTACTCACCGGCGGACCTGGGGCACGCGACCCGCGGTCTGGTGGCGGCTCGGGTGCTGAGCGCCGCGTCGGACCGTACGTGGACGCCCGCTGTGGCGGTGGATACGGCGCGGCTGGCCATGGCGCGGGTGAGAGAGGCCTACCAGGAGCGGTTTGAGCGCGACGCCAAGGCCATCTACGACGCGTTTGCCGCGGAGGTGAAGTCGGCGGCTAATGACAAGCTGACCGCGGCCGTCTGGGACGCCATGGAAGACGGACCCCCACCCGATCCGTGGGGCACCATCTATCGTCTGGACAGCGAAGAGGACCCGGTCAAGGCCTTTGCGATTCGCAGTGCCGGGCCCGACGAGGCCTTCGATACGGGGGACGACATGGTGATCGAGTCCGACGTCTTTGTGCAGCGCGAGCGCGAGCGTATGGACTTTGCCATCCAGGAGGGTGGGGTGCCGATCCCCGCGACGGCGGGCGTGCCGGGCGGCTTCGGGAAGGGCGGCGCCGGGGCCAAGAGCGCGGGCGACCCCGGCGTGCGCGTGCGCCAGTTCTTCCCCGAGACGCTGTACGTGAACCCGCTGCTGATCACCGACGAGCGCGGCCGGGCGGAGTTCAAGGTCACGATGGCGGACAGCATCACCAAGTGGCGACTCAGCGCGACTGCCAGCGACGTGAAGGGCCGCCTGGGCAGCGGTACGGACGGCGTGGTCGTCTTTCAGGACTTCTTTGTGGACGTGGATGTGCCCGAGAGCATGACCCAGAGCGATGAGGTGACCGTGCCCATCGCCGTCTACAACTACATGAAGCAGGAGGAGACCATCGTCTTGACGCCGGATCTGGGTACCGGCTTCGAGCGCGTGGGCGAGGCGGAAGAGCTGGTCGTGGCGCTGCAGCCCGGCGAAGTCAAAGGCGTGCAGCTGCGTATCAAGGCGATTGCGGCCGGCGTGCACACCCTGACCGTGCATGCACGCGGCAACACGATGAGTGACGCGGTGCGCCGTCCTGTCCGGGTCGTACCCAACGGCCGGGAGCACGTGGCCAACAGCACCGGCACGCTGAACGGGAAGGTCACGGTGGATGTCGAGTTTCCAAAGACGGCGATCGGCGGCGGAAACGGGCTGCTGGTCAAGCTGTATCCCGGCTCGTTCAGCCAGGTCGTCGAGGGCCTGGACAGCGTCTTGCGCATGCCCAGCGGCTGCTTTGAGCAGACCTCCAGCACCACGTATCCCAACGTGCTGGCCCTGCGGTACATGCGCGAGAAGAAGCGGGTGACGCCGGAGGTCGAGGTCAAGGCGCTGTCGTACATCAACCAGGGCTGGCAGCGGCTCTTGACGTTTGAGGTGGACGGCGGCGGCTTCAGCTGGTTTGGCGACCAGCCCGCCAACAAGGTGCTGACCGCGTTTGGAGTGCAGGAGTTCGCCGACATGGGGCGCGTGTACGACACAGACCCCAAGGTCCTGGCGCGCACCCAGGCGTGGCTCGCCAAGCAGCAGGAGCCCGATGGGTTTTGGAAGCCCGACAAGAGCCACCTGCACGACGAGAACTGGGGCGATATCCAGAAGGGCAGCCTGATGACCACGGCGTACATCGCGCGCGCTTTGGCGGTCAGCGGATACGCCGGCAAGGCGATGACGCCGGCGCTGAACTGGCTGGACAAGGAGTGGCGGGGGGCCAAGGACGCCTACACGCTCTCGCTGCTGGGCGGGGCGTTTGCGGCCAAGGAGCCGACGTCGGCGACGACGGGCGAGATCATGCAGGCCCTGAAGCTGCTGGCCGTGCGCAGCGAAGACGATCGGACCGTGTACTGGCCGGCCGGCGTACGCACAGCGGTCTACGGCAACGGCAAGACCGCCAACATCGAGACGACAGCCCTGGCGGTCATGGCGCTGATGACGACTAAAAAGCACATGGAGCTCGTGAAGCCGGCGCTGAACTGGCTGGTCGAGCAGAAGGACGACAACGGCACCTGGCACGCCACGATGCCTACGATTCTGGCCCTGTCGGCGCTGGTGCAGGCGCTGACCGACAGCACGGAGACCATGCAGGGCAAGGTGCGTGTGGCGGTCGACGGCAACCCGACCATGGAGTGGACGCTGACCAAAGATGACGCCGAGGTCGTGCGCCAGCTGGACCTGGCCGATTATGCGACGACGGGCAAACACACCGTCACCATCGAGGCCGAGGGCAAGGGTGCGCCGCTGTATCAGGTCGTGGGGCGGCACTGGATCCCGGAGCTGGGCGGTGGCGAGCAGGCAACCCCGGCCTTCGAGTTGGGCGTGACGTACGACAAGACGGCGCTGCAGACCTACGATGTGGTGACGGCTACCGCCACGGTGATCAGCCTGCTCAACGTGGACAGCAGGATGCTGCTGCTCGATCTGGCGGTGCCCCCCGGCTTCGAGGTGCTGCGCCAGGATCTGGACACGGCCGTGGCCCAGGAGCGCATCTCCCGCTACGACGTGAAGGGGCGCAGCATCATCGTCTATCTGGACCAGCTGGCCGCCGGCAAGGTGTTCAAGCTGAGCTGGCGGCTGCGCGCCAGACTGTCCGTGCGTGCCAACAGCGGCGTTAGCCGTGTATACCAGTACTACGATCCGGCGAAGAAGGGCCGAGCCGCCGCAACCCTAATGACTGTGGACGGTTAGGGCCTCTTCTGCTAAGGTGCGCGGCACCGGAGGAAGTATGCGCTCACGTTGTTCTCTTTCCTGTTGTCTTCTGGTGACCTTCGCGGCAGCCCTTGCGATCGGCTGCGGCACCACCAAGCCCGACATTCCACCACCGCCCAGCCCTGAGGAGATCCGCGTCCTGCAGCTCGAGGCCAAGGCCGCTCAGTTGGTGCAAACCACCAACCAGCTTTACACCATGCAGAACAAGGCGGATGAGCTGAAGCGGCGGCTGACGGCGATCTGCGTCGACTACCCCGACCACCTCGTGTGCCAGCCCCAGACGGCTGCTGCCTACGCGCGCGCGGCGTTCTGCTCCGACCAGGAGTTCACGTCCCACGTCGACTCGGTCGTGTCGGCCTGCCATCAAGGCCAGTGCAAGCAGCTGGACGAGGCGAGTCTGCTCAAGCGCAACGACTACATGACGCTGGTGCGCCGGCTGCCCCACTCGCTGGTGCTGTTTCGCGCCAAGCAGACCAAGCTGGACCGCAAGGACCGCACTCAGCTGCAGCACTTCATCGAGCAGATCGGCGCAGACGGCGGCTACATCATCATCGTCGGGCGCGCCAGCCGGGACGGCCCGTGGCGCAAGAACCTGCGTTACGCGCTGGAGCGGGCCGAAAACACCCGCCGCTACGTCGTCGAGCAGCTGGGCTTCGAGCAAGGACGCGTGGGTTACATCACGTACGGCCACGAGAAGATGTACCTGACAGACCTGGATGTGGAGCGCTTGTCGCAGCAGAAGATATCGCCGAAGCGGGCCAACCGCAGCGCGTTTGTCTTCGCGTACCCCTGCTTCGAAAAAACTCAGCCCCGCGCGCAGTTTTAGTGCGGACCCTCACAGTTTTCGCGCTCATGGCCATTGTCGGCTGTGGAGCGCCGCCGCAGAACATCCCTGCGGGCACCGTCTGGCTGTCCAAGGCTGAGCACTCCCGGCTGACGGCTGCGGCGTCGCGCGTTTCTACGCTGGAGTCCCAGCTGGCCACTGTCCAGACGCGCCTCAAGCACATCGAGCAGCGCGTGGGCCTGGCCGCGCTAGACGGGACTCAGCTCAAGCCGCTGCGCGGGAACAACTCCTTGCGGTTTGCCGGCAAGGCCAGCTTTGTCGGCCAACACGGCGACCGCGGGCGCAAGCGCGACATGGCGCAGTATCTGCAGCAGTTCAACGGCTACGTGGTCGCCTACTGGGCCACGTGGTGCGTGCCGTGCATCAGCGACGAGGAGCTCGTGTCGCTGCGAAAGCTGCAAGGTCAATTGCGCAAGCACAACATCGAGCTGGTCTCCATCGCGGTGGACGGGCTGGACAAGGTGCAGCGTCATCGAAAGGCGCCGCGCTGGCTCTACCCGTTCTGGCAGCGCAACGACGCGCACCTGGAGATGCTGCCGCGCAGCTTCATGAGCAAGGTCGGCGTCGGCCTGCCGCTCTTCCTGGTGGTCTCGCGCGACGGCCGGATCCGGTACTTCTACAACCGCAAGCTGGACAGCGCCGCCATCCGCGATCTGGTCAGCGCGACGGCCTCCGCCTGCCGCATTTAGCATGCCTCGTGGTATACCCACGGGCATGAGACACGCGACCTTCTTTGTCTTGGCTCTGCTGATCGGCTGTGGCGGCGAATCGACGCCGGGCGCGGCGATCCCGTTCCCGGACGCAGGCACCGACGGCACGGGCAACGACAGCGCAGGCACCGACGACACGGGGGACGACACTCCCGACGCCGATATCGTGGAGCCGGACGCGACCGGGGACACCACGGGCGTGGAGGATATCGACGAGCCGGACGCCGACCCGGAGCCGGACGTGGTCGAGCCGCCCGACACCGGCGTGGGCGAGCTCTGCGATGCCTACTGCGGCAAGCTGACCGAGTGCGGGCAGCCGTTCGGTGGGACGCAGGAGTGCAAGGATGTGTGCGCCGAGAGCATCGGCGAGGATGAGGGCTGGGTGAACTCCTACCTGTGCGCGATCGGCGCGCAGTGCCAGCAGATCTCGGGCTGCACCGCCGGGCCTATCGAGACGGCGCCCGCGTGCACCGAGCTGTGCGAAAAGGGCGAGACGTGCGACCTGTATCCCAGCAGCGGTCTGGGGCCCAGCAAGCAGGGCTGCATTGCCGGATGCTCCATCCAGGTGAAGTTCAACCCGGTCGCCTACACCACGTTTTTGACGTGCGCCAACGCCGCCGCCGACAACTGCAGCGATGCGGAGATCTTGGCCTGCAACACCGTGCTCAGCGACAACCTCTGCCTGCTGACTTGCAAGGGTGGGCCAAAGGCTGACGGTACGGGCGCCTGCAACGTGACCCCGGAGGGCTTTGAGGACGAGGCCGCCTGCCAGGCCGCCTGCGAGGGGTATACGACCGCCCAGCGCTGGATCGCCCGCTTCTGCGTCTCGCAGTTTCAGTGCGACGAGCCCGGGACCGGCGTGTGCTTCCCACCGCCGACAGAGAACGCGCCGGGTGCCGCGGAGAGCTGCGCCGCCGCGTACTCGCTGTGCGGTGAGATCCCGGAGTTCGGCCTGCCCAAGGACCCCGAGATTTGCGGGTGGATCATCACGGGCACCGCTCAAGGGCCCAAGTTGGGCCTGGAAGGCGCGGCGGAGTGCATCGAGCAGTTCGGCGTGTGCCCCGATACGCCCAACCTGATCTACGGCTGCTTCTCGCCGGAGCACGAGCCCTGCAATGAGTACTGCGCCAAGCTGAAGTCCTGTGGCGCGCCCGCGTCGGAGTTCCTGTGCACGCAGCAATGCAAGCTGGGCAATGTATACAACCCCGACGCGACGGCCACGATCATCGAGTGTGTGATGGCGGGGCAGTGCAACGAGCTTGCGGCGTGCTTCCAGGGCGGCGGCGGGCAGTAAACGCATGGACTCTGCTCTGCACGCGCTGCTGGCCTTCACCGGATGGACGATGTTGCTGGTCCTGGGCGTGGTCTCGGTGCGCTCGCTCAAGGTCCTGACCGGGGAGAGCAAGGCCAACGAGTTTCCCAGCGGGCAGGAGCATGGCCACCCGATCTACTGGCGGCTGAACCGCGCGCACGTCAACGCCGTGGAGAACCTGGTCGTCTTTGCGGTGGTTGTGCTGGTCGGGCACCTCGCAGGCGTGACGGACCCGCTGTTTGCGCAGCTGGCCTGGGTCGCGGTCGCCGGGCGCATCGCCCAGTCCGTGGTCCACGTGGCGTCCTACTCGCACATGGCTGTCACGGTCCGGTTTGCCTTCTTGCTTGTACAGCTGGGCTGCTTCGCCTGGATGGGCTGGCTGGGCTACGCCGCCGAGCCGGTCGACGCCACCCGCGCGTGCACGGTCGAGATCCGCTCCAAAGGCCGCATGCAGGCGTTCAAGGGAAAGGGCGACGGCGCCACAAAAGCCGCCGCCCGAGAGGCCGCGTGGAAGGCCGCTTGCGCGACGCTGCCCAAGCCCGATGTTCCGCACTGCCGTGACGACTCCCGCTTCCGCGGCTCGGAGGTCGTCGCCACTCAGGTCAAGGGCGACCAGCGCACGTATTCGGCTACGGTCACGGTTCGCGAGCTGGCCCCAGCCTTCATCGGCGAAGGCACCTCGCCGGCCTCCGACGACGCGGCGTGCAAAGCGGCCGTCATCGCGGCTTGCGCTGAAGGGGGCGCCAAAGGCGACTGCGTGGCGTCAGGCCAATACGAGGAGCTGACGCGCTCGGTCCGTTAATCTGCGATGTGACACGGCCCCTGCAGCACGCTGAGCGGCGGTACTGTCTCTGGGTTCTTCATCTTGGGCAGGTCGCTGATCTTGGCGCGCAGCTCTTCAGCGCGCTCGCCCGGGTCGGGGTGTGTCGAGAACCACTGCGGGATGTCGTGGTCGGGCAGTCGCGTAAAGAAGTCCGGGAAGGTCTTGGGGTCAAAGCCTACCTTCAGCATCAGGTCCAGGCCGAACTCGTCGGACTCCCGCTCCTGGTCGCGCCCGAACTTGAGCGACGCCACGTTGAGCGCCTCGACCGCCATCAGGTCGCCCATGCTGCTGAAGTCGCCAAAGAGCTGGCTGATCAGGATCTGCATCCAAAGCGCCTGGGCCATTCGCCGCACTCCGTGGCGTCCGACGACGTGCCCGGCCTCGTGCCCCAGCACGCCGATCAGCTCTTCGGGGGTCTCGAGCTCCGCCAAAAGCCCCGTCAGCACGAACATGTAGCCGCCGGGCAGGGCGAACGCGTTGACATCCTCGCTGTCCAATACAAACACGCGCAGTGGCTTGTACTCATCGTCGAGCCCGTCGGACAGCCGCGCCACGATGCCCTCGATGGCACCGACCAGCTCAGGATTGGTGCACTCGTCGGCGTCCTCCAGAAAGCTGGCCGCAGCCGACTCGCCGATGGACTGATCCAGGGAGTACGGCAGCGCCATCGCCAGGTGGCCGGCCAGCATCTGCCCACCCAGAAACAGCCCCCAGCCCACGCACGCCAGTCCGGCGATCAGCGCGGTGAACTCCACCGCCTGCCGCGCTTTGGACTTGGGCGGGCTGCCGTCACGCAGGTTGGGGTTGCCGAACGCGGTTGGCGGCGGCTCTTCAACGGGCCCGTTCCCGGGTTGCTCCATCAGTCGTTGGACTTCGTAGGTCGAAACGGGTCCAGAAACGACGCCAGGGCACCTGCGTTGCGCGTTTGCGTCCACAGGGTGCCGGCCCCGCGAAACTCGCAGACCAGCCCCTCACCCGACAAAAACAGGCTCTTCATGCCGCCGATCTTGCGGATAGTGAAGTCCAGCGTGGGCGAAAACGCCACGATGTGCGACGTGTCCACGATGTAGGGCGCGCTGCCGTCCAGCTGCACGGGATGAATGCCGCCATAGCTGTTGAAGAACAGCTTGCCGGTGCCGCCCGTCCGCAGGAAGAAGAGGCCCTCTCCAGAGAAGAACCCCTTGAAGCCGGCCCACTTGGTGTCCAGCTCCACCGTCGGCTCCGAGGCCACATACGCGCCCGACTGCATGATGATCTCAGTACCGGGACCGATGTCCATGGCCTCGATGTCGCCCTCGGGCGCGGGCGCGATGTACAGACGCTGCCCCGGTCCGGTCGACTTGAAGGTGTTCAGAAACAGGCTCTCGCCGCCAAGCAGCTTGCGCTTGGCCGCCGCCAACAGGCCGCCGCGCATCTGGGTCTTCATCTCGATAGCGGTGTCGCGCGCGACCATGGCGCCCGACTCGACAACCAGCTCCTCACCGGCCGCGTCGAAGTAGATGCAGGCCATCCCGTAGTCGGGTTTGTCCAAGAACTCGTGGTGCATCCGTTACCCCCTCGGCGGCAGCAGCCGCCCGACCAGCGCGCCGTACTCGCTGGGGTTGCGTGTCTGGATCCATACCGAGCCGCGACCGTAGAACTTGCAGACCAGGCCCTCGCCCGACAAGAAGCTGTTGACCCAGCCGGTGCCCGCTTTGGTCACCTTGAAGCTCAGCTCCGGCGACTCCTCCCACGCGACCAGATGGCCGGTGTCGATGGTCATCTCGCCGTCGATCTCAACCTCTTCAATCGCGCCGAACGCACCCACGATGACCTGTCCGCGGCCGGACGCTTTCAGCATGAACACGCCTTCTCCCGCGAAGAAGGTCTTGAAGCCGCCCACCTTGGTGTTCAGCTCGATGGACGGGTCCGCCGCCACATAGGAGCTGGACTGGATGAACCAGGACGTCTCGTTGCAGTCCAGCACGACCATGTCGCCGCACAGCGCCGGCGCCAGCAGCACCTCGCCCGGCGTCCCCTGCGCCGTGAACGTGTTTCGGAAGAAGCTCTCGCCGCCGAACATGCGCTTGAGGCCCTTCATCATGCCGCCCGCCGCCGTCTGCATGTCGACGTTGGACGTGGTGCCGACCATGGCGCCGGCCTCGGCCTCGATGGCCTCACCGGGCTGCAGCGTGACTTTCGCCAGGGTGTGGGCCGGCTTGTATAAGATGTCGATGTTCATCTCGTCCTCCTAAGGCAGCAGCTGCATCAGCCAGGATGCGAGCGCCGAGAGGTTGCGTGATTGGATCCAGACGGTGCCCGTTCCCGTGAATTGGCAGACCAGACCCTCGCCGGACGCGAACAGGCCCATGGCTCCGCCGCCCGGGGTCGTGATCTTGAAGTCCAGTCCCGACGAAAACGCCACCATGTGCCCGTTGTCGACAATGAAGCTGCCGTTGACCTCGACGGGCGTGATGCCGCCGTACGCGTTGAAATACAGGTCGCCCGTGCCGTAGATCTCCAGAAAGACGATGCCCTCCTTGGCGAGGATGCCGCGCAGTCCGCCCCACCGCAGCTTCATCGCCAGGCCGGGACCCGACGCCAGGTATGCGCCGGTCTGCAGGATGAGGCGCTCGTTCTCCAGGCGTCGGTGCACGATGTGGCCCGACAGTCCGGGAGCCAGCGTCACCTCGCCCGCGGCGCCGTCCGCCTTGAAGTCGTTGATGAACATGGTCTCGCCGCCGATGAACTTGCGGATCAGCGCGATGAAGAAGGCCTGGATCTTCCTCCAGAAGCCGGTGCCTCCGGCGTTCAGCCGTGTCGTCATGCCGATGCTCTTGGTGTGCGTGACCATGGCGCCGGCCTCCGCTGTGACGGACTCCCCAGCGTCCAGCTTCACCTTCAACAAGGCGAACGCGGGCCCGTGAACGACATCGTGTGTCATGTCTCCCCCCAAATATGTCAGCGCGTAACGCGGTGATCATGATCGGTTTGGGGGGCGGCACGCAACCCATCGTCCAGGAATGACAGCACTGTCCCGATATGTTGTGCCAGGCGTGAAGACTGAACACGCAGCACGTACCATCCCTGTAGCGGTGCTGGGCCTCTGCCTGGCGACCGTCCTGCAGCACCGTCTGGTGCTCGGGCTCGAGGGCGTTCCTCCACTCCACTTTGTTTTGCCGGCGTGCATCGGCGTGCTCTTTGGCCTGATCTGGGCCCGCGCCCTCAGTGGTCGCGATGACGCCCGAGACACAGCCCGCCGCGACCCGCTCACCGGCGCGTCCAACCGCATGGCCTTTGACGAGGCGCTGGACAACGAGCTGGGGCGCGCCAACCGCTACGGCCATCCGTTTGGCGTGCTGATGTTCGACATCGACCACTTCAAGCGCATCAACGACCTGGACGGGCATCACGTGGGCGACGAGGTTCTGCGAGAGCTCGCCGCCGTGGTTCGCAGCGTCCTGCGCTCCACGGATCTCATCTGTCGCTGGGGCGGCGACGAGTTTGCCGTCATCGCGCCTGCTACCGGGCTGCCGGGCGCGCGTGTGCTGGCCGAGAAGATCCGCACCACCGTTCAGGATCACCGCTGGTCCGTGCCGGGCATCAGCCTGACCGTGAGCGTCGGCATGGCCCAGTTCGTGGTCGGCGACCAGCGCGACACCATCATGAACCGCGCCGACGAGGCCCTGTATCGCGCCAAGCGCGCCGGTCGAAACCAGGCCGCCACCATGCGCTGCCTGCGCCCCGCCAACACCGGCTGACTTTCGTGCTCTAATGGCCGGGCATGTCCCGCCTGATCGTCCTCGTCTCTCTGCTCGCAGTCGCGTGCTCGTCATCCACGGACGATGTCCCGGATACTCTGGTGCCAGCGGAGACGGACGTCCCCCCGCAGTGTGTCCCCCAGGTCAACATCGCAGTCACCGCCGCGACGTTTGCGCCGGCGCACTGCGGGGTCACCACCTGCTTGCCGTACGCCGTGCAGGGCAACGGCTGTGTGACTGTCGAGTCGCTGGAGCTTACGCCGGTCGGCGGACGCTTTCAGGTCGTGCGCGACTGGGCGGACGGCGCCGAAGTCCCGGTAGACGGCTCTCTGGCGTTTTCGGTGCAGTACACGTCCGGTCCCGCCGCGACGCCGGCCGCGCTCGCCCTGCAGGTGGCGCAGATGCCGGACCCGCTGCAATTCAACTTTGAGGGTCCTGCGGCCCAGACCGCATGCCTGAGCGTGGAGGGCGCGCTCAACTTCGAGGTCGACCTGTTCGGCGAGGTCAGCAAGAAGATCAGCGTGTGCAACTTCGGTCCGCCGCAGATGCTGATCAGCAGCGTTGCCTTTGAGGGCGATCCCGACAAAACCCACTGGCGCCACGAGCCCGACCTGCCCGCCTACGCGGTGCCTGAGAACGAGTGCCTGCAGCTGGAGGTGTTCTACTCAGGCACCGAAGATGGGCTGAACGCGGAGATGGTCTTCGAGTACAGCGGGCCCGTTCCCGGACAGCTGCGTGTGCCGGCCTGGGGCGGACCACCCAAGTCCCGCCTGGAGTTTGCGCCCGGGACCGCCGCATCGCCCGCGGCCGTCAATGACCGCTTCGTCATCTACAACGTCGGCAACGGCCCGCTGGCCCTCACCAGCGTCACCCTGGCGCGCACCGGCGGCGCCGAGGAGGTGCTCGGTGTGACCACTATCGCCCCGTTCGGCCTCCATCACGTCGTGCTGGAGGCCGTGGACGAGCCAGCCACGCTGCGCATCGAGTACACGGACTTTGCCAACAACGACGCCGTGCTCACCGCCGACGTCCTGCCGGCGCCGGTCACCCCGCCGAGCCTGACCGCCGCCTGCCCCAGCGTGCGCGCGGGCGACGCCATGGTCCTGACGGCAGGGCACAAGGCCGACGGCAGCTGGTATCTGGTCGAGAAGCCGGCTGACAGCAGGCTGGTGATCAACGGCGTCACCACCGGCGCGACGCTGCGCTTTTTGCCGGATGTCCCGGGGGCGTATGTCGTTGGATTGGGCGGCGCGACCCTGGCTATCGAGGCGGCGCCGTAAGCAGCTGATCGAGCAGCGCGTCGGCTTCGTCGGCCACCTTCAGCAGATCGCGCTGGCGCAGAAAGCCCTCGTCCCCGATGCGCGCCAGAAAGCGGAGGATGTCGTCGTAGAAGCCACCCGCGTTGAGCACGCCCACGTTCTTGTCCTGAAAGCCCAGGCTGGTCCACGTCATCATCTCAAACAGCTCTTCCAGGGTGCCGATGCCGCCCGGCAGCGCGACAAAAGCGTCGGCCAGGCTGGCCATGATCGACTTGCGCGTGTGCATGTCCTGCACCACCAACAGCTCGGTGGCGCCCTGGTGACCCAGCTCCAGGTCCTGCAGCGCTTTTGGGATCACGCCGTAGACGCGGCCGCCGCCTTCCAGGATGGCGTCGGCGACCGTCCCCATCAGCCCGAGACGCCCGCCGCCGTAGACGAGATCCAGACCACGGCGCACCATCGCCTGCCCCATTTCGCGCGCGGCGTCGTGATAAATCGCCGGCACGGCCTGGATAGACCCGCAATAGACACAAACTCTAGCCAACGCTATGGTCCCCCCTCGTTTCTTGCCTCAACCGCGTTTCTGGGTGGAACTGTCAGTATGAGCAGCGCTATCGCCATGAACCATGCCCATGCCTATGACGCCGCGCTCATCGAGCCGCTGTGCGAGGCAAAGGTGAATGGGCCCGGGCGCGATCGCGGCTTCAAGCTCCCTCAGTATGTCGCTGCCGTCCGCGGGATGAGCACCGTCTTCTGCGATGTCGGCACCGGCCCCGCGGTCGTGGTTGTTCACGGGCTGGGCGGCCACCGCACGCCCGGGGTGAATGTGGCGCCCCATTTTGCCCGCACGCACCGCGTGATCGCCGTCGACCTCTTCGGTCACGGGGAGTCGGCCAAGCCGGCGGCCGGGCACAGCGTCAACATGTACGTGGAGCAGGTGCTGGGTCTGCTGGACCTGCTGGGCATCGAGCGCGCGACCATCGTCGGGCACTCCATGGGCGGCATGGTCGTCACCGCGCTGGCGCTGAGCGCGCCCGATCGCGTGGAGGCGGCGGTCCTGGTGAACCCGGCCGGCCTACAGCCGATGCCGCGCCCTGTTCGGCTTGCGGGACGCCTGCTGCTTCGCCGCTTGCTGCTGAACCCGATCCTGCCCAAGGTCTGGCAGGGCATCCTGGCCAACGTCTTTTATGAGGACAACGAGTACACGCG
>CAZJHX010000116.1:0-33989 GCA_964545715.1 uncultured Myxococcales bacterium
ACACCGTGCCCAACGTCGACCAGACGGACACGGACACGGACTGGGCGGGCGACGGGGGTGACGCGTACTATGACGCCTACAACTGGCCCGACGACTCCGACAACTGCCCGCTGCACGCCAACGACCAGACCGACCTCGACAACGACGGCGAGGGCGATGCCTGCGACCTGGACGATGACGGTGACGGCGTCGAGGACGCGGTGGACAACTGCTACACCGTGGCCAACGGCGGGCAGATCGACACGGACTTCGACGGCAAGGGCAACGCGTGCGACAGCGACGACGACGGCGACAACGTGGACGACGCCCTGGACAACTGCCAGCTGATCTCCAACGCCAGCCAGGCGGACGCGGATCAGGACGGTATCGGCAACGTGTGTGACGACCTCACGGACAACGATAGCGACCTGATCGCCAACGGCGCGGACAACTGCATGGACGCCGCCAACCCCGACCAGATCAACACGGACGGCGACGCGCTGGGCGACGTGTGTGACCCGGACGACGACGCGGACGGCATCGTGGACACCGATGACAGCTGCGTGCTGACGCCCAACGCCGCGCAGATAGACACCGATGGCGATGAGATCGGCGACGCATGTGACGACGACGACGACAACGACACGCTGGCGGATGCCGACGATGCGTGCTCGCTGATCGCGCTGGCCGAGGGTGACACGGCGCATCCCGACATCGACCGCGACGGCGTGGGCGATGAGTGCGACACCGACGACGACGACGACGCCATCGCGGACGAGCTGGACAACTGCCCGGCCGTCAACAACCCGCAGCAGACGGACATGGACGGCGACCAGATCGGCGACGCGTGCGACGACGACGCGGACGGCGACGGCCTGGACGACGCGACGGAGAAGACGCTGGGCACCGACCCACTGTCCAAGGACTCCGATGGTGACGGCTTCGACGACTCGGCTGAGCTCGCTGAGAACACGTCGCCGGTCGACCACCTGGACTACCCCGGCCACAAGCGTCCGCAGGGCGCGAAGCTGGTCAGTGGCGCCGGTTGCACGGCGGGTGATGGCGGCAGCTCGGCTCCGGCCGCGCTGGTGCTGGCGATGCTGGCCATCCTGGGTCTGCGCCGCAAGAACGCGCTGAAGAAGGCCGTGGCGCCTATTGCCGTGGTTGCCCTGTTGGCGCTGGGTGCTCCCACCGCGGACGCGCAGGGCGTCAACGTGTCGGGCTACCACTTCAGCGGTCTGACGGACGCCGGTATGGGCGTCGAGACGTCGGCCACGCTGCCGCAGCTGGGCTACGCCATGGGCGTGGGCTTCAGTCACAGCGCAAACCCGCTGGCGTTGAGCTTCACCGAGCAGGGCAAGCAGAGCACGCTGCCGATCATCGAGAACGCGAGCACGGTCTCGCTGCTGGCCTCGTTCGGCATCCTGGACACCCTGCAGCTGGACATCGAGGCCCCGTTCAACGTCGTGCTGGGCGTGGGCGAGGACTTCCGCAGCGGCGCGGGCGCCATCTCGTCCACCGCCGTGGGCGATGTGTACTTCAGCCTGACCAACCGCTTCATGGACCGCACCACGCACACGGTGGGCCTGGCGCTGACCGCGTTTGTGACAGCGCCGACCGGCGACGTGGACAGCTTCCAGGGCTCTGGCGGCGTGACCGCGGGCGGCCGCATGATTTTGGATTGGGAGGGCGGCCCGGTGCTGGTCTCGGCCAACGCCGGCGTCAGCTATCGGCCCGCGCGGCGCGTGCTAGGTCACACGTTTGGCACCGTCTTTGAGAGCGCGGTGATGACCCGCGTGAACCTGCTGGGCGACAAGCTGGCCGTGTTCGGCACCATTCGCAACGAGGTCGGTCTGGTCTCTGAGGACACCGCCCTGCCCGTGGAGACGATGGGCGGCGTGGAGAGCCGGTTTGCCGGCGTGCGCCTGGCCCTGGCGGGCGGCCGCGGCCTGACCGATGACGTGGGCGCCAGCGACCTGCGCGTACTGGCGATGGCCGGCTTCGTGGGTCAAATGGACCGCGACACCGACAACGACGGCATCATCAATCGCCACGACAAGTGCCCGGAGATCGCCGAGGACCTCGACGGCTTCAAGGACGCCGACGGCTGCCCCGATCCGGACAACGACAACGACGGCGTCTTCGACGGTCAGGACCGCTGCCCGCGCCAGGCCGAGGACAAAGACGGCTACCGCGACTCAGACGGCTGCCCCGAGCATGACAACGATCGCGACGGCATCCCGGACGTGCGCGATGCGTGCCCCAACCACAAAGAGGACATGGACGGCTGGGCCGACAGCGACGGCTGCCCGGAGAAGGACAACGATCAGGACGGCTTCTACGACCGCGTCGATCGCTGCCCGAACCACCCGGAGACCCGCAACGGCTACAAGGACAACGACGGCTGCCCGGACGAGGCCCTGGCCGTGGTCAACGGCAACCAGATCAAGATCCGCCAGCAGGTCCACTTTGCGACCGGCCGCGCCACGATCATGCCCGATAGCCGCCGCCTGCTGCAGCAGGTCGCCACGGTGATGAACGACCACCCCGACATCGCGATGATCGAGGTCGCGGGCCACACCGACAGCCAGGGCCGCGCGCGCAAAAACCGCGCTCTGAGCAAGCGGCGCGCGGAAGCAGTCTTAGGCTACCTGGTGGCCCAGGGCGTCGATGCCGGCCGCCTGCGCGCGCGAGGGTATGGCCACAAGCGCCCGCTGGTCGACGAAAACACCCCCGAGGCTCACGAGAAGAACCGCCGAGTAGAGTTCGTGATCGTCACCCGCTCCAGCCGCTAGGACCCACCTGCGCCAGCTCAGGCGCAGCGGCGCTCCATCTGCCAACAATACAGCGCGGGCAGCACAAAAAGCGTGACCAGCTCCGCGAGCATGCCGCCGACCAGTGGCAGCGCCATCGGGTGCATGACGTCGGAGCCGCGACCGTCGCTCATCAGGACCGGGACCAGCGCGATGATGGTTGTGAACGTGGTCATCAAGCAGGGGCGGATACGTCGCAGTCCTGCGGCCACGACCGCCTCGCGCACCTCCTGGGGGCTCGACGGGGTGAGGCGCTTGAAGCTCTGCTGCAGATAGGTGGCCATGACCGCGCCGTCATCCACGGCGATGCCGAAGAGCGCGATGAACCCTATCCACACCGCCGTGGTCAGGTAGATCGGCCCGCCACCCGCCAGCCAGGGCCAGACCCACAGGCCGATGAAGCCGCCCGCGAAGACGACTGGGATGGCCGCGAAGATCGAGAGCGTCAGCCCGATCTCGCCATAGGCGAGGTACAGCAGGAACAAGTTGATGAAGATCACGAGCGGCACCATCAGCGCCAGGCGACGGTCGGCCTCCAGCTTGGAGAGATATCGTCCTGCCGGTTCGATGCGCAGGCCGCGCGGGACCGGGTCTTTGTCGGTGTCGCGCCAGGCCTGGACTGCCGCGAGTGCGTCTGCCATCACCGCGGCCTCGTCTCGGCCCTCCGCATTGAACATGACATAGCCGGTAAGCTGGCCGTCCTTGGTGCGCACCGCGGCAGGGCCGACCACCTCCCGGATATCGACCAGGCGGCCGAGCGGGATCTGACCGCCTTTGGGTGTCGGCACGATGAGGCGGCGCAGCTTGTCCGGATCGTCGCGCAGCTCGCGGGCGTATTGGACACGGACCGGGTAGCGCTCTCGGCCCTCCAGCGACCAGGTCAGATTTCGGCCGCCCAGCGCGATCTCGATAACGTCCATAACGTCCCGCACGTTGACGCCGTAGCGGCCGGCTCGCTTGCGGCGAACAACCAGCTCCAGGTACGGCTTACCGCCCAGTCGCAGGGCATTGACGTCCACAGCGCCGGGCACGTCGCGCAGCACGTTCTCGATGCCCAGCGCTACTTTTTCAATGGCGGCATGGGCCTCCAGGTCGGTGAACGGCGAGCCGTCGTCGCGGGACGGGGACCCGATGATCTCCACGGCCATCGAGGCTCGCAGGCCCGATTGGAGCATGATCACGCGCGTCTCGATCGGCTGTAGCCAGGACGGCGAGACGCCTAGCATGGCGGTCTTCTGGCGCAGCTCCGTCAGAATGTCGGCTTTGGTCAAACCCTCGCGCCATCGATCGCGCGGCGCGAGATTGACCACGGTCTCGATCATGCCGACGGGCGCCGGATCCAGCGCGCTGGTGATGCGCCCCAGCTTGCCCATGACCTGGGTCACTTCGGGCACCTCCCGCATGCCTTTGTTCATGCGAATCATCGCGTCCATCGTCTCGGTCAGCGACGCCTGGTGCAGCAGGCTGGGCATGTACAGCAGCGAGCCCTCGTCGAGGGGCGGCATGAATGCCTCGCCGATCGGCGGAAACGTCTCGGCGAGCGCCTTGAATGGGCGTACCTGCTCGAGCTTGCCGCCGGCGGCCTCAGCGGCCAGTCCGAACGGCGCCAACAGCATGCGCGCGCCGCCAAAATGCAGCATTCCGACAGTCAGGATTGTCACCGGCAGCACCGCAAAGGCGGCTTTGTGGCGCAGCACGCCACGCAGAAGTGGCTCGTATCCGCGCAGGATGAATCGCGACACGGGGTTCTCTTCAGTCGGCACCAGGCGCTCGGCGGTCATGCGCCATGCGAGAACGCCGGCGATCGAGCCCACCAGGATGCCCGGCCAGACCGGACGGAGGTACGCCAGCACGCCGAAGGAGGGCAGTCTGGAGCCGATGATGTAGCCGCCGATCGAGACCACAACAGCGGCGAGGTATTTCAGCCAGGCGCGCCCGGCGGGGCTCGGCTTTGGGTCTCGGAGCAGCAGGTGGCACAGCACCGGCACCAGCGCGATGGCCACGATCAGCGCGGCTGCGATGGAGAACGTCTTGGTCCAGGCCAGCGGCGAGAAGAGCCGGCCGGCCTCGCCGGTGAGCATGAATACAGGGAGGAACGAGACGATGGTAGTGGCGACCGCGGTGACGATCGCCGGCGAGACCTCAGCCGCGGCATCGGCCACAACCTCGGAGCGCGAGCGGGAGCCGTCGCTGGACAGCAGCGAGCTGAAGATGTTCTCGCTCATGACGATGCCCATGTCGACCATGGTGCCGATCGCAATCGCAATACCCGCCAGCGACATGATGTTGCTGCCCACGCCGATCAGGCGCATCGCCGCAAACGCCATCAGCACGGCGATCGGCAGCGTGACCGCCACAATAAGCGAGGTCCTGATGTTGAGGAGGAACAGCAGCAGCACCACGACGGTGACCGCGACCTCCTCCAGCAGCGCGGTCTTGAGCGTGGCCATCGTCTCGTCGACCAGGATCGTGCGATCGTAAAACGGCACGATCCGAACGCCGTCCGGCAGCGCGCTCTTCAGACCTTCGATCGCCTCTTTGACGTGGGTGATGACCTCTCGCGGGTTCTCGCCGTACCGCATGGTGACTACGCCGCCGACACGTTCGCCGTGCTCGTTGGCCAGCGCGCCACGACGAAAATCCGGACCCATCGACACGTCGGCCACGTTGTGCACGAACACCGGCACGCCCTCGCGGGAGGCGACCACGATGTTCTCCACGTCTTCGACCGACCTGATGAATCCCAGGCCGCGCACCACCAACTCCATGCCGCTGCGCTCGACGGTCTTGGCGCCCACGTCCACGTTGGCGCGCGAGATGGCGCGCTGTACGTCGTTGACCGACAGGCGCCGCGCCCGAAGCCGGTCGGGATCGACGTCGACCTGGTACTGGCGTACATAGCCCCCAACGCTGGCGACCTCCGAGACGCCGGGCAGCGCCTGCAGTGTGTATCGGATCACCCAGTCCTGCAGGGAGCGCAAGGTGCCCAGGTCGTAGCCGGGCGCCTCCAGCGTGTACCAGAAGACCTGCCCGAGCGGCGTCGCATCCGGCCCCAATCGGGGGACTGCGGCGGACGGCAAGCCCTTGCGCGCCGTCTGTAGCCGCTCCTGTACGCGGGTGCGCGCCCAGTAGAAGGGGATGTCCTGTTCAAAGACGATGTAGATCTGCGAGAAGCCGAATCCCGACAGGCCGCGGATCTCTGTGACCCCCGGGATGCCCTGCAGGCCGGCGGACAGCGGGTACGTGATCTGGTTTTCCACGTCCTGGGGCGACCGCCCGGGCCACTCGGTGAAGACGATCGCCTGGTTTTCGCTGATGTCCGGAATCGCGTCGACCGGTGTATTGCGCAGCGCGTCAACCCCGATCGCAATAACCGCAAAGGTCAGGACCCCCGCCACGAGCGGGTGGTCCACCAGGTATCGGATCATCCGCCTCATCTAGTGTTCGTGCCCACCGCCGACACTGCTGCCGCCGGGAGAGAGCAGGCTGGGCTTGCCAGTGAGCTGCATCTGCGAGTCGAGCAGGAACGCGCCCGCCGTGGCCACGGTGTCTCCCGCTTCAAGACCCGCAAGCACGTGCGTCCAGGGGCCGGCGCGTACGCCAACCCGCACCTCGCGCGGCTCGAAGTGGTTGTTGGACGTCATGACATAAACGAGATGCCGCTCACCCGTGCCGAGCACGGCGACGGTCGGGACCGCGATCACACCACCCTTGTGGTCCGCCGGTCTCCCGCTGTCCGTGGACAGCTCCAAGGTCATGCCGCAGAGCGGGCACTTGCCGGGCTTGTCGCTGCGAATGTGCTCGTGCATGTAGCAGGTGAAGCGACCCGTCAGCGGCGGCCGGACCGCGTTCCCGTCGGAATCGAGCTCCGTCGCAATCGTCACGTTGGCCAGCATGCCGGGCTTGAGCACGCCGTCGGCGTTGTTCACCGTGACGCGCACCTTGGTCGTGTGCGTGACCGGGTCGACGATGCCTTCGATGAAGGAGACCGTGCCCTCGAAGGTCTTGCCCGGCAAGGCGTCCAGGCCGACCTCGACCGGCTGCCCGATCACGATCCACGGCAGATCTTCCTCAAACGCGTCGAAGCGCAGCCAGAAGTTGTCGAAGTCGGCGACCGTGTACAGCGGGGTGCCGATTTTGACGTAGGTGCCTTCGGTGACCTTGAGGGCGATAACCTTGCCGGAGATCGGGCTCAGGATCTCGATGTGCTCCGAGGCCTGGCCGCTCTTATCGAGCGCCTCGAGCTGGCTGGGTCGCATGCCGAGCAGCTCCAACTTGCGCCTGGCGGCGTTCTTGAGTCCGCCGCCCGACAGGTACTCCCGCTGAGCTGCGAACAGCTGCGGGCTGTACAGCTGCATCACGTGATCGTCCTTTCGCACCTCCACGTACGTATGGTCGGCGAACAGCTTGTCGATGCGCCCACCGACCCAGGCGCTGATCGTCTTCACGTGGCGCTCGTTGTAGTCGATGGTGCCGACGGTCCGGATTCGGCGGTGCAGCACCCTGCGCTCCACCTTGGCGGTCTTGAGGCCAATCATCGCTTTCTGCTCGTTGCTGAGCGTGATCGTGCGGCCGGTGTCCTCGAAGCGCTCGAGCGTCATGCCGCACACCGGACATTTGCCGGGCTTGCTGCGCTTGACGCACAACATGGGGCAGGCCCAGACCTCGTCGCTCTCGCCGGCGGTCTCGGCGGGCGGCGCGAGGAGCCAGGCCGCCGGCACGAGCATGGTGGCGCCGGAGCCGACGGCGAGACCGACAAACACAACTATCGCGAGTCTCATGGGGACTCCTCTTTGAGCTTCATCTTCATGCCGCATTCGGGGCAGTCGCCGGGCTTGTCGCTCTCGACACACTCCATCGGGCAGATCCACACCTGCTTATCCGGCTTGGAGTGGCCCATCTTGCCGTGGTCCATCTTGCTGTGGTCCATGGGCTCGCTGTCGGCTTTGGGCTCGCTGTCTTCAACTGGCTTCGTCGCGGGGTCGACCTGCACAGGTTCGGGCGACACGTCGGGCACGTCGGCTGCCAGTGATGCACCGCGAACGGCCGCCGTCATGCCCGCACCGATCAACAACGCCGCGATGAACGCGACTGCGTCTCTCATTGTCATGGCTTGTCTCCATCAACGATCTTTGGGCCGCGGATCCGCGCGAGCTCGGCCGCCGCGATGTGGGCGTCTCTGACCGCGGCGTGATACTCCAGATGCGTTTCCAGCCAGAGCCGCTGCGCGTCGTCCAGCTCCAAAAACGACTGTCGCCCAACCTTGTATTCGGCCTCCGTGGTCTTGAGCGCCTGCCTGGCACGGGGCATCTGGGACTTCTTGTACAGCCGCACGCGTCGCAGGGCGTCGCTCAGCGTAGCGTGCGCGCGCTCGGCGGCCGCCGGCACCAGCGTGCGTGCCTGGGCCAGCGCTCGACCCGCCGCCGCCACGCGATCGCGCAGCTCCTCCAGGTAGGGTTGACCCGCGGCATAGCCCGCCCGGAAGCGATCCCGACCCTGCTCGCCACGCCGGTCGCTCAGCCCCTGGCTGAGATCGGGCAGGATTCTGCGCTCGGCCAGCGCCAGCATCGCCTCACCGCGTCCCAGGCGTACCGCCGCCAGTCGCACGTCCAGGCCGCCGATCGCCACCTCCGCCCGCAGCCTCTTCAGCTCCGGCAGCTTGGCGCGCGGGCGCGGCGAGCCCGGCTTGATCGTCTGGGTCACATTGAGCAGCGCGCCCACGACCCGAACGGCGGCAGCCCGGCGCTCCTTGGCTGTTTTCAGCCTGCGCTTGAGGGCCTCCAGCCGCATCTCGGCACGCAGCACGTCCGCGGTCGACACCTTGTCCGCGACATAGCGCGCCCTGGCGACCTCGACCAGCCGCCGGCTCAGCGCCACGCTCTCGGAGAAGACGCCGACCGCCTGGCGCTCGTAGCGCGCCTCGTGAAAGGCGCGGGTCAGCCCGGTCAGCAGTTCGAACGCGGTCGTCTCAAACCGGATCCGGGCCAGGGCGACCTCCGCGTCCACAACCTTGCCCTGCAGCGACTCTGAAGACGGGATCGTGGGCGCCGGGCGCTGATCGGGGCGCTGCGACAGAGCGTCAAACTGCTCCAGCATGCGACGCAGGTGCAGAGCCTGGCTGTGGCGGTGGCTGGCGGACTGTCGGGTACTCCAGGCCGCCTTGAGCCGCTCATTGCGCGCCAGAAAGACCACCAGCGAGTCGCGCTCCGACAGCGGTGTTTTGGGCTTGAAGTCTTGAGTTGAGGCTTTTGCCCAAAGCTCTTTGTGCGAGACGTCGACCCCGAGAAACGTCAGGTCGGCGGGCTCCAGCGCGCGGCGAACCGAGACACTGGGCAGCTGCCCAACAGGCGTGGCGCCCGGGCTCGTAACCGACGCGCCCACCACACCGCGGGCTTGAGCGGCGACACCGGCGGCGCCGACCGGAAGGGCATAGCGCGCCTGGTCGTCACGGAGACCGTTGACCACGCACCCGGTCATCAGCAGCACGATCACGATCATCCTCATGGCGCCACCTTCTCAGCGCGCTCATCGAGCGCGCCGCCGATCAACAACTCTAGACGCGCTTCGGCCTGGACGGCATCGGCCAGCGCACGCTCACGGGCCAGCGAGAAGCGGTACCAGGTAGTGCGCGCCTCCAGAAAGTCGGTAAAGGACCCGACCTGCGTGCGGTTCCAGGCCTCCGCGTCCCCCATCGCCTTGCGGGCCTCCGGCAGCAGGGTGGTGTCGTACAGCGTCGTCAGGCGACGGCCGTTTCGCAGCCGGTAAAACGCCTCCTTGATGTCGGCCAGCAGCGTGTTGACGTGGTCTCGTTTGTGGTGCACCTGGCGACGCAGCGCCGCTTCCGCGCCCTGGACACGCGCGCTGTCTGCGCCAAACCACAACGGCAGGCTGACCCCCAACGTGACCCCCAGGGCGTCGTCGCCGCTGCCGTCCAGTCCGGACATCGCGGCCGGTCCGTTCACCATCAGCTGCGCCCCCACGATGAGCTCCGGCCAGCGCTGCCCGCGGGCCGCCGAGACACCCGCGATCTTCGCCCGAATCGCCGAGTCCAGCCCTCTGAGTCCGGGTTCGGAGCGCAGGGCGCGCTCGTACAGCACGGTTAGCTTGGGCATCTCCACGGCGGACGGCCAGCTGGGCAGGGTGCCGATCGGCGTGTCGACGTGCCGGTTCAGCAGCGCGTTGAGACGCGATTCGGCCGCGTCCAACAGCTCGCCAAAACGCACGGCGTCATACTGCAGCTGAGCCAGCTGGGAGCGTGCTTTGCTCACGTCGAACAGCGTCGCTGCCTCGCTCTCCAGTCGTTGTGAGGCGGCGGTGGCCAGCTGCTCGGCCAGCTTGACGTTGACCGCCAGCAGCTCCCGCGCCCGCTGCAGATACCGGATCTCCGCCACGGCAGACTTCAGCTGGGTCACGGCGGTCAGCGCCGCGCGGTCGTAGGCGTGCCGGCCGGCTTCGGCGCGAGCAACCGCGCTGCTGTGCTGGGCCATCAGCTTTGGAGGCGATGGTATGCGCTGAGACACCATGATCCGGTGCTCGTTTGGCCCGACGCGCGTCTCGACGGGCAAGGGGAGAAACGTGTAGCTCAGGACCGGATTCGGCAGCGCGCCCGACGGACCGACGGCCTCGATGCGCGTTCGCCAGGCCTCCCACGCGGCTTGCACACGCGCGTTGTGTCTCAGCACGCGGTTCACCAGAGCGCCCAGGTCGGTTGCTTGCGGCGTTTTGCCCTGCGCCCCCTGAGCGCCGTGCGCGGCCTGGACCGCCGCCCAGGTGGTGCGTCCCGGCTCGAGCTCGGGGTACAGCTCGAACACGCCCGCGCCGGGGTTCGCACAGCTGGAGAGCATCATGACCGTCAGGACTGAAATGGCGACGCGCACGTGCCCGCAGTCGGCACTTTGAATTCGGTCTGGCTCGCGAGCGAAGAGACTCGCTGTCATGTCGTACCTGCTTCTATTGTCGCTTCACATGTTGAAAGGCGCACAGATCGCTGCACGCAGGGCCCGAAAAGGACTCAGCTTCGACTCAAGTCGTGAAGGAGCAGATTCGGATGCGCAAGCCCATGCCCGACAGCGGTGGGGGGTGAGATAGCGTGGACGGGGTGGGGTGAATGCGCGAGGGCCGGCTCCAAGCCAAGTGAGCGACCGCGGCGTGTACGGATAGTGGCCGCTGCGAGACCGTCGAGTCGGACAGCGAGGCGACCTGCGCCGCCGGCTGCAAAAACGTCACGGCGCAGCAGGGTGGGCCGGCGATTCCAGGTCCCATCACCTCGGGTTCGTAACCGCAGCAAGAGTGGTGTCCAGGGGGCGGCGCCTGCTCCGAGCGGTCGCACTCTGCGGTGGTCAGGCCGTCCCGACTGCATGCGTAGAGGGCGCTGTTGGCCACGGACGCGGGCACGACGAGGCCCAGGCACACGACGACCGCGAGGACGCGTCCGACCGGACTGGTAGACCATCGAGTCACGACAGCACTATACACCCTGGACACAAATCCAGAGTCAACCGAGATCATGTTCCGGCCGTTGAGGCCGACACGCGTGTGATAATCTCGACACTTCACTGAGCAAGGAGGGCTGCGGCCCAGCTTTTGGCCACGCGCGAGCCCGGACCTGACATCGATCTGGACGCGAGCACGCTGCCTCCAGTGAAGCGGAGGCCGGACAGGCCCACACCGCAGCATGGCGCGCCGCTGTCCTCCGCGGCCGCTCCGGAGCCTGGAGCGACCGCCCGCCCCGCTCCGGGGACGATCATCGGCGACGGCTTCGAGATCATCCGGTTTCTGGCCGAGGGCGGTATGGGCCAGGTGCACGTGGCCCGCGACCTCAAGCTGGGCCGTCTGGTCGCGGTCAAGCTCGTTCACCTGCGTGGTCCCAGCGTGGAGCGGGCGCTCGCATTATTCGAACGCGAGGCCCGGGCCACGGCCAAGCTTCATCATGCCAACATCGTCACCGTCTACCAGTTCGGAAGCTGGCACGGGCTCCCGTTCCTCGTCCTGGAGCTGATGGAGGGAGCGCCGCTCTCGGTCGTGCTCCGCCGGCGCAGCCTCTCCGTGCGGGAGGTCCTGTCGATCGGGATTCAGACGTCGCGCGCGCTGGTCCATGCGCACCGCGCCGGGCTGGTTCATCGCGATCTCAAGCTCGGCAACATCTTTCGCCTGGACGACGGCACCGTGAAGGTCCTGGACTTCGGTCTGTCGATTTCACCCGACGACTCCCTGGAGGTCACGGACGACGCGGCCGCGGGAACGCCGGGGTACATGCCGCCGGAGCAGGCTCGCGGTGAGACCCAGGACGAGCGGGTCGACGTCTGGGCGTTGGGCGCGGTGCTGTTCCGTTTGCTGACCCAGCGGCTGCCCTTCTCCAGCTCCGGCGTGCTCGACGCGTCGCTCGTCGCTCCCGGTGTCGCGGAGCTTCAGCCGTCCGTCCCCGGCGCCGTGGACGCGCTCGTTCAGCGCGCGCTCGCCAAGGATCCGGATGCGCGGTTTCAGTCCGCCCGGGAGATGCTCGACGCGCTGCTGGCGATCGAGCGCGACGCGGCGCGGCGGCCTGACGGCGAGCCGTATCGCTATCTCGAGCCCTTCTCGGAGTCCGACGCCGGCTGGTTCTTCGGCCGCGATCGCGAGACGGCGCGCCTGGTCAGCCTGATCGCGGATCGTCCGCTGGTCGCTGTCATCGGCCCCTCCGGCGCCGGCAAGTCCTCTCTGGTCCACGCGGGTCTGGTGCCGGCCCTTCGCGAGGCTGAGCGGCCATGGACAGTTCTCAGCGTGTCACCAGGTCGCAAGCCGATGGCGACCCTGCATGCGGCGCTTGCCCTCGCGACCGACGGCGCGCTGGGCGATCACGGTCCCGAGGCGCTGTTGTCCAGCCCCGGCCTTGTCGGCCAGGCGGTGCGCGAGCTTGCGCACCGCTCGGACGGCAATGTCCTGCTCGTCGTCGACCAGCTCGAGGAGCTCTACACGCAGGGGGCCGACCAGGCGACCCGAGCGGGGTTCACCGACGCGCTGCTCTCCGCGGCAGACGATCCGGACAGCGGCGTCACGGTCATCATCGCTATCCGATCGGACTTCATCCACCGCTGCACTGAGACGCCGACGTTCGGGGAGCGAGTCACAGCCAACCTGCTCGCGCTGGGTGCGCCCGGCCGCGCGGCGATGATCGGTGCGCTTCAGGAGCCGGCGGCGCGACTGGGTTACGAATTCGAAGAGGGGCTCGCGGAGCAGATGGTCGCCGAGCTTGAAGGCGTTGCGGCCCCACTGCCGTTGCTGCAATTCGCGATGAGCCGGCTGTGGGAGTATCGCGACCGCGACGACCGGTGCGTCCAACGCAAGGCACTCGACCGGCTCGGTGGCGTCGCCGGTGTGTTGGCCACGCACGCAGAGCATGTGTTCGCCGAGCTGCCCGCACGCGAGGACCAGGCGCTCGCGCGATCGATCCTGTGCGCGATGGTCACCCCGGACGGCACCCGCCAGGCGGTGAAGCGCGTGTCGCTCACCGGCGGGTTCGCCGATCCCGCCCGCGCTGACCGCGTGCTCCAACACCTTCTGGACGGGCGACTCCTGACCGCCACGCGCGGAGAGGAAGCGGCCGCCAGCGTTCGGATCGCTCACGAGTCGCTTATCACCACATGGAATCGGCTTCGGCGCTGGCTCGGCGACAGCGAGGCCGAGCGTCGATTGGGCGCCCGGATCTCGAACGCGGCCGCGCACTGGCAGGAGCGCGGCCGCCCCGCACAGCTGTTGTGGACCGACGCGGCCCTCGACGAAGCGCTGCGCTGGCGGTCGGGATCCGCAGCGGTGACCGGCGATGCCATCGCGGCCTTTCTCGACGACGGCGTACGCTCGGCCACTCGACGGCGACGGCGGCGGCTCGCGCTCTTGATCGGGAGCGCCGTGCTTCTAATCGCGATTTCACTGGGCTCCTACGCCGCCATGCTTGTGTTTCGCGACCGCGGCATGCGCGCGCAGGAGGCAGAAGCGCACGCCCGGCAAAGCCAGCTACGGGCAGAGGCGGGCCAGCGCCAGCGCGTGATCCAGAGCCTGGGTGTGCGAGCGGAGAGCGCCCGTCTACGCGACCATCGCAGCGAAGCCGTAGCCCTGCTGCGCGCCGCCATCGCGCTGCAGGGCGAGGACCGGGGCAGTCAGCAACCGACCGAGATGGCGCTCTCGGTGGAGCATCTGTCGAGCCTGGGCGGTCTTGCGTTTGTGTTGCCCGGACATTCGGTAGTCGATGACGTCCTGTTCTCGCCCGACGGCGGCCGCGTGGCGACGGTGGGCGGAGACCGCGTCATCCTGTGGGACGCGGCGACCGGGGAGCGGCTTCATACGCTCACCGGCCACAAGGGCCGCGTGCTGGCCATGGCGTTCGGGCCGGATGACAAGTGGCTGGCGACGGGGGCGATCAACGACCCGTCCGTGCGCGTCTGGGCCGCCGACGGCACGTTGGCCAGGTCGCTGGAGGGCCCGGGAAACATGGTGCGCACCGTCGTCGCCAACGCCGACCGCACGATGCTCGCGTCCACGCATGAGTTCGCCGTTCGGCTGTGGGATCCGCTCACCGGGCGGCTGCTCAGCGAGCTGGGTCCTCACCCCTCTCGCGTCAAGCCGATCGCCTTCTCGCCGGACGGGCAAACGGTCGCGACAGGTACGCACGCGGGGGTGATCGGCATCTGGAGCGTGGCGAGCGGCGCTCAACGGCACCGCCTGGAGGCGCACACCGACAAGGCGTACTCGCTGGCCTATTCTCCGGACTCCAGCCTGCTGGCATGCGCCTCGTTCGATACGACGGTGACGGTGTGGCGGGTTGCCGATGGCGGCCTGGTTCACCGGCTGCCGCACGACGGCCCGCTGTGGCGGGTCGCGTTTTCGCCGGATGGGCGTCATATCGCGGCGTCGTCCGATCTCAAGACCACGCGCATCTGGTCCACGTCCGATGGGTCTGCGGCGCGGACGCTGGCGGGACACGAGCTTGGGATCTTTGACGTGGGCTTCACGACGGACGGCCGCTCGATCGTCTCCGCGTCCTTTGATCACACCGCGATCGTTTGGGACCGCCGGACCGGCGATCGAACACGCACGCTGGCGGGCCACACGGACCGCCTGTGGGAGCTCGACATCTCGCCGACCGGCGATCGGGTCGCGACCGCCTCGGATGACGGGACGGCCAGGCTGTGGGATCTGACGGACGCGCACGGCGTGCAGATGCTCCACGGCGCGGGCCCCATCGCGGCGGTGGCCGTCGCGCCGGACGGGTCGCGTCTGGCGGGGGCGTACAGCACCAGCGGTTTTCGCGTATGGGATGCCGGCGGGCAGCTCGAGCGTACGCTGGGGACCCCAACCCTTCGAGGGCGCGAGATCCGGTTCGATGAAGCCGGGCGCCGGGTCGCTACGGTGGGGACCTCCACGGTCCTACCGATCTGGGATGCGGCGACGGGGCGGCTCCTTCGGGAGCTCTCGCATCCCAGGCCGGTCCGCAACGTCGCGTTCCACCCCGACGGCCGGCAGATCGCCACCGTCACCACCGAGGCGCAGCTGTTCCTGTGGTCCGATGATGCCGGCCTCGAGCCGCGCAAGCTCGAGGTCCCGTATCGTGGTGGTGGGCCGCTGGTCTACACCCACAGTGGGCGGTCGCTGCTCAGCTTCAACTTCATCGAGACATACATCGTCGTGCACGACACCGAGACCGCCGAGACGCGCCACGTCCTCAAAGCGCACGAGCCTCATGTGACGGCGCTGAGTCGCTCGCCCGCTCAGGAGGCCTTTGTGTCCGGCGGCGCCGACGGTCGCGCGCGCATATGGAACGCCGACACGGGGACTATCGTGCACGAGCTCGTGGGGAACAGCGCCGTCGTGGACCTGCGCTACTCTCCGGACGGTGCAAAGGTGGCCGCCGCGTACGAGGACGGCCTGGGCCGTCTCTTCGACACGGAAACCGGCCGTGAGTTGCGCCACCTGGCGGGTCACACGGGCGCGATGCGCGGGATCGCCTGGCTCCAGGGCGGCGCGGCGGTCGTCTCCGCCGGCAACGACTCGACCGTCCGCTTTTGGGATGCGACCAACGGACGGCAAACGCACGCGATCAAGGGTCCGGCGGATCCCTACCGGCTGTTGACCCGGCCGAACGCGCGACAGGTTGTCGTGGCCGGCCAGTCCGGTGAGCTGTGGATCTGGAGCGATCCCACCGGCACGGGGGCCGCCGAAAACGCGGGCGCTCGCACCAATCTGAGGGTATGCCGCGACAGCCTGTCGCTGGTTCCCGTCACGCCTTTCCCCCCGGCCGACACGGTGTGGGCCCCCGAGTCCGCGTGCCGCGTCAAGGACGCGGGGCGGGCGCCGTAAAGAACTCCGGCACGGAGTCATCACCGCGGAAAGGACACGGAGGTGGCCCGAGCACTTATGCGCTGTCGGCGTCCAGGAAGTAGTTGAAGTCCTCGGCGTCCTCGGCGTGCAGCAGCTGATAGACGTGCGCGGGTGACTTCGCGTGAAACAGCTCGTAACCCAGGTCCTGGTGGGACGTGCTGACGGCGCGCGCCAGGGCGCCCAGCACCTCCAGGTGGCGATCGCACAGGGACTCGGTTGTGCCGAGCAGCACCATGCAGTGCACCGGCATGCCGTCGGGGGTGTCGAAATCCAGCCCCTCACGGTTGATGCCGATGGCGCCCACGATCTGGTCGGGCCCGTCCAGCGTGAAGTGGGGCACCGCCAGGCCGCCGCCAACGCAGGTGGACGACTGGGCTTCGCGCGCTAAAGCCCGCTTGGCGAGGTCCGACGGGGCGACATCCAGCCGGTTGGAGTGCACCAGCAGCTCCACCAACTGCAGGATGGCGTCCTCTTTGGTCCTGGCCTCCAAGCCGACCTCGATGTTCTCCTCCTGGATGAAGTCGATGACGCGCGCGCGGTCCTTGCCGGCGTCGCCGGATTGCACCAACGCCTGCCGCGTGAGAATGGGGCCGATCAGCTCATTCAGCATCACCGTGGACAAGCCGACAGCCAGCAGCGTGTGGTGCAGCTCCACAAAGGCGGGATCGCCGGTGATCACCAGGATGAGGCCCACCGCGACGCCCGCTTGGGGGATGAGGCCCAACCCCAGAAAGCGCCGCACAGCGTCCGGCGCGCCCGCCAACCGCATCGCCACGTTGGCGGCCACCAGCTTTCCGCAGAACCGGCCGGCCAGCACGGTGAGGACCAGCCACGCCGCGGGCGCCAGATAGGCGAAGTCCAGGTGCATGCCTGCGAGCGTGAAAAAGACCGCAAAGATGGCCGGCTCCAGCCCGGGGAAGGCGGCGGCGCCCAGGTTCTCACGCTTGGGCGCCAGGTTGGCCACCGTGGTGCCCAGGGCTCCGCAGGCGAGCATGGCCGAGATGTCCAGAGCCCCGCACAGCCCGGCGGCTGCCAGCAGCGCTGCCAATGAGCTGGCCCCCTGCCGCTTGCGCTCCGTCGTGCGGGCCGTCACGCGTACCAGCGCCAGGCCGCAGACCGTGCCGATCGCCGCCGCCGTCGCCAGCGCCGCGAACGGGTTCATGACGTCTTCAGCGCTGCCGGGTATGTCCGGTCTCAAGAACGAGCGGGCCACCTCGAACAGCACGATGCAGGCCACGTTGTTGAACGCCACGGCCGCGATCAGCGTCTTGACGAACACTCCCTTGGACCGCGTCTCCAGCACGATGGCCAGGATGGTGGCAGGCGCCGTGGAGATGGCCATCGCCGCCAACAAGACGCCCAGGTTCCAGTCCGCATCGCCGATCCACACGACCATCAGCAGCGTGACAGCCGGCGTAATCGTGGCCTCCGTGATCAGCAAAAAGAAGAGGCGCTTGCCGGCGTTATGCAAGCGCAGGAAGTTGAGGTGCGCGCCGACGGACGCGGCGATAAACGCCAGGGCAAAGTCGGTGACGACATCCACGCCGCTCACGACCTCGGGCCCCAGCAGATTGATGCCCGAGTGTCCGATCAGCACACCCGCGATGATCTGACCCGTAACTCCGGGCAGATTGATGGTGTGTGCGAGCCGCCCACCGATGATGCCCACGATGAGCACAATCGCCAGCGCAAGCAACGGCCCTATGGCGATGAGCAACTGACCGCCTCACATTGCAGATACGCCCCATATCAAAGCACGGGTTCGTGTGTCGATCGACCCCTCGCGCCGTGCGCGCGTGTACACTGCGCCGATGCCAGGTGCCCAGACAGGCGAACGACGCGTCGCGGTGACCCTGCTGACGGTCGCGCTGACGATCGGCGTAATGGCCTTATTGCTGACGCGCATCGACCTCGAGGGTGTTCGGCAGAGCCTGGCCGGCGTCGACTACCGGCTGCTGGGCGTGGCGATCCTGGTGTCGCTGGGCTTGCAGACGGTGCAGACCGCGGTGGTGTTGCGGCAGACCCTGCGGGGCTTCGGGCACGAGATCTCGTTCGCGGCGTCGATGGAGACCATCGTGGGAAACCTGGCGATCCACGGTGCGTTGCCGGCGGGTACCGGCAGCGTCGTGCGGATGGCCTATCTTCGGCGCACGCATGGTGTCCAGCTGGGCGCGGCGGCGGCGGCGTTGATCTCGATTCACTGGTTCAAGCTGATCTGGCTGGTGCTCTTGTCGGCGGTCGGCTGGTGGCTGCACGGGACTGGAGCGCGTGGGCCGGCGGTGCTCGTCAGCGCTGTACTACTGGGGATGTTGGCCGTGACCGCGGTCCTGCCACGACTGAGCCGACGTTTCGCAGGTTCACGGGGCCCCGGACGATTTGGTGACGCATTGCGCGCACTGGCAGACCTCGCTGAGCAGCTTCGACCTCGGGCGCTGTGGAAGGGCGCGCTGCAGACCCTGCCGATCATCGCCGGGCAGCTCGGCAACTTCGCCGTGCTCGTGGCGGCGCTCGGCGCGTCCGTCGATGCGACCTTGATCGTGGCCGCGTTGCCTGTGTGCATGATCGGCGCGAAGATCCCCGTGACCTTCATGGGGATCGGCGCGCGCGAGGCGCTGGTCGTCGTGCTGATGGCCTCGATGGCTGAGCCGGGCGTGCTGATGGCGGCCGGGCTGCTGCTCAGCCTCGTGGACCACATCATACCGGCCCTGGTGGGTACGTTGTTCACCCGGCGCTTCCTGGTCCGCCTGTTCGAGGGTCAGTAGACGTCCACGTCGTAAAGCTGCGGGCAGCTGGTCACCTCCACGGTCAGTGGAGAGGTCGCGCCCACGACCGACGCACGAAAGGCCAGGCGACTGGCGCGCATCAGCCCGGTCACCGGTGTGAGAGAGAGAACCGGACCCGCCGCTTGGCGCACGACGACCGCGCAGGGCGGAGGCCGACCGGAGTGCGGTGTGTGGCTGAACACCCTCACATCCACATTCAG
This sequence comes from uncultured Myxococcales bacterium, assembly GCA_964545715.1. Classification (GTDB taxonomy): domain Bacteria; phylum Myxococcota_A; class UBA9042; genus CAZJHX01. The sequence continues at coordinate 19,126 of CAZJHX010000116.1, forward strand.
GGCGGTCCGCCCGGCCGGTACGGGCACCTCGAACCGCGCGTGTGCATCACCGAACGACGTCGTGGGACCTGCGACGGGACGCATGTCGGACCCGGCGGTGTAGGTGACAAATCGGAGCGGCCGACCCGCCACGACGACGACGCGGCTGGCCTCGACCGCGCGGCCGGCCAGCGGCTCGGACAGCGGCAGCAGCATCGCATGACGGTTGTGTGTTCGGGTGTCTGCGGCGCGGTCCACGTCGCGGGGACGCTGAGCCAGGAAGTAGGGAAAGCCCGTCTCAGGGCGGCGGCAGATCTCGCCATGCATGCGGTGACGGTCTGTGTGGGGGACGCCCGCGTCATCCACCAGCAGGCGCGCGACCTGCCTCTGCGCCATCAATCCACACACGTCACCGGCGCCGTGGTGCGGCATGCTCGTCCCCCGCACGCCCGCGGCCAGGAGGAGCGCCAGGGCAGCCAGTGGAACCCAGCGTGACCGCCCGCGCAGAGACCACTCCAGCCCGATGTGCGCCAGCAGGACCGCCGGAATGGCAATGACGTACACGTAGCGAGCCGTGATCGCGGTGGGGAGCAGCAGCGCAAACGGAATGCCCAGCGCCAGCCCGAGCGTCGCCAGCCGGCCCAGACCCAGCCCGGCCTCACGCCGCGCGGCGTGGACGATCCCCGCCGCGACAAGTGCCATCATCAGGACCGCCAGCGCCGCCAGGCCGACACCGCTGGAGAACAGCCCGGTGGGCGGCGCGGTGTCCCAGGTCGGCGTAAACGCCCACGCAGCCTCGCTCAGCAGCTGCGTGGGCAGCAGCTGCCGAACACCGGGCGCCTTGACCAGCGCGGTGTCCAGCGACCCGCCGTCGTCGAGGATCAGGCCGAGCAATACCGGCATCGAGATCACCACCCCCACCGCGACAGCCGGCGCGAGAGCGGCCAGCCCCAGGCGACGACGAACAGCCAGCAGTGTGACGAGGCACAGCACCAGGAGCGGCGCCATAGATGCGTGAAGCTGTGGTGCGGCCGCGGCCCCGGCACACATCACGATCGCTGCCCAACGGCCACCTCCGGCCAGCAGCCGCGCGGCGCCGGCCCAGAAGGTCAGCGCCGCCATGGGCGCGAGCGTCGCATGCCACGCCGAGAGCATGCCGGTGAACCAGGGCCCGCTGGCCAGCAGCACCGCGGCGCCAAGCACAGCCACGCCGGGACGCACCACCGTCCGGAGAGCCACAGCGACCAGGGCCAGCGCGCCGGCGCCCCACGCGACGACGACCAGGTGCACCATCAGCGGGTCGTCCGAGACCATGACCGGCAAGGCAAAGATCAGGTACGTCAGCGACCCGAGCGACAGCGACGTGGTCTTGAGCGCCGGCCCGACGAATGGATACCCCTGGCCGGTGACCAGCCGGACCGTCCGGGTGAGGTCGCGGTCCATGTCCATGTTGAATCCGGCCAGATGCAGGTACGACCAGGCAAACAGGGTGACGTGTACGGCCAGCACGGCCGCCAGAGCCAGTTGAGCGGCGCTCGGCCGTGGCCTGACCGGCGGCGGCTGCAGCAAGAACGCGTCGGGGCGCAGGGCGCGCGCTTCGGCACGGCGGGCGACCGAGATCGCGCCCAGCAGCACGCTGGGCACGACCACCGCCAGGACGCCGATTCGGAACAACCCCACCGAGAGGCTGGGCCCGGCGAACTGACCGTGCCCGACGAATGTTTGGACGGCGGCGCAGAGCGCAAGAGCGCCGACGGACGCCAACATGGCGCGCGGCCCCACGCGCAGCGCGATCCAGACCAGAGGCACCAGCAGCCAGGGCAGCCGCACCGGCGAACCGCGCACCATAAGGCCCAGCACACCCATAACGGCCATCGTCAGCAGGGCGAGCGCGGCCTCGGGCTTGTCGCACCCGATGAGGGGCTGCGACCACTCGCCGCGGGGCCGGTCCGGGCGTTCCAAGCCGCCAGCGTAGCAGGTGGTCAGCGCTTTTTGAATCGGTCGGCGATGCCGGCCGGCTCAGGCGATGACCTGGCCGGCTGGTCTGATGCGACCGGGCATTATTGGTTGTCCTGAATGCATCGGACGCTCATCCCCGTGCCCATGCTCCACGACGAGGCGCCGTTGGCTCCGGGCTTCTTGCTGAAGGAGTAGGCGAACCCGGCTGTGGACGTCTTGTAGGTGCCCGTCCAGACGGTCGCGATCTCGCCGGACCACTCGAACTCGCCGTACTTGCTGCGGTAGCCGCCGGGCAGGATGGCGAAGTCTGAGACGCCGCCCTCAAACAGCTCATCGTTGTCGTAGGCGGCGGTCAGGGCCTCCCACTCGGACTTGTTGGCCACGTGCCAGCCACTCGGGCACAGTCCCTGCGGCTTGCTGACGAGCGGCTGGGTCTTCGGTGTCCCCTGAGTCGCTTCGTGCCACGTGTACAGCGCGCCGTAGGTCTCGCAGTCCGCCACCGAGTCGTTGGGGCACCACTTCTCGACAACGCCATCATTCGTGGGCTTCTGGCTGTTGAGAAGCATCTTGCCCACGCGCAGGCTCTCGGCCATCCAGCACCGTCCCTCGATGAGGATCGTGTTGTAGCTGTTGCCGTCGTCGTCCTGGACCAGCGGCATGTCCGGGCACGGGCTGATGGTGCCGGTCGTCAGCTGCCACCAGGGTCCGTCCGTGCGACCGCCGCCGGCATCGACGGTGGAGACACGCCAGACGTAGTCCGTGCGCGACTGCAGGTCCTCGACGATGAGCTCGCCTCCATCGGTGCCTTCGACCGTGGCGATCTTCTTGGCGCCTGCGGGCTCTGTGCCCAGATAGACCTCAAACGTCACGTCCGTGCCGTCCGGATCGCCGCCCGCCCAGGACAGCGTCAGCGACAGCGCCTGGCCGATCGCCCCATCCGCCGGACCGGGCGCCTGGCTCGCAAGCGGCAGCGCATCATCGCAGGCCGGACCGTGAAAGCCGGACTCGCACACCAGCGGTGCGGGCGGCTCGGGCTCCTCGTCCGGGACCGTCTCCTCCGGCTCCTCTACCTCCGGGGCCTCCTCCTCCGGCTCTTTCTCGGCCGGCGCCTCAAACGCCGGCTCGTCCTCAGCCGCATTCGGGACGGTGACCGCCGTGGCGGGCGGCGCCTCGACTATCTCGTCCTCGGCCTGCGGATCGTCACCGCCGCGGTCGCGTCGCCCATCGGGCGCACACCCGATGGCCACTGCCGCAAACAGCACGAAGCACAGCTGCGCGTTGAGACTCGTGAAGATGCCGCCTGGTACGTCGATAAACTTGCTCGTCATTCGCCTTCCTCCTTGCAGGTGTCCCTCTCCGGGTCGGCGCACGTTTCAAGTGGTATGCCAGGCGAGCCGGTAACGACTCTGTCCCATGTTTTCCAACTGGACCCGGGATCGGGTGTGTGGCGTTGGGACCACACCCACAGTGGTCGTCGTTGATCGACAACAGCCACTGCGACGAGTGGACCGTCGACAACCGGACGGCCTACATGTTCATGGGCAGCGTGACCGCAACCGACGCCACGTTTACGCAAGAATGCCGGGCGCTCACCAACTGCGCGGTCGAGACATCCATCTACTGCTTCGAGCAGTAGCGGACCAGCGGCCCACGTCGATCAACCGCGGCGGCGGGATGAGCGCGCAGCCGACGAGATGCGGTGGCCGGTTCGAGTCGACGTCCGGGCCGACCGGCGGGGGACCTGCACCACTACGACCGTCACATTGTCGCGGCCGCCGCGGCGGTTGGACATCTGCACCAGGGCGTCGGCCATGCCGCGCGGATCCCACTCGTTTTCGATGGCGATTCCGCGGATGAAGTGGTCGGACAGCTCGCTGGTCAGGCCGTCGGTGCACAAGATGAAGACGTCGCCCGGCCGCACAGTGTGGACTCTCACGTCCACCTTGACGTTCTCTCGATGGCCTATCGCCCGCGTGATGACGTTGCGGTACGGAAAGTGCTCCTCATCACCATCAAAGATGCCCGCTTGTCGCGCCTCATCCAGCAGGGTGTGGTCCTCGGTCAGGCGCTCCAGGCGGCGCTTGCGCACCCGATAGAGACGAGAGTCGCCGACATTTGTACTGATGCACCGGCGCGGCAGCACCTGCAGCCCCACCAGAGTTGTGGACATGCGCTGGACGTCCGCGCGACGGCGGCCGGCCTCAAAGACGGCCCTGTTGGTGAAATGGACGGCTTTCTCCAGCACGTCCGTGTAGTGGGTCACCCATTCAGGGTGATCGGGTGTAAATGCCGCGTCGGAGCGGCGGAACTCGCGGACGAATGCGGCCATAGACTCGCACGCCATTTGGCTTGCGATGTGGCCGGCGCCGCATGACGCTACGCCGTCGGCGACGATAAAGAGGCCGGAGCGCTCGTCGGCGACAAAGTGATCCTCGTTGCGACTGCGTATGAGACCGGCATCCGTGCTGCCGTGACAAGTGACTGAGTGCATTGGACCTCCCAAGGCCAAACCAATCCGCGCCGGTACTCAGAGCAAGTGCCGGGCCACTTCCCGCCAAAGCGCGTGCCGAGCTGCTTTTCACCCGTATCGGACCCGCCTGCGAAACCCGAGGTGTGGCACGCTCCACGACACTTTTGGCAGGTGTGTCCCGGATTGGGACACACCTCATCGTCATGGGACGTCGCGGAATGTGACTCACTTGTGCTCGTGGTGCGGCAGCTGGGTCGCAGCCCCTCGTTCAGCGTGCTGGCACGAATGGTGCGACGCAAGGGGCGACAACACCGTAGCCGGCTCTGGCCGGAGGGAGAACTTCGATGACCGAACAGCTAATTCAACTCGGCATGAAAGCCGGACTGGCCCTTGCTCTGGCTCTTGCGGGGTATGTGGCCGCAAAGTACATCGCTTCCCTCGTCTATCGAGCGCTCAAGCGCACGGAGCTGGACAATAAGCTCGGCGACATGGTCGGCCTGAAGTCGGCGGAAGGGGACCGAATCGAACGCGCCGCCCAGAAGATCACCTTCTATCTGATCATGGCGATGGTCCTGGTTGCGGTGCTCGACTTTGCCGGGCTCAGCCAGGCGGCCGGCCCCATCTCCCTGCTGTTGACATCATTGCTGGCAGCGGTCATTCCCATCGCCAAGGCGACAGCCATCGTAGGTATCGCGTGGCTCATCGCGCGCGGTCTGCGGAGTCTCGCGACCAGGGGGCTCGCGAAAACGGCCCTGGACCAAAAGCTGAGCGAGTGGAGCGCAACCGAGCGGTCGACCGACGGCAAATCCGGGTTCTCCGCCGGTGTCGGCACGTTTTTGTATTGGCTGGTCCTCTTCTTCGGCATCACGGCCGGCATGGAGGCCCTCGGTATCTCGTCGATGGTCGCCCCCCTCACCGGCCTCGCCGGCAAAGCGATGGGCATGCTCCCGGCGCTGTTCGTGGCGGGGATCATCGCCGCTGTCGGCTGGTTCGGCGGAAAATTCATCGGCAAGGTCGTCACCAACCTGCTGGCGTCGGCCGGGCTCGATGAGGCGATGGCCAAGATCAAGCTCGATCAGCTCTTCGCCAAGCGCCCGGCGAGCGCCGTCGGCGGCATGATCATCGCCGCGTTCGTAATGCTGCAGGCTGGGATCGCGGCGCTGGACAAGCTCGGCATCGAGGCGCTCAGTGGGCCACTCACGGCCATGATGGCCACATTCTGGGCCGTCATCCCGGCGGCAGCCGTCGCCGCGATCATCGTTGCGGTCGGCATCGTCGTGGCGCGCATCGTCCGCGACGTGCTCAGCAATGTCCTGGAGAGCATCGGCTTCGACGGACTGCTCGGCAAGCTGGGTCTGGCCGACCTCGAGACCAAGAGCGAGAAGCTCAAGACGCCCAGCCTGCTGGTCGGCCGCATCGCCTACGTCGCAGTTGTGCTGGTCGCCGCGGTGCAGGCGCTGAACACGCTTGGCCTGGGCTCCTTCGGTGCGTACATCGAGACGCTCCTGGCCTACGCCGTTCAAAACGTCCTGCCCGCGATCATCATCGTCGGCCTGGCCTTCGGGCTTGGCGGCTTTGTGCGCGAGCTGATCGCGTCGACCGACGACGACGAAGAGCGCCAGTGGTTGGCCTCCATGGCCCGCTACGCCATCCTGGTGTTCGCGTTCACGATGGCGCTCCATCAGCTGGACGTCGCGCAAACGTTCGTCACCACAGCCTTTGCGCTGGCGTTCGGCGCCGTCTGCCTGGCGGGCGCGCTCGCGTTCGGACTCGGCGGCCGCGACGTAGCGGGCAAGATCGTGGCCCAGCGCTACGACAAGGCCACACGCGGCCCCCGCAGCCCCGGTGCCGACGGCCCGCTGAGCGGCGCCATGCACGCCGCGGACAAGCGCGACGACTAGACAGCGACCTCCGACTCGGTGGGGCATGCGGCCGGGACCGCAGCTGCCAGGAGCTCGACCAGGCGCGAAAACGGGACGGCGCGACTGAACAGCCACCCCTGCAGGTATTGGCAGCCAAGCTGTCTCAGTCGCTCGGCCTGCGCCTCCAGCTCCACGCCCTCCGCCACCACCGACAAGCCCAGATTGTGCGACATCGCCACGATCGTCTTCACTATCGCCGTGTCCTTTTCGCCATCGGGCAGCCCGTCCACGAACGACTTGTCCACCTTCAGCGTGTCCAGCGGTAGGCGCTTCAAATAGGCGAGACAGCTGTAGCCCGTTCCGAAGTCATCGAGGGACAGGCGCACGCTGCAAGCTCCTGCAGGCGACTCACCGTCTGCTCCTCATGGCCCAGAAAGACCCCCTCGGTGATCTCCAGCTCCAGCCGGTGCGGCTCGATCCCGGTCTCGTCGAGAATGCGGCCGACAGTGTTGACGAAGCCGGCGTAGCTGAGTTGGTGCGGGGAGACGTTGACGGCGACGCGGATGTCATGTCCGGCGGCAAACAGCGCTGCGACGTCGGTGCACGCCCGATACAGCAACCGACACGGGGTGCGATTGCAGACTGAACAGGCTGACGATGGCGAGCGTGCCCGAGGCAGCGACCCATGCGACGGCGGCCCCACGACCGCCGAGCAGAGCAACCGCGATGACCGGCACGATCGTCAACCACTCGATGACCGGCGACGCGATTTGTGGCCCCACCATCGCGATGCCCATGATCGCCGCCAGCGTGGTACCGAGCAGCGTCGTAGCACACCACGTCAGACCGTCCTCCCGGCGCAGGGGGATCCCGGACAGTGGAAACGCCACCGTCGCCAGGCTGAGGGCGCCGATCGTCTCAATCGGGGCACCGATGATGAGCAGAATCACCAGTCCGCCCAGGCAGATGGCTGTGAGCGACATGATGATGCCGCGCGCCATGTCGTACCGCCATCGGTCCTCCGGCTGTACGTGGGGTCGCTGACCGAGCACTTGCACCTGAATACGCCTCCTGCGTCCCCCGGATTATCGTCGCGGCGGACCGGCGTCTTGAATCGATCGCAAAGGTGTCCGAAGGCGTCTTCAAAGTTGAACGGCCAGAGTCCTGGCCGGTCGGCTATTTCTCGGCCGCTACCTCAGGCAGCGTAAAGTGGAAGGTGGTGCCGACCCCCTCCTCGGACTCCAGCCAGATGCGACCGCCGAGCCGCTGAACGACCCGCCTGCATATAGCCAAGCCGATCCCGGTGCCCGCATATGCGCTCTGGGTGTGGAGGCGCTTGAATACCTCAAACACCTGCTCCTGGTGGCGCGATGCGATGCCGATCCCGTTGTCCGCCACCGATAGCGTCCAGCCGCCGTCGGACCGCTGAGCCGAGACACGCACCTGTGGTGTCCTGTCCCCCCGATACTTGAGCGCGTTGCCAACAAGGTTCTGCATCAACTGTTGAAGCTGCACCATGTCCCCTGCCACGATCGGGAGCGGGTCGCAGACAATCTCGGCGCCGGACTCCTTCACCACCACCGACAGCGACTCCAGTATGTCATCGACGACCTCGTCCATCGGAACCGGCACAAGGTGAATCGGGCGCGACCCGACCCGCGAGTAGGCCAGCAGATCGCCGATCAACAGATGCATGCGGTCCGTCGCCTGGACCACGCGATCGATCCACTTGTGGGCGCGCTCGTCCAGCTCGCCGGCATAGCTCTCACGCAGCAGCTGCAAAAAGCCGGTTATAGAGCGCAGCGGTGTCTGAAGATCGTGCGATGCGACATATGCAAACGTCTCCAGCTCCTCGTTGGAGAGCTCCAGCTCTGCTGTGCGGGTCTCGAGCTCAGCGATGGCCTCCGCCCGGCGCCGGTCGATCTTCAGCGAGCGCATGATGATCGCACAGATCCGGGTCAGCGGCTCCAGGCGCTCTATGAGCGCCTCGTCGAAGGCGCTGCCGTTGGCCAGACCGATCACGCCCACGAACTCTCCGGCCGCATACAGCGGGAGACCCAGAAACGTCGTCAGCGCGGGGTGTCCCGGCGGGATACCCGTGCGCCGCGGGTCGGTGGGCGCGTCAAGCGAGATGACCGGCTTGCCCGTCACCATGACCTCGCCAAACAGCGACTTCAGGTTGTCGAACTTGATCTCGCCCGAGACCAACTTGGCGTACAGCGCGCGGCTGGCGTCGTCCCACGCGATGTTTGTGATCGAGCGCGCCTCCAGATACATGGTGCCGTCGTCGTTGTAGAACAGCTCGTCGATAAAGCCGTACTCGCTGTCCGTGATCTTGAGAAAGTTCGCCAGCATCCCGTGAAAGATGTTGGTCTCGGAGTCGACGGTCATGAAGTCGGTCTGGGCCAGGTGGATCGTCTCGAGCAGGTTGATCGAAGACGGCAGCGCATCGGCAGCGGCGTCGCGCTTTCGCAACTCGGCCACCAACTGCTCGCGCGTCCACCCTGTGTAGGCCATATCGGGGTTTAGCGTACTCGCGCATTCGGGGGCTGGCAAGGCAGCCTGGCAGCGCCCGACTTCTGTCCAGAAGACGGTCCGGCCGGGGCTCACCCCGATGGCGGAGACGGTGCGGGACTATTTAACAAGACGTCATCCGAGCGGGGCTGCTAGGATGCGCCGCCATGAACGTCAGCAGCGCCAAAATCGTCCCTCTCGCGATAGTTTCATCAATGATTCTCGCATCCTGCACACCCGCCGCTGGTGGGCGCTCAGGCGGCTCCGGCTCAGACGACGCACCTGACGCGAGTCAGACTACGGGCGCAAATGACCTCGGCTCGTGGGGCCCCGCCCCCACCCCGGGCGGCGCCCCCCCCCCCCCCCCGCGGGGCCCCCCCCCGACACCGGCGCCGGCGCAGCCGATCCGGGCCCCGCCGCACCGCTGGACGTGCCGGCCGTGGAAGAGGACACCGGCCCGACCATCGACCCGGCGCTGGCCGCCATCTGCGCCAAGATGGGCGCGGCCTACGCGCAGGCCTGCGACATCCACACCGTCAGCATCTGGATCGACCCGGCCACGCCGCGACCCGCCAACGGCCAGCTGTTTCCGGGCGTGAAGGACTGGAACATGAACGGCTGGGAGTGGTTCCAGAAGTGGCCTACCGGGTTCAAGGATCCCGACGCCTACGACGCGCTCTTTGACGAGAACCTGGCGTCCGACATGGGGCTCAAGTGCTCCGTGGCGTCCGCCCTGCGCTTTGCCGCCGTCATGCACAACGCGCCGGCGGACCTGGTCCCCCTGCTGAACGCCGCCACCTGGGAGGGCCGGTTCTTCAACTGGAACGACGACTATTCGCACCCGACGCACTACCTGGTGAACACGCAGGCCGGCCTGTGGGCGTGGGCGTCCCACCTGATCAAGTGGATGAGCGTGACGTTTGACGACGGCACCTGCCACCTGCCGACCATCGAGATGCTCGAAGCTGCGCTCAAGGACTGCCTGGCGACCGCCAACAGCAGCGGCGGCAACATCACGGGCTGTCAGAACCCCTAGCCGCTCATGGGCTCCTGCTGGCAGAGGATCCGGAGCATGCGCCGGATCGGCTCCGCCGCCCCCCACAGCAGCTGATCACCGACCGTGAAGGCCCCGAGGTACATCGGGCCCATCGCCAGCTTGTGGACACGGCCGATCGGGATATCCAACGTGCCGCTGACACCGGCGGGCGTCAGGTACTGGCGCGTCGCCTCAGGCGAGTTGAGCACCATACCCACCCAGCTGTTGGCGCCGTTCAGCATGTGCTCGAGCTCCTCGAGCGGCACATCACGCTTCAGCTTGATCGTCAGCGCCTGGCTGTGACAGCGCATCGCACCCACGCGCACGCAGATGCCGTCGAAGGGGATCGGCGCATCCAGTCCGAGGATCTTGTTGGCCTCGGCCATCGCCTTCCACTCTTCACGGGTCTGGCCGTTTTCGACCTGGCGGTCGATCCACGGGATCAGGCTTGCCGCCAGCGGCGTCAAAAACTGCTGGGTGGGGAAGGCGTCCGACCGCAGCGTCTCGGTGACCACGCGATCCAGCTCCAGCGCCCCGGCAGCCGGCTCGACCGCCGTACCCGCCGCGCCCAGCACCGCCATCCCGTCGACCAACTCGCGCATGTGACGTGCGCCGCCACCGGACGCCGCCTGATAGGTCATGGAGCTGACCCACTCGACCAGGTCCTCGTCCAGCAGGCCCTGAATCGCCATGAGCAGCAGGCTCACGGTGCAGTTGGCGCCGACGAAGGTGCGGCCGCCGTCCTCCAGCGCCTTATCGATGACGTGCCGATTGACGGGGTCCAGCACGATCACGGCGTCGTCTTCCATGCGCAGCCGGGAGGCCGCATCGATCCAGTAGCCGTCCCACCCGGCAGCGCGCAGCGGAAAGTACGTCTCCTCGGTGTAGGCCCCGCCCTGGCAGGTCACGATGACGTCCATCTCGGCCAGCGCGTCGAGATCCCGCGCATCCGCCAGCGGCGGCAGATTGCGGATCACGGCGGGGCTGGGCTGCCCGACCTGAGAGGTGGAAAAGAACACCGGGTCGTAGGTTCGCTGCGTGAAGTCCTTCTCGGACGCCATCCGATCCATGAGGACCGAGCCAACCATCCCGCGCCAGCCGATGAATCCAACTTTCATGGCTCGTAAGGTAGCCGTTGAACCCGGATCAGCCAACATCTACCGTATGGACGTGGATCAGCCTGATCATGGGGGGACATCACCCAGCCCGTTTGACCTGGGAGCGCTGCAGCTGTCTGAACCGATCGGGCGTGGCGCCATCGGGCAGGTGTGGCGGGCGACACATCGCGGCCTGGGGCTGCCGGTCGCGGTCAAGGTGCTCCGGACGGGTGGCCCCCCGGACGCGCTCTTTTTGCGGTCCTTTCGACATGAGGTGCGGGCCGCCGCCGGGCTGGACCATCCCGCGATCGTCCGGGTCTTTGACCTGGGCTCCGTCGATGAGGACGGGGCCCAGGCGTCCGGCGGGCGCCTGGCTGCGGGAGAGCCGTACCTGGTGATGGAGCTTGTGCACGGGACCGCGCTGGACGAGGTGCCGCGCCCCATGCCGTGGACGGAGCTGAGTGGGCTGCTGATGCAGCTGCTGGACGCGCTGGGGCACGCGCATGCCCGGCGTGTCATCCACCGCGACCTCAAGCCCGCCAACGTGCTGCTGAGTCACGCGGGCGCGCGCCTGACGGACTTTGGACTGGCACATGGTCTGGACGCCTTCGACGCGGAGCGTGAGCGCGGCCGCATGCTGGGCACGCCCAACTTCATGGCGCCCGAGCAGATACGCGGCCACTGGCGCGACTTCGGACCGTGGACCGATCTCTATGGGTTCGGCTGCCTGGCGTGGACGCTGTTGACCGGCCAGCCGCCGTTCAAAACCGGCGACGTCAAGCTGACGTTGACAGGTCACCTGGTCCGACCGATTCCACCGCTGCCCTGGACCGCGGATGTGCCCGGGGCCGTCGAGACCTGGCTGCAACGCCTGCTCAACAAGGACATCGCCGGCCGCTATCAGTCGGCGGCGGAGGCTGCTGCCGATCTAAGCGCGCTGGGGGTCATCGCGCCGGACGAGAGGCGCCCGGCGGAGGCACACAACGACGAGCTGCTGGGGCTGGGGCTGTGGGGTCTTCGCGCACCGCCGCTGGTCGACCGGGAGTCCGAGCGCGGGCAGCTGGAGGAGGCCCTTGAGGCGGTGCAGACGCACCGTTCGGCGCGCGTTGTGGTGCTGCGCGGCGCGGCGGGCTCGGGGAAGAGCCGGCTGGCGCAGTGGCTTGTGCAGCAGGCGCATCACCGACTCGGCGCGACCGTCTTGATGGCGCGACATGACCCCGGGCTCGGCCCCGAGCACGGCCTGGCGGCGATGGTCGCGCGCCATCTGCGCACGCAGGGTCTGGCCGTGACCGACCTGGTCGAGCGACTGCGTGAGTATCTGGAGACGCGTGGCGCGAACGACGAGGATGAGTGGTGGGCTCTGGCCGCGCTGCTGGCGCCCGAGGAGGCGGTCGGGTTGCCGCGCCTGTCGGGCCCGCGCGAACGAGACGCTGTACTGGCGCGACTGATGGAGCGGGTCGCGATGGACCGGCCTGTCGTCTTGTGGCTGGACGACGTCCAATGGGGGCCTGACTCGGTGCGCTTTGCCCGGCACCTGCTCGGCACGCAGCAGCGACGGCCGATCCCGGTTCTAGTGGTGCTGACCGCACGCGATGAGGGACTCGCGGAGCGCCCCGAGGTGCAAGAGGCGCTGACCGCCTTGAGCGCGACCGAGCACGCAGAGAGCATCCCGATCGGTCCGCTGCCTGTGGAGCATCGCGGAGCCCTGGTGCATCAGATGATCCGGCTGGACCCGGCCGTGGCCGCGCGGCTGGAGCGACGGACGCAGGGCAACCCGCTGTTTGTGGTGCATCTGATCGATGATTGGGTGCAGCGAGAGGCGCTGGTGCCCGGACCTGACGGCTACCGGCTGCGACAGGACATGGCGGGCGGCTGGGACGCGTTTCCCAACGACCTGCACGCGGTCTGGTCAGAGCGGGTTGAGGCGCTGCTGGCCGGTCGACCGGCCGAGGACGCGGTGGCGCTGGAGCTGGCCGCGGTGCTTGGCGCGGGCGCGGACTCGCGGGAGTGGGAGGCGGTCTGCGCGCACGCGGGCGTGCCGGCTGCGCACGGGCTGGTCGACGCGCTGCTGACCCGACGCCTGGCGGTCGCCTCCGAGCAGGGACCCCAGTTCGGGTGGACGTTTGTGCACGCCATGCTGAAGGAGAGCATCCGTCGCAGGGCCAGGGAGGCCGGCCGGGCCGCACGGCACCACCGCTGGTGTGCAGAGGCGCTGGCGGGAGGCGACGCGGCGGAGACCCCGGAGCGCGTGGGGCGGCACCTGCTGGCGGCGGGCGAGGACGAGGCGGCCCTGGCCCCCCTGCTGACAGCGGCGCGCAGGCGCCTACGGGCGGAGGGCGGAGACGTGGAGGAGCTCTTGAGCCTGCGCGATGCGGCCATGGCGCGGGTGGGCGTGCCACAGACGGACTCCCGGTGGGGCGAGGCCTGGCGGATCCGCAGCGAGGCGGCGCGGCGAAAAGGACACGTCGACGAGTCGGAGCGCTGGAGCACACAGCTGGAGGCTGCCTCGCGCGCGCACGGTTGGACTGGGCTGCTGGCCCCCGCGCTGATCGAGCAGGCCATGGTGCTGCGGCTGCGTGGGGTGGACCTGGATGCCGGCACTCGGATGCTGCGCGAGGCGGCTGTGATCTCGGAGCGCCTGGACGACCGCGAGCGACTGGGTCTGGCACGAAGGGAGCTCGGCCTGATTCAGCACACGCGAGGCGATCCGACCAGCTCTGCCAGCTGGGCGACGATGGCGCGGCATGACTTTGAGGCGTGCGGGGCCCACGAGCACGCAGCGCGGGCGATCCTGCACCTGGCGCACGTGCACGCGCAGTCCGGCGACATCGTCCAGGCCGGCCGGCTGCTGGCCCGGGCGCGGCGGCGGTTTGTGGACGCCGGCTGCCGCTGGGGTGTGGCCTTTTGTGCCAACGCAGCCGGCGAGCATGCGCGCTTTGCGGGTCGGATCGCGGATGCCACGGCAAGCTATCGAGAGGCGCTACGTCGGTATGAGGCGGTGGGACACGATCTGCTGGTGCCTGAGCTGAACCTGGGCATCAATCTGTCAGAGCAGGGCGAGTTCGACGAGGCGCGCGAGCGTCTGGAGCGCGCGCTGCACATGGCGCTGACGCACGGCCGCCGTCCGATGATCTTGTGCACGCATGTCGCGCTGCTGGTGGTGTACGCCGGGCTGGATCAGTGGCAGGCCTTTGACGACAGCCTCGGCGAGGCGCTGGCGCAGGCGGAGGCCACCGGCTTCGTCAACGTGGACACGGCGCTGAGCGCTCGGGCGGGCGGCGAGGCGGCGCTGGCAGCCGGAGAGCCCGACCGCGCGATCGGCGCGCTGGGGCTGGCCCTGGACCAGTACACGGCCCTGGTGGACGACGACGGCATGCGGGAGATCCGCGCCATCCTCGCAGCCGTCAAGCCAGCCTGACCCCCCACCTGTCTCCCTGACAAGACAGCTTGACACCACACCCCCAAAAACGGGGGACTGCGTTCTGGCACGGGGGTTGCTCTAGTGGTCGACCAGCGGAAACACACACCCCTCACGGAGGAACCTAGATCATGCAGATGATGACCAAACTGAACGCACTCATCGTTGGCTCAGCAATCTTCACCCTGGCGCTCGGTATGACCGGCTGCGGCGCCGAAGGTGACGCCGAGACGGAGTCGCTGGAGGCCCTTGCCGAGCTGGAGGGCGCGCAGGAGGTGCTGGGCGAGGCCGACGAGAAGGCCGGCGGCTGCCTGGTCGCGCTGGCCGAGTGCTTCGCCGACGACGGCGAGGAGTGCATGGCGGCGTTCAAAGAGTGCGCGCCGAAACCGGGTAAGAAGCTCGCGCAGAAATGCAAGGCCAAGAAGGGCCCCAAGCCGGGCGGCGAGGGTGGAGAGGCCGACGGCAAGCCGGCCGGAGACAAGCCTGAGAAGGGTGACAAGCCCCCGAAGGCGGACGGCGAGGACAAGCC
>CAZJHX010000117.1:0-13022 GCA_964545715.1 uncultured Myxococcales bacterium
CCGCGAACTGGTCGGGGTGATCCGTCTTTGTGTAGATGCCGGTGTCGCGGTCTTCGTACTCGTGGTCGATGTTGGCGCCCTTGGAGTTGGTGCGGTCATCCCACTGCACCCGCAGCGTCACCTCGGTGTCCGTGTACATGGCCTGCACCGAGACGAACTCCACGCTGGTCCAGAACAGGCGGGGCGGCTCGATCACATTGGCCAGCGTCGTGAAGCGTGCCTGCGGTGCGTCGGCCCAGGTGTCGTCCGTGTTCTCCTCGGGGAAGGCGTCCACCTTGATGGCGCGCACGACCTCGTCCCGCGTCTCCTTCTTGGGCGGATGGAAGGCCTGCACCATGTACGCGACCAGCGCCCAGCGGTCCTCGGCCTCCGGGATCGGGTCCAGATACGCCGGCATCGGCGTGCCGTTCAGCCCCGTGGTGATCGTGCGAAAGATGTCGATTGGCGTGGCGCCGCCGCGGTACGACTCCGGGTTGGTCAGGTTGGTCGGCAGAATCGGCGTCTTGTCCGCGATCTTTTTGCCGTCGTTGTCAAAGTACGGGAAGTCGTCTTTGAGGTCCGGGAAGGACTCGCCGTTGCCGCGCCCGTTCTTGCCATGGCACTGCCAGCATTTGTTTTGCTCGTACAGCGCCTTGCCGGCGATCGCCATCTCCTCGGTCAGCTCCGGCGCCTCGGTCAGGCCGTCGAAGTCGTCCAGCGGGATCAGGTCCTCGGCGAGGTCCTCGTCTACGAAGTCCTCGTTGAGCGACTTCAGGTACGCGACCAGGTCCCAGCGCTCCTGCTCCGGGATCGCCTCAAAGCCCGGCATCGCCGTGCCCGGCAGCCCGCGGCTGATGATGTTGTACAGGTCCCAGTCCGTCGGCAGCCCGCCGGAGACCGTCGTGCGGAACTTGTAGGAGCCGTTGTCGGCAAAGATGCGCGGGCGCGGCAGCATAAACGCGGCACCGGGGCCCTTCGCGTCGCCCTGAGCGTTGTCATCGCCGTCGTCTTCAGCGCCGTGGCACTGCGCGCAGCGCTTGTCGTAAACCGTCTCGCCGTTGGCGACATCGCCGACGCCCGGCTCACCGGGACCGTCATCACCACAGCCGATCAGCGGCAGCGCCAGCAGCGCCGCGAGCACAAACACGTGAAGCAGTTTCATCAGTGTGCCCCCGCCTCGTTTGCACGCGGCTGGAAGCCGGTGAAGTCATACATGAACATGATGGCCGCCCAGGAGTCCTCCCACGACAGGAACTTCTCCCACACCGGCATGCTGGAGTCCCACGGCGTCCCTGCGTCGGGCATGCCGGGGCCGCCCTTGGCCACGCGCCAGAACACAAACGACTCCGTCAGCATTGGCAGGTTGCCCGGGTCCAGGAAGTTGGCCGGCGTCGGTCGCAGCGCCTCGGCAAAGATGCCGTCCGCCGCCAGACGGTCGCCGTGGCAGTAGTAGCAGTTCTGGTAGTACACGGCCTTGCCGCGCTTGATCATCGCCGCGAACTTCTCGGGATCATCGCTCTCGAGGTGCCGGTATGGGTTGCCCTCGTTGATGATGTCCAGCTTGTGCGGGTCGGTCTCGCCGGGACCCTTGTACTCCAGCTTGCCGATCGGCGGCGGGTGCACCGAGCGCGTTTTGGCGGGCGGCGTCATCGACGGCATGCTGGCCTCGTAGGTCTGCCACGCGATCAGGCCCGGGATGGCCAGCAGCAGGATCCAGCGCGGCAGCCACAGGCGCTTCTCACCCAGCACCGCGACGATCGGGCCGAAGAAGGCCTCGCTGCCGTCGTCGCTGCTCGAGACATACAGCAACAGCGCCGCGATCAGCGTCGTCGCAAACATCATCATGACGCTGGCGGGCACCGGCGGTTCGAAGCCGTACTGCAGGTAGGCCAGCGTGCTGACCAGGAAGAGCGTGGCGCTCCAGAACAACCCCAACTTGTTGCGCAGCGCGAACAGCAGGACGTAGGCGAAGAGGATCGCGCCCAGCGAAATCAGCATGAACATCGCTACTCGCCCCCTCCCTTGTTCGCGGCCAGCCAGTCGACCAGCTTCTGGAAATCCGCAGGCGTCATCTGCTTGTAGAAGCCGTTGCCGTCCAGCGTCTTCTGCATGACGCCGCCGGCATAGGGCGGGTCACCGGCGGCGATCTTCGCGTCCGGCGCCAGCAGCGCCTCGTAAAGCTCGCCCTTGGTGGCGCGCTTGCCGATGCCAAACAATGGCGGCCCGATCTTCCGCTCGTCGCTGTCGATGGCGTGGCACGTGGCGCAGCCGTACTTGGTGTAGACCTGCTCGGGGGTGCCCACGGGCTCCGCCGGTCCCTCGTCAGCCGCTGGCGCACCGCCACCAGCCGCGGTCGCGCACCCGAATCGCTCGATCGGGCCGACATCGGTGCCCTTGACGGTGGGCTCGCCGCCCAGGCTCTGCAGGTAGGCGACGACCGCCAGGATCTGCCCGCCGCTGAGCGTCTTCTGCTGCGGCGGCATGATGTTCCCATAGCCCTCGACCAGGTAATCACCCGGCTTGCACAGGGCCTCGATCAGGTAGTCCGCCGACGTGAAGGGCTTGCCGGTCTTTTGCGCGCGCTCGGCCGCTCGATCGGCGGCCAACGCGCCGACAGCGCCCAGGTCAGGGGCTCGACCGGACTCGCCCATCTTGTGGCATTGCGTGCAGACCGTCTGAAACATCGGGGCGCCCTTGGCCGCGAGCTCTTCGGGGCCGATCTTTGAGCCGAGCTTCACGTCCGCCGGAGGCTCCGCGCTCATCTGCGGCAGCACCTGCGCGACCGCCGTGTAGATGAACGACACGACCACCGTGAAGAGAAAGATTTGAATGAAGTCTTTCACCTACTTGTACCCGTACTTCGCCTCATGGAAGTCGCCCGTGTCGATCCACTTCTGAATCACGCGATCCAGCAGCTCATCCGTGACCCGCTCATAGCCCCACCGGCGGGCGTTGCCCTCGACCGACTGGATCACCTGGCCTTTTACAAAGCCCGGGATCTTCGCCAGACGGTGCGTCGGTGCGTCGTCCCACTCCAGCGGGGACTCCTCGTTCTCCATGATGCCCTTGGAGACCTCGCCCCACATGTCGTATTTGATCTTCATGATCTCGGGCGTAATCACGCGACCGAGGTCCTTTTTCACCGCCGTCCACTCGACGCGCCACTTGGTCATCTCGCGGCAGAAGGCGGGCACCTCGGCCAGCTCGGCTTCCGCCTCCGGCGTCCACTCAAACTGGTGCTCGGTCGTGACGCCGGCCAGCGGGTGACCGTAGCCCAGCTGCTTGCCCAGCTTGCGCATGAAGGACGCGCCGATCTGGTCCAGCTTCTTCTCTTTGGCGCGCTCTTCGGCCACGCCCGTCGCCAGCTGCTCAGCGCGCTCCTCGGTGAACTTGCCGACCTCGGTGACGCGCTCCTTGGCCTCTTCGACCTTCTGCTCAGCCCCTTTGGTCCAGGTGGGTTTGGCGCCGCCTTTATTGTATTGGCCCAGGGACTCCGCCATCATCTTGCGGCCCTCGGCGATGCCCTCTTCGCAGATGGCCAGGTTCACCTCGGTCGTGTTGTGACCGGCCGCGAACTCCTCGACCTTCTCGCGTGTCATCGTCCACATGAAGCCGATCGGCACGCGCGCCAGGCGCTTCCACGCGGAGTCCGTCCAGGTCATCTCGGACTCTTTGCGCGGCCAGAAGACCGTGTCGTCCGGCTTCTCGTCCTTCTTGACCTCGATCTCCATCGTTTCGCCGCGCGGGGTCAGGTAGCTGGTCTCCGCCAGGTCCTGCTCGATCATGTCGATGGCGAACTCGCCGGTGACGACCTGGATGCCGCGAACGCGTGCGGACTTCTCGATGCGGGCCTTCGAGCGACGTCGCTGGTAGCCGCTGGGGACGCGTCGAAGCACCGTCTTGGCCTCGCTCTCCCAGCTCAGCTTCTTGCCGTCGAACATCTCCTCTTCGTCGACATCCTCGGCTTTGGCCAGGGCGTCGTACCCGGCGCGGTCGATGGCTGCGAACTGCACGCCGTCCGCGTTGCAGACGCCGCAGGTCGCCGGCTTGAAGTCCCGCGCTACGTAGCCGCAGTTGCCGCATACGAACGTGACGCCCTTCATGGAGGCCTCGCCGTCGCCGGTCTTGTACGGGTCCGTCGTCTCGTCGTAGCCCATGGCCCGCGCCGCGCCCTCTGGCAGCAGCTCGCCCATCGCGCTGTTGATGACGCTGGCGGTGATGATCGAGTGGCCGCGCTCCTTGGCCCAGCGAAGGATCGCGGTGGTCGCCACGCCCTTCACAAAGCCGGGCACGCGCTCCATCTTGGCCTTGGCCTCGGGGCTCCACTCGACATTGGCTTTGGCCTCGAGGTCGACCGGCGGTGTGTAGGTGCGGCTGGTGATCAGCACGTCGCACGGCACATTGCGCAGCAGGTTCTCGGTCGTCGCGCCGATGTCCATCTCCTGGTCGGAGTGGACGCCGATGCGGCCCATGACCATCAGCCACGGCTTGCGGCGCTGAGCGTGGCGCAGCAGCTTCTGAAACGCCTTGCCGTCCAGCAGCGTGATCTGCAGGTCCGACTCCTCATCTCGCGCCAGCGACAGCGCGATGTTCAGGTGTGCCTGGTAGATCTTCGCCAGCCCGGTGTCGATGATCTCTTCGTGCAGCTTCTCCTGGTCGGCAAACTTGAAGACGCTGCTGGCCTCCTCGGTCAGCACGCCCACGATGCCGTTGAACAGGGTGTAGTGCAGGTACGGGTCGTAGACCGCGACCGCCTCCACCTTCTTGTCAAAGCGGCGGGCCAGCTCAAACGCCGTGCGCAGCCCGGAGAAGGCCTGCGGCGACCCGTCCATGCACACGACGATGGTGTCGGACTCGTCAGCGCTGGCCTGGTCTTGGGTTTTGCACACCAGCGTGTCGACGCGGGTCGTGCGCAGCAGTCGCTCGGTGGTTGCACCGACGCCTTCGATGACCAACAGCTCGTGCGCGCCGGTGTCCAGCTCGGCCTGCAGCGCCTTGTGAGCGCGGCCCGTCAGCGCTTTGTGCGGAAACGGCAGGTCCATCTCGGGCGCTTTGGGTGTCGGCTGTGCGGCCTCGGGGCGTGTGCTCGCGGGCAGTGACGCGGCCAGACGGCCCAACGCGGCGTTGTGCGCGGCGGACGAGTCGATGGTAAGGCCACAGACGGCGGCTTCCAGGTCGTCTGCCAGGCGCTTGGCCAGGATGGCGGGTTTGCGGCTCGCACCCTGGTGGGTGTCTAGAACTACGGCGATCGTTTTGTACATCTTTACGACTCCGCTACAGCGACTTCAGGTACGTCAACAGGTCTTGGTATTGGCGGTCGCTGATCTTGCCCTTGAAGGCGGGCATCTCCGCGGCGGCTGGGTTCTTGGCCTTGTCGTACCCTTTGACGAACTGGCTTTTCGGGTTGTCCAGCGACTCCTTGAAGTAGGCGTCGTCAAACATCACTTTTCCGGTCTCCAGCTCGGTGTCCTTGCCGAAGCGGCCCATCAAGGTCGGCGCCTGCTTCTTGGTTCCGTCCGTGGTGTGGCACGCGCCGCAGGCCAGCTGGCTCTTGAAGAACAGCCACTCGCCGCGCTCGATGGGGCTCATCTCGTCCAGATCGACGCCGGCTGCGACCGCAGGCTGCAGGTACTGCGGATTGTTCACCAGCATGGCGATGCTGTCGTCGATCGGAATCTGGTAGACGCCCTTCTCGGGGTCGACCACGTCGTATTTGGTCAGCATGGCGTCATCGCGCGCCTTGGAGTCCGCCAGCTGCTGGGTGTTGGCCTTTTTGGGCGGCCCCTTGATCATGCTGAGGCCCCACCCGCCGACGACGAGGACGGCGATGGCGGCAAACGTGCGAATCATCTTGGTGCGCGCGGGCACCGGCGGCTTGTCGGCAAACGCCTTCTGCGAGCCGAGACCCGCGATCCAGACGACCATGGCGACCAGCAGGAAGAACAGGACACAGACCACGCTGACGATCACGGTTGCGTAGCCCAGGGTCGGGGTGCCGGCCCACGGCGACGTGTCCTTCATGACCTCGTAGACGTGCCAGTGCTGGCGTAGCGACGAGCGGACAAAGCCCATCAGCGCCATCAGCCACGTGAATGAGACCGCCAGGAAGAACAGGGTGTACTGAGACCGCCGGGACACCTGCCCCCAACGGATCTCGCCGATCACCTTGGCTTTTCGCAGCATCAAGATGTCCAGCGGCATCACCACGAACATGCAGGCGAGCACCGCGACCACCTGATACGGCGACATGGCGACGCGCTTGGTCGACTCCATCCACCAGCCGGGGATGTAGCCGCCCACGCCGATGACGATGACCACTGCGGCTGCGATGCCGAAGGACAGGGCTTGGATGGCGGTGCCGACGGGCGCCCAGGATACGGTTGGGACCTTATTGCCGCGCCGGTACAGCAAAAACGACAGGAACGTCGCAAGGATGATCAGGTTGACGGCGGTGTTCTTGGCGCTCATGACGCCGAACAGGCTGAGGATGGGGTGGTTGGTGCCGCCCATCGCGTCGATCTCTGCCGAGGACAGGATCAGGGATTTCGGCGTCGCCCACACGAGGATGCCGATGGTGATGACGCCCAGCAGGAACTTGATCCAGCCTCGGAAGCGCTCGGCGCCCTCGATGCGGTCCATGCCCAGCCACAGATAGTAGTTGGCGGCGAAGAACAGCGCGCCGATGAGCACCGCCTGCATGACGAACAGCCACGACAGGATGCCGCCCATCATGTAGATGCCCAGCTGCTGGTTGAACTGGTAGATCTCGTAGCCGAGGTAGTAGCCCGCGAACGGCAGCGGCAGCAGCGCCAAAATGGCGATGAAGTTGCCGATGTAGCCCATCCAGTCGTACCGGGCGCGCTTCTCGGGATCGTCGGTGGTCAGCCACTTGTAAGCGGCGTATGCGGCCGCGACCGAGCCGCCCATGCACAGGTTGGCGATGAGGCGGTGGATGTTGATCGGGTGCAGCAGGAAGTTCCAGAACGCCTGGCTGCGGTCGAACACCGTGCCGTCCACCTCGACGCCCGCGGGCGCCATCATGAAGGTGGTCCAGGCGTTGGCGATCAGCATCAGGGTGATGCCGAAGGCGTTGAGACCAAAGCCCAGCGCCAGGTGCGTCTTCTTACTGAATTTACCCCACCCGTAATAATACAGATACAGGCAGTACGCTTCCCCGAAGAAGATCGTTGAATACAGGTACATCGTGGGCCCGAAGACCTCGGCCAAATAGCCGAATACCTTGGGGTACATACCGATGCACACAAAGGTGAAGATCGCGCCCAGGATTGCGGTCGTTGAAAACGCCGTGGTCATGAGCTTGCAGAACTCGTACGCCAGCCCGTCGTACTTCCTGGCCTGCTCGGGGTCTTTCGACGTGACCGACATGATCTCGATGATCAAAACGAACATCGGGACCGCGAGCACAAACGCGGCGAACAACAGGTGCAGCTGAGCCAGAATCCACACGATTACACGTGGGTTCAGCGCCTCGAGCGTGCTGCCTGGTTCGAATAGATTACGGTACTCGACGTCCCCGCCGAACGGGTCCGCCGGCGCGTCCGCAGCCATCGCCGCAGCTGCGGCCAACAGTACGAGAGCACCGCTTGTAAGGGACAGGGCCCGTCGCGTTGAAGGGCGACGGAGCCACGCTGCGATCTGCCTCATTGCCCGACCTTGCACAACGTCATCGGGCGGGACAATAGCCACAATATGGGGTTAGCGCAAGCAAGGTACAAACGGCGCCGCGGCGCGGCGTTTTTGTGCCTTGCTTGCAAGGCCGGTTGGGCCGTGATCGGGCATCCCGCAGGGGGCCCGGTCACGGGGCGAAGCGAACGGCACTTGTGCATCCAAACGGGGTGCTGGTCTGCTCTTTAGCGGCTCTGAGCACGTGCTGCGAGCGGTGAAACAGCTCGTCGATGCCCATCTCGTTGTGCTGCCAGACCGACTTCTCGTCCAGGGTCAGCACCTCGTATGCGCGCCCTCGAAGCTGCCCTTTTTCGTCCACGATCATCAGCCTGCCGCCGTGGCCGA
This sequence comes from uncultured Myxococcales bacterium, assembly GCA_964545715.1. Taxonomy (GTDB): domain Bacteria; phylum Myxococcota_A; class UBA9042; genus CAZJHX01. Next base: position 8,011 of record CAZJHX010000117.1, read on the forward strand.
CATCAAAGACGCCCGGGCGATCTTCCAGCTCTTCTTTTTCGCCCATGTACGTCTTGAAGCCTCCGACGATGAGCTCTCGAACCGGCTTTTCGTCGCCCGTGATGAACGTCCAGCGGTCGAGGTCGGCGCCGATGCCCTCAGCGTATTTCGCGAGCGCCTCCGGGGTGTCGTTGTCGGGATCGACCGTGATGCTGAGCAGGCGGATCGGGATGTCGTCCTTGGCGTACAGCTCCTGCAGCTTGTGCATCGCACCCATCAGCTTGGGGCAGACCGTCACGCAGCTGGTGAAGAAGAACCCTGCGACCCAGACCTCGCCTTTCATGTCCTCCAGTCCGAACGGCTCGCCATTGTGGTCGGTGAGGCTCCACCCGGGCAGCTCGCCGATGACCTCCGGCGGCTCCGGCACGTGGCGGGTCATGGGACGCATCAACTGGAGGTACAGAGCGCCGGCCAGGAACGCCCAGAGCCACTTGTTTCGGTACCACGGCCGGGGGTTTTCCGGCGTGGCGGGTGTCTGGGGTGCGTCCGTCATGCGCGCCCTTTTATTAAGGGTGAGCCTCCGGTGTCAATCGCCAAGTGCCCGTCGGACAGATTCTGGGCCTCCAGTCGTCTTGCCCTTGCGGGTGCGTCGGTATATGGTCTGCACCAAATGGGTCACAAGGCACCTCACATGACGTACCGGGGCTCTTCCAAGCTACTGATATTACTCGCGGTATCTGCAGTATTCGGCTGCGGTGCGGTTTTCGGATGCAGTGACGGTGCGCAGGGCAACGATGAAGCGGCTCGCGCGGCGGCTGCGTCGGGCAAATGCGACGGCGGCAAGACCGACGGCGCCTGCACCTACTTCGACAAGAAGGGGCGACGCAGCCTGGAGGTGACGTACAAGGGCGGCAAGCTCAACGGCACCTGGACCGCTTTTTACGAAAACGGACAGAAGGCCTCCCAGGGCGAGTGGGTGGACGGCAAACAGACCGGCGCCTGGACTCACTGGCACTACAACGGCAAACAGAGTCTGACCGGCTCGTACGCCGCGGGACTTAAAGACGGGAAGTGGACGTCTTTTGACCTGGACGGCAAGGAGCTCGGGGCGACGACCATGAAGGCCGGCAGCGGCCTGTGGAACGAGTGGAGCCCGGCCGGCAGCAAGGTGTCCGAGACCCAGATGAAGGATGGCAAGCAGCACGGCTTGCGGTCGTTTTACGGCGCCAGCGGCAAGACGCATACCGACAGCTATGTGGACGGCAAGCGAGACGGCACCTTCACCGCATGGTTCGCGGGCGGCACCCAGAAGATCACCGAGGACAACTATAAGGCCGGCCAGCGTCACGGCAGCCAGACCCAGTGGTGGCCCTCGGGCAACAAGCGCAGCGAGCGCACCTTTGTGAAGGGCAAAAAGGACGGCGTCTGGAAGTCCTGGTACGCGGACGGCCGCCTGGAGTCGTCGCGTGGCTACAAGGCCGGCAAGCGGGACGGGGTGTGGTCCGAGTGGTACGCCAACGGCAACCGGAAATCCGAGTCCAGCTTTGTGCTGTCGACGCGGGACGGCGCGTTCAACACCTTCTACGAGAACGGCAACGCGCAGACCGAGCAGACCTACGCCGGCGGCCGTAAAGTAGGCACCTGGCACGAGTATTACGAGGATGCGTCGCGCAAGGGCGAGGAGATCTACGTCAACGGGCGTAAGGCCGGCACGTTCACGACCTGGTTTGCCAATGGGCGCAAGAAGACCAGTCACACGTATGCGGATGGGCGCCCCGAGGGCGAGCACATCGGCTGGTACGAGAACGGCAACCAGAAGTCGCTGACCACGTTCAAGGCCGGCAGGAAGCATGGCCAGGTGGCCGAGTGGTACGAGGATGGCGCGCCGAAATCCAGCAGCAGCTTCGCGGATGACGCGGCCAGCGGTCCGGCAAAGGAGTGGTACAAGAACGGCCAGCCCAAGACGGAGTCCGTCTTTGAGGCGGGCACGCGCAAGGGCGCCTTTACGCAGTGGCACAGCAACGGAAAGCTGTGGGCCAAAGGTACGTTCGCCGTCGAGACGGTCGACGATGCCGATGTGAGCGTGGAGACCGGCGCCTGGGAGAGCGGCTACCCCAACGGCAACAAGGCCGCCGAGGTGGACTTTGAGAAGGGCACGCTGAAGCTGTGGACGGAGGCGGGCGCGTTGATCGCGGACGCGACGCGCAAGGACGCGACCTCTAAATTCATGGACGCACGCCAGGCCGTGGTGGTCGAGGGGCGCTTCAAGGACGGCAAGCTGCACGAGAACTGGACGCTGTCGCGCGACGGCGGCGGCAAGGTCGTGCAATACGCCTTCAAAAGTGGGCGGCTCGCGGGCGAGAAGCGCTGGCATGCGACCGGCTCGTTGGCGACAGAAGGCGCCTACAAGGACGGGAAGCCCAACGGTAAATGGGCGTCCTGGGACAAATACGGCGACCTGCTGGACGTGACCTGTATGGCGGATGGTGCGCGGGTCTGGATGACCTTCGAAGCAGCCAACCCAAAGGCCTCGTGTCCGTGATGAAGGGACGCGTAGGAGGTTGCTTGCACCCGATTTCAACACTTGCTAGCTTACGCGCCGACCGTCCCGCTTGGGAGCTCACTGTGGTCTGCCGCATTGTAAGTATTCGAGGATAGACTTGGCCGTCATCTTCTCTCGCTCGTGGAACAAGCTTCCACTGATTCTCGGAGTCGGAGCGCCGGCCGTGCTCGGGTTGATCACCGTGGGCATCTGGTACTACTTCTCTCCCGAGTTTACGGACGTGGGGTACCAGCCCCAGCAGCCGGTCGCCTTCAGTCACGCGATGCACGCCGGCGAGCTCGGCTTGGACTGCCGCTATTGTCACAGCACGGTGGAGGTCGCGGGCAAAGCGGCTATTCCGCCGACTGAGACGTGCATGAACTGTCACAGCAAGGTCAAAGTGGACAGCAAGAAGCTGGAGTTGGTGCGCAAGAGCGCTCAAACCGGCGAGCCGATCCCCTGGGTGCGGGTCCACATGCTGCCGGACTACGCTTATTTCGATCACAGCGTTCATGTCGCCGCCGGCGTGGGCTGCGCGAGCTGCCATGGGCGTATCGACCAGATGGAAGTGGTGCGGCAGGAGCAGCCGCTGTCGATGGCGTGGTGTCTTGAGTGCCACCGAAACCCGGCGCCCAATTTGAGGCCGCACGGGGAGGTCACCAACATGGCCTTCGACACGACCACCTATGACCCGTCGAAGGACTCAGCGCGCTCGCGTGAGCTGACGCCGCCGGCGCACTGTTCGGGGTGCCACCGATGATCAGGGACCCGAAAACAGGTGACTCGAAGACCACGGCCCTGGACGGCGCGTCCGATCCCAGCCGCCGCCGCTTTCTGGGCATGTTTGGCGGCGCTGCGGCGACCGCGTCGATCTCGCTGACCCCGGGCTGTGTCCGCAAGGGTCTCGAGCACATCATTCCGTACGCCAAGCGGCCCGAGGACCTGATTCCCGGCAAGCCGATGTACTTTGCGACCAGCATGAACGTCGGCCGCAATGTGCTGGGCCTACTGGTGGAGAGCCAGGACGGGCGTCCGACCAAGGTGGAGGGCAACCCGCACCACCCGCTGAGCCAGGGCGGGACAACGTCGCAGGCACAGGGCTCGGTCATGGGCGTGTACGACGCCGACCGGAACAACGCACCTCATTATATGGGTGAGGAGTCGTCCTGGGACGAGCTGGAGAAGGCGATGGCGGCGCTGAGCGAGCGCATGGGCGAGAGCGAGGGCAAAGGTGTCGCGATTCTCAGCGAGCACATCCCGTCGCCGACGCACCGGGCGCTGATCGCTGAGCTGCGGGCCAAGTTCCCCAAGGTTGCGCTGTACGAGCACGATGTTGCGGCTGCCAGCGCGGCGGCGGATGGCGCGGCCCTGGCGGGTGGCAGCCGGGTGACGCCGTCGTACGACCTGGCGGCCGCCAAGCGGGTGCTGACGTGTGACGCGGACCTGTTTGGTCCCGAGTGCGACTCGGTCGCCAACTCGCGGGCGTTTGCGGATGCGCGCCGGTCGCCGGACGCCAAGATGAACCGGCTGTACGTGGTGGAGCCGGTCTTCTCGATCACGGGGGCGATGGCGGATAACCGGCTGCGGCTGCCGTCGTCGCACATCGGCGGCTTCCTGGCCGCGGTGGGCGCTGCGCTGGGCGTAAAGACCGGGGTTGAGGTCGCGGTCGACAGCAACACCCAGGCCTGGGCGGGCGCGGTTGCAGAGGACCTGAAGGCGCACAAGGGCGAGTCGCTTGTGGCGGTTGGCGCGCGTCAGCCGGCGCATGTGCACGCGCTGGCCTGCGTGATCAACCAGGCGCTGGGCAGCGTTGGAAAGACGGTCAGCTACCGGGCGGAGACGGACCAGTGGTCCGGCACCATCTCGGACCTTGGCGACCGCATTCTGTCCGGCCAGGTGAGCGTGCTCATCATGCTGGGCGGCGACCCGGTCTACGACGGCCCGGTGGAGCTGGGCTTTGGTGTGCTGGTCAAGCAGGTGCCCCTGAGTATCCACTTGAGCTTCACCCGCAACGCCACGTCACAGAGCGCGACGTGGGCTGTGCCGCGGTGCCACTACCTGGAAGGGTGGGGCGACCTGCAGGCGCGCAACGGTACGGTCAGCTTGCAGCAGCCGCTTATCGCGCCGCTGTATCCGGCGCTGTCGTCGTTGGAGCTGCTGGCGCGGCTGGTGGCCCGCGAGAAGCGCGGTGGATACGACCTGGTGCAGGGTCAGTGGCGGGCAGCGCTGGGCAGCGCGGCGCCGGAGATCAGCGAAAAAGCGGAGGCGGCCGAGGGCAAGGCCGCGGAGGCTGACAAGGCGGTCGAGGCGGCAAAAGCGCGCTTGGACGCGGCGCAGGGCAAGGCGCCCGGTCCCGGACAGGAGGCGCCGCCTCAGCCGGAGCCCAAAGCCGAGCCTGAGGTGAAAGCCGAGCCTGAGGTGAAAGCCGAGCCTGAGGTGAAAGCCGAGCCTGAGGTGAAAGCCGAGCCCGAGGTGAAAGCCGAGCCCGAGG
>CAZJHX010000117.1:13122-33987 GCA_964545715.1 uncultured Myxococcales bacterium
GAGGTGAAAGCCGAGCCCGAGGTGAAAGCCGAGCCCGAGGCTGAGCCGGTCGAGCCCGCGGTTATCCCGGTCCCGGTCGTGCCGGCCGTGGATCCGGTCAAAGCGGCAGCGATTGCGCAGGCGAAGACGGCCTGGGAGCAGGCCAAATCGGCCGCACGCGCCGCACGCGCAACAGCCGCGGAGGCGCGGGGTGCGGCGGACAAGGCTCAGGGCGCTGCCGAGGCCGCGTTTGAGAAGAGCTGGCGTCGCTGGGTGCACAACGGCGTCGTTGACGGCGCAGAGGTTGGCCCCACCGCGGTCAGGTTCAACGAGGGCGGGCTGTCTGCGGTCTGGAAAGAGACGGCCGGGCAGGGCATCGAGATCAACTTCCGCTTGGACAACTCGGTGGTCGACGGGCGCTTCGGCAACAACCCGTGGCTGCAGGAGCTGCCGGACCCGCTGACCAAGCTCGCTTGGGATAACGCGGCATACCTCAGCCCCAAGACGGCTCAACATCTGGGCGTCAGCAGCGGCGACATCATTCAGGTTACCTGGCGAAACCGGCGGCTGCGCATCGGCGCCTGGGTCGCCAAGGGTACGGCGGACGACGTTGTGGCGCTGCCGCTGGGTTACGGGCACTCCTTTGGCCGCACGGCCAAGGGCCAGGGCTTCAACGCCTACACCCTGCGGACCGCGGACGCGGCCTGGTTCGGGAGCGGCGCCGGGGTCAGCAAGTCCAAGGACACGTACGATTTCGCGCCTCTGCAGGATGTGGACGACCTGCACGACCGGCCGTTTGTGCGGCAGGCGACGGCGACCGAGTTCGAGAAGACCCCCGATTTCGTGAAGGAGTCGGAGGTTTTCAAGGACCACCCCGAGCACGTCAAGTCGCACCTGTGGGACGAGAGCAAGCTCGACAAGAGCGGCCAGCAGTGGGGCATGACGATCGACTTGAACGTCTGCACGGGCTGCACGGCCTGCACCATCGCGTGCCAGGCTGAGAACAACATCCCGATCGTGGGCAAAGAGGACTGCCTCAACGGCCGCGAGATGCACTGGATTCGCGTGGACCGCTACTTCACGGGCAGCGAGGACACGCCGGACGCCAAGTGGCAGCCGGTCAACTGCATGCAGTGCGAGACGGCGCCGTGCGAGAACGTCTGTCCGGTCGCGGCCACGGTTCACAGCCCCAGCGGCTTGAACGACATGGTGTACAACCGCTGCATTGGGACGCGTTACTGCTCCAACAACTGTCCGTACAAGGTGCGGCGGTTCAACTACTTCAACTACACCAAGCGCATGGATCAGCACCTGGGCAGCCTGATCTACATGCAGCGCAACCCCGACGTGACGGTCCGCTTCCGCGGTGTCATCGAGAAGTGCACGTACTGCGTGCAGCGCATCAACGAGGCGGTTATCGAGGCCAAGCGGGACGGCAACGGCGTTGTTCCGGACGGCCGAGTCGTTACCGCCTGCCAGCAGGTCTGTCCGACGGGCGCCATCACTTTCGGTGATGTCAGCGACCCGAACAGCGCCGTGTCCAGAGCAAAAGCCGGCACCCGCAATTACGGGTTGCTGGAGGAGCTGAATGCGCGGGCTAGAACGACGTATCTGGCCCGTATCAATAACCCCAACGAGGCGTTGGTCTAGGAGACCTCGGGAAAATGGCACATCCACCACTTCCCAACCCGGGCCAGCTCAGCTTCGCTGACCTTGAACGTAGCACCACTATGCCCTGCGGTCGGCTCAGCCGATCTGACCGCGGGCTTGAAACCGGCGGATTGCGCCATTTCCCCGAGGTCTCCTAATGGCGAGTCTTACTGACGGCTACATGACGAAGCCCGTGGTGGAGGTCGAGCCGGTCGATGAGCGCCCGGTTCTGATCGAAGGCGCCAACGACTTCGCGTCGATTACCTCCGCGGTCGTCGACCCGATCTTCGGTCGCACGCCCAGCATGTGGTGGATCTGCTTCGGCGGCGCCCTCTCGCTGCTGTTGTTGCTGCTCGGCAGCATCGGCTGGCTGGTATTCGAGGGCGTGGGCGTCTGGGGCTTGAACAACCCGGTCGCGTGGGGCTGGGCCATCGTCAACTTCGTCTTCTGGGTTGGTATCGGCCACGCAGGGACGCTCATCAGCGCGATTCTGTATCTGTTCCGGCAGAAGTGGCGGACCTCGATCAACCGCGCCGCCGAGGCGATGACGATCTTCGCGGTCGTCTGCGCGCTCATGTTCCCGACCATCCACGTCGGCCGCATCTGGCTGCTGTACTGGGTCTTCCCGGTGCCCAACCAGATGGAGGCGTGGCCCAACTTCCGCAGCCCGCTGCTGTGGGACGTCTTTGCTGTCAGCATTTACGGCACCGTCTCCATCCTGTTCTGGTATGTGGGGCTCATCCCCGACCTGGCCACGATGCGCGACAAGGCCAAGACCCTGACCGCCAAAAAAGTCTACGGCTTCTTTGCGCTGGGCTGGCGCGGGTCCAACCGCCACTGGCAGCACTATGAGGTTGCGTACCTCATTCTCGCCGGTCTCGCGACGCCGCTGGTCCTGTCGGTCCACTCGGTCGTTTCGTTTGACTTCGCGACCAGTCAGCTACCGGGCTGGCACACCACGATCTTCCCGCCGTACTTCGTTGCGGGCGCCATCTTCAGCGGCTTCGCCATGGTGATCACCTTGATGGTCATCGCGCGCGTGGCCTTCAAGATGGAGCACATCATCACGCTGGGTCACTTCGACAATATGGCGAAGATCATCCTGCTGACCGGCACGCTGGTCGGCTATGCGTACGCCACGGAGTTCTTCGTCGCCTGGTACAGCGGTAACCCGTACGAGCAGTTTGCGTTTGCCAACCGCATGTTCGGCGACTACGCGTGGGCCTACTGGACGATGGTGAGCTGCAACGTCATCTCGCCGCAGATCTTCTGGTTCAAGAGCATGCGCCGCAACGTGGCGGTGCTGTTCATCATGTCGATCTTCGTAAACATCGGCATGTGGTTCGAGCGCTTCGTCATCGTCGTGACGTCGCTGCACGCGGACTTCCTGCCCTCCAGCTGGGACTACTACAGCCCGTCCTTCTGGGACGTGTCGGCGTTTATCGGCAGCTTCGGGCTGTTCGGGACGCTGTTCCTGCTGTTCCTGCGGTTCCTGCCGATGGTGGCCATCGCCGAGGTGAAGAGCGTACTGCCCTGGGCCGACCCGCATTATGAGGGTGTGGTTCCCGGCGTAGAGGCGGCGCCGAAGCCGACGGTGCCGATGGGCGGACCGCCACCCATGCCCGAGTTCGAAGCCCAGAAGGATGAGGAGGCCGCCGATGAGTGAGTCGACCTCAGCAAAGACGTGGGGTGTGTTGGCGGAGTACGAAACTCCCAAGGCGCTGTACCACGCCTGCGAGTCAGTGCGGGACCACGGCTACGCCAAGTGGGACGCGCACACGCCCTTCCCCGTGCATGGCCTGGACAAGGCGATGGGCATGAAGCGCAGCAAGCTGCCGTTCATTGTGTTTGCGCTTGGCTTTACCGGCGCCACCGTCGCCATGGTGCTGCAGTGGTGGGTGCACGTCGTCCGGTATCCGCTGGTCTTTGCGGCCAAGCCCTACTTCAGCTGGCCTGCCTTCGTGCCGGTCACGTTTGAGCTGATGGTGCTGTTCGCGGCCGCCACCGCGGTCATCGCGATGTTTGGTTTGTCCAAGCTCCCGATGCACTACCACCCGATCTTCTCGTCCGACCGCTTTGACCGCTGCTCGGATGACCGCTTCTTCATCTCGATCGAGGCGGCGGACCCCAAGTTCGACACCGAGCGTACGTGGGCCCTGCTGAGCAACAGCGGCGCCAGCCATGTCGAGTGGGTGGAGGACGGCGAATGAGATCAGATGTCCACGGCGGAAATAGCAACCCATTGGCGGGCCGCCTCGCCGCCTCGCTGCGTTGGGTCGCTTCGCTCTCGCTCGACGGGGCACCAGTCCTCATCCACAGCGCCATCGTCTTGTTGAGTGTGGCTGCGTTGGCAGGCTGTCGCGGATCGATCTCCGAGGAGCCGCCGATTCACTGGCAGCAGAACATGGACTCGCAGAATCGCTACGAGGCCCAGGAGGAGAACACCTTCTTCGAGGACCGCCGAGCGATGCGACCGCACGTCGAGGGCACCGTCGCGTACGGCACGCTGGCGGAGGACGACCATCTGCACCGTGGCATCGCGGACGGCGGGTTCGCCACCGAGCTGCCGACAGCGGATGACCAGGGACAGGCCATCGAGCTGGACGAGGCCCTGCTGCAGCGCGGCAAAGAGCGCTACAACATCTACTGCGCTCCGTGCCATGACGGTGCGGGCACCGGCGATGGGATTATCGTCCAGCGCGGGTTCATGAAGCCGCCCAGCTTCCACGAGGAGCGCGTGCGTTCCATCGCGGTTGGTGGGTTGTACGACATCGTCACCAATGGCGTGCGAAACATGCCGCCGTATCGTGGTCAAATCGGACTCCGCGACCGCTGGGCCGTAGCCGCGTATGTGCGTGCGCTGCAGGTCAGCCGCGCCGGGCGCCTGCGTCAGGTTCCGGCCGATCGCGCCGCTGAAAAACGCTGGGAGGTGCGTTAGATGTCCTCCGCAGAAATGGCAGCCCACCGGCGGGCCGCCTCGCCGCCTCGCCGCGTTGGGCCGCTTCGCTCTCGCTCGACGGGGCACCACCCCGACTTCACTCGCCCGCCTTGCGAGGCGACGAGCCGGCCGCGCCAGTGGGCCACCATTTCCGCGGAGGACATCTAGTGGGCCACCACGCCAACAGCAACGCGCCGGCCGTCCCGCGCATCCCTGAGAACCACCCCTGGCGTCGCATCCCGCGCATGGCCGGCATCGTGGGCATCGTGGGCATCGTCGCATCGATCGGGCTGGGACTCGCCGACGCCGCGCAGTTCTACTACTCGTACCTGACGGCCTACATGTACTTCCTCAGCATCGCGCTGGGCGGGCTGTTCTTTGTGCTGGTGCACCACGCCACGCAGTCGGGCTGGGGCGTCGCAGTTCGTCGGCTCGCGGAAGACCTCATGGGCACGCTGCCGCTGTTTGCGCTGCTGTTCATCCCGGTCGCGGCGGGCCTGCTGCAGCATCACCTGTTCCATCACTGGACCGACGCAGCGGCCATGGCTGAAGACCCGATCCTCCAGGGCAAGGCGGCCTTCCTGAACACGCCGTTCTTCTTTATCCGAGCGGCCTTCTACCTGGCCGTGTGGACCGTGCTCGCGCGCTGGTTCCGCGCTCGCTCCGTCGAGCAGGACACGACCGGCGACCACGATCTCACGCGCCTGATGCTGCGCCGCAGCTTCCCGGGCTTGATCCTGTTCGTGCTGACGATGAGCTTCGCGAGCATGGACTGGATCATGTCGCACAACCCGCACTGGTACTCGACCATGTACGGCGTGTACTACTTCGCGGGCGTCGGCCTCTCCGTCTACGCGGTGCTGTCCATTCTGACGGTCGTGATGCCGCGCAAAGGCCTGCTCAAGGACACCTTCACCGTCGAGCACCGTCACGCCTGCGGCAAGATGACCTTCGGGTTCACCTGCTTCTGGGCCTACATCGCGTTCAGCCAGTTCATGCTGATCTGGTACGCCAACATTCCGGAAGAGACGCTCTGGTTCGCCGCGCGCATGGAAGGCGGCTGGCGCAGCGTCAGCATCCTGCTGATGGTCGGTCACTTCGCGATCCCGTTCCTGTTCCTCATCATGCGCACCACCAAGCGCATCGAGTCCACGCTGCTGGCCGGCGCGGTCTGGCTGATGATCATGCACTACGTGGATCTCCACTGGCAGATCATGCCCAATCTGCACCACGCCTTTGCGCCGCACATCATGGACATCACCACCTTCGTGGGCATCGGCGGTCTCTTCGTCGCGGCCTTCATGAAGCTGGTCTGCGAAGAGTCGATGGTTCCAGTGAAAGACCCGCGCCTCCCCGAGTCGCTGGCCTTCGAAAACCTCTAGAAGTCTCCACCCCCGCTGGCAAAAAAAACCCCCCCCCACAAGCACGCGGGCGTGGCCGATGGCATCTACGGCATTGTCTATTTCGTGGGTGCTATCTATGAGCTGACCCCGGACCGCAAGGTCACCCATTGGGGCTTTGTGCCGTGGTGGGTCTTCTATGCCGCCGGCCTCGCCGTCCTGATGACCTTTCCAGTCTTCGTCTGGCGACACGTCCGCTGGCTGGCGCTGACCCTGTGCTTCTTCACGGCGGTGAAGGCGCTATGGCTCTTCTACCTGCAGGGTCGCAGGCTCCAGGCCGGTGATCCCACCAACCTCTACAACTGGTTTTTTGCTGCGGTCGCGATCACCGCATCGCTGCTGCTGCTACGGGCCGGCTCTCGACCCGCTGAGTCCTGACCCGGCGCCGGCGCGCGGATTACTCGTCGCCGAAGGCCGGCAGCGTCGCCGCGAACTCAGGGTGGGGGGCTCGGACGGTCGGGTCGTCGTCGGCCACTTCCAGGATGGGCTCGGTGTCGGCGAACTCCAACAGCCTGTCCGTGCCTTCGGGCAGGCAAGCCAGCAGCGCGCCGATGGCCCCGGCGGCTGAGCGGTAGCGGTGCCGGGGCTGCTTCTCGAGCATCTTGCGCACGACCTGCTCCAGCGCGTGCGGCACTTTAACGCTCGGGTTGGCCACATTCATCGGCGGTATCGGGTCGTTGACGTGCTTCATGATCAGCTCGACGGCGGAGCGGCTTGTGTATAGCGGCCGGCCGGTCAGCGCCTCGTAGAGCACGATGCCTAGCGAGTACAGGTCGCTGCCCGGTCCGATCGGCTTTGACATCGCCGCCTCCGGGCTCATGTAGCCGGGCGTACCGATTGTCGTGCCGGTCTTTGTGAGGTGTAGAAGTCCGGGGGCGCGGAGCAGTTTGACGATGCCGAAGTCCAGTACCTTGACCATGTCGTTGCGGCCAAGCTCGTCAGCGATGAAGATGTTGTCCGGCTTCAGGTCCCGGTGCACCAGGTGCAGCGAGTGCGCCTCCGCCAGGGAGCGGCACACCTGAATGCCGATACTGATGACCCTGAGCGGGCTGAGAGGTCCGCTCTGGAGCAGGTGGCTCAGCGGCTTGCCCCGCAGCAGCTCCATGGCGATGTAGAGCGTGCCGTCCTCGCAGCGCCCGAGATCGTGGATCGTGATCGTGTTGGAGTGCGTCAGGCGGCCCGCGGCCCGCGCCTCTCGAAAGAACCGCTGCACGGCAACGCTGTTGTTTGCGATCTCCGGATGCAGCACCTTGAGCGCCACGTCACGCTCCATCCACTCCTGGCGCGCGACATACACTGAGCCCATGCCGCCGCGCCCGATGCAGCGCAAAACGGTGTATCGGCCGCCGCCGATGTCGCGGCCGATGAAAGCGTCTTTCCCCATCGGCAGAACATAGCGCACCAAGCTGTTTTCGCACAACTTCGTCAGCTGCAGCGCCGGCGGGGGGTCGGGCATATGTGAACGTTCTGCTATGATGGTTTTTTATTACTGAACGCTCGGCGAATTGAAAGGCGATGATCGACACGGTCACACAAGCCACTGAACTTGCTGCAGGACGCGTCTTCGGCGGCCGCTACAACGTCGTGCGCAAGCTCGGCGAGGGTGGCATCGGCGCGGTCTACGAAGGCATGCAGATCAATCTGCAGCAGCGCGTTGCCATCAAGGTGCTCAAGCCCGAGGTGTCCCAGGACGAGCTGCTCGTAGCCCGCTTCTACAACGAGGCGCGCATATACGCACGCATCAACAGCCCGTACGTGGTCAAGGTCCACGATTTCGGCAAGGATGAAGCCGACGGGACCCTCTATCTCGTCATGGAGTTTCTCCCCGGACGCGACTTGAAGAGCGTACTGGAGGGCGGTCCGCTGGAGGCTGCCCGGATGGCGGCGCTGGCAATCCAGATACTCGAGGGGCTGAACGCGGCGCACGAGCTCGGTATTGTCCACCGCGATCTCAAGCCGGCCAACATCATGATTCGCGGGATCGAGACTGATCAACCGTTTGCCCAGGTGCTGGACTTCGGCATCAGCAAGATCGACGCGGAGCCGGCTGTCGCGCCTACGGAGGCGGCGGGCGGCAATCTGCAGAAAGGGCTCACGCAGGCCGGGATGATCGCCGGCACCCCGATGTATATGTCGCCGGAGCAGTGTCAGGGAAAGGTCCTGGACCAGCGCAGCGATGTGTACTCGATCGGCTGCGTGTTCTACGAGATGTTGTCCGGGACGCCGCCGTTCGATGCGCCCACGGCCCTCGCGCTGCTGACCAAGCACGTCATCGAAGCGCCTGCGCCGTTATCATCGGTGACGACGGCCGCGATTCCGGAGCGGCTGGAGCAGGCGGTGATGCGCTGTCTGGCCAAGAAGCCGGAGGACAGGTTCGGTACCGCTCGCGAGCTTTATGAAGAGCTCCAGGCGATTCAGCGCCACATTCTCTCCCCCGAGATGGTGAACCTGCTCGACTTCGATGAGCGCTACGAAGATGACGATGCGGCCATCCCGATATCACGACGGGCGTACGGCGACGCCAAGACGACTGAGGCCGAAGAGGTCGAGCTGGTCACGCGCATCCTTCACACCATGGCCAAGGCCTACAAGAGCTTTGCCATGTATCCCAAAGACAATCCGATCTTCAAGAAGTCGGAGCAGGAGCTCAGCGAGCTGCTTTCGCAGTTCTTCCTGAGCAAGGAGCGGCTCAACCTGGGCATCGATCGCTTTGCGGTCTTCTATCTGAAGAAGCGGGTCTACGAGGACCTGGATCTGCGGCTGAGCTATCCCTTCAAGCTGTTTACGGACGGCATTCGGAAGCTCTTCTTTCATGAGGGTATTCGAGACACCGAGATCGCCGACTACCTGGACTGCCTGCATAAGATCTCACAGGGGCCCAAGCTCGCGACCGATCTGGTCACCCTGATGTGGGAGAAGAGGTTCGAGCACATCACATACCACCTGGTTGAGGACCTGATCGAGGAGGCGATCCCGGCCCCGGAAGAGGTCGGCGAGATTCTGACAAAAGGGACGCAGTACCGCGGCAAAGAACGAGACGAGGAGGCGGGGGGTAAGCGTGGCGGTGGTGGCTCCGACGACGCGACACCGATAGGACAGCTCTCCGGCGTCGAGCTGCAGCGTCTCCAGGTCGCGGCCCAACAGGAGGCGGACTCTGATGATGCGGCTGCCTTCGCGCGGTCCATTCTTAGCGTTCTGCACCAAACCGCGGATCCGGAGGAGGCGCTGTCCCTGGTTCGTGTGCTCTCCGCGGTGCTCGAGGCGCTGATGAACATCCTGGATCTGGAGCATGCGCTGCTGATCCTGCAGCCCGTGCGGGCCCTGATGCGTCACGGCGTCACAGCCGAGATAACGGAGGCGCTCGACGACCTGGTTCGCGTCGCCGGCAAGGAGAAGTATGTGGACGCGATGCTCGTCCGCATTCGTGACGCTGAAACGGACGAAGAGCGCGCCCTCATCGGCCGATACATCACCCTTTTGGAGCCTGAGGTCGCGCCGCCCATCCTTGCGCAGCTGGACTCCTTCTCGCCGGAGACCCTGCCCTTCATCCAGATGGCGCTCCTGGTGCTGTGTCGCAAGCAGCCGGCGCTCTTGGAGCCCGGGCTGGCCAGCGACAGCACCGAGACCGTCCTGGCCACCATCCGCATCGCTGGGGAGATAAAGGAGCCGGTTTGCGCGGCCGCTCTCGCGCCTCAGCTGATGAACAGCTCGCCCGAGGTTCGTTTGGCGGTGGTGCGCGCGCTGCGCGTGGTCGGCGATCCCCAGCTTGGGAAGCATGTCGCGCCCCTCATCGACGATCCTCACGCGGGCGTACGCATGGCGGTGCTGGCGGCGCTCTCTTACGCACACCCAACCGGGGCGCGAAACACACTGCTGCGGCTGTTGAATGACCCCCGGTTCCTGCAGCGGCCTCAGGAAGAGCAGGAGGTCGTCTTCCGTGTTCTCGGCCAGGTTCGGGGTGCTCGCGTCGTTGCCGCGATGAAGGAGCTGATCTACGCCGGCGGCTCCGAGCAGTGGTATCGCACGCCCGCCGCTAGAACAGCAGGCCTGGTGGTCGCCGCGCTTCTGGTGTCAGCGGGTCTGTCTCAGCTGATAGGCCTCTTCCTGAGCGTGCTTCTGCTCACGGGGGCGACCATCGCCGCTGTCACGCAGGGGGTGGAGAAGATCATCTTTGCCAACAAGCGGGCGGCGGAGTTGGTGGAGCCGGCGGCGATGTGCCTGCGGTCGATCGACACCCGCGAGTCGCGCAATGTGCTGCGCTACGCTGTCAAAAGCGGCCCATCCAAGACCCGGCGTGTGTGCGAGAGAGTTCTGAAGATGGGAAAGGTGGTTGAGTCATGAGCGAGAAGCACGTATCTGACCAGGTCACCGGGGACGCCTTATCCGCAGAGGTCTCCCGCAAACAGAAGAGCCTGTCTCGAGAGCTGATCATCCAGTTCTACGCCGCCATTCGCGTGGCCCGATTCCACTCGGTGGAGAACAGCGCCGCCGCACAGGCCATCGCAAGGTTGGTGCGTACTTTCTCAGAGCTGTTCGAGGTCTGTTACGACGTCTCGATTCTCTTTTACTCCAAGGACTTCTACATCAACGAGGCGCGGCTCAAGGCGTCACGAGAGAACTATGAGATCTTCGACGCCTTCTCGAAGGATCTCGAGCAGCGGTGTGTCGGCAGTATCGCGTTTGCGAGGCTGCCGTCGGCTGACACGCTGTCCAAGTTCATCGTGGTGTTCAACGAGGCCAAATCGGAGATCGGAACGGACCCGTACCAGGAGGTCGAAGCCGCGCTGAAGGAGGCGGTTGGCGACGACATCCGTGTGACGCGTTACGCCGGAGAAGACATCGAAGATCTCCCGGTGATCGACAAGAAGACTTTCACAAAGCAGTCCTACTTTCGGGCGATCGGCGTCTCCAAGCAGCTCTACCAGCAAGCCCGTCAGCGCAAGCCACTGACGCTGAAGGCAGCGAAGCGCATTGTGCAGAACTTTGTGGATCTGCTGCAGGACCCGAATCCGGAGCATTCGGACCTGTTGTTGTTGCTCACGCAGGTCAAGAACTGGCAGGGCTACCTGTTCAACCACGCGGCCAACACCTGCATCCTCTCGTTGGTGCTGGGGCACTCGATTGGAGTCGGGCGCGAGCAGCTTCGCACACTGGGGATGGGCGCCCTGCTTGCGGATATCGGCAACGCGCTGCTGCCAGACCGCATACTCGATAGCGCGGCCCCACTCTCCGCCGACGATCGAGCTCTGATGATGAAGCATCCGTTCAAGGCGGTGGGGCTTATCGCGGGTTTCCAGGACATGGATACCATGACGATCAAGGCGGTCGTGACCAGCTTGTGTCATCACCGTACGACGGACGGAGGTGGCTACCCGCAGGGCATCGTGGACGAAGGCGGCCTCTTTTCGAATATCATCGCCATCTGCGATCGCTTTGATGCGATGACGACGCCTCGTCCATATCGTCCGCGGGCGCTCTCGCCGCCGAAAGCGCTCGAAATGTTGGCCGGCGCCGCTGCAAAAGGGGAGCTGGATCCGCTGCTGATCAAGGCGTTTGTGCACTGCATTGGCGCACTGCCGGCAGGGACGGTGGTGGTGCTGGACTCGGGAGAGATCGGCATGGTCATGCGCGCCCGGTCGCAGCTTCGGAAGGCGGATTACGCCAGAATTCAGGTGCTGATGAGCGCCGAAGGCGCGCAGGCCAAGCCCCGGGACGTCCAGCTCGCGCGAGTCGGTGGCGACGGTGGCGTACGTGTCCAGCGCGTCCTCTCCGGAAACGACCAAACGATCCGTGCGCTCCGCACGGGCGCGATCATGGCATAATCCTCTCTGCAGTCGGCCAATTTCGGGGGAGAACGAGTGGGCAAGGATCCGCTGATCGGCAAGACGATCGACGACGCGTACACCATTCTGCAGCGCATCGGTGTGGGCGGCATGGCACGCGTGTATACGGCGCTCCAGCATTCTATGGACCGAAAAGTCGCGCTGAAGATCGTCGATCCGGCGGTGTCCGCGGAGTCGGTAGCGCGATCACGGTTCACGCGTGAGGCGACGACAGCCGGCAAGCTGCGCCACAGCAACACCATCACTCTCTACGATGTTGGCTGTGCCTCGGACGGCACCGTCTACATCGCCATGGAGCTTCTGCACGGCAGAACGCTCGGAGATGAGATAGAGGTCTTCGGGGCGCTGCCGGTCTCTCGAGTCGTCAAGATCGGCGTGCAGGTCTGCCTGTCGTTGGCCGAAGCACATGCAGCGGGCATGGTTCATCGTGACTTGAAGCCCGATAACGTGTTTCTGACCACCGAGCACGGCCGCGAGGACTACGTGCGGGTGCTCGACTTCGGGATCGTCAAAGTACTGGACGACCCCAAGTTGGTCCACCTGACTGCGACCGGCTCTACGCCGGGCACACCGTACTACATGAGTCCGGAGGCCGGGTCGGGCGAGGCCGTGAGCGCACAGAGCGATTTCTACTCACTGGGCGTACTGCTGTTCGAGGCCTTGAGCGGAGAGCGCCCGTTCGACGCCGGAAGCGCCGTTCAAGTGGTGATCAAACATCTGACGATGCCGCCCCCGAAGCTCACGTCTTTGGTGCGCTCAAGAAACGTGCCCGTGAAGCTCGAGGCCGTGATCGAGCGGCTGATGGCCAAAGCGCCCAAGGACCGCTACGAGACGGCGGATGACGTCATCGATGCGCTGCTGGGCGCCGTGAAGGTCGGTTACCGGCCCAAGCGGCGACGAGCGCGGTCCACGAAGTCGGACGCGGCGCTCTCGAGTACGGCGGAGGGCGTCCCGGTCTTTACCGTCGGGGATGACGAGTCCACGTTGAACCAGCCTATGCCCTCGTTCATCACCCAGACGTTCGAGACGATCCCGGACTTTGAGGAGTAACCCACTCCAAGCGGGCCAGGATCGCTAGATGATCGCTGGGCAGGTCCGGCCCGGGTAGCGG
Organism: uncultured Myxococcales bacterium; assembly: GCA_964545715.1. GTDB lineage: Bacteria > Myxococcota_A > UBA9042 > CAZJHX01. The sequence goes on from CAZJHX010000117.1 coordinate 26,044, forward strand.
GGTATTCGCCTCGATGACCGGCAGGGCCGCCGGCGTTGACGTCCAGCGCCCGCCGTGAAAGATGAAGTCGATGCGCTGCAGCCGCCGGTTGGCGTTGCACGTGAAGGCGCCCGGCAGCATCTCGTACGCGTCATGCAGTCCCCGCTCACGCAGCGTCCGGGCCAGGGCGCTCTCCGCCCCCGCGTTGAAGTCCCCGCAGACGATGAGCGCCTCGCCGGCGTCCCGGGTCGCGTCGACGATGGCGCGGATCTGTCCCAACCCCTTCTGCTCCGCCTCGGGCGTCCCCGGCGGGTCCCACCGCACATGCGTGTTGACCACGGTGAAGGCTCCCCGCTTGCATCGCAGCCGCGCGATCTGAGCGATATGCCCGGTTCCATCGGTGTGCACCAACCGCTGTACGGCCTCGACTGCGACGGCAGATTCTCGGACGAAGAGCCCGCACCCGTCGGGCTTGCCTCCGGCCTTCAGATGATGAAACGCGCCAAAACCGGGGAGCGCGGCCCCGAGCGCGGCGAAGGTCCCCGCCTCCACCTCCTGGCAGCACACGACGTCCGCATTGAGCGCCTCTACAGCGCGAGCAAGTCGCTGCCACCGCACGTCCGCCGCCAGGTCGGCCGGGTCGCAATGCGCAAACCACTTTCGCCGCATGTAGGCATCGGCCAGCACGTTGTACGAAGCAACCGAAAGCAAGGTCTAGTACAGCACCCAGAGCGTGCACTCTTTCAGCGCCGCGCAATCTTCGGCCCCGACCGCGGCCTCGACACACGCCACGTCGTCCTTGGTCAAACACGCGACGGTGGTCGTCATCTCGCAGTCGATCTGACAATTGCCGCCGTCCCCATTCGTAGCGCACTGCTCGGCAAACTCACAGATGGTGCCATCGGACTTGAACCCACAGAACGCGCTGGCCCCGTCCCAGGTCACACACCCCTCTTCGTCCACCTCGACCTCGGCGCCGCCCGTAGTCGCGCCGCCGGTGTCCTCGCTTCCGGTGTCCGCGGTGCCGGTATCCGCGGTGCCCGTGTCTGCCGTCCCGGTATCCCCGGTGTCCCCGGTGCCGGTGTCTTCGGTTCCGGTTGTACCGCCGGTGTCGGCGGTTCCGGTATCCGACGTGGTTCCGCCCGTGTCCGTTGTGGCCGCGCTGGTGTCGCCACCCGCCGCGTCCTTCTTGCTGCCGCTGCTCTTGCCGCCGCCGGTGCTGCAGCCGCCAAGGATGACCGCTGCGCTAAAAAGAACCGTGAGAGTCTTCATCAGTGAATTACCACCAGCCGCAGCTCCGCGGACTTTCCAAAGGTATTGACGAGTCGGACGGTGTTGGAGTCGGTTTGTTCAAGCACCAACGGGACAGCCGCGGTGCCCAGGCCCGAGCTGTCGCCCTGGGTGAACGGGGGCGTGGAGGTGCCCTGGATGCTGGTGGCGTCGATGCGGACTCGGCCCACTGCGCCGGGGCCGCCGTCTCCGCCGTACGGGGGGGAGCTGGTGGAGGCCTTGCCGCCCGCGCCCCCGGTCGCAGTGATCGTGCCGCCTGTGAGATCGACCGCGCTGGCTCGCAGCCAGAGGGCGCCCCCTGCGCCGCCGCCGCCTGAGCCGCCGTCGCCGCTACCTGTCTGGTCGCCGCCCTTGCCGCCGTGGGCCGCGAGGCTGCCCGGGATCTGGATGGTGGGTGCGATGATCACAACCGCGCCGCCGCCGCCGCCGCCGCCGCCACCCGGGGCGTTGGCGCCGCTGCCTGCCGAGCCGGAGCCGCCGCCGCTGCCGCCCAGCAGCAAGCCGGTGTCGATCGACGCGTAGGCGCTTCCGCCCGCGCCGCCCTGGGCGTCGCCGTTGGAGTTGGCGCCGCCTGTCGAGCCCGCTGCGCCATGGCCTCCGCCGCCGCCGCCGGCGCCCTGGCCGCAGAAGTACCCGCGCGCGCCGCCACCCGGACCGGCTCCGGGGGCGCCACATGTGCAGGCCGTGTTCGGCGCGCTGCCGCTGCACGACTGCACGTTGCAGTAGTCTTTGGCGGAGCTCCCGCCCGCGTGTCCCCCGCCGCCCCCGGCCGCGCCGCCGACGCCTTCGCCGTTGGGGGCCGGGCATTGTGACCACCCGCCGCTGGACGTACCCGACGTGCCGTTGCCGCCGTTAAGCGCCAGGGTGCCCGCGATGACCACGGCTCCCTGGGACCGCATCGTCAAGGGCGTGGCCCCGGTCACCGTGATGGTGACGCCGGCCTTGATGTTTATCGAGGCAAAGTTGTACTCGCCGCCCGCCAGCGTCGTATCCACGTTTGGCTCGTAGACGCCGTCCAGGCCCGTGCCGCAGGCCTTGCAGTCTGACTGGACCGGGAGCGCGCGCCACAGCCCGGCGTCCGTCTTGATCCACGCTGTCGCCATCAGGTCGGCCGTGTCCTGCCCGTGGGTCAGCGTCAGCGCCTCACCCGGCGCGACCACGCCGCTGGCCGCAAAGCGCTTCGGCGCGGTCTTCAGCGCGTCGGCGACTGCATCCTGAATCGACGTCTCCAGCGCGGTGAGGTCGGACTTGGCGGCGGCCTCGAAGCCCAACGCCTCGGACGACACACAGCCGGCGCAAGACAGCCCCTGCGCCACCGTGGCTACGTCGGCCAGCGCTGCGGTCTCGGCATGCCGTGCCGCCAGCGCAAACGGGACGCTGGCCACCGGCTGCGACGGCAGCTCCGCCTGCTCATCCACCTGCACTGCCACGCTGAGGTCGCCGCCCACCACGAATAGGTCCTGGGGCAGGGGGTCGTCATCGCCCAGAATCACCTGAAAGACCCCGTCATCGACCGGCACCTCGTTGTGGAACTCGGCATAGACCGCGTCTCCGGACGCGTCATAGAGCGTGAACCACATGTCAAACGAGCCGTCGACGGCGCCGCCCGCGTTGGAGAGGCGTCCCTGCACAGAGAGCCGATCGGGGATCTCAGCCGCCGCCGCGCCGGCCACGAGGAGAATCGCCACAACAACACACTTTTGCATGCGGAAGAGGCTACCACGCGGGGCCCGCGCGATGGGAGTGTGCGGACCCTGAAGCCCGACCAACCCAGCTACCAGATTGTGTCGACCGCGTCGAAGGCGCGGATCTGCGCGTCCTTGGTGACCAGGGAGATGCCACGGACCATGGCGGTCGCCGCCAGCATCCGGTCTGCCGGGTCCCCGTGGAATCCTTCGGTACCCAGTTTCCCCGCACGCACCGCGATCCTGGGTGTTAGCGTCGCGACCTCAACGCCCTCGTAGCGCAGCGCCTGACCGATCCACGCGTCCACGTCGCGATCGAGAGTCAACCGGCCGCGCGCCGCTTTTGTGGCGATCTCCCAGCAGCTGATCGGCGACACGCCCACCGCAGAGGCCGCGCGAACGGCCACGCGAGCGTTTTCAGAGAGCTGCTCCGGCGCGCTCACGAGCCAAATCCAGGCGTGCGTGTCTAGTAGAATCACGGGAGGTCGGCCTCCCAGACTTCGCCCGTCGGTGCCAGCAGGTCCGACTCGTCGGTCCACGAGACGCTGCCGATCAGGCTCTTCGGTGTGTCCAGCGGCGTCAGGCGGGCGACGGGACGGCCGCGCTTGGTCACGACCAGTGTTTCACCTGTACGCGCCACTTCATCCAGCAACGCAAGGCATCGCGCTTTGAACTCACTGGCCGAGATGGATCGATGTTCAGTCACTATGGAGTTGTACATGGTCACGTGTCTATGGTCAATCCAGCTACCACGGGCTGCCAAACAGCGTCGACGCGCAGACCACAGCCGTGAACCAGGCGACGGCGCCAACCACCTGGCCCACGCGGACTACGCCCGTGTAGCGAAGCGTGTTGCGCATGGCGATGCCCACGATGAGCAGCGACAGGATCTCGTGCAGGATTGGCGCGCGGCCGGCCAGCGCAAAGGTGATGGCGGCCAGGATCAGCGGCAGGCTCAGAAACGTGAGCTGCTCTCGCGGGCGGCGTTGCGCTATCGAGATGCCGAGCGCCACGCCAAACGCAGCGAGGCCCAGGCTGGCTGCGAGCGCCAGGACGCGAAGGAGACCGGGTTCAGGGAGCGCGGGGAGGGCGGCGATCACGGCCGCAGGATTGTACCCAGATTACTGCGCGGGCGCAGGTGCCGGCTTGGCAGGCTCGGACGGGGCCAGCGCCGGCGGAGGCTCTTTGGCCGCGGAGGCGCGCAGCTTGTTCTTCATTTCGACCGCCTGGCGCGTGTCCTTCCAGCCCGTCAGCCAGTTGACGTAGTGCGAGACCGCCCAGATGACCTCGTCGTCCACCGAGCCCTTCCACTGGGGCATACCCGAGCCCGGGATGCCGCCCGCGATGGTGCGGTAGATGCTCTCGACGTCGGCGCCGGCCCGGATCTTGTCGAACAGGAAGTCCGGCGGCTTGATCTTCAGCTTGACCTCGCAGCGCTCCATCACGCACTTCTGGCCGTCACCCTCGCAGTCCGAGTCGTCCTCGCACGGCAGGTCGGGCAGCATGCCCATCACGTTGTCGGACACGCCAACCGTGTAGAGCTCACTTTCCTTGGACTCGGAGTAATAGAGATTCGGTCGCAGCGTACCCGGGCGGTCGCCCTTGATCTCCTGGGTCCAGTCGCGGATGTCGTCCGGGCTCGCATAGGCTGCGTGGCAGGACCAGCACTGGTAGGCGTGGTATGCCTTTTTGCCGGCCTCGATCGCCTCGGAGGTCTTGCCTTTCCAGGGATCGGCGCCGGCCAGAATGCGCTCGCCCAGCTCAGCGTCCGGGTCCCGCCAGCCCTCGTCCTCGGGCGAGAACGTCTTGATGTACTGCAGGATGGCGTTCATCGTGCTCGGCGGGACGTCCTCCCACGGCAGCATCGCCGTGCCGTCCAGGCCCTTGTTCAGGATGTGCAGCAGGTCCTCGTCGTGCGGCAGGCCGTCCGTCGTCTTGGCAAACTTGTAGGTCGCCAGGCGCAGATCACGCGGCGGCGGGCGCAAGAAGCGGGACGCGGGGCCACGGCCGTCGCCTTCCATGCCGTGGCAGGCGTAGCAGTAGAGGATGTACTGCTCCTGGCCATAGGTCAGCGTCGCGGCGTCGACCTCGGTGCCGGCGAACCACTCACCCTCGGTAAAGGGGTCGGGCTCTTCGTATTTGCAGCCGGTCACACACAACGCGACCACTGCCAGCAGCGCCATCAAGGCAAGCGAAATTCGGTTCATTCGGTGTCTCACAGTACGTACACAGTCAGGAAGAGCAGGACCCAGACGACGTCGACGAAATGCCAGAAGATCGACGCCAGGCGCACTCGCCCTTCTCGTTTGGGATGTCCGAAGGCGTGCATCACTTGCGGGACCAGCCAGACCATCAGGCCCAGGCCGACCACAACGTGCGCAGCGTGAAAGAACGTCAGCAGATAGAAGAAGGCCGCATACTGGCCGCTGGTGAGCTGCAGCCCGCTGTTCCACAGCTCGATCCACACCATGAACTGCAGGCCCAGAAACGCGAAGCCCAGCACCAGCGTCGCCGCCAGCAGGTTGCGATAACGCGCGATATAGCCGTGCCGGAAGGAGCGGACGCCGTAGTGCAGCGTGACGCTGCTGAGCAGCAGCACCGCGGTGTTGATCGACGGCCACAGCAGCGGCAGTGGCTCAAAACCCGGAGGTGGCCACGTACCCAGATTGTTGCGCACCATGCCCAGCGCGAAGAACAGCGCGGCGAACATCATGGACCACGAGCCCAGGAACACGATCAGGCCGATCTGGTCGGTGATCCGTTGCTTGGTCTGCTGCGGATGCAGGTGGACGACCTTCTGGTTTTCCACCTGCCCCATGGTGTACGTCGCGTTCATCGCTCTACTCAGCCGCTCCGTCTGTCGCCAGCTCCGGTGTTACCGCAGGCGCCGCCGCATCGTCTGTCGAGCTCGACTCTCCCGCCTCGGGCAGCTTCTCCCACTGGCCGATCCAGTCGCGACCCAGCAGGCGCTTGACCTCGGGGTTGGCGTACTCGTGCGGGCCGTTGTAGCAGACCGGGTACTCATCGAAGTTGTAGTTCGGCGGCGGCGACGGCAGCATCCACTCGAACGTGCCGACCTTCCACGGGTTGGCCTCGGCCTTCTCGCCCGCGAACATGCTGTGGAACCAGTTGATGATGAACGGGATCTGGACGATCGCGAGGGCAAATGCCGCGTAGCTTGTCCACACGTTGAGGTCGTGCAGGCCCTCCAGGAACGTGTACTGGAAGGGGTCCCACAAACGACGCTGCTGACCCGCGTAGCCGGCCAGCATTTGTCCGCCGAAGACCAGCGTGATGAACACGACCGAGCCCCAGAAGTGGGCCTTGCCGAGCATGGGGTTCATCTTTCGCCCGAACATCTTCGGGAACCAGAAGTAGATGGCCGCAAAGATGGCCAGCAGACTGGCCGCCGCCATCGTGAAGTGGAAGTGACCGACCACGAACATGGTGTCGTGGAGGTAGATATCCGTCGACAGCGTGCCCAGGTAGATGCCTGTTAGGCCGCCCAACCCGAAGACGAAGACCGCGCCCAGCGTAAAGAGCATGGGCACCGTGGTCCGAATCGAGCCGTGCCACATCGTGTGCAGCCAGTTCAAGAACAGCATCTCCGCGGGCACCGAGATGACCAGGGTGAGCAGCATGAAGGTCTCGCCCAACAGCGGGTTCATGCCGGTCAGGAACATGTGGTGGCCGTACACGATCGCGCTCAGGATCGTCACCGCGGTCATGGCCATGACGGTGCCCTTGTACCAGTAGTGCGGCTTGCGCGAGAAGTAGGACAGCAGGTCGCTCATGATGCCCCAGGCGGGCAGGATGAGGATGTAGACCTCCGGGTGCCCGAAGATCCAGAACAGATGCTGGAACAGGACGGGATCGCCGTTGCCGTTGGCGCCTGCGATGTAGAACGAGGTGCCGAAGCAGCGGTCAAACACCAGCAGCAGCGCGCCGGCGGCGAGCACGGGCACGAACAAGACGTTGAGAATGGCGGTCAGCCACAGGCCCCAGACGGTGGCCGGCATCTTCATGTAGGTCATGCCGGGCGCGCGCAGGCGAATCACGGTGGTGACGTAGTTGACGGAGCCCATGATGGTCGCCGAGCCCGTCACAAAGATGGCCAGCACCATGAGAGTCTGCCCCCATCCCGGGGTGCCGACATTGGTCGATAGCGGTGGATATGTCGTCCAGCCGGCAGCGGCGGATCCCATCATGGTGAAGAAGGATGCGACGACCAGAATCAGGGAGATAACGAACGTCCACAGCGACGCGGCATTCAGCAGCGGGAACGCCATATCGCGAGCGCCGATTTGCAGCGGAATGCAGAAGTTGCCCCAGCAACCGATGAGCGCGGGCGTGATCGCGAAAAAGATCATGATCAGGCCGTGGGTTGTGAAGATGCTGTTGAACGCGGCCGGCCCGATAATGCCGTCCGACTCGTACAGGAAGACGCCGCCCAGATAGGCCGGGACCGGCTCGCCCGGGAAGGCCCACTGCCAGCGAATCATCATCGCCAGAGCCCCGCCGAAGGCGAGGAAGATCAGGCCGAGCCACAAGAACTGCTTGGCGATGACCTTGTGGTCCGTCGAGAAGATGTACTTACCGAGAAACGTGGTCGGTGCAGCGTGTTTCGGCTGCAGATCGACTCCGTACGGTTGCGGATCTGTATGAACTTCGGTGGACATTACAGCTTCTTCCACTCCCAGCCCCAAAGGCTGTCGATGTCAGCGGGGTTGAACGCCAGCGCGGCGGCCGCGGAGGACTCCCGATACCAGGCCTCGAAATCGTCGCGGCTCTGGATCATGAGCGTGCCCTTCATTTTGTAATGATGGGTGCCACAGTGCTGAGCGCAGGCGATGTCGAAGTCGCCGGTCTCCTTGGCCTGGAACCACGCCCTGTTGATCATGCCCGGCATGGCGTCCTGTTTGACGCGCAGGTTCGGCAGATAGAACGAATGAATCACATCGGGCGACGCTAATTGAAGCGAAATGGGATG
>CAZJHX010000118.1:0-33947 GCA_964545715.1 uncultured Myxococcales bacterium
CGTTCGGCCCGTCTTCCGAACGAGCGTCCTACACCATTTCCAGGGACTCTATCTCGCGGCGGCCTCTGTTGGCGTCCGAGCCGCCATCGCCGCCTCATAAGCCGCGTGGGTCTCATCGGTCCACGGAGACGTGACAGCCTTGTGCGCCGGTGGTCGTGGCCCGAGGCACGCTTCTTCCAACGGCACCCCCTGCGCCCGCAGCGCAGCAGCCAGTGCGCTGTTGGACGCACCCTCGATCACCAGCCTGGCGTCTGCTCGTTTCCGTGTTGCGCTCAGTACCGCGGCGAGCCGGACCGCATCCGACTTACCAAGACGCTCCGTATGGACTACGAAGATTCGCCAGCGTCCTATCTCCAGTCCGCTCGGCACCTCCAGCGGCGGGCGCTGGGTATCGAGATAGACCGGCAGCGGACGCCACCTGTCACCCCCGACCGCAAGCTCGATGGCCATCCCGCGCAGCAGCTCCTCGCGCAACGGCCCGTCCTGGCCGGTGACCAGGATGTCCCGGTCGTCCAGCAACACGTGCGAAATCGGCCGGGCGGTTCCGTCGTGGATCGACGGCATGTTCAAGTCCGCCGTCGACGGCGACATGCTCTCCACCGCCGCCAGGTGCTTGCGGTGCGCAAGTCGCTCGAGCGTCTCCAGCACCCGCATCTGCTCGTGGGCGACGTACAGCGTGACGCCCCACGGGATCGGGCCCTTCTCTTTGCCGTCTCGAGTCTCTTCGCCGTCTCGAAGCGCCGTCTCCTGCAGCACTCGCCGATGCACACACCGTCGAAACGCCTGCACCGCCAGCCAAAGCGGCTCAAAGCTGTTTGCCAGCCCCATGTACAGGCTCTCCCAGGCCAGCGAGGTCGGCAGATCGAGCGCCTTTTGCTGGTCGGTATCCGCCACTGTCGGAGCGCTGTGCGAGACGATGACCGCGCGCAGGCCACTCTCCTGCGCCAGCAGCACGTCGCCGTAGCATTTCAGCGCGAAGCAGTGCCACACCACCAGCACTTGAATGGTGCCTGTTTGCTCAAGCACATGCGCCAGGACCCGGGCGGTCAGGACCGGGTCGTCGTGGGTCTGCTCCTCGCCGAAGACCAGGCCCTTGCGGCGGATGTCGCCGTGGCCACCGAGCTGCAACACATGCGGGCGAAAGGCCACGCACCTGCGGACCAGCTCCTGCCTGAGCTCGTATCGACCCGCGCACAGCCCCTTCGAGTCGCGGTCTTTGCGCCACTGATCCAGGTCGAAGACGTCGACCAAGACCGCTGTGGAGCCACTGCTGTCGATGTCTGTGAGCGCCTGCAGCACCTGCGTCACGGACGCCTCTTCCTGGTCGCCGGCGTGAAACCGGGAGACCACGAGCAGCACGCGCAGCGGACCGACCGCGGGCTGTTGGGGGCGGCCGCCCGACAACAACCGCACGATCCCGACATTTCGCCGCGTAAACAGCGGGTGTGGGCATCTCGTCTCTTCTAGCGGCACCAGCCGTGCGCGGCCCTGGGGATCCGGGTTCACCGCGACGAGCAAGCGGCGGGAGGTCTCACGCGTGGCCAGGTCGACGATCTCACGGGCCTGACCCGGATCGAGGCCCTCCCTGAGGCCGCCCTGACAGCGGGCGGGGTCCACGTGAATGATCTTGGTGGGCAGCGCCATCAGAGCAGTTCGGGCGCCGTCTTTTTCAGCGCCGCAAGCAACGCCTCGGCGAAGAGCGTGTTGTACTCCACCGTGCCCTTGTCCTCCTTGACGACCGACCAGGGATTCAACAAGGGGTGCTCCAGCTCCGAATTGCGTCGTGGCGAGCGGTATCGCCAACCGGCAAGCGCCCGGTTTACCACCCACCGATCGCTCTCCATCTTTGCGATAGTCAACGCGTCGACAGACTTGCGCTTGGCCTTCAGGCGCATGACGTGGGACACGATGCCCAGCGCCGCGTCGTAGTTCTCCTGCCGGTACGTCTCTTTGAGCTTGGACCACGGCTCTCGCGCTACCGGCGTGCCCCAGGCCCGCGCCGTCAGCTTGCAAAAACCCTCGTGAATGCGTTGGGCAAACTCCCACCATTGAGGCTCGGTCAGAGCGGCCCTTTCCCTGGCTTCCGACCGCCACCGATCGCGCTCGAGCAGCGCCACCAACAGGTCTTCGTCGGCCGCCAGCTCCACGACAGCCGCGGTCTTGACATGTGGAGGCGCCCGGAACTGCTTTCTCGCGATGCGTACGTCGCGCAGAAGTACGATTCGCGCGCCGAGTGACCACGCCAGGCGAAGCTGAAAGTTGGTTATCGGGCCTTTGCGCGCCGCGATGACCAGGGTCTTTCGGGGGTCCACGTCGTCGCCCAGAAGCGCCCTCCATTGAGCGATCACGCCGCGGTGCCCGAGAGGCTCGGTGGGTGAGCGCGAGGTGGTGAGAAAGTCGTCCTTTTTGACGGAGACCACCTTCATCGCGTCGCGAACAGCGCGGGCGATCCCCTGCGGCACCGACGGTGGGGCGTCCTCGAAGGCGCCGGCGACGATCACCGCGGACTGGACCCCGGTTCTACGGTTGAAGCTGTCAAATAGTTGGCTCAGCTCAGCGATCGGTCGTGCCTCGTCCAGTCGTCGACACGTGCGCTGTACCTGGCGGCGGTGGGCCTGTGACAACCCGAGTTGGTGAGCCATGAGGTACGCGTCCAGCGCGTCGGCCTGCTGATCCTGTAGCAACAGCGCGCGGCCGCAATCCAGCCACGGCTGCGGATGACGTCGCGCCAGAGGCTCAGCACCGCCGTCGGCCAGCTCGGACTGAAGCGGCTCCGAGATCTCGCGCAGCGCTTCTTGCCTGTGTTTGCGTGCGCCGGCGTCCACCTCGCACAGCTCCGGCACGTACAGGTGTCTGGTTTCGAACGGCTTGCAGCGCTCGGTAAGCAAGTCGGCATAACCGTTGGGTTTATCCCGATGCAGGGCGTAGTGGAGGTCGGCGTCGAGGACGGTCTCCTGAAACCGCATCTCGTCGTGGATTCGCCCTTTCCCTTTGGGCTTCAGCCATAGCCGATACGTGGCCAGCGCGTCTTCCAGTTGGGAGCTGAGCGCGCCTTGCGCCATTGCGCGCATGCGAACGGCGGCCGCCGACTCACACCCGCTCAGCCGGTCCACGGCCTGTTCGAAGTCGTATTGGGCGGCGTGCAGGCGGGCGTGGTGAACAGCCAGGTCCTGGTCGTTGTCGAAGCCGGTGAGCCCGCTCAGTCTCGCGAGCTCCGCGGCCAGCTCGTCGTCGTCCAGCCAGAGCGTCGGCACGCAGTCGGTGGGGTCCAACACCTCGCCCGCCAGCAGCCGGTCCGTCAGTCCAAGCGTCTTGTAAGTGCCCAGCACGTGGCGCAGCAGCCAGAGGTCGGGGGGCGCCGTGACGGCGGCTGTGTTCGCCATGCTGCGGACGACGCGGATCGCGCGCTCGAAGCCCTCTCGTTCGTCCGCGGCCACCTCGGTCGCGTCCAGTGTGTCGACCAGCTCAGCGACGTGCTCACACGCCTCCCACACGACGTCACCCGCGCTGAGGATGTGTGGGATCGTGTCGCGAAATCGCCGAAATGACGCCGAGTCCAGGTACGGGTAACCCGCGCTGCTGAGGCCGGTTGGCCCGGTGAGGATCGGCACCAGCTCACGCGCCAACGGCGCAGCTTCCAGCGTGGGCATCGACAACAACAGGTGGGCGAGCTTGTTCAAGGAAGAGGGACTCCACAACAATGGTGCCTGAGGCTCTCACAGGGACTATACTTCGGTGATGCGTCTTTCGACATTCCTTGCCGTTGTTCTTGTCGTGACCTTCATGCCGTTCGACGCCGCGTTGGCCAAGAAGTCCAACCCGCGCGTGAACTTGACCATCAAGGACGCCGATGTGCGCGATGTGCTGACGTTCCTGGCAAAACAGGCGCGGACCAACATTGTGATGACCGAGTCCGTGACCGGCAATGTGACGGTCAGCCTCAAGGAGGTGCCCGTGTGGTCCGCCATGCGCGCCATCATGCGCGCCCACGGCCTGGACTCGCTAAAACGCGGCAATGTGCTCGTCGTCATGACGGACGCGGAGCTCGCCAAGCGTCTGCAGGCTGAGCGCCGGAAGCGAGAGGCAAATCCACCCCCGGTGCGCATTCTGCCGTGATCCCCGCAATGTATGCGCCTGGTCGATTGTCCTCATGCGCGTAATCGTTTCTAATGGCGGTCGATGTCCACAGAACAATTGCGCGTGCTCCTGGTTGAAGATGACGGCTTCGACCAAAAACAAGTTGCCGAGCTGCTAAGCCAGTCCACCACGACCACCTTCGACCTGGAAGTAACCGCGAAGCTGGGCCCTGCCTTGGAGCGCATCAGCGCCGGGCGGCTGGACGTGGTGCTGTTGGACGTCAACCTGCCCGACAGCCGCGGGCTGAACACCGTGCGGGCCGCGCTCTCGCGCTCCGTCGGCGTACCGGTCGTTGTCCTGACCGGCGGTGACGACATGGAGCTGGCCTTGGACGCGATGCGCGTGGGCGCGCAGGACTACGTCCCCAAGGGGGCGCTCGAGGGCGGCCTGCTGCAGCGTGTGCTGGTTCACGCCGTGGAGCGTCAGCGGCTGTTGAACGATCTGAGCCGGCGTTTTGCGGCCTGGACCACCGTGGTCAGGTCGCTTCGTACGCTGGACTCCAACGAGGCCCTGCAGAAGACCGCGCCCGAGACGTTTCGGGAGTTGGTGGCAATCTATGCCGGCATGTTGGAGCGCAGCGCTCACGGCCTGCAGGCCGGTGAAGCCCACCGCGCGACGGTCTCTGAGCTGGCCCGACGCATGGCGGCCAGCCGGGCCGGTGTCAGCGACCTGCTCGACGTACACCTCGCCGCGCTCGGACGCCGCGCGGAGATGGAGAGCCACGGAGGACGCACCCGCGAGCAGGAGCAGCTGCTCATTTTGGAGTTGATGGGCAACCTGGTCAGCGGCTATCGCTCCATGGCGATCCAAGCCAGCGCCGACCGCGCCCCGCGCGCTCTCTAGGTTTCCTCGCGCCCGGTCTGGGTCGTCAGGAGCTCTTCGACCTGGTCTTTGATGTCGGTGACTTCTTCAAGCACCTGTCCCTCGCACTTGGGCGTCAACGCAGCCAGCTGCTCGGCGACGCTGACCAGCCGCTGGCGGATGCGCGCCTTAGACTCGTTGTTGGAGCGTGCGCTGGCGTTGATGCGCGCCAGCAGGGCAGAGCGCTCCCGGGCATGACTGATGGCGCGGATCAGCGCCGGCGCGTTGATGCGATCCTTCAGCAGATAGTCTTGCGCGCCGTTGCGTACGGCCCACAGCGCCGTCTCTCTGTCCCCGGCGCCGCTCAGCACCAGGATCGGCAGCGACGGCACCGCGCTGTGCGCATGGATGAAGCTGGCACGACCCGTCTGGTCGGGCAGATTCAAGTCCAGCAGCAGGACGTCGAACTCGTTGGTCTTCGCCATGGCCAGACCATCGCCCAACGTCGTGGCGCGCTTGAGCACGATGTCGAGCTCCGGCGAGTCTGCAATGCCACGCTGAATGTGCATTGCGTCGAAGTCGTCGTCCTCGATCAGCAGGATTCTCAATGGCTTCGCCGTCATGGCAGTCTCGCCTCCCTCATGGGCTACAGGGCCTCCACAACTCGCCAGTACTGGCGGAGGTTTGTGAGCACCTCCATAATATCGGTTGCCGAATTGTCGGATTTAACCACGTAACCTGCCACGTTGTACCCCGCCGCGGCTTTGCGGTCGCGATCACCGTCCGACGTTGTCAGAACAAACACGGTTGTTTCGCGCAGCTCCTCTTTAGAACGGACCTCCTTCAAGAGCTCCAAGCCGTTCATGCGCGGCATGTTCAGATCCAGCAGCATCACCAGCGGGCGCGGCAGAGCGTCCTCGCCGGTACGCTCGAGCAGCTCCAGCGCCTCAACACCGTCGCGCGCAACGTGGATGGGGTTGAGCACACGCAACTCCTGAAACGCACGCTGCACCGCCATGACGTCGTAGTCATCGTCGTCGACCAACACGAAGTGGACCATCCGCGTCATGCTTCAGCCTCCGTCCGATACGTCGAGGGCCACGTGAAGCGGAAGGTCGTCCCTTCTCCAACCTGTGACTCCACCTGGATTTCACCCCCGAAGGTGTTGACCACCTTGGTCACAATGGCCAAGCCCATGCCGGTGCCCTCCACCTCGTCGCGCCGCTTCAGCGTTTGAAAGATCTCGAAGATCCGCTCATGGAACTCTTCCGCGATTCCAGGCCCGTTGTCCTCTACGAAGAACTCGACCATGCCGTTGACGTCGCCGCATCGGACCTTGACCCGTCCCTGATCACCGTGATGGTGCTTCACCGCGTTCTCCAGCAGGTTCAAGAACACCTGGCGCAGCGGCGCGCGCGGCGTCTGAATTACCGGCATGCCGTCCGCCACTTGAATCTCAAAGTCCTCGGGCAGCGCCAGCAGGCCGACGAGGTCCGTCACCAACTCGCCCGAGTCCACCTCTTCGGGGGTTGCCCGCAGCCGGCCCGCGCGCGAGTACTGCAGCAGGCCGTTCATGAGCCCCTCCATGCGCTGTACGCGACCCCTCAGCATGTGCATGTGGTCTCGGGTCTCGCCCACCAGCACCTCGTCCAGGTCCCGCTCGATCCACTCGCTCAGGCCGCGGATGGCGCGCATCGGGGCCTTGAGATCGTGCGATACGACGTAGGCAAACTTCTCCAGCTCGGCGTTGGACCGGCCCAGCCCTTCCGCGGTGCGCTTGAGGTTGTTCTCGGCGCGCTTCTGTCGCGTGATGTCGCGGCCCACGAGAGCGGCGCCCTGCACACGGCCGGAGCCGTCCTTGATCGGCGAGACCGTCAGCGCAACCTCGATCGGCATGCCGTCCTTTCGCAGCCAGATCGTCTCGTGCAAGCTGATGCTCTCGCCCTGCTGCGTCTTGGCGAGCAGGTCTTCCAGCTCGGACGGTCGATCGGCGGGCACCACCGGCTGCAGCGTCTTGCCCATCAGGTCAGCGGGCTCGTACCCGAACAATCGCTCCGCGCCCGGGTTCAGCGACAGCACGCGGCCACCCAGCGTCAGCCCGATGATCGCGTCGTGCGAGGACTGCACGATCGTCCGATAGCGCGCCAGGCGGCGGGCGGCCTGCTTGCGGTCGGTGATGTCGCGCTCGATGGACGACGCGCCGATAACGTCGCCGTCGATCGTCGTAATCGGCGACGCCGTCAAGGACACGTCGATGCGTGTTCCGTCCCGGCACAGTCGCTCAGTCTCGTGGTCCTCGACGCGCTCGCCCCGGCCGAGCCGCTCCAGGATGTCCAGCATCTGGCGCTCGCGGTCTTTTGGGATCACGCAGAAGATCGGGCCGCCCACGACCTCCTCCGCGCTGTACCCGTACAGGCGCTCAGCGCCCGTGTTCCAGGAGCCGATCACCCCGTCCAACGCGTAGCCCAGCACTGCGTCCGCGGTCGACTCGACGATGGCCGCCAGGTCCGCCTTGGCCTTGTACGCCTCCTCCCGCTCGAGGACGCGACCCAGGTGGGCCGCCACACTTTGGATCACCCGAAAGGTCGCCTCGGCGGGGCGCTCCATGTGTCCGGCAAAAAACAGCAGCAGCGCGCGAACCTCGTCGCCTACGAGCACCGGGACCGCCACGCCCGCGTTGAACCCGTGCTGAATCGCGACCGAGGACCACGTCACCTTGGCATCCAATTGTTCGGTGAAGTGGGGCTCCCGCGTGGCCAGCACTTTGCCCATCAGGCCACGGCCCGGTTGGGGACGCGCCGCGCGGATCAATCGGCGCAGCGGATCGAGCGGGTCCGACGGGTCCAGCGCAAACAGAATGGAGGTCTCGGTGACGCGGTACGGCCCCGTGCGGTGCACGTACACGCAGCCGGCCTCGAACCCCGTGAACTTGCATATCTCGTCCACGCAGAGCCGAAACGCCTCTTTGGGTGAGCCGGTCTCGTTGGCGATGACCGCCGCTTGATGCACCAACGCCTGTGCGTCGTCATCGGACGGCGTGACGATCTCCGTTGGGGCCGGCGGCGCCTGCAGCGCGATGGGCGGTGCGGCCACCTGTCTCGGACCGGCGAGGGCGACCTTGCGCTGCCAGAGCCACCACAGGGCTGCCGCGTTCGCCACGAGCGCGACGACGCCGATTGTCCAGAGGCTGGGGGTCAGGAGCATCTCAGTTTTCCGTGTGCACGGTTATAGCATCGTCTCGGACGCGCTCCCACTGAAGCCTCACGGCGAGGGGAGGGTGGTCAGACAGGGGAGCGCCTGTGTCGTCCACGAAGGCACTCGGTTCGGACCACTGGTCCGCCGTGAGCCGGAGCGTCGCCCCGCTGCGAAAGAGGACTCGGTCGATGCGCCCGCCATGGTCGCAGCCGGTGGCGGTGCAGCTGTCCGTCAGCCGCAATCCGGTGAGCAGTCTGTTCAGGACCTCGGCATCCGCCGTCGAGTCCGTGAGGTTGGTATCTCCCCCCACGATCACGGCTCGCTGCGCTGAGCGCCGGGTCACTTCGCTGATCAGCTGCTCGGCCTGCGCCGCGCGCGCGACCACATCCTCCGGGCATTGGCCGGCGTCCATGTGGAGGTTGTAGACGTCCACCGTCACGCCCTCAGCCAACGTATGTGTCGCCACGGAGAAGCCCTTGTCGCCCAGGCAGTCGCTCTCGCAGTCCAGCCGCCCGTTGCAGGCGTCCCAATCGAACCGCTCATGCGCCGCAAACGGGGTCTGGGAGAAGCGGTTCAGGCCGTCGCCCATGTCGGTGTCGTCACCGAAGAACCTGGTGCAGCCGGGCGTGTGCTCGGGCGCGCTGGCATGCGCGTGGTTGGCCTGTCCGGCGATCCTCGGGTGGTAACAGAAGTCCTCCTGGACCAGCGCCAGGTCAAAGAGGTTCAGGTGCGCCCCGATCAACGGACTATTGGCGCGCGGATGGGACTGCGAGACGCCCTCCAGCAGACCCGCCACGTTGTAGCTGATCAGCTTCACCGTCCCACTGGTGACTCCGGCGGTCGCAGGCGCGTCGTCCGCGGTGCGAAAAGCCAGCCCTACGGACCCGACCGCGGCGACGATCAGCAACACAAGAAAAAGGGGACGTCGCGCCATTGCCCACAGCTTATCCGGCTTTGGCACGCCGTTGGCAAATACCCCTGCGCAGACAACCATCAGAGAGCGCGGAGGTTCACCAGATGTTCGATATCAGAGGGATGAAGATTCTTGGTCTTGCAGTGCTGGTTCTTGGCAGCTCAATCACCACCACCGGGTGCATGTCGCACGTGACGGAGAGCCGGCAGCGAATAGTCAGCCGCTCCGCGTATAGCCGCCCACCCGCGCTGTTAGGACGTCGCGGCGAGCACGGCACGGTGCGAATCGGAGGCAGCGCCGAATACAGCCTGCACGGCAAGGACGTTGAGGCCACGGCGCCGGACACGGGGGGCCATCTCGTGCCGACCGGACAGGCGCAGGGTTTTGTCGCCGTTCAGCTGGGGCGCAACTTTGAGCTCGGCATCTCAGCCGGCGCGTTTTTGCAAGAGACGCGGTCGTCCCGCGCGCTGCAGCCCGTGCCGTTGAAGGATGGGCCGCTGTTTACCGGCTCCATCGAGGGTCGCGCCATCCTGGGGCGCCGCGTCCAGACGTCGATCAACTTCGGCGCCCGCCTCTCCCAGATCGACTACAGTTGGGACTTTGTCGATGTCTGCACCGGAAGCACGTGCCCGTTCTCGGTGGACGCCGGCGGCAACCTCAACGAGACCACCTTTTCGCCCAGCTTCTTTGCGGGCGTGTCCGTGGATATCCCGCTCAACGACCGGATCAGCGTTCTGCTGGGCGGCTCTTTCGAGGCGATGCAGAGCTTCGAGGAGCAGCGGGTAGGCACCGAGGTGTGCACGGGCGGCTTTTGCGCCGGCGACATCCCGTCCAAGCCGCCCACCCCCGAGCTGGCCATCGGGATGGTCGCGTTTGCAGGTTTGAACATCTACGTGACTGAGGGCTTGCGCGCTCGTCTGCTCGTCCAGCCGGTGGCCTTCCAGCCGCGCGGCGTGACCCAATACCTCGTTACTCAGGGCGGCCTTGAGTACAGTTTTTAGGCCGGCTCGGCTCAAATTGCTTCAGGCATTATCCAACCCGGCCGAACGGTTGATTGATGGGGGAAACATCACTCACGATCGCCGGGACGGATGCGTCCGACGAAGAAAGCGCGCAGCTGCGGGCAAATGTGCGCAGCTTCTGCATGGGGCTGATCAAGGCACTGTGCCAGCATAGCTACTACGCGGCCGACCATCCCAAGACCCGCGGTGTGTGCGAGGAGCCCTTCGGCCTGATCAAGGGCCTGGGGCGCCGCTGGTACGAGTTGAGCTTCTCCCGCAAAAACCTCGATGACGACGACAAGTCGGTGAACCTGGAGGGTGTCTTTGAGCTGCCCGCGCCGCTGGAGCGCGTGATCAACGGCCCCGCAGGCTGGCACTTCGCGCGCAAGCTGCACGCCTTCTGCCTACGCCATCACATCATCAGCTTCTCGATCAAAAACTACATCACGGACGGCGAGTTCCGGCGATTCATCTCTATCTTCGTGCGCGGCAACGTGGGCGGCGAGGCGGTGCGGCTCGATCAGACGTTCACCGAGCAGCTGGTCGCGGCGGATGTCTACGCCGTCTCTGTTGTGTTGGACAAGGACGTGATCCGCGCCCGCGGTGCGCTGCCCTGGCGCGTGCGGTTGGCGCTGTCTCGGCTGCGCAAAGACCTGACCGTCCTTCCGATGTATCGCAACGCGACGCTCGAGCAGCTCCGAGAGGCCAAGCTGCGCATCATGCAGGACATCCTCAGGCCGCTGACCAGCGGCAGCTTCCTGGCCGAGTTCTTCACCAACCTGGACCTGATCGCCGATGAGATCGGCGAGCTGGAAGGTCCTTCGCTGGAGCGCCAGCTGATGGACGTGCTGCCGACGGTGGCGCTGGTCACCCTGGGCAAGCTGCTGGTCGCCGACCGGGCGGTGTCCCAGGCCGACGGGGGCGAGCAGCGCGCCGCCATGCTCGGGCTGCAGCTTCGCGCGCTCGCGGCGTCGCTCGTCACACGTGACGACGGCAAGGACTGGGGACGCTCCATTCTGTTGCGAGAGCTCTTTCTGCAGAACTGCATCGCTTTTGACGACCTGCCCGCCGGCCTTCGCGCCGAAATGGAGGGGCAGCATCTGGTTACGCAGGTGATGGAGGATCCGCATCGCTTCCTGGTGGAGTTCGACGCGATCGACCGGGCGGACGCCTACCGAGAGCACTTGTACAAGGCCCTGATCGTCTTCGCGCACCTCGTCCAGAACGACGGCGCGGGAATCGCCGAGATGATCATCAACGTCCTGCGCGTGCATCGCCAGCCTGAGGGTGCCCACAAGCGCGAGCCGTTCGTCGGGCGCGCCGACCTGGCGGCGATGTGTCTCAACGACACGGCCTCGCCGGCCGTCCGCCGGCTGATCGAGGGCCTGGCCAACGGTCGCCGAGAGCACCGACGTGAGTACAAGCGCCTGTTCAAGCTCGTCGGAGCGCCCGCAATCCCGGCGCTGATCGCCGCGCTGCAGGCTGCTCAGAAGACGGATGTCTGCGATGAGCTGGCGCTGATGCTGGTCGACATGGCGCCCGAGTCGGTGCCGCGCGTGCGGGCCACGCTGGCGGGCGATTGGCTGGACTGCCAGGCGGCCTGCTATCTGCTGAAGGTCCTGGAGCGTGTTCGCGACCGAAAGGCTGCCCGCGTGGTCGAGCGCAATACGCGTCACCCGGAGCCCCAGGTGCGAGCGGCCGCAATCGACGTGCTCGTGGCGATACGCTGGGAGCAGGTCTCACTGGCGCTGTACAAGGCGCTGAGCGACGAGCATCCCTCTGTGGTTGTTCGCGCGGTCCGCGCGCACATGAAGATCGACAAGATCAGTCCGGGCGCTACGCTGAAGTTTCTGGAGTTTCTGGGTCAGGGGCGTCCGCCGCATCACGACGACGTCCAGCTGGCCGTCCTGCGCGTCATGGCGCGCATGGGCAACATCCAGCTGGGCCACCTGGGCACACTCGAGAAGCTGTTGATTCAGCGGTTCGGCAAGCCGCAGCCGCCGAAGGGCATCGGTCCGTTCCGCCTGCGCAAGACGGCGCCGGACGATCCGATTCGCGCGGCGATCTGTCATGCGTTGAGCGAGATCGGCGGCCCCTCATCGCTGGCGCGGATGGCGCGCTACGACCAGGAGCCCAGCCCCGTCGTGGCCGAGCGTATGAAGCACGCGATGCAGCAGCTCCGGCAGCGCCTGGGTGGCAAAGCGCCCCGAGGAAACCGAGTCGCTTAGCCTCTCTTCTTCTTCTTCCTGTTATTAGTCGTCGCCGGTGACCGAGTCGCACTGCGCCTTGCAGCGGGCGACGGTCGCCTGAAGGCTCTCGCTGGTGATCCCGAGGACCTCCATGGACGTGGCCGGAGAGATGTTGGGCAGCGCTGAGATCGCGCATCGCGCGTAGTGATGGGCTGAGGAGTGACTCGCCAGGTTGACCAGGTGGATGAGCTTCACCTGGTCATCGGTCGCGGCGCCCTTGGCCGGCACCGCGTGATGCGCTCCGGCCAGCTCGCAGGCCGCGTCCGGCAGCCGCCAGCCCTGAAGAAGCTGGGCCCCCAACGCCTGGTGCTGGCCGTGGATGAACTTGGTCAAGGCCGCGAGATCCGGCTCGCTCATCTCGGTGGCTTTCCACGCCTGCGCGGTGAAGCGAAGCAGCAAGACCTCGCCGATGTTGTGCAGTAGGGCGCTCAGGTAGACGTCCTCGGGGTGATGCGCAACGCGACCGCGGGCAAACTCCCGCGCCAATGTCGCCACGAAGACGGTCTGCATCCATGAGGCCTCCAACAGCGCCTCGAGCACCTCGCACTCCACCTGATAGAACTTCTGATGCAGGATCGTCTGCGCCAGGCTCAGCACGCGGCGGTTGCCCAGCCGGTAGATCGCGTCTTTGAGGTTGGTCGCCTGGCGGGCGCCGGCGTAATACGCCGAGTTGGCCACCGACATGGCGCGGCTGGACAGCGTGGGGCTCTGCTCCACGATCTGGTATACGGCGCTGGCGCTCAGCCCCTCGTCCTGCTGCAGCGCCTGCAGCTTACTCATCACGGGATCCGCGACCGGCATTGCCAGGTTGCCGCTCTTGAGCTCGGCGGCGATGGACTGCAGCACCGTCATCAGCGCCGGGCTCGGCCGTGCGTTTGACTTGGATGGATCGATAGGCGGCGGCTGCACCGGCAGCGGTCGTCGCGTCACTGCCGGCGGCGGCGCGATGGGTGCCGGTGTGGTTGTCGGCTTGTTTGCCGGCCTGGCCGCCAGGCTCTGGCGCGGGGCCTGCCCATCCAAGGCTGCGACCAGCGCGCGATGCAGGTCTTTTGGCCTGAACGGCTTCCGGATGAACTGGCTCACGCGCATCTCGAACGCGTCAACGATGTCCTCGGAGTCGACGGCGCCGCTGATGATGATGACCGGCACGTCGCCGTGCTCCGCCCGGACGAGCTGAATGAGATCGTGGCCCGACAGGCGGGGCATCAGCATGTCGGTCAGCAGGAGGTCGACGGACGAGGTTCGCATCGCCTGAAGCGCCTCGACGCCGTCCTTGGCGGAGGCGACCTGGCAGCCCGAGCGTTTCACCACACGGCAGATCAGGTCACGAGCGCCTTCGTCGTCCTCGACGACAAGCACGTTGGGCTGTTGTGTTGTTGTAGTCACTGTCTCCCCCTACGCGGCCTGCTGTGAGCAGGCCGGCATGACCGCTCTAAGCTCTTCTCTCGAGAATGGCTTGTGCACCCGTGGTGTAGCGACGCTGTCCAGGTGCGCCTGGCCGGCGGCGGTCGTGGTCAAACCCGTCATCAGGATCAGACGGTCTTCCAGGCCGGCGCGGGCGGCAGCCAGGCGGTGGTACAGGCTCTGCTCGCCGACCCCGTGAAGGTCCACATCGCTGAGCACCGCATCAAAGTCCGCTGTCTGTGCGCGCAGCACCGCTTCCTCGATCGTCGGCGCCACCACGACCTCGTAGTCGGGCAGTGCGCGCTCGATCTGGCACACGATATACGACTCGTCTTCGACGATCAGGACACGCCGCGTCGCGCTGTGAGGCTGCGCACGCAGCTGTGACCGCCGCCGCTCGGCGCGCGTGACGGTGACGGGCAGCCACATCGTTACGGTCGTGCCCGTTCCCGCGCTGCTCTCAATGTCGATCTTGCCCCCGACGCTGGTGACGATCTCGTGGCAGATCGTCAGTCCGAGACCCTTGCCTTCGCCCACCGGCCGGGTGGTGAAGAACGGGTCGAACACGCGGGCGACGTGCTCTCGCAAAATGCCGCAGCCATTGTCCTTGACGGTCAGCACCACGAACTCGCCCCCGTCTTCCACGCGGACTTCCACGCGAGAATCGGCCGGAGAGTTGTCCGGCAGCGCCTGTGCCGCGTTCATCATGACGGCCATCAGCGCCTGCTCCAATGTGCCGCGCGTGCCGATGACGCGCGGGAGGTCCGGCTCGATGTGCGTGTCGAGGCGGCCGCGCCGGCTCAACTGACTGTGAACCAGTCGCGTGGTCGCGTTGACCAGCTCGACGATGTCCACGGGGCCGGTCTGAGCCGTGACGTGCTGGCCGAAGATGTGCAGGTCCTTTACCACGCCCGCGACCCGCCGGATGGCGTCACGCGAGTTGACCAGGTCCGAGCAGACAGTCGACATGTCCAGTCCGCTGTCGGCCTGCACGCCTTCGATCTCCTCCAGCGCGAACTCCAGATTGCCCCCGGCGACCAGCAGCGGGGTGGAGAGCTCGTGACCGATGCCGGCGATGAGCCGCGCCAACGCGTCGAGCTTCTGTGTGCGTTGCAATGCGGCGGTCCGTTCACGCACGCGTCGCTCCAGCGTGTCGATATGCTCTTCGGCTTCTCGCGCCAGGGTCCACTTGCGGGTCTGCGAGTACGCCATCTGTCGGACTTCCACGACATCAAACGGCTTTTTGAGGATAAGCCAGCGATCAGCGGCGCCAAGCGTGGCCGACATGCTCTCCCAGTCGTAGTCGGAGTAGGCGGTACAGATCACGACCTGCACATTGGGATCGCTCTCCCAGACACGCCGCGTCGTCTCGATGCCGTCCATGCCGGGCGGCATCCGCACGTCCATGAAGATCAGGCTGTAGGGAGCGCCCTCTTGGACGGCGCGGTGCACCATCGCGACGGCGTCTTCACCCTGAAAGGCGCTGTCTACGGTGAATGTCGTCTCGGGCGCCGTGTCTGTCGCTCCGAAGAGCTCGGACTCCAAGCTGTCCAGTGTGCTGTCCTGAGACTGCGCCCCCAGCACCTTGGCGAAGTCCTCGTGGATGGCACGATTGTCGTCGACGATCAGTATTCTATTGGCTGAACTCACGGTTGAACCTCGTCTGAGAAAGAGACTTCCTGCCTGCTCAATGCTTAGAT
This sequence comes from uncultured Myxococcales bacterium, assembly GCA_964545715.1. Lineage (GTDB taxonomy): Bacteria > Myxococcota_A > UBA9042 > CAZJHX01. The sequence goes on from CAZJHX010000118.1 coordinate 15,401, forward strand.
CGGCGCTCCGGGGCTTCCGGTTAAGGTTTTTAGAACACATGTTACGTTACACGTGAATACGCTTGCCCTCGCCAGTATCCCGCTGGTCGTCGTGGCGGCGTTTGTAGCCTGGCGCGCCCTGACCGGCCGGCCGCTTCGGCGCTATGCGCTCAACGCCATCGTGGCGCTGCTGCTGCTGGTCTACTTTGTGATCACCGCCGGGCTGGGCATCTTCTGGGTCGCAAACCAGGAGCTGCCGGCCTTCGATGTGCATTATCTGTTCGGTTATCTGACGACGCTGCTTGTCCTGTCTCACGTTGCGATCAACTGGCGTCCGCTCACCCGGTTCTTTCGCAAACACGCACCCGCCGGCGCGCTGACGGCCGATCGGCGCGCGTGGCGTCCGTCCGTGGGCTGGGCCGCGCGTGTGGCAGGGCTGCTGTTGTACGGCGGCTTCTGCTACTGGCTCGGCCTGGGGCAGGGTGCGACCGAGATCACGGTGACGCAGGGCGAGGTCATCGCGCCTCCCATGCAACAACAGGGCGCCGAGGCACCTCAGAGTGGGCTGCAGCCGCCCCGCGCGGTGCGTCGTCAACAGGTCGAGGAGGACGGTCGAACCGTGTCGCTGGCCGAGTTCGTGCACCGGCGCACCAAGCACACGCGCGAGAGCGTGCGCGCGGAGAGTGGACGTCTGGACTGGTCGAGTCGGCCCTCGCCCTTCAAAAAGTATGAGGGGGCGGCCACCGTCGCGCTGCCCAAGGAGCGGCTGCCCGTGACGCTGACGACGGGCGAGGCTATCCAACGGACCCGACGGCCAGTCCCGGGGCTAAGCGCAACGCCGGTGTCGCTGCGTGAGCTCGCGACCGTATTGCATTGGACCAACGGGCTGACCGGCATCACGAAGTATCCGCAGGTCACCTATCACCTGCGTGCCGCGCCATCGTCTGGCGCGTTGTACGGCACGGAGACCTATGTGCTGGCTGAGCACGTCGCAGGCCTGGAGCCGGGTGTGTACCACTACGACGTGGAGCACCACGCCCTGCAGCAGGTCCATGTCGGCGCCGGCCTGTCCCGGACGCTGGCAGCCGCAGCCGCGCGCCCGCACCTGGTCGGCAACGCTGCCTACACGCTGATCTTCGCGACCAACACCTACCGCCAGACCTGGAAGTACGACGAGCGTGGGTGGCGATATAGCCTGATGGACGTCGGCCACCTCGCGGCGCACGCGGTCATCGGCACAGCCGCTCTGGGGCGCGCCGCCTCGCTGATAGGTCGCTTCGACGACCGGGCCGTCAACGCGCTGCTGAAGTTGGAGGGCAACCAGGAGAGCGCGATGCTGATCGTGCCGGTCGGAGACCTGGCGCCGGCGCCGCCGGTAGCCGCGGAGCACGCGTTTGAGTCCGCCCCGGCCGCGCTCTCGGACGACGACGTCGAGCCGCTGGTGACGATGGCGATGGGGCGCACGTTTCTGCGCGTCGGCGCTCCACTCACGTCACAGCCGTTCGCGATGCCGGTCGTGCCGCTGCGTGTGACGAAGACGACCGTGACGTTGCCGCCGCCCGTCGCAGCGGGAGCGGCGTTGGATGCCACCATCGAAAAGCGGCGGTCAGCCCGACGGTTCAGCGAGCAGCCCATGAGCAAGGCGCAGCTGTCGTCGGTGCTGTTTCACGGATACGGGGTGGGCCCCGGGCAAACCGCGCCTACGGTCGAGGGTGCCCGGTCGCTGCGCCTTTACGCGGTTGTTCAGGACGTCACCGGGGTGCCGCCGGGCGTATACCTGTACCACCGCGGCGATCACACGCTTCGCCTCATTCGACCCGGCCTGGATCGCGACAAAACGCGGGCGTTCGGGCTTTTTCAGGACGTGGTCGGCCAGGCGAACCTCATTTTGGTCAAGACGATCGCTCCCAACGTGATGGAGTATCCGGACGGCGCCCGAGGGTATCGCTACGCCGCAATGAACGCCGGGATGCTCGGCGGTCGCGCGTACCTTCAGGCGGTTGGCCTGGGGTTGGGTATCAGCGGGATCGGCTCGTTCTTCGACGACGAGGTGAGCGCGTTTCTCGGGGTGGATCCGGCCGACGAGTGGGTGATCTACCTGTCGGCGATCGGTCTGCGGTAGACTGCCGCATTCATGTCGCACGCTGACGAGACCCAGACTCAAGATGTTGAGCGCCTCCGCCGCGACGGCGGGTCCACCCGCGGTGTGCGTATTCTCTGGTCGCCGGACCCCAGCGTCGCGTCCGAGGAGATCGCGATCCCACTGCTGGCTGAGCTGTCGTTCGGGCGGGCGATGCGCGAGGACGTGACGGCGGTCATCGAGGACTCCAAGCTGTCCCGCAAGCATGTCACGATCAGCGCGCGAGGGGGCGCGGTGGAGGTCATCGACGAGGGCAGCAAAAACGGCACCTACGTTAACGGGGCCCGTGTAACGCGCGAGTCCGTGGGTGAGGGCGCCGTCATTCGCATCGGCGACACCTTGCTGGAGTACGGCCAGGTGTTTGTGGCCGACCCACAGCCGCGCGACGGTGGGACGCCGGATGGTCTGGTAGGCGGCAGCCAGACCTTTCGCAACATGCTGGAGCAGGTGGATCGAATCGCGGCGCGCGACGTCTCGGTGCTGCTGCTGGGTGAGACCGGCACGGGCAAAGAGGTGGTGGCCAATCGCGTACACCGCCTCAGTGGGCGGTCCGGGCGTTTTGTAGCGGTCAACTGCGCCGCGATTCCAGCGACCTTGATCGAGTCTCACCTGTTCGGCCACGTGAAGGGCGCGTTCACCGGCGCCACCATGGACGCTTCCGGCTGCTTTCGGTCGGCGCACCAGGGCACGCTTTTTCTGGACGAGATCGGCGACCTGCCGCTGGAGCTGCAGGCCAAGCTGCTGCGGGCGCTGGACAGTGGGGAGGTCGTGCCGGTCGGGACAACCAACGCGCGGCGGGTGGATGTGCGCGTGGTGGCGGCGACTAACGCCGATGTGCGCCGGGCGGTGGCGGACGGGCTCTTTCGCTCGGATCTGTTTGCGCGCTTGTCCACGTTCATCGTCGATCTTCCGCCCCTGCGCGCGCGCCGCTATGACATCCCGCGGCTGGCGCGACACTTCCTCTCGCAGATCTCGCCTGACCGTGCGTTCGAGTTCAGCGTGCAGTTTGTCGAGGCGCTGATGCTGCACCAGTGGCCGATGAACGTGCGCGAGGTGCGGTCGGCCATGCATCGGATCAGCGTTATGGACGACACCGACGTGCTGTTTGCGTCCCATGCGCGGCGGGTCCTGGAGGGCACCGTGGAGCCCGAGTCCCGCAGCGGCGCGGCGCCTGCCCCGACGGCGGATCTGGTCAACCGAGCGCCGCGTGGCGGGCCGACCCGCGACCAGCTGTCGTCGGCGATCGACGACGCGGGCGGCAACATCACGGCGGTCGCGCGGAAGTACGGCGTCGATCGCCGGACCGTGTACCGCTGGATGAGAAACCACGACCTCGATCGCTGATGCCGCGGGGTACAAACACCGAGCGCTTTGCGGAGCGCTTTGAAGTGGTGATGGAGCTGGCGGTGGGTGGCATGGGCGAGGTGCATCTCGCGCGGGACCTGACCACCGGCACCCCGGTTGTGCTGAAGCGGATTCGATCCACGCATATCGGCAACCGCGATTACGCCACCATGTTCGAGGACGAGGTCCGGATCGGGGGCGGGCTGACGCACCCGAACATCGTGGCGCTGCTGGAATCGGGCGAGCACGCGGGCCGGCTGTGGATGGCGCTGGAGTATATCGACGGGGTGACGCTCTCGCAGCTTCAGGCGGGCGCGATGGGCCGGCGCAGACGGCTGCCGCTGGGGTGCATTCTGGCGATCATCTCGGATGTGGCGCGGGGCCTGGAGTACGCGCACACGCGCACGGATGAGTCGGGTACGCCGCTGGGCATCGTGCACCGGGACTTGTCGCCGGCCAACGTCATGGTTACGCGGCAGGGCCAGGCCAAGATCCTGGACTTCGGCGTGGCGAAGGCGGCGATGAAGCAGTACGTCAGCGTGTCGGGCCGCGTGAAGGGCACGCCGGCGTACCTGTCGCCTGAGCAGATCGCCGGTCAGGGGGTGGACGCGCGCACGGACGTCTACGTGATGGGCACCCTGCTATACGAGATGACCACGCTGCGGCGGCTGTTCAAGCGCAACAATCCGCTGATGTCGATGCAGGCGATCCTGGCCGGCAGCGTGCCGCGCCCCAGCCAGCACGCCGAGGGGTATCCGGCGCCGCTGGAGGCGGTTGTGCTCAAGGCGCTGGCCCGGCATCCGAACGCTCGGTACGGCAGCGCCGGGGAGCTGGCGGAGGCCCTGGTCGCGGTCGGCGAATCCCTGGGCGCGGATCTGAGCGCAAAAACGGTGGCGGGCGAGGTCGAAGCGCTGCTGGGTCTCGATGATTCGGAAGCCGCCCGGCCGGTCGCGCAGACCGACGACTTCGGCGCCACCGTCGACGAGACAATTGCCGACTGAGTCTCACTTTGTGCTGTGACGATTGTCCCGGTCTTGACCCGGAAACGCTGTGCTGCGGTCTGGCACACGCCTTGCGATTCCTCCCCGGCACATGTCGAGGAGGACACCATGAGCACCAAGAAGATGCAGCGCCAGTGCAGCGACTCTCCCAAACGGCGACCGCGCGCGACGTCCAACGAGCATTACGCCGAGGAGTCCGATGTCAACAAGCGCGCCCACCTGCTGCCGGTTGTGCGGTTCCCGATGTCGTTCACGCCCGGCGTGTACGTCTTCAAGGGTTAGGGCGGATGAACACGTACGCAAAGAGTGGATCGCTTCCGTGCTCGGCTCACAAAGCCGAGCCCGTTCAGGGCAGAGTTCGGCTGAAGGAGGCGGCGCAGGGGCGCTCGTACGAGGATGGCGCGGCCATGCTGAGACCCGGCGCGTCCGGTGTCGCGGCGGCGGGCTTTGCGGGCCCCTCTGTCGCGCTGCCCCACAAGAGCGCTATCGAGCAGAGCTACGGTGCCGACATGTCGTCCGTGCGGGCCTACACCGGGCCGGCTGCGGCCCAGGCGTGTCGCAAGCTGGGCGCCCAGGCGTACGCGTCGGGCAACCAGATCGCGTTTGCCAGTGAGACGCCGTCGCTGCACGTCGCGGCGCACGAGGCCGCGCACACCCTGCAGGATGTGGGGCTGGCGGGCGATATCGGGGGCGCGGGCGACGTCGCGGAACAGCAGGCGGACGCTGCGGCTGACCGGGTGGTCGCCGGGCAGAGCGCCAAGGATGTGCTGCCCCAGGGCGCACGCGTGACGGGCGCCTCGGAGGGTACGGTCCGCTTCTACACGATCCCGACGATCAAGGGCTCCCAATATCGGGTCTCTGACGACGCCAATATCGCCGTGCGCCAGGACAGCAAGTACGGCAGCAAGGCGGCCTACGCACACACCGACGTCATCGCCGCGGCCGCCTCGGCGATGGCGTCGGCCAAGTCTGCGCTCAGCGTGTCGGCTGGCAGCGGCAGTCTCACGGTCACGGGGGCCGACGGACGCGGCACGCGGCTCTCCAAGGTCATGGTGAACAACGGCGCCAACAAGTCCCGTGGCGCGAAGATGTCGCTTTGGGCCGACTGCGGCCGCAGCACGCGGTGTGTCTCCGGCGCGGACGGGGGGTCCGGTCAGGGCAGCGGCAGCCTCAACGCGGCGTATCGCGACCCCAAAGGTGCCGTCAAGACCGGCATGGCGGCGCACTCGCCCGAGATCCACAAGGTGGAGATCATGTGTGACTACTTTGGCGCCAAGCTGGACATGAAGAAGATTAGAGCCTACTTCGACGAGTACGTGGCCTGGGGTAACAAGATGACCACCAACAAGGCCGAAGAGGATGAGCGCGACGCCGCGGTCGCCTGGTATGCGGACCAGCTGGACCGCCTGTCACGCGCCGAGTGGGACAAGCTTACAGACGATGAGAAGAAGCAGGTGGAGAAGGCCGCCGGGATCAACCGCTACGCCGATCCCGGGGTGGGCGACGCCTATCACATGAGCAGCGGGGGCAACACGCACCCGGACCTGGCGCTCGGCGAGTCCACGTGGAACTTCCATTGGGCCGGCGTCGTCATGAAGAGCGGAGGCGATAACGTCACCCTGGAGAACTACGCCACCGACGACTACGATGAGACCAACACCAATTGGGATTATCAGATGTACGGAGTGCACAAGCACGGCGGGTCGAACAAGGCAGGCCAGACCTTCCAGGAGCAGCATCGCGACGTGCACAAGCAGCACGGCACCGACCCGACCACGATGCACGTGGTGAAGCCGTGATCGGCGGGTTCAAGCCAACGGCCGTGGTGGTCGAGGGGGTCTACACGGAGGCGGATGTCCGCCGAAAGCGTGTGGGCGAGCCGATCTTTGCCGGGCACGTGGTGCTGGTGACCGACGATGGCCGGCACCTGCCGCTCAATCCGATCTGGCATCCCGAAGCGCGTCGTTCAGCCGAGGAGCGCGCCCGCTTCGCGGGGCAGCGGGTTACGATCAGCGCAACGCATCATCCGCGCGCCCCGCAACCGCCCAACGGCGGCGCCGCGCCGATCTCGCCCTGCCTGTCGGCGATCACGTCCATCGAGCTGGTTGAACAGGAGTCCTGAAAACAAGGAGCCCGGGATCGAGATCCCGGGCTCCTTCGGACAGGGAGGGACGTCAACGCAAGCTAAGTGGGGAGGTGCCTGCGTGACACCCTCCTGTATGGGGTGCCCCCCTGTCCGGTTACACCTCAGGCTGATCTTTTCTTAACAACCAGGCATTCGCGCACCGCGCCGGACTGGAACTTGCGCACATGCGCCGGCACCAGGACGAGACGAGTGGATGAGTCGGAGAGCTGCTGCACGCTGCTCACCGTGGCCCAGGTCCGCTGAGCGAAGCGGCCGCCGGAGGATCGAAACTGGATGCGCGCGCCGGGCATCGGGTTCAGGCGTGCGCGCGTGTCGATCACAAAGGCGCCCCCCTTCTTCTGCATGCGACCCGAAAATTGCAGGCTCTGCCAATCCAATAAGACGCGCGTGATTCCCATGTGTCTCTGACCTCCTGTCCAGGCTTAGAGCAAGACAGGGGCCACGACATCGACCGTCTCTGTGGGACCGCAGTGTCGCGGTTATTGAAGGGCTTCGGGGCTGGGCAACATGTTGCGCAACATGTCCGCTACAAGTCTTGGGCCCTCGATGGTCACCCGCAATCCGGTCGGATCGGCGTGCTCAAAGGTCAGCGTCCAATCGTTGAGCCGACAGATCTCATGAACGATAGCAAGTCCCAGGCCACGTCCGGTCGGCGTCCGCGTGCGCGCGTCATCGGTCCGAAAGCGCCGGTCGGTCAGGTGCGCCAGGTCCTCGTCCGAGACGCCCGGGCCGTCGTCCTGCACCACGATTCTGAAGCGGGGCGCCTCGCCGTGATCGTCTGCGGCGTGGTGGTGCAGCTGCTCGATAAGCAGGATCACCTGGCATCCGTCGCCGCTGTGCATCACGCCGTTCTGCGCCAGGTTGCTGATCACCTGCTCGGCCATCGTCTCGTCACAGACCACCGTGGTCGGGGAGTCCGGCCACGCGGCTTCGACGGCCACTCCGCGCTGCCGTCCCACCAGACGATAGCGGCGGGCGACGCGCTGTAGGACGCCGTTCATGTCCACGGTTGTGGTGGCCATGGCCTCGGGCACCTGCAGCTGCTCCTCAAAGCGGCAGTTCAGGTAGAGGTTCTGCGTCAGCTGGTCCAGGTAGACCGCGTCCTCCAGCGCCCCCGCCAAACCGTCGCGCAGCGCGGCCGGATCGTCCTCGCCGATGAGGGATTCGATCGCCATGAACAGCGACGTGAGCGGGGTCTTGAGGTCGTGCGCCACGTCGCTGAGGTGCCGCTCCAGCGCCTCCTGGCGCGACAGCAGCAGCCGCCGATCCGCCAGGATGCGGGCGTGCGCGGTCGCCAGCGACTCGTTGACCACCGCGATCTCATCGTCGCGGGCGCTGCACCTCCAGGCGCGCGGGGCCGCCGGCTCGTCTGGCTGCCATTCGGTCTCGGAGCCCACCGTTTTGGCCGCCGCGGCGACGCGCTTGAGGCGCTGGAACATCGGTCGAGTAATGACGACGATGGCCACAAAACCGGCCAGCGCGGCCCCGGTTGCGACCGCCAGAAGCATGACCCACAGCGCGCCCAGGCGCATGGCGGGCATCGCAGGCCAGCGCGCATAGTAGATGCTGCATGGGCCGGCGCCGCCCATGTCCGCGATGTAGGCCCCGCCGCCCATCTCGCCGAAGTAGATCTTGTGGCCCATCTCTTTGCCGGAGCGCAGGGCCTCGATCAGCTTGGGATCGACGTCGGGCACGTCCGGGCCTTGCGCCAGTAGCGCCTCGCGCTCATAGAAGCCGACCTTGCCGTTGTGGGGCGTGGTCCAGCGCCACTTTTCGGGGTTCTCGCCGCAGGTGGACCCCATCTCGGAGTTCATCAGCCCGCGCAGGCCGTCGGCGGCCAGGAGCTCACTGGGGTGCTGCGGGTTCAAAAACGTGGCGAAGACCGCGCCGGCCACGCCGAGCACCGCGCACAGAATGCACGTGCCGACGATGCGGCCCATCATGCTGCGGGCGAGGTTCATCGAGCGCACTCCTCGTCAAAGCGGTAGCCCAGGCCACGAATGGTGACGATGTGGGCGGCTGCGTCCGTGCCGATCTTCTGGCGGATGCGCGAGATGTGCACGTCGATGACGCGCGGATTGCGGTCGTCCAGGGCGGAGAGTGTCGCGTTGACCAGGGTGCTGCGCTGCACCGCGCGCCCGGGGCGGCTGGTGAGGTACAGCAAGATGTCCAGCTCGTGGCGGGTCATGTCGCACAAGGCGCCGCCGACCCGCACGGCGCGGGCCTCGGGATCGATGGCCACGTCCCCAAAGCAGATGGTCGGCGCCTCGACGTTTTTGGCGGGCAGCCGCACCCGAATCCGGGCGACCAGCTCTTCTATGAAGTACGGCTTGGTCATGAAGTCGGTGGCGCCCAGCTCAAAGCTCTTGAGGCGGTCGCTCAGCTCGCGCTTTGCCGTCAGCACGATGACCGGCACCTCAGACACCTCGCGCAGCAGCTCCAGCACGTCGAAGCCGTTGAGCCCGGGCAGCATCAAATCGAGCACGACCAGATCCGGCTTGAGCGCCAGCACCCGCTCGCGCACGCCGTCGCCCGAGACCATGAGCTCCACACCGTAGCCGATGCGCTTCAGTCCCCGGACCAGGTGCCCCGCGATCGAGGGATCGTCCTCGACCACCAGCAGCATCCCTTGATGTGCGTCGCTCATCACGAAAACCAATTAACCATAGACAGCGCACCAATTGTGCCCGTCCTGGCCAATCTTAACCAAAGCTAAACATTCAACTCCTAGGGTTTGTCTCGCAAGGAGGATGCTCACCATGAAACGAACCCCAGTCCTGTTGATCTCTGTTGTTGTTGCTGCGTGCGGTGCTGAGACCGCCGACGTGGATGTTGCCGGCGCCCCCGAGGTGACCACCCCGGTCGTCGAGAAGTCCGCGCTGACCTATCACACAGACATTCGCCCGATCGTGCAGAAGCACTGCGCGGGCTGTCACGCCGCCGGTCAAATCGGGCCGTTCGCGCTGAATGACTATGAGTCCGTCGCCGCGATGGCCGACGTCGCGTTGGGCGCCATCGATGGCGGTCGAATGCCTCCCTGGATGCCCGACCCGGACTGCCACACGTTTGAGGACGAGCGCCTGATGCCCGCTGAGGACGTCGAGCTGCTGCGGCAGTGGATCGCGGAGGGAAAGCGCGAAGGCGAGCCGTCGCTGGGCCAGGAGGAGGCGCCCGCGCAAGTGGCGTTCGAGCCCACCGTGACCACGCGAATTCGGGACCCGTACCTGCCCGACGGCAACATGCCGGATGACTATCGCTGCTTCATCATGGACGTCGAATTTGACCAGGACTCCTACGTGCTGGCCGCGCAGGTCGTGCCCGACGCCGGAATTCTGGTCCATCACGTGCTCGTCTATGCGTTTGACCCCGACATGGTCGACATGGTCGAGCAGGCGGACGCCGAGGAAGAGGGCCCGGGCTACACGTGCTTTGGCGCCCCGTTTCCGGGGGCCGACGGGCTGGTCGGCGGCAACGCGATCCAGCAGCTGCAGCAGATGGGCGACGGCGGCGTGCGCTTTCCCAGCCAGATCGCCGGTTGGGTCCCCGGAGCGCTGCCCAGTCGCGCCAACCCGGGCGAGGGCAAGCGGATCCTTGCGGGCTCCAAGCTGGTCATGCAGGTTCACTACAACCTGTTGACCAACCTGCCGTCCCCCGATCAGACCGAGGTGCAGCTGGTCCTGACCGACGAGCAGCCGGAGTACCTGACGGACACCGTGCCGGTCGCCATCCTGGACTTCGAGGTGGAGCCCGGTGACCCCGACGCGCCGCAGTCCCGCGTTTTCACGAACTACAAGAGCGAGCCCATGGTCATTCGCGCCGCCACGCCGCACATGCACCTGCTGGGCAGCGCCTTCAACGTGGAGGTGCTGCGTGAGGACGGCTCCGAGGAGTGCCTGGTCGACATCCCGCAGTGGGACTTCAACTGGCAGCAGCAATACAACCTGCCGATCGGCGAATACGTCGTCGTCCAGCCCGGCGAGCAGTTCCGGCTGACGTGCACGTATGACAACTCGGCAGCCAACCAGCCGGTGATCAACGGCGAGCAGGTCGAGCCCGGAAAGGTCGGCTGGGGCGAGGGCACGCTGGACGAGATGTGCCTGCTGTACTTCGAATTGGTCGAGCCCTGGGCCCCGCCGGTCGTCCACGGCGGCGCGGCTTGCGCGGGCACCGAGACGTGCGTGGCCGAGTGCGGTGACGACCCGTCCCTGGACTGCGTCTTCAGCTGCGAGCAGAGCGACATGGCCTGCAACGCCTGCAACCTGCAGAGCCTGGTCAGCTGCGCCGCGCCGTGCATCCCCAAGGCGATGCCCATGCAGGCGTGCATTCAGAGCTGCATGATGCAGACCGCGACCCTGGGCGGCAGCTTCGGCAAGTGCATGGAGTCTGAGTGCGGCGACCAATACGCCGACATCCTCAGCTGCATGGACCCCCTGGTCGCCGACGGCAAATGCGAGTCCGAGCTGACCGGCTGCGGTGTCGAATTCTAGATACGCTCCGGACCCCATCCTAAGGTGGTCCGATGAGCCGGAAACCCTCCATCGTCTACCTGGGGCTGGGCGCTCTGGGCCGCATGATCGTGGCCGACCTCGCCAAGCGGGATCTCGTCACCATCGCCGCCGCGGTCGACCCGCTGCCCACGCTGGCCGGTCGGTCCCTGGCAGATGTCGTACCCGGCGCCCCCGCCATCCCCATCGTCGCTTCTCTCGACGCGGTCGATCTCTCGGCCATTGACGCCGCTATCGTCACGACCGCGTCCTACGTCGACGCCTGCATGCCGACATTTCGCACGCTGCTGGCCGCCGGCTGTTCGATCGTCAGCACCTGTGAGGAGCTGACCTGGCCCTGGCTGAAGCACGCGGGCCTCGCCGACGAGCTGGACGCGCTGGCAAAAGCCAACAACGCCGCAATTCTCGGCACGGGCGTCAACCCCGGCTTCATGATGGACACCATCCCGGTCGCCGTCACCAGCGTGTGTACGTCGGTGAACTCGATCCTCGTGGAGCGCATCCAGAACGCCACGCCGCGCCGCATCCCGTTTCAGCGGAAGATCGGCGTTGCCATGTCGGAGGACGCGTTCGCGCAGGGGAAGCTGGAGCGCTCGATGGGCCACGCCGGCCTGGGCGAGTCCCTGCAGTTCGTCGCCAACCGCCTGAACTTCACGCTGGAGCGGTGGGACGAAGACTTTGACCCGGTGCGCGCCGAGCAGCCTATCGAGACCGCGCTGGGACCCCTGGCCGTCGGCGACATCAGCGGGGTGCGCCAGGTCGCCCGTGGCTATCAGGACGGGCGCTGTGTCATCGAGCTGGTTTTTCAGGCCGCGGTCGGCCAGGTCGATCCGCGAGACCGCGTCGTGGTCGACGGCACCCCGCCACTGGACATGACCGTGAAAAACGGAGTGCACGGCGACACGGCCACCGTCGCGATTACCATCAACGCGCTGCGCCCCGTGCTGGAGGCCGCGCCGGGTCTGCACACCATGGCCACGGTCCCGGTTCCCGGCTGCTGGCGCTAGTGCCAGAAGCCGATGCCTAAGAGCAAGTTCAGGTAGTCCCGCGAGTAGTCCACGGTCGTGGCGAAGCGCAGCTGCCAGTACCAGACCGGAAACAGGCGCACCTCCAAGCCGTGCGTGCCGTGAAGGCGCGTCTCGCCTGACTCGAAGCGGCTGGGCTCCACAAACATGCCTGACCGCAGCTTCAGCCGGTCGTGAAACACCTCGCTCTCGACCCCCAACCGCCACGAGACGGTGACGTGGCCCCCCGCCAGATCCAGCTGCTGCGCTGTGAAGCCCTCCAGGCCCGTAGCCCGGTCCGAGGACGGCGCGTCCACGACCACATCGGTAGACAGCAGCAGGTACCGGCGGTCAGCGGGCTTGTACGGCTCGCGACGATTCGCCTGCCAGTCGATGTTGTATTCGGTGTCGCCAAACGGGATGTACCAGCTGAAGCCGGTGCTGAACCGCAGCGGCCGGCGCGCGCCCTCAGGCAGGATCAACCCTGTCGCCTTTTCGTCGTCGCTGTCCTTTTGAAAGAAGCGCACCGGGGCCGTGATGCTGGCGCCCACGCGCCACGGCTGGTGCGTGGGCCGGCCGACCGCGCCCAGGGTGATCGTTGCGCCCTGATACTGCACTGCCGGAACGACAGCCTGGCCCTCGGCCTTCACCCCCGTCGACAGCGACAACCCCACCAGTGATGCGCCCAGAGTCAGCTGGCTGTCCAGCATCGAGAAGCCGTATCCCAGGACGACCTCGCCCGTCTGCACCTGGACCTTGTCGGCTCCGTCGGGGTTGGGGATCGTGTACTGGTGCAGCGTCAGCCCCAGCCCGAAGCCGTGCTCTTTGATCTGCACGTTGAAGCCGAAGCGAAAGATGCCCAGCTGGCCGGTGTTCACCTGATTGGCGCCGTTGTTCTCCAGGTCGTCGTTGCCGCCCAGGCCCAGGATCATCCAGTCCAGGTGCCAGTCCCAGTCCCACTTATCGATGCTGTGCGGGTGCCGGATGCCGAACGACGCGGGGTTGAAGTCCATGCTGCCGCTGCCCTCGGCGATGGACGTGTACGCGCCCGCCATCCCCACGATGCGATGGTTGCCCAGCAGCAGCGTGACCGGCACCTCCACGTCGTAGTCCCGCGCGGTGATCGGCTCGCCCGCCGCGGCCACGGTCGGGAGCAGGGTCGCCAGGGCCGCCGCTACAGCCGTGAGGCGCATATGGACAGGTGCTCCAGCATCTCGGCCGCCGCTACGGTGTCGCCCAGCTCAGCATGTAGCGCCTGCGCGCGGCTCGCGTACTCCATGCCCTCGCGGTAGTTTCCGGCCTCCTCGTGAGCCACCGCCAGCAGGTGCAGCGCGCGGGCCACGGTTGGCTGAGCGTCGCCCGCTTCGGCTTCGGCCAGCGCGGCCTTGGCCTCGGTCAGCGCCTCGTCCGTCTCGCCCATGGCCAGCAGCACACGCTGGACCAGCTCCAGCCGCACCGTCGCCGCCTCTGCGGTTTTGCCTAGCATCTTCAGCGTGGTCCGGTACAGGCGCTCCGCCTCCTCACCCGCGTATCGCTCGGCCGTTGCCCGCGCCGCGGTCAGGTAGCACCGCACGGCTCGCTTGATGTCGCCCGCCTGCTCCCAGTGTCGTCCCAGCGCCGCGTGTCGCTTGTCCGGGCGCTCCTCCAACGTCTCAGCGACGCTGCGGTGCAGCGCCACCCGATACTCCTGGCTGAGTCGTGCGTACGCCACCTCCCGGATCTTAGCGTGCTTGAAGGCGATGCGCTCGGCGTCCCAATGCTCCATGAACTGACGCCGGATCACCTCCTGAATCGCGTCGAGGAACTCGTCCGGCTGCAGCGCAGTCACTGCCTCCAGCAACGACACGTGCGACACGCGTCCGACCACCGCGGCCGCCGTCAACAGACGTCGTCCGTGGTGTGACAGATCGTCCAGCCGGCGCCCGATCAGCTCCTTCATGCCGCGCGGCAGCGACAGCGCGGCCAACGGCTCCGCCTTGGGATTGGTCAGCTCCGGCGCACGCCACCGCCCGTGCTGGTCGCGGCGCAGGATCCGCTCATCCAGCGCCGCCTGCAGGTACTCGCCCACAAAGAACGGGTTGCCCTCCGACTGCCGCGCCAGAAAGGACACCAGCGACGCCGGCGGGTCGCTCAGCGCCAGCATGTCCGCCACCATCGACCGCACCTCGCGCTCCGACAGCCGCTCGATCTGCATCGTGTGGATGCCGCTGGCGTCGATCTCACGCAGCGACTGCGGCGCCTCTTCGCTGCGCCACGTGGCGATCAGCAGGACTGGCAGGCGCTTTCCGTGTCCCGTCTGGACCAGATACCGCACAAAGCCCAGTGTGAGCTCGTCCGCCCACTGCAGGTCGTCGATCGCCAGCAACGCCGGCCGCTTGCGGGTCAGCACTGTCAGCGTCTGCTCCACGCTGGCGTACAGGCGGTGGCGCGCCTGCTGTGGCGACACCGTCCCGGCCAACATCAGCGGTCCTGTCACGTCCACCAGCGACGGCTCGTACAGCGCCAGCAGCTGGGCCTGCTCCTTCAGCAGGTCCTCCAGCTCCTTGTTCTCTCCGCGCCGGCACTGATCCGCCACCATCTGCAGCAGCGGTCGCAGCGGCTCCAGCGGGCGACTGCGGGTCGACGCCGCTACATCCGGGTCAGACGGCGACGGGCACTGACACGCAAACACCCGCACCCCACGCCGCCGCGCATCCGAACACAGCTCCAGCAGCAGACGCGTCTTGCCGACCCCCGACTCACCGATCACAAACGCCGCGCTGCCGACGTTGTTTTCCAACTCCTCCAGCCGCGCCGCCAGGTCCTTCAGCTCGTGCGCGCGCCCGACAAAGGCGGGACGATATAGGTACGACCGCGCCTGCGGCAGCGTGTCCGACTCGGGGTGCGGGGCTCCGATCGTCTCCAGCGCGCTCGCCACATCGGCCGCGTGCCCCAGCCGCGCCCGCGGGTCCTTGGCCAGCAGCGTCATGATCAGCGCCTCCAGCCCCGGCAGCGCATCGGCGCGATCGGTCAGCTGCGACGGCGCGACCGGGTCCAGGCTGGTGTGTTGATAGCGCAGCACCGCCGCGTTCTCGCCGACAAACGGCACGCGCCCGGTCACTATCTCGTAGAGGATGCAGCCTAGCGAATACAGGTCCGCGCGCGCATCCACCAACTCCCCGCTGGCCTGCTCCGGGGCGATGTACGCGGCCGTTCCCGTCGCCGAATAGGGCGTGTCCAGGCTCTCCCGCGTCCTGAAGCGCGCCGCCAGGCCAAAGTCCACCAGCACCGGGCTGCCGTCGTCTCGCACGATGATGTTGGACGGCTTCAGATCCCGGTGCACGATGCCCTCGCCGTGCAGAAACGCCAGCACGTCACACAGCCGCCGAGCCACCGCGAGCCCCTTGTGCAGGTCCCAGGTAGGTAGCGGCCCCTGCGACAGAATCTCCGGCGGCGGAACGATGATCCCCGACGAAGACCGGCCCCAGACGCCCGACTGGTCGGCCTGGTCCGTCCACCAGCCCACGCCGTCCGGGTGAGTCTCCTCCACGGTGCTCAGGTTGTCCTCGTCGTGAATCGCGTGCGTCGCGTCATCCTGCGTCGTCAGATAGCGGCGCAGCGTCAGCCCCGGGACGATCTCCATCGCGTACCACGGTAGCCCCTCCTGCACGCCGTCTTCGATGATGCGCACGATCCCCGGATGTCGAAGCTGCGCCAGCGCGTGGATCTCGCGTCGTAGGCTGGCCAGCAGTCCGCTCGAGGTCGGCTGAACCGTCTTGATCGCCACCATCGCGCCCGTGACGGTGTGCACGCCGCGGTGCACCGTACCCATGCCGCCGCGGCCCAGCGGCTCATCCAGCCGATACAAGCCGACGTGTCTTAGCGGCGCATCCGCGACCGGCTCGGTCACCCGGTTGGCTCCATGTCCTCGCGCAGCGCCTCAAGGTCGATCTCAGCGTCCTTAATCCACCGATACAGCGTGTTGCGCGCGACCCCCAGCTCCTTCGACACCAGACGGATGTTGCCGTCTCGCGCCACGATCAGATTCGCCAGCTCCTCTCCCGTCGGCCGCTTGGCTTTAGGCCGCGGTCCCGCGGACTCGGTGGTCGTCGCAGGCGTCGCCGGGCCTGTCTCCGACTGCGGTGGCCTGGGGCGCAGCAGCTCTTCCAGATCGGTCGTGAGGCTCAGCGTGTCGGAGGTGCCCGCCTCGATGACGGCACGCTCGATGATCGCACGCAGCTCGCGCACGTTGGCCGGCCAGTCGTACGCCAGCATGCGGCGCGCCAGGCGATGATGCACCTTGCGCGGGCCGGTGTTGGTCAGCTTGACGAAGTGATCGACCAGGTGCGGGATGTCCTCGCGTCGGGCTCGCAGTGGCGCGATCTCGATCACCCACCCGGTCAGTCGCGCGTGCAGATCCTCGCGGAACGTCCCCGCCGCCACCATGGCCTTCAGGTCCCGGTGCGTCGCCGCGACGACCCGCGTGTCGACAGTAATCGTGCGATTGGCCCCGATCCGCCTTATCTCGCCTTCCTGCAGAAAGCGCAGCAGGCTGACCTGTAGTGCAGGCGATGCGTCTCCGATCTCGTCCAAAAAGACGGTTCCTCCGTCGGCCGCTTCGATGATGCCCGCCCGCTCGCGGTCCGCGCCGCTGTATGCGCCGCGCACATGCCCGAACAGCTCGCTTTGCAGCAGGTTGTCGGACACGCCGCCGCAGTTGACGCTGTGCATCGGTCCGGTGCGGCCGCTGGCGCGATGGATCTCCCGGGCCACCAACTCCTTGCCTGTGCCGGTCTCGCCGAGCACGAGCACGCAGGTGGGGTAGGGCGCGACCTTGGCGATCTCTTCGACGACTTTGGAGATGGGCCAGCTCACGCCGATCAGCGTCTCGTGGCGCGGCTCTTTGAAGAACGCCGGCGCCTGGTGCAGCAGCAGCAGAATCGAGCCCAGTCCGACAACATCCCCCTCTCCCAGCTGGAGCTGGCGGACGCGATTGCCGTTGACGAAGGTGCCGTTGCGGCTCTTGCGGTCGATGATCTCGACCTCGCCCTGTTCGCTGGTCTGGACTACCGCGTGCCGCCGCGAGATGCGTCCGTCGTGCAGGACCTGGGGCCCGAAACAGCCGGCTTCACGGCCCAGCTCCAGCTTTGTACCGCGCGGAAGCGGCACACGGCGCCCGATGTACTCCGGATCGGGATGGTGCACGATGCCGAGCCACCAAGACGCCGAGCCGTCCATGGCGGTGGTATCGAATAAGCTTCCCTGGCTTCTTGTGGTGTACAACGCGACGCGGTCCGAGAGTCCTGTGCGGCGGCGCTATCTTACCCCACACATCCGCAACGCGTCGATAACGCGACCGTTTGAGATCGGACTAGCGGCGCGTGAACGCGGCTTTTGGCGCCACCGCGCCGTCGCTTACCCGCTGACCGAGAGCCAGCAGCTGGGTGCGCACGTCAGCGAACGCGGGCGCCGTGGACAGGTCGTTCGCCCAGCGCTCAACCGTGAACGAGCCCGAGTCGTAGACGCCCACGGTCAGGCGTGGGCGGGTCTCGTCAAACGCGCCGAAGCGGCGATCGTTGCGCACGGTCCACAGCTTGCCGAGCGCCGCGGTGCTGGCAAGACGCCGGCACTCGGCGGCGCCGACTCGGCCCACGTACCAGGTCTCCGCCTTGCCGGGGACGGTCTGCCGCACCACGACTCGGGCGTCGCGCAGCGCAACTGTTGTCCAGCCGTGGACGTCGTCGCCTTCTATCAATGTGACGCGCAGGTCCGCACATGCGCGGGCACCGGCAGCCACGGCCGTCAGCGCGGGGGCGGTGTTGGACGGGTCCGGAACTTCAGCCGTCGCGGCCAGGGCAGGCAGCAGAATCGTCAGGGTCAGCAGGGTCGAGCGAATCATCAAAGCACCTCTTGGTTTCGCAGGCTTTATGAAGCGATCGGCAGCAATCGGCGTGCCACGCTCGAAAACGGCCTCGGGTCGGGTGACCCCGGCCGTGCAGTCCGGCGTTTAGTGGGGTGCTCAGGGGTCCGCGGTCCCACCCTGTTCCAGGTGTCACACGGCGCCCGATTTTTCCGCCCATGTTCCATGACATGTTCCATGGACCACTCGACGCCGCATATTCATTGAAAAACAGAACAGGCGATTTGTACGCAGTGTTGCGTTTAGCCCGTTTTGGCAGCCCCCCTCAGAAGGTGGCACGGGGCTTGCGAAGAGGGGGAGCGGGCGGAAATCTCGACGCCCAGCGAGTGAGGTTCCAGTAAGTTTGCAAAACCCCATCCCAGCAACAACTCACTCGCTGGAATTGTCTAGTCTCCCATTCCCCCATCCCCGTGTGAGGCGATCGGGCCAAGCGCCTCCCCTGCTTGGAACCGATCGCCTCATTTACCTTTCATCTACTTGCGCTTGTCAACCAACTACCAGCCTGGAATGTCCGGACAGGTCGCAGCGC
>CAZJHX010000119.1:0-33454 GCA_964545715.1 uncultured Myxococcales bacterium
CACGACCGGCGGCGATACGACCGACACGACCGGCGGCGACACGACCGGCGACGACACCGGCGGCGACACGGGCGACATCGCCGACACGACGAGCACCACGGGCGACGGCGCCTCCGACGGCAGCGGAGCCGCCAAAAAGCCGCGCGCCGCCGCCAGCAGCTGTCAGTCGACCCCAGGCGCGCCCGGCAGCGGGCTGGCGTTCATGCTGATGCTCCTGCCGCTGGCCGTCATCCGCGCACGGACGACGCTCAGAACCCGGTCAGCGTAAGGCCCGCCCCAAGCGTCGGCGGACCGCCGGGCGACGTGGATGGAATCAGTATCGGGTGTACGGTCGTCAGGCTGGCCTCGGTACGCCTGGCGCCCCCCATGGCCGCCACAGTGAAACACCCCGCGGCCAGCGCCAGGTTGGCGGCTCCAATCCCCAGATACACCCCGCCGTTGTCGTTGTCGCTGAACGCGAAGAAGACGGCCCCGCCTGCAGCCAGCGCGTTCAGCCCGCCAAAGACCCAGCTGTTGACGATCCACGGCTGCGGCGGCACCTCGTCGGCGGCCAGCGGAACAGCGGTGCCGGGGATCAGCACAAGCGCGCCCAACGCCCCCGGCGCCGCGATCGGGATGCCCACAAACAACAGATAGAACGGAAACACCGCGACTGTCGCCTCAGCACGCACGGGTGCGCAAACGAACGTCAGCAGTGACGCCACTAAAACGAGTTTGGCTTTCATGGTGTGGCGAGCCTAACATACGCGCCGAATCGCACGGAGGGCGCCATGGGCACCACAAGTTCAAACCCGCTGGCTACAACATTCACCGAGCAGGTGGGCATCGAGGTGCCGCTGATCTGCGGCGCGATGTACCCGTGCTCCAACCCCGAGCTGGTCGCGGCCGCGTCCGAGGCGGGCGGGATCGGCATCGTGCAGCCCATCTCCATGATCTACGCCCACGGCCACGATCTGCGCGAGGGACTGCGCTTGATCAAGTCCATGACCGACAAGCCGATCGGCTTCAACGCCATCGTCGAGGCGTCATCCAAGGTCTACGAGGACCGCATGCGCAAGTGGATCGACGTGGCCCTGGACGAGGGCGTGCGTTTCTTCATCACGGCGCTGGGCAACCCGAAGTGGGTCGTGGACAAGGTGCACGCGGTCGGCGGCATCGTCTACCACGACGTCACCGAGCGAAAGTGGGCGCAGAAGGCCCTGGCCTCTGGCGTGGACGGCCTCATCTGCGTCAACAGCCGCGCCGGCGGCCACGCGGGCGCAAAAACCCCGCAGCAGCTGCACGCTGAGATGAGCGACCTGGGCGTGCCGCTGATCTGCGCAGGCGGTATCGGCGACGAGCAGGACTTCGTGGATGCGCTGGACCAGGGCTACGGCGGGGTCCAGATGGGCACGCGCTTTATCGCCACCACCGAGTGTCGCGCCCACGACGACTACAAGCAGGCGATCTGCCGCGCGATGGAGAAAGACATCGTGCTCACCGACAAGATCTCCGGCGTGCCCGTGGCCGTGATCAACACCCCCTACATCGAGAAGGTCGGCACCAAGGCCGGTTGGCTGGCCAGCCGCCTGCTGCGTCACCCGCGCGCCAAGCACTGGGTGCGCACGTACTACTCGCTGAAGTCCGTCTTTCAGCTGAAGCGCGCGTCGCTGCAGGGCATGAACTACAAGGACTACTTTCAGGCGGGCAAGAGCGTCTCGGGCATCGAGAAGGTAGAGAGCGCCAAGGACATCATCCACCGCTTTGCCGAGGCCGCGCGCGCCAGCCGCGCCAGCAAAGCGAAATCCGCCTAACCCGCGAGCGCGTGGTCGTAGCCGGCGCGGATGCCGGTATCCAGCAGCTCACCCTCCACCATGACGCCGTGCAGCGCACCCTCGGCGGCCAGCGTGTTCAGCACCTGCATATTCAACTGGTATTCGTCGGTGCCGGACAGCTGCTCCACGACCTCGGCGTGGTGAGCGTCGCGCAGCTCCGCAAAAGCCTGTTGAGTCGTGCCGGCGACAGCGCCCGCGCTGGACTCCAGCCGCTCGATGCGGTGCACGCCGTTCTCGGTGGGCGTCGAGACGATTCGCGCAGTGCGGCCCAGGCGCGGGGCGCTCTCGGCGGTCACTGTCGTAAGCGCCGTCACCGTACCGCCGACCCGGGCGTGAGCGGCGCACAGCTGCGCCAGCGCGGTATGGCCAGGGCGATGGATGAAGTCAGGGAAGACGACCGCGTAGGACGAGCCGCCGCCGATCATCGAGCGGCCCCGGTCCACGGCGTCGATCACGCCGCGCGGCTCCGGTTGCTCGGCCGTGCTGATGGGAAACGGCCAGCGTCCTGCCTGGTTGGCCAGGTAGTCGCGCAGCTGCCCCTTATGCGGTCCGAGCACCACGATCAGCTCCGACACGCCCGCGTTGGCGCACTCTTTCAGCGTCGTCAGGATGATCGGGTCGCCCTGAAACGGCAGCATCTCCTTGGGCATGAAGTCTGTCAGCGGAGCCAGGCGAAGACCGAGGCCGGCGGCCGGCACGATAACGGGTAGGGTCACAATCGAACTCCTGTGATGAACGCCGGCGCGCCGCCGTCGTCGAAGGTCACTTGAACTTGGGGATCGGTGCCGCGCACCGCAAAGCGGCACGGGGCGCCCAACGTTGGGCTGCAGGCGTGGCGCTGGACCTCGCCGCCGTCGTCGATGACGACCTCCATCGCCCGATCTCCGTACACGACGACGTCGCCGTCCTGCGCCAGCGCAGCGATGCCGCGTGTGGCCCAGATCGTAGAGGCCCGGGTCAGGTTGGCGGCTCGCTCGGGCGCGTCAGCCGGCACCTCAGGGGCCGTGACCTGAACTCGTGCGCGCTCGCGGATATCGGCGGCGGCCACGGTCAACGGCGGGTGGGACGTGCCGGGCAGCTCGATGATCAGCGCACGCTCGAGCAGCTGGCCGTCGTAGTCGCCTTCGGTCGGCGCGACCTCGATCGTCACCTGGTCCCCATCGCGGGTCGCCGTGATCCGGGTCGTCGCACAGCTCCCGGTCAGGTAGCCGGTGCTGAGCCCGTCATCTTCGTAAAGCACGGTCTCGCCCGACCCGCCGGGCCAGACCCGCACCCGCAGCGTGGTCAGCGGCGTTGTGGTCATGCGCTCGGTGTACGGCTGCAGCACGATGGGGGCGCCGCCGCGCACATACAGCGGGGTCTCGTCGATGGCCGCGGCCACCACATATCGGCCCGGTCCGTCGAAGCGCTCCCCGGTAAACCAGTTGAACCAGCGGCCCGCGGGAAACCAGACGCTTTGAAAGCCCACGCGGTCCTTGCCGTAGCCACGCGCCACAACCGGCGCCACCAGCAGATCGTCGCCGAACATAAACTGGCCGCCGCTGCGGTAGGCCTCGGGCTCGTCGCTGTGATCGAGATACATCGGGCGGGCCAGCGGCACGGACTGGGCGTGGCATTGCCAGGCGGCCGAGTAAACCGTGGGCATCAGCTCCGAGCGCAGGTGAAACGCCGCCCGCATCGCCGACTCGGCCTGCTCGCCGTACGCCCAGGGCCGCCGCTCCAACCGGGCGTCGCGGGTCGAATGCACGCGCAGCGACGCGGTGGTGGCGCCGAACCAGACCCAGCGCACAAACGCCTCTTCGTTGCGCAGCCCCAGATGGCCGCCGATGTCGTGCGACCAGAAAAAGCAGCCGACGTTGCCAGCCATGGTGTTGAAGGCGACCTCGAACTTGAGCATCGGCCACCCGGTGTCCGCGTCACCCGAAAAGTGGATCGGATGGCGGTGGTCGCCCCAGCCGGCCCAGCGGCTGAACGACAGTCCACGCTGCCCTGCCCTGCCCGTATGCTGAAAGAACAGGTGATTGAGCCACCGCAGGTTGGTCAGCGTCGCGATGCTGCGCGTGAACGGGTACTGCTGCCAGTCGAGCCACCAGAAGTCGACGCCCTCGTCCTCCAGCGGAGCGAGCACCTGCTCGAAGAGGGCCTCCATGTACGTCCGGTTGCCGGCGTCGAAGGGGACGACCTCTCCCGCCACGGCGCCGACGGCGTCCGAGAACGCCTCATAGCGGTCCTCGTGGGGAGCCACGCCGTTGGCCGGGTGGAGGTTGAGGGTGGCGAACAGGCCTTCTTCGTGAAGCTCCGCCAGCAGCGCCTCGGCGTCCGGCAGCAGCTCGCGATTCCAGGACCAGCCGGTCCAGCCCTCACCGTGCCAGTCCATGTCCAGCACCAGGATGTCCAAAGGAAAGTCGTGCTCGCGGTACTCGGCCACGATTCGGCGATAATCGGCGGAGCTGAGCGGCCAATAGCGCGAAAACCACGACCCGAAGGTGTAGCGACGCGGCAGCGGAGCGCGCCCGGACACGGCGGTAAAGGCCGAGAGCGCGGCCCGGTAGTCTGCGCCGTAGCCGAAGAGGTACCAGTCGGCGCCGCAATCAGCGGGCCGGTCGGCGACCCAGCCGTCGACCATCAGCGGAGTGTTCGAGTCGTCGATCAGCGCCCAGCCGTCGCGCGACAGCAGCCCGTCGCCCGTGCCGACCGCCGCTTTGATCGAGTCGAGCGTGCGCAGCGTCCCGCCCAGGTTGCCCGGGTTGGCGGCGCCCGGCGTCCAGGTCGCATATCGCGAGCCGTCGTCCAGGATCTCCGCGCTCAGCGCGCCGGGGCGATAGCTCAACTCGATAGACGCCGTGGTGATCCGGACCGCGTCACCGTCGCGGTCGACCGTATAGTCGCTGAAGCCCGTGTCTCTCACGACAGCAAACAGCGACGGCGCGTCCACCCAGCGACCAGCCGCGCACAGCTCGATGCGAACACACTGCTGCGCCAGGACCGTAAAGCGCGCGCCGGTAGTCAGGACCGTCAAAACGCCAGGTTGCCGGGCTCGTACAGCACAATCACCTCGGCCTCCTTGTACTGCAGATTCATCGCCTCGGTCTCGAGATAGGTCATAAACACGCGCTCAATGGGTACGGACTGGCGAAAAAGCGCGGAGGTAGCGCCCCCACTGAAGAAGGCGTCCGCGACCTCGCGGCTCAAGCTGGTCGAGACGAAGCTGTTGTTGCGCGGCGGCGCCATTCGGCCTTCAGTGGCCACGCCGCGGTACAGGGCAAGCCGTGGCATGGAGGCCGCGCGGAAGAGCGCCCTGACAAACGCCAGCCGCGCCACGATGTGGTCCGCCCGCCGCGCTTTGCTCCACGCACCCTCAAATAGGTTCGGCCGACGGATAACGCTCCCCGAGTACGGGCACAGCCCCAGCTCAGCCAGAACGACTCGGTGTCCTTTCACCAACTCGCCCGACCATGGGTTGGAGACGTATTGCGCCGCAAACGCCGTCTCCATATCCGCCAGATCTCGCGTGGTCATCCAGGCGCGCAGGTCGGCATACAGCGCCGCGTAGCCTTCCACCCGATCGGTGCTGAGCGTGCCAATGTCGAAGCTGCCGTGCACCGCCATCCAGTCCGCAGCCTCCGCGACCGCGTCAGCGATTCGAGTCCCCGTCGCCTGTCCGACCTCCACGTCCGCCTGAACGATCATCGACTGGTCCAAACGGGCCATCGCCGCCGCGTATTCATCGACGAGCGCGGCATCGGCCCGCGCCTCGTCGGGCGCCATCTGAAAGCGCGACAAGAAGGTCTCGAACGGGTACTCCCACAGCGTGCCGGCGTCCTCGAACGCGGTGACCCGCAGCGACACCATCGCGGCGGCGACATCAACGCTGACCACCGTCACCGGCGTGCGCCGCAGATCGAGCAGCCGGCCGCTGTTTCCCGGCGTCAGCTGGTCCAGCGATGCGGGGTCGAAAGCCGAATCCGGGGCCTTGTTCGGGTCGCTCATGTGCACCATCGGGGGCTATCTTACGCCAGTCCGCACGATGTATAACCACCGGCCATGAAGACGGCATTATGTGTATGGGGCGGCTGGGACGGCCACGAGCCTGAAAAGTGTATGGGGATCTTCGCCGAGTTTCTGCGGCGTCAGGAGTACTCGGTCGACGTGTCGGACACGCTGGCAAGCTACGAGGACGCCGATCGGCTCAACGCCTACGATCTCATCGTGCAGTGCTGGACCATGGGCGAGATCTCCCGGGACCAGCGCAACAACCTGGTGGCCGCGGTCAGAAGCGGCGTGGGACTGGCCGGCTGGCACGGCGGCATCGTCGACGCGTTTCGCAACAACGCGACCTACCAGTTCATGACGGGCGCCCAGTTCGTGGCGCATCCGGGCGACATCAGCCGCTTCGAGGTCAACGTGGCCCGCGCGGACGACCCAATCATGAAGGATATCCAGAACTTCAGCGTCGACAGCGAACAGTATTTCATGCACATCGACCCGACCAACGAGGTGCTGGCGACGACCACGTTCTCGGATGAGTACTTTCCGGAGATCGCCGGGTGCGTGATGCCGGTCGTCTACAAGCGGGTCTGGGGCCAGGGGAAGATCTTCGTGTCGGCGCTGGGTCACATCGCGTCGGAGTTCGACAAGCCCGAAGTGCGCACGATCATGCAGCGCGGGCTGCTGTGGGCCAGCCGATGACGACCACACCTGTCGGCATCGGGGTGATCGGCTGCGGCGCGATCAGCGAGATCTACCTGACCAACTGCACCGCCTTCGACAACCTGAACATCATCGCGTGCTCGGACGTGGTCGACGGACGCGCCGCAGCTGCCGCTGACCAGCACGGCATCGAGCGGGTCTGCACAACCGAGGAGCTGCTGGCGGATCCGCGGGTCGAGATCGCGGTCAACCTCACCCCACCCGGGCTGCACGCCGGGATCGGCATGCAGGTCCTGGAGGCCGGCAAGCACCTGTACGCAGAGAAGCCGCTGGCCGTGACCCGCGAGGAGGGACAGCGCCTCCTGGCGGCGGCGGCGGCGCGAGGCCTGCGGATCGGCTCGGCACCGGACACCTTTCTGGGCGGCGGCATTCAGACCTGCAGAAAGCTGATCGACGAGGGCGCGATAGGCAAGCCGATCGGCGCGTCGGCGGCGTTCATGTGCCCCGGCCACGAGCGGTGGCATCCGGCGCCGGACTTCTATTACCAGGTCGGCGGCGGGCCGATGTTCGACATGGGACCGTACTACCTCACCGCGCTGACTACGCTGATCGCGCCCGTGCAGCAGGTCAGCGCCTTTGCCCGCACGACCTACGCCGAGCGCACGATCACCAGCGAGCCGCTGAATGGGACGCGGATCGAGGTCAACACGCCCACGCATATCGCCGCCAACCTGGCGCTGGAGAACGGCGCGGTGGCCTCATTGCAGGTCAGCTTCGACGTATGGGGACACCACCTGCCGCACATCGAGATCTACGGCACGCGCGGCAGCATGTCGGTGCCGGACCCCAATGCGTTCGACGGGCCCGTCACCGTGCGCCGAGCCGGGGAGCCGGAGTGGGTCACGACCCCGCTGTCACACGGTTTTACCGAGAACAGCCGCGGACTTGGGGTCTCGGACATGGCGCGCGCGCTGCGCGAGGGCGGCCCGCACCGAGCCAGCGGCGAGCTCGCGTTCCACGTGCTGGACACCATGGCGGCCGTTCTGGAGTCCGCGACCACGGAGCGGCATGTCACGGTAGCGAGCAGTTTTGAACGTTCGCAGCCGCTCTCGCCAATTGGCTGACGCTGTTCTGGAGAAGTTCGACCGGATGTGGCCTATATAGAGGAACGTGACTACGTCCACCGCCGGCACCGTACTATTCGTCGACGACATCCCTGATGTCGTGTCCACGCTCGCCAGAATGGTGGGCGATCAGCCCTATCAGGTGCTGACGGCGGGCTCGAGTGACGAAGCACTCGACGTCCTATCACGCCGCGAGATCGCTGTGGTGGTGGCCGACGATCACATGCCCGGCATGAGCGGCTCTGAGATGCTGGCCCAGGTTCGCCGCAAATACCCGCACACCGTGCGCGTATTGCTCACCGGCATCCCGTCCGTCGAGCAGGCGATCGGCGCGATCAACGACGGCGACGTCTTTCATTTTCTGCAAAAGCCTTGCGAGCGGGAGAAGCTCATCGAGGTCATCGCCCGGGCCTTTGATTTCCGCGCCAAGGCGGTGGCCAGCCAGCGGCTGCTGCAGGTCGCACAGGAGCAGGTCTCGCTGGTAGCGGCGCTCTCGTCCCCCGGTCACCCGAAGCCACTCAAGCGCGCCCGCACGCCGTCGGACCAGGATCTGAAGGCGATGAAGACCATCTCGCGCCGCGAGCGAGAGGTGCTGGACCACCTCGTCGAGGGGCGACGCATCACAGACATCGCGGACGCGCTGTTCATCAGCCCCCACACAGTCCGCAACCATCTGAAATCACTCTTCAAAAAACTGGGCGTTCCACACCCAGACCGAGTTGGTGGCGCGCTTCTCCGGGCTGTAGCCGTAGCCCCACTAGCCCAAAATTGACCCACTGATTGAACCGTTCGAGCCATACAGCCTGACCGCGATCCGCCCGTTCACTTAAGCACGGACGGCACATCATCGCGGAGGCAACCATGAGTGCATCAAGCTACGTAGACTTTACTCCCCGCCAGGACGCCCTGGACGCGGTGCAGACCGGCGTGATGTTGCTCGACTCGGCGCTGCGGGTCACATTTGCCAATGACGCCGCCTGCGAAGAGCTGGACCGATACCGGTACGCGATTGACGCGGCGTTCGGCGTAGACTCCGACCAGATCGTCGGCACGCCGCTGACGCACCTGCATGACAGCCCGGAGCGCCTCAACGTGGCGACCCGGCACCCGAACACCCTGCCTCATACCTCCCGTGTTGTTTTTGAAGGGTTGACCGCTGAGATCACCATCTCGTCGCTCAACCCGGGATCCCATGCTCCGGTTGGCTACCTGGCTACCTGGAACGTCCTCTCCGTTTGATAGTCACAAGGCGCCGCCCGAGGCTGAGCGGGAGGCGCCTTGTGACTTTCACCTTTCTCCCCGGCGCCTGATATCCTGGGGGCTCCGATGTCCCCGACCCCCTCCCCGCCCGCAACCATCCGCGTGATGAGCTGCAACATTCGGGACAGCTACGCCGACGATAAAACCGACAGCTGGCCGCATCGATCCGCCGCATGCGCCGAGGTGATCGCCTCACGGGCGCCGGACCTGATCGGTTTTCAGGAGATGACGCAGACGCAGTGGCACGATCTGCTGGCCGCCCTGCAAGGCTATGCGGGGTACGGGCAGTCGGACACGCCCCGGAAATTTCACCCGCGAAACGCCGTCTTCTACCGCCGCGATCGGTTCGTTCTGGTCACCTGCGGCGGCTTCGCTCTCTCGGACACACCGCACGTCTGCGGCTCCATGTTCGCGGACGGCCGCGTGCCGCGCGTCTTCAATTGGGTGGAGTTGGTGGAGCGTGCGAGCGGAGTCGCCGTGCGCTACGGCAACACGCACCTGGACCACCTGGACGATCCCGCCCGGCCCGAGGTGGGGCAATCGGCGCGCCTGGCGCAGGCCGGGTTGATCGACCAGCACTGCGCGGCGTGGACACAGCCGGTGCAGCTGCTCAGCGGCGACCTGAACGTGCCTGCGGACAATGCCGTGATCGCGCGCTTTTTGGACGCGGGCTGGGTCGACACCTGGACCGAGACCGGCGGCGCCCCCGACCCTTGCGACACCTACCACGGCTTCCAAGGCCCCGAGTGCGGAATGCACACCGGCAAGATCGACTTCATCTTCAGACGTGGACGCAGCCGCACCGCCGCCACGGAAATCGTGACGGACACCGTTGACGGCCGCTTCCCCAGCGACCACTACTTTCTAGTGGCTGACATCGACCTTTTGCACGGCGAGGACTGACATGAGCGATTTTGACGGCCTCGGCCTGCACCTGGGCAACCTGTGGCGCCTGTCCCCGGCGCAGACCCGCTCGATCAGCCCCGAGAATCCGACGGGCGCAAAAGCCGGCGGCGCCCGGGCGACGGCAGGCACCGGAGCCAACGCGGCGCGCGAGCTCGGCGAGGGGTGGAAGATCTCCCCATCCGTCAAGATCGGGCCCGGCGACACCCACGTGATGGCTGACATCAACGGGTCAGGGGCCATTCAGCACATCTGGCTGACGCCGACCGGGCGCTGGCGCAACGGCATCCTGCGCGTCTACTGGGACTGGCAGGAGCACCCCAGCATCGAGGTCCCGGTCGGCGACTTCTTCTGCTGCGGATGGGGTCAATACGCGCAGGTCAGCTCGCTCGCCGTATGCGTCAACCCTGGCAGCGCGTTCAACTGCTACTGGGAGATGCCGTTCAAACACAACGCGCGCATCACGTGGACCAACACGGCCGACGACGAGATGACGCTCTACTATCAGATCACCTACACCGAGACGCATGTGCCCGAAGACGCGGCCTACCTGCACGCCCAGTTTCGGCGCAGCAACCCGGTGGCCAGAGGTGATGTCCACACGATTATCGATGACGTCAGCGGGTGTGGTCAGTACGTAGGCACGTACCTGGCGTGGGGAGTCAACGCAGGCGGCTGGTGGGGCGAGGGCGAGGTCAAGCACTACATCGACGGCGACACCGACTATCCGACGATCTGCGGCACCGGCACGGAGGACTACTTCGGCGGCTCCTACAACTTCGAGGCGCCTGATGCGGACGGCCACCGCACCTACAAAGAGTTCACGACGCCCTACAGCGGGCTGCCCCAGGTGCTGCGCCCCGACGGACGCTACCGCTCACAGACCCGCTTCGGCATGTATCGCTGGCACATTACCGACCCGATCCGCTTTCAGGAGGACCTGCGCGTCACGGTCCAAGACCTGGGCTGGCGCAAGGACGGGCGCTATCTGCAGCGCCAGGACGATATCGCCTCGACCGCCTTCTGGTACCAGACGCTGCCGTCGTTACAGCTGTACCCGCTGCCCGGCCGCGATGAGCTGGAGGTTATTTAGAACTGCAGGGCCTTGGAGATGATCTCTTTCATCACCTCCTGGGTACCGCCGCCGATGGGCAGCAGGCGCACGTCGCGGCTGATCCGCTCGACCGCGGACTCGCGCATGTAGCCCATGCCGCCGAGGATCTGCACAGCGTCGTAGCAGACCTTGACCGCGGTCTCGGCGGCGAAGTTTTTGGCCATGGACACCTCGCCCACCAGGTACTGGCCGGCTGCCACCCGACCGGCCACGTGGTAGTTCAGCGACTTGCACGCCAGCACCGCAGTCGCCATATCCGCCAGCTTGTGGCGCGTGACCTGAAAGCCCGTGACGGGCTTGCCGAAGACCTTGCGCTCACGGGCATACGCCAGCGCCTCTTCCAGCACGAACTCGGCGGACGCGTGGCCAAAGGCGGCCAGGGCCAGGCGCTCGGCCTGAAAGTTGCGCATGAGCGTCACAAAGGCCGAGCCCTCCGGCCCCACGCGGTTGGCAGCCGGGACACGAACGTTGTCAAAGCTCAGCTCGGCGGTGTCGGAGGCGCGCCAGCCTGTCTTTTTCAGAGAGCGCGAGATCTCGAACCCGGGCATGCCCTTCTCGACGACAAAGAACGTCAGGCCGCCGTGCGGATCGTCGCCCGTACGCGCCAGGGTCGTCACAAAGTCCGCGCGACACCCGGATGTGATGAACATCTTGCTGCCGCTGATGAGGTAGTCGTCCCCGTCTTTGACGGCGCGGGTGCGCACGCCGGCGACGTCGCTGCCCGCGCCCGGCTCGGTGATGCCCAGCGCGGCGATGCGCTCGCCCTGCATGCAGGGCCGCACAAAGCGCTCGATCTGGTCGGACGCCGCGGCCTGCACGATGGGGGGCAGCCCGATGCCGTTGGAGCCCAAGCCCGCGATCACGCCGGTCGAGCCGCCGTGGATGAGCCCTTCGGTCACCATCATCGCGTGCACCTGGGTGCCGCCGCTGCCGCCGACCTCCTCGGGAAAGGACACCCCCAGAATGCCGGCCTCAGCGGCCTTTTTATAGAGCTCGCGGGGGAAGGACTCGGCCTCCTCCCACTCGTTGGCGTACGGCGCGATCTCCTTCTTGGCAAAGCGGGTACAGGTCTCGCGGATCTGCAGACAGCTCTCGTCCAGCTGCGCGTCCAATGAGCGTGTGAAGCGTGACATGGGAGCCGATTATGACCGACTGTGAGCGATGAGCAATAGGCTGCCTGGCGCGGTGGCCAGGTCGACGCCCTCAGGGTCGAGGAACCCGGCGCTGTCCAGCTGGTCCAGCAGCTCGCGCTCGGTCCACAGCGGACGTCCGGTCATCAAATAATAGAGGAGCGAGGACGTGGCTGTGACGCGCGCATCGGCGGCTTGTCGCGCGGGATCGGGCTGCAGGATCGCCACGCGGCCCCCCGGCTTCAGAGCCGCCCCGGCAAGGTGCAGCACCTCGGCGGTCTGGACGTCCGTGAGGTGTGGGGTCACATTGAACAGAAGGACGAGATCGAAGCCGCTGCCCCAGGGCGTCACCGACATGTCGCCGGCGCGAAAGACGATCCGGTCGCTGGTCTGGGGTGCGCACTCGATCGCGGGCGGGAGGTCCAGCACCTCGGCCTGCAGCTCGGGATACGCGGCACACAGCGCCTCGCAGTAGGCCCCGTGGCCGCCGCCGACGTCCAGCACGCGAATGGGGCCGGCGAGCGGGGCCAGCTTGCGGGCTACCTCGGCGCACGTGTCACCGGCGGCAAACGCCAGGGCGCTGAGATAGCGCTCCCAGAACCCGGCGGCGTGCTTGCGGGCGTGCAGATCGGTGGACTCGTCGACCAGGCGACGCTCCAGCTCGGAGATCAGGTCCCACTGGTCGTAGTTGAAGCGGACCAGATCGGTGGCGGAGTGCTCGGAGTCCTCGACCAGAAAGCGCTCGGTCGCCTCCGTGTTGAACCAGTCGTCGCCGAAGCGCTGGATATGGCCGCAGCTCTCCAGGGTAGTCAGCAGCAGCTCCAACCCGCCCGCGCGCAGCCCCAGCTCGGTGGCGATCTGTTGGCTGGAGGCCGGGGTTTTGGCCAGCAGGTCGAAGATGCCCAGGCGCACACCGGCCATCACGACGCGCGCGCCGGTCATGCCCAAAGCCATGTCCGCAACTGGGTTCATCCACCGCAACATTGCACAAATGGCACGTCCAATGTTGCCGGGCTGCTAAACTCCCACCCTTGGACGTCTTTGCACAAGTGGTGAGCTCAGCGCGCCCGTTTTTCAAGGCGGCCTGCGCGCATGCCGGTCATACGTTGGGCATCTTCGAGGCATGCCGCCAGCCGGTCGACGCGGCGGGGCTGGCCAGCGCGCTGGGCCTGGCGAGCGCGCATCGGCTGCAGGCGCTGCTGGATGTGCTGGTGCTGGACGGCGCGCTGCAGCGTCAAAGTGGCCGCTATGCCGTCCTGGCGGTGCCGCCGCGGCCGGATGATGTCGC
The DNA here is from genome assembly GCA_964545715.1 of uncultured Myxococcales bacterium. GTDB lineage: Bacteria > Myxococcota_A > UBA9042 > CAZJHX01. The sequence continues at coordinate 13,284 of CAZJHX010000119.1, forward strand.
GGCGGCCGGATGGGGATTGCTGGCACAGGTGATCCTGGAAGACGTGCCGCTGCCGGCGCCCCAGACGGACGCGGGGCACCAGGCCCATCTCCTGTCGGCGGGCGCGGCGGTGGCGGACGAGGTGGCGACCCGGTTTCTGGCTGGCGCGGACACGCTGCTGGACCTGGGCGGCGGCAGCGGGGCCTACACGCGCGCGTACACGCAGGCGTACCCGCACGCGCGCGCGGCATTGATCGACCGCGCGCCGGTGCTGGCGCTTGCCGCTCAGAATGTGGGCGAGCGCGCGCACCTGATCGACGCGGACATCCTGCGCGACGACCTGGGCGGACCGTACGACGCGGTGCTGCTGTCAAACGTGCTGCACCTCTATGGTCCGGACGACTGCAAGACCCTTGTGGCCCGGGCGGCGGCGGCACTGGCGCCCGGCGGAGCGCTGCTTGTGAAGGACTTTTCCGCCGAGACCGAGACCGGAAGGCTGTTCGCCGTGAACATGGCTTTATACACCGAGCGTGGCACCGTGCACCCCGATGACGACATTTGCGGGTGGATGCTGAGCGCCGGACTGCACGACAACTGCACGCATGTGCTTGCCACGTTCGGGGACTCGATGGTAGCGATCGGCCACCGCCAACAATAGAATTCGTGCGGCGTAACAGTGGGAGATAGGACCATGCGGAGCCAGATCTGGGTCGCGATGACGATGGTGTTTGCGATCGCGTGCACCAGCAATGTGGACGAGGTGTCGACGGACACCGTGACTGTGCAGGACGAGGGCGAAGCCGATGTGGTCGAGACGGATGAGGGTCCGCCCCCCACCGACGAGGGTCCGGACGAGCCCGATGTGCAGGTGCCCGACATCTTTGTGCCGCCCCCGGATCTCGGGCCGCCGCCGCCGCCGCAGGACCCGATGGTCTGCACCGGCAACGTCACCGAGCCCCTGCAGGAGTTCGGCGGGTCGTGCTGTTACACCACCAACAGCAACCCGCAGAACCCGGGCTGCCTGGAGTTCAACGGCGCCTGCCTGCACGCGCAATGCGGCACCGGGCGCTGTGAGAAGCCGTACTGCGGCAAGGCGTGCAATATCGGCAAGGACGCCAAGAACAACGCGACGGGCGTGGCGGAGCCCGACGGGATCGCCGATGACGGCCAACCCAACGACTGCGGCGGGGCGGTGGACGGCCCGATGGGCACGGAGTACCGATGCGTGAACCTGAACCAGCCGGATCAAGACCCGTTCTCGCGATGCTACCCGGGGACGACGTTTGCGGCGTGCCAGAGCAACAAGGACTGCCCCGAGACCGAGGCGTGCACGCTGATGTACATCCTGGGCCAGAGCCAGACGCGCTGCGCGGTACCGGCCAAGGACGCGGCGGGCGGCACCGAGGCCTGCAACTTCGACCCGACGGCCGGCCCGATCGTAGAGTGCTCGGGCGCGTACTGCTCGACGGGCGCCGGCTGCATTGACGTGTGCGAGACGGACGCGGACTGCCTGACGGACACCTGCGGGGACGCGGGCACGTGCACCGGCAGCGCCAAGGCCTGCGAGACCGACGCGGACTGCAGCGCCTGGTCGTGCCAGACCGTGCAGCCGTACAGCAACAGCGCGTTTGAGACCAACCTGTGCCAGCCCAACGACTGCGAGAAGGCGTCGGACTGCCCGGGCGACGAGTGGTTCTGCCGGCCGTTCTGGAACGGCGCGGACGCGGTGGAAGACGTCGCGACGGGTCACCGCTGCCGCCGCGCGACGGTGGGGACGGTCGACTACGGCGAGAAGTGCGATGACGACAACGAATGCGTGTTCGACTCGGCGTGCATCGAGGGCATGTGCGCCGGACCGTGCACCGGCGATGCGGACTGCGGGCCCGGGACCGAGTGCCTGGTCGGCTTCCAGTGGAACGTCGACGTCGACGGGGACAACAACGCGGACACCTCGCTCAACGTGGACCTCTGCCGTGCGTGGGAGCACGCCGGCGACGCTCCCGCAGAGTGCAGCTCCGACGCGGACTGCGCTGACGGGGAGCACTGCCGCTATCGGATCAAGGGCCAGGGTGAGGGTGCCGACCGCGTCTGGAAGGTGGAGTATCGCTGCAGGTTGGACGTCGAGGACGAAGCGGGCGAGTTCGGGGATGAGTGCTCTGCCAGCGGTCAGGACTGCAAGACCGATTTGTGCGTCTTCCCCTCGCAGCTGACGGACGACAGCACCCCGTTCTGCGCTGAGTTCTGCAACAGCGCGGCGGACTGTCCTGAGGGGCTGGAGAGCTACGACGGTCTGTACTGGAAGACCGTGTGCGTGAGCCGAAACGTCAACCGCAACAACACGCCGGACCCGGTGGACGACGTGTACGTGCCCACCTGCTACCCGACCAGCAGCATCGGCTCCCTGAAGTCGTGTGAGCAGACGCGAAAGTGCACCAACAAGAAGGAGTACTGCCGGGCGATCGCGATCGGGGGCAACCCGGACGAGGCGGTGACGGTTGAGCACCTGTGCTCAGACGCCGCCCAGGGGCTGGCCACGCTCGGCGTGACCAAAGTGCCCACGAAGCGGGTCGGCGAAGTGTGCGAGGCGTGGACGGAGTGCGTCGGACGCGCGTGCTTCTGGGACGACGTGGGCACACGGTACTGCTCCGAGCTGTGCAGCACGGACGACGACTGCATCACTGAGGGCGGCATCGAGGGGCTGAAGTGCACAGAGCGCGTGTTGATCCCCCGCCCGAACGCGGCCGATAGCGGCATCACGACCCGGTGCGTCTTGCAGAAGACCTGCCTGGCCTGTGAGAACGACGGTGACTGCGGCGGCGATCACAAGTGCGTGAACATCGGCGGGATCGGCTTCCTCGCCGACTTCCGGTGCGGGGCGCCGTGCGAGACGGACGCGGACTGCCCGGACGTCGATCACACCTGCCAGGAGGGCGTGGACCCGGCGAACGGCAAGCCCCAGGCGGCGAAAGCCTGTACCCCGTCCTTCTGCGAGGACGCGGCCGTCGACGACGGCGAGTAGTCGCGCAGGCACGGAATCTGCAGATCGCGCGCCGGTATGAGGTCTGCAGCCCCCATCGTTTTTTGTCTGGCCGCGCTGCTCGTCGCGGCATGTGGTCAGGAGTCCGAGGAGGTCGTCGTCCAGGCGCCCTTGGACGATGACAGCGTTTCAGTCAGCGATCCGCGGGGCAAGGCCGACAGCGGCACCGGGGCACCGGCGTACGCACCGCTGGGTGACGCCGCCGATCTGAGCATGTCGTTTGAGGCGCTTTTTGCACCCGACGATCCTGTCAACTCGACAGAGGTGGCGTTGATCGACCACGTCATTTTGTCGCGGCAGGCCGACGCGGGGACGTTCGAGGACGGCGCCAACCCCTATCGGATCCGGTACGCGGTCTACAACCTGCGCAACCAGGTCATCGTGGACCGGCTGATGACGGCGGTGGAGGCCGGCGTGGACGTGCAGATCCTCATCGAGGCGGACCAGCTGAAGCCCGAGAAGACGTGGAACACAACCGATGAGACGCTGGTGGCTGCGGGCTTTGACTTTGCGCCCGACCACAAGCGATTGAGCGCCGACCAGCGTGCGACGGTGGACCTGGTCGGGATCACCGGCAGCGGCCTGATGCACATGAAGGCCCGCATCTACGAGACGCCGGACGACCTGGCTCTGCTCAGCGGCAGCCTCAACCCGGGCGACCACGCGGTGCATAACGAAGAGACGCTGCACCTGATCCGCCAGCCGCACCTGATCGAGCGGTACGCCGCGGCGTATGACGACGTGCTGGCGGGGCGCAAGCTCTCCAACGACTGGGATGACAGCCAGGCCGTAAACGTGATGTTTACGCCGACGGCGTCCGGGCAGCGCGCGTCGACGCGGATGCTGCAGTGGGTCCTCGAAGAGCAGGAGCAGATCCTGCTGATGGTGTTCTCGTTGCGCGACATCACGGCGCCGGGCGTGGACGGGTCGCTGGTGGAGATTCTGGCCCAGAAAGCGGCTGCGGGCGTGCCGGTCTACGTGATCACGGACCGCAAGCAGAGCGACGGCGTGGACGCTGACGGCAACAAGATGACCTGGGACGACAAGACCGAGGACAAGCTGCGGGCTGCGGGGATCAACGTGTGGGAGGCCACCAACCGCGCCACGCCGTACACGGCCATGCACCACAAAGTGGCGGTGCTGGGGCGCACGCGCCTGCGGGTGATCACCGACGCGGCCAACTGGACGAAGGCGGCGCTGGGCAGTCGGACGAAGCGGGCGCGTAACCACGAGAGCATCCTGTTCATCGACAGCGCGGCGCTGGATGACGGCCGGACGGGGCGCCGCTACCTGAACCAGTGGCTGCGGGTGCTGCGCAAGTACGCCGAGCAGAGCGTGGACCAGGACGGCGAGCGCACATACGCAGACGTCGCCGCGGAGCTGCGTGGTGCGGCGGACTGGCCTGCTCAGCCGGTGGCGTTTGTCGCACACGAGACCCACACGGCTTGGGGCGAACGGGCCGGTGTGTCGGGTAATCTGCCCCAGCTGGGTGATTGGGGCCGGCAGTCGCCCGTGCTGCTGCAGACCGACAGCGACACGTATCCAACGTGGTGGCAGGCGTCCGAGGTGGCGCAGATCCCGACCGGAGTGCGCTTCAAGTGGAAGCTGGTTATCGCCGACGATCACGGCAACATCACGCGCTGGGAGAGCGGCCAGGACCGCAGCCATCGGGCGTATCCGCAGGCGCTGCATCCGGATGCGGCGCTGACGCTGCAGGGGACGTGGCGCTGATGTTGGAGCAGCTGGTTCGCGTCGCGCGTAAGAACGGGGCCTCGGATCTACATCTGGAGCCGGGGCAGCCGGTGACTATGCGCGTGCGTGGCGCTCTTCAGCGCAGCGAGCAGCGGGTGTCGGGCGAGGCGGTGCTGAGCGCGGCGCGCAAGTTGGTGCCGCCGGAGCTGTGGGGGGCGTTTGTAGAGCGACGGTCGTTTGACCTGTCGCGCGTGATCAGCGGCGTGCAGTGCCGGATCAACATCCTGCAGTCCGCGCGCGGCGTCGGGATGGCCGTGCGGCTGCTGTCCGCGTTTCGGCCGACGATCAAGACACTGAACCTGCACCCCGACCTGGCGCAATTGGTCAAGCCCAAGCATGGGCTGATCCTGGTGAGCGGGGCCACCGGGTCGGGCAAGTCGTCGACAATGGCGGCGCTGATCGAAGAGCTCAACGAGCGCGAGGCGCGGCACATCATCACAGTAGAGGACCCGATCGAGTACGTGTTGCGGGCGCGAAAGTCGCTGATCCGGCAACGCGAGGTGGGCCGCGACACGCCGTCGTTTGAGCAGGCGCTGCTGGACGCGCTGCGCGAGGATCCGGACGTGATCATGGTCGGCGAGATGCGCCGGCGGAACACGATGCAGCTGACATTGGACGCGGCCGAGACAGGCCACCTGGTGCTTGCCACGGTGCACTCCTCGTCGACCGGTGACGCGCTGCAGCGACTGGTCTCGGCCTTTCCAGCAGAGAGCCAGGACGGCGTGCGGGCGCAGCTGGCGGACTGCCTGGTGGCGATCGTCTGCCAGCGGCTGCATTACCGGGGTGACATCGGCCTGCGGGTGCCGCAGTGTGAAATTCTGCGCACGACGACGGCCACGCGGGCGATGATCCGCGAGGGTGCGTACCACAAGCTGTCGGGCGCCATCGCGACCGGACGCGACGAGGGGATGTGGTCGTGGGACCGTTACCAGCGCTGGTTGGATGCCCGGACGCGCTGGTTCAAGCCGGCGCCGGACCAGGGCCTGGCCGAGGATGAGGCGCGCCCGACCCCTGCGCTGCCGCGAGCCAAAGCGCGCGCGGCGGTGGAGACCACGGCGGAGTCGAGCGACCGATATGTGGTGGACCCGGGCGATGACGTGAGCGCCTTGATCGCCGAGCTCGAGAAACGCTGAAGACCTCGTGGCCCGGGCACGATAGTCCGGGTGCAATGTATCGCATAGCAATCGTGATCAGCCTGCTGAGCATCGGCGCGGTGGTGTATCTGCGACCGGCAACGCACGCCGCCGCCTCCGTCAGCTTGTGCGAGCCGCCCGAGAAGTGGGACGTGGGCGCTCAATATAACTATGAGCTTCAGCTGTCGGCCTCGCTTCAGACCGACTCGCACTCGGCGCCGATGGGTTACACCCTGACCGGCCGGTGGGTCTGGACGGTGGTGGCCATCGTCGGTGAGAAGGCCGTCTTCGAGGCGGTGATGATGGACCCGGTCTTCACGGCGGACGCGGTGGCGGATCCGGCCGGCGCTCAGGCGGTGACAGACGGCCTGGGCAAGCCGATCCGATTCGCGATCGGGCCGACCGGCCACGTCGCCGGGGTGCAGGCGCCATACGATGGGTCGCCGGTCGTGCGCGCGATTCTGGTTACCGCCATCGCGGGCGTTCAGCTGGTGAGACCTGACGGCAGCGCCAAAGAGTGGATCGTGCCGGAGAAGGACGCGACAGGGCGTTACCTGGCGCGCTACGCGCAGCAGGGCGAGGGCCACGTGGTGCGGGAGAAGCTGGAGTACGTCGATCAGACGACCCCGATCGTGGCGTCGAAGACCGAGTACGAGGTCGGCCCCGGTCCGGCGGTGCTGCGCTTGACGCAGCAGGAGCACGTCGAGACCTCGGGTGCGGCCACGACCGACCTGAACATGCAGCTGGTGACCTGCAAGACGGGCGTGGAGGTGGTGCTTTCGCCCGCGTTTGACCACATCGCCTGGACCCCGCTGGACAAGGAGCCCGAGCCGGCCTCGCGGCAGGAGGACGGCGCACGCCAGCGAGCGCTGATCACGATCATCGAGGACGAGACGTTGCCGCACCCTGTACGCATGCACGGGATGCGTATGCTGGGCCGCTCCGCGCCGACCGAGGCGACGATCCGGTATCTGCGAGCCAAGATGGACGACGAGCTTATGGGGACAGCCGCCGCATACAGCCTGGGCGCGGCTATCGGCTCACTGCGATCGGAGGCGCCGCTGCGAGCCGACTCGCTGATGCGGGAGATGACCAATCGACTGGCGCTGGCCACCGACATCATGGACACGCTCATGCTGCTTAGAGCGTTGAGAAACACCGCGGATCCCGAGCTGTTTCTCACGCTGCGGGTCTGGGTCGGCCATCCGGACGCGCGCGTTCGCTCCGAGGCGCTGCGGGCCATGAAAGAGATCGAAGGTGAGGACGTCGACGAGCTGTTCGCGGAGGTGCTCCGCTTCGAGGAGAGCCCGCTCGTGCGCCGAGCGACCATCTTCGCGTCGCTCAAGCGTCGCACGGTGCCCAGAATCGCCAAGGCGGTCACAGACGCCGCAAAGACGGATTCGGACGAGCGCATCCGTCTGGCGGCTGTACACGTGCTGGGGCGCTGGCTGCAGGAGGACCCGAGGCTGCGCGAAGTCCTGGTGGATATCGCGGCGACGGAGCGCAACGAGCGCGTGCGTTCAACCGCGCTCGCGTCCTTGAATCAGACGTCGAAAGTGATTCCCTGAGCGAGCGGTAGCGCAGACCCGTAATTGACCGTGTTGGTAACGCGGCGCATGTAGGCGCGCCAGGCGTCGGAGCCCGACTCGCGACCGCCGCCGGTGTCCTTCTCTCCCCCAAAGGCGCCGCCGATCTCGGCGCCCGAGGTCCCGATGTTGACGTTGGCGATGCCGCAGTCGGAGCCGGCGGGGGACAAGAAGCGCTCGGCCTCACGCAAGCTCTCGGTGAAGATCGCGGACGACAGGCCTTGCGGGACGCCGTTCTGGATGGCGATGGCCTGGTCCAGGGTCTCGTACCGCATGGCGTAGAGGATGGGCGCGAAGGTCTCCTCGCGGACGATCTCAGCGTCGGCTGAGATGTCGACCAGCGCAGGGCGAACGTATGCGCCGCCGGGTACGGCGCTGTCTCCGACCGGATCGCCGCCCGCCAGGATTCGACCGCCTTGAGCTTTTGCGGTATCGAGCGCGGCGTACATGGCGCCGGCTGAGTCCAGGTCGATGAGCGGGCCGACCAGCACACCGTTTTCGCGCGGATCACCGATTGGCAGCGAGCCGTAGGCGGTGGCCAGGCGGTCGAGCAGCGCGTCCGCGATGGACTCGTGCACGATGAGGCGGCGCAGCGACGTGCAGCGCTGCCCGCAGGTGCCCACGGCGCTGAAGACGATGGCGCGCGCGGCCAGCTCCAGGTCCGCGGAGGGTGCCACGATCATGGCGTTGTTTCCGCCGAGCTCCAGCAGCGATCGGCCGAGACGACCACCGACAGTGGCGGCCACTTTGCGGCCCATGGGCACGGAGCCGGTGGCGGAGATCAGGGGCAAGCGCGGGTCCGCTGCCAGCTGCGCACCGACGTCGGCTTTGGCGACCAGCAAGTGGCTGAGACCCTCGGGCGCCTCGGGCATTGTGGCGGCGGCGCGCTGAACGATGTCGTGGCACATGAGGGCGCACAGGGGCGCTTTCTCGGACGGCTTCCAGACCACGGTGTCGCCGCAGGCCAGCGCGATCATCGCGTTCCAGGCCCACACGGCGACGGGGAAGTTGAACGCGGTGATGACGCCGATCGGGCCCAGCGGGTGCCACTGCTCCATCATGCGGTGCTCGGGGCGCTCGCTGGCGATAGTCAGGCCGTGCAGCTGGCGGGAGAGCCCCACGGCGTAGTCGCACAGGTCGATCCACTCCTGGACCTCGCCCAGCGCCTCTTGACGGATCTTGCCGACCTCGAGCGTTACGACGTCGGCCAGCGCCTCCTTTTCGGCGCGCACGAGATCCCCGACGCGCCGCACCAGCTCGCCACGAATGGGGGCGGGCACGACGCGCCACTTTTCAAAGGCGGTCACGGCGCCGGCGACCGCGCGCTCGGTGTCAGAGCCGGTAGCCATGTTGAAGGTGGCGATCAGCGCGCCATCGATGGGTGAGTGGACGGGGAGCGCACTGCCGCTGCCCTGATACTCGGCGATCAGAAGTTGGGTCGAAGAGTTCACGGGCCGGAGAGTGCTACGGGTAGAGCTTTAAGACAAACGATCCGGCGGCAGGCGGGCGTTTGGCGACCAACGAGATGGCCGCTTTGGTGGCAGCGATGTCCAGGGCCGTGTCGCCGCTGCTGCGTATGACGCGGGTGCGGGTGACAGCGCCGGTCGAGTCCACGGTGACGCGCAGGAGTACCGCGCGAGTGGCTTTGCTGCGCTTGATGGCCTTGCGCCAGCGTGTGGATGCGCGAATTCGGCGGACGAGGCCGCTGCGGTATGCCGCCTTGCCCGAGCTCTTGTATGCGACACCGCCAGCGACGCCGCCGGCTGTGCTGACGCCCCGAAAGCCGCCTTTCATCACGGCGTCCAGCCCGCCGGTGCCGCGCCCTTCGATAAAGACGTCCGAGACTACGGAGTCGGTGGTGCCCAGGACCGAGATGGCGCCGGCGCCGCGACCGCTCAGGGTGGCGATCATGACCTTGTTGCTGATCAGCCGCTTGATCCGGGCGCGACGCGGCCTGGCGGGGTCGTCGCGAGCGGGCTGGATCGGCTTGATCTTGTCCAGCGGCGCCGGCTCTTCGAGGAGAGGCTCGGGAACAAGCTCGGAGTCGCCGGCGCCGGCCGGCTCGACCCAGACAGCCTCCGGCAGAGCGGGCGTGTCGGGAAAGGCGTCCAGCTGGGCAAGCTCGACCGGCTCCAGCTCCTCTTCCTGCTCGCACTCCTCGATTTCGGGGATCACCTCAACGAAGATCTCGCGCTCTTCGATGGGCTGCGGCTTGCGCTTCTCGGGCGGCGGCAGCAGCGTGATCGCGGCCGCCATACAGGCCAGGTGCACGATTGCAGCCGTACCGACGCTCATCCAAAGTGCTCCCCGCTCGTCTCTCATGATCACCCTCCGGCCCCTGCTAACGGGCAAGAACCGACAACGATCGGAAAAAACTTCCAGAACGATCGTTCTATCTTGTGCTAGCCTGCTCAGCGGCTAAGGGCTGTGGAGGCTGATTTATGTGGAGTTCACCCAAGGCCGTGTCTATCTGTGTCTTTGCCGCGTGTGCGTGCACGCTGGGCTGCGGACCGGAACCACGGGATAGAAAAAGTGTCGGCGCGGAAGGCGAAGTCGTCTTTGGCGCGCCGGGTGCGCCGGCCCCACCGGCGGGGATCAACGGGACGGGTGCGCCTCCGGGTGAAGCTCCTCCAGGTGAGGCGCCGCCGAGCAACCCGCCGCCCGCCGACAACCCGCCGCCCGCCGACACACCACCGCCGGCCGACACACCACCGCCGGCCGACGATCCACCGCCGGCTGACGATCCGCCGCCACCGGCAGACGATCCGCCGCCGGTCGGCGACGATCCGGATCCGCCGCCGGATCCCGGCCAGTGCACGGCCACCGCGCAAGGCAGTCTGTGGGAGGAGAGCGACCCGGTGAACTACGCCGGCCAGACGGTGCAGGTCGAGGCCAGCCACGTGAAGGGCGAGGGCTGCCTGGTCGGCATGAAGCTCAAGTTTACGGTCGGCGGCGGCCAGTGCCCGCTGGATCTGGCCTTCACCGCACAGGGCGCGAGCTGGAAGCTGGGCTCGGCCACGCTGCGCAGCGATCCCGAGTGCGGAAACGGGTGGGGCAGCGGCAAGACCTACGCGACAGCGCCCGGGGCGTCAGCGTCTGTCATGGGCCTTCCAGCCACCGTGGCGTCACCGTCTGCGGCCAGCGCCTGCACGCAGCTGCAGAGCCTGACGCTGAACGGCACGCTGTCGATGACCAACGGCGGCACCACGATCCAGCTCGGCTTGAGCGGGCTGAGCGTGACCGGGTGGCTGCCGTCCACCGGCGGCTCGGGATCGTGCGGCGACGCCCCCAACGAGTGCGGCAGCCTGGAGTGCGGATCAGACGCCTGGGGTAACGTCTGTGGGACGTGCGGCGCGGGCATGATGTGCGCTGACGGGCTGTGCGTGGAGACGTCCTGCATCGCACCACCGGGGGGCACGGGCACCGGAAAGGGCAAGCAGATCAAGGACTTCTCACTAAAGGAGGCCGGCGGCGGCAGCTTCTCGCTGCACAGCGTATGCGGGGAGTCCAAGGCGATCTTCATGGTGAAGACCGCCGAGTGGTGAGGCGCGTGCAGTCAGGCGGCGCCTGACTTCCAGAACCTGTACAGCAAGTACGCGTCTCAGGGTGTGACCTTCATCTTGCTCGTGGGCCAGAACGCGTGGCAGGGACCGGCGACGGTGAACGATGCGGCGCAGTACAAATCCAGTCATGGCTATCAGAGCGGCTGGCGCGCGCTGGCCGACCCGCACTGGAGCGCCACGGACAACGCGATCTACGACCCGTCCGGGACCCTGCCCAGCTTCATCGTGCTGGATGGCCAGATGACGCTGCTGTACTCCGGCTCGGGGTGGGTGAGCAGCGCCGAGGACGCGATCATCAGCGCCCTCAATTGACATCCGACTGACTTAGTGTCCCCGTACCAGCATGAGACTCATCACGGTGGGGGCGGCGGTTCTGAACCAGACGCCGCTGGACTGGGCGGGTAACGCGGAGCGAATCGTCACGGCCCTGAGAGCGGCGCGTCATGCGGGGGTGGGCGTCGTCTGTCTGCCTGAGCTTTGTGTCACGGGTTATGGCTGCGAGGACGCCTTCATGTCGCCGGACGTGCAGGCGACCGCGATCGACGTACTCGTACGCGATCTGGTGCCGCAGACGACGGGGCTGATCGCCTGCTTCGGGCTGCCGGTCATGTATCAAAACGCGCTGTTCAACGGCGCGGCGCTGGCCTGCGATGGGGCGCTGCTGGGGATTGTGTGCAAGCAGCACCTGGCGGGCGATGGGCTGCACTATGAGCCGCGCTGGTTTCGCGCCTGGGAGCCAGGCGTGCGGGGCACGGTTGCGATTGGCGACAAGCGGGTGCCGATCGGGGACATCCACTTCGAGTGCAGCGGCGTGCGCGTGGGGTTTGAGATCTGCGAGGACGCCTGGGTCGCGAACCGGCCGGGGGCGCCGCTGGCCCAGCGCGGCGTGGATGTAATGCTGAATCCCAGCGCGAGCCACTTTGCGTTTGGCAAGCTGGCGGTGCGCAAGCGGCTGGTCATCGAGGGGAGCCGCGCGTTTGGGGTGACCTATATATATACGAACCTCGTGGGCAACGAGGCGGGGCGAGCGATCTATGACGGCGGCGCGCTGATCGCGTCGGGTGGCGCGCTGGTGGCAGCCGGCGAGCGCTTCGGGTTTGAAGCGACCGGGCTGACGACGGCCGTCGTGGACGTGGACGCGACGCGCATGGCGCAGTCACGGACGGCCAGCTTTCGGCCGGACATGGACGGCGACGAGAGCGACTGCGTGCGGGCGAGCTTTGAGTGGCCGCCGGCCGAGGCGACGGCGGCTGCGGTGGCGACGGCGGCGTGGGAGCGCAGCGATCGGCTGAAGTGCGAGGAGTTCACGCGGGCGATCGCGCTGGGCCTGCACGACTATCGGCGCAAGTCACACACGCAGGGCTTTGTGGTGTCGCTGAGCGGCGGCGCGGACTCGACGGCGTGTGCGGTGCTGGCGGCGCTGTCGCTGCGCATGGCCGGGGATGAGGTCGGCGAGCGGGTCACGTGCGTGTACCAAAAGACGGCGCAGAGCTCGCAGACAACGCTGGACGCGGCGACCACGGTGGCCGCGGCTGTGGGCGCCGAGTTTTTACTTTTTGACGTGGACGCCCTGGTCGGCATGTACACAGCGATGGTGTCGAGCGCGCTGGGGCGAGAGCTGGCGTGGGACACAGACGACATCGCGCTGCAGAACATCCAGGCGCGGGCGCGCGGGCCCGGGGTGTGGATGGTGGCGAACTTGAAGGGGCAGCTGCTGCTGGCGACCAGCAATCGGTCGGAGGCGGCGGTCGGGTACGCCACGATGGACGGCGACACGTGTGGTGGACTGAGCCCGATCGGCGGCATCGACAAGGCGTTCTTGTTGGAGTGGCTGCGCTGGATGGAGCTGGAGGGGCCTGTGGGCTGGGGGCCGATGGCGGAGCTCGCCTGCGTGACGGCGCTCAAACCGACGGCGGAGCTGCGGCCGCAGGAGTTTGAGCAGACCGATGAGAGCGATCTGATGCCGTATCCGGTGTTGGACGCGATCGAAGAGCTCGCCATAGGGCAGAAGCATGGACCGGTCTCGGCGTTTCGGCTGCTGAGGACGCGCTTTGCGGACGTGGCGGAGGGGCAGCTGGCGGCGTGGGTGACGCGCTTCTTTCGGTTGTGGTGTCGCAATCAGTGGAAGCGGGAGCGGTATGCGCCGGCGTTTCACGTGGATGACCTGAACCTGGACCCCAAGACGTGGTGCCGCTTTCCGATCTTGTCGGGTGGATTTGAGCGCGAGCTGGCGGAGCTGAAGGCGATGGTGCCGTGAGCTATACGTATGAGTATCCGCGTCCGGCCGTGACGGTGGACTGCGTTGTTTTTGCGCGAACCGACGACGGGCTGCAGGTGCTGTTGATCGAGCGCGACGGCGAGCCGTATGCCGGGCGGTGGGCGCTGCCGGGCGGGTTTGTGGAGATGGACGAGGACCTGGAGACGGCCGCGCGGCGAGAGCTGCATGAGGAGACCGGCGTGGTGGTCGACTCTTTGGAGCAGCTGCACACGTTTGGGGCGGTGGACAGGGATCCCCGCGGGCGCGTGATCAGCGTGGCGTACTACGGCCTCACGACGCAGGACCGGCACACGCCACGGGCGGCATCGGACGCGCGGCGGGTCGGCTGGTTTGCGGTTGATAAGCCGCCGTCGCTGGCCTTTGATCACGGCGCAGCACTGCGGATGGCGATCGCGCGCCTGCAGGCGACGGAAAGATAATTCGCGGCCTTACCGGAACCACTCGGGCCGCGCTGCGTGTAATGGTGCGTGACCCGCTTCATAGCCAGAGTTGACGTGATGGATGAGCGCCGCAAGGTCATCGTGGAGCACCAACAGGCGGTGTACTCGGTGGTTGGGCGGGTGCTGTGCGGCGCGCCGGACCTGGTGGATGACGCGGCGCAGGAGACCTTTGTGAAGGTGCTGCGCAACCTGGACAGCTTTGACAAGAGCGGTCCGGCCAGCCTGCGCACGTGGATTGTGACCATCGCCACGCGGACAGCCATCGATGCGCTGCGGCGTGTCGGGCGGGATCGGGTGCGGTTGGCGACGGTAAGCGCACAGCCGGAGGCAGCGGTAGACACGTTGGAGAACGCTGTGGACCGGCAGCGTCTGGGCGAGCGGGTGAGTGAGGCGATGGCGGCGCTGCCGGCGGATCAGCGGGCAGTGCTGGTGCTGCGCGCTTATCACGATCTGGATTACGCGGAGATCGCGGAGGCGGTCGGCATCAGCCGACAGGCGGTCAAGTCCAAGCTGAACCGGGCGCGCGCCGCCTTGAGGAGTGTGATGTCTCATGACGGATGAAACCCGCAAGGACTTTGACGACCTGGAGCGCACGGCGCTGGACGCCTGGACGGCACCGACACCGCCGGCCGGGTTTGCCGATGACGTGCTGGCGCGGGTGGATGCACCGGTGGCGCCGCGGTCCCGTCGTTGGATGGTGGCGGTGGCCGGGCTGGCGGCGGCTGTGCTGGCGCTGGGCATCTGGTGGCAGGGCGTGCCGAAGGGGCCTCATGTGGGGCACGTGACGCCGACGGAGCGGACGACGATAGCGATCGGGCCCAGCGTGACGGCGGTGGTGGAGGCCGGCGCCGACGTGGTGTGGGAGCGCGAGGGCACCGCGGGCGCCGAGATTACACAGGACACCGGCAGTGTCTTTTATCGAATTCAGCCCGGCAGCGAGGTCGCAGTCGTGACGCCGCTGGGGCGAATCGCAGTACGTGGAACCTGTTTTTCAGTTGAGGTGACGACGATGAAGAGAGCAGCAGCAGGAGCAGTGGTGGGCGCGCTGGTCGCGACCGCGGTGATGGTCAACGTATACGAGGGCAAGGTCGAAGCGGCCTCGGCTGACGAGACGGTAGAGGTAGAGGCCGGGCAGAACGTGACGCTGAGGCCGGACCAGCCGATCGCAGTGAGAGAGATGCGGCGCCCCGAAGCCCCCGAACCGGCGGCCGACCTCGCGGAGATTGTGGACGAGCAGCCACTGAAGCGCCCGCCGGCGCCCAAACCCTCCGCGCAGGCCGCACCGGCATCTGCGCGCACGATCGGAGCGGGCCCCGAGGCCGTGGCATGCAAGCGCTCACTGGCCGAGGTGGAGTCCGAGGCCGAGGGGCTGCGCGCCCGCGTGCGAGAGCTGGAGGGCGCGGTGACAGACGCCACCGAGAAGACCAAGACGTATGACCTGTCGGCACAGACGCTGGACGAGATGGCCGAGAAGTGTGAGCTGCGCTGGGACCACCCGCAGATCAAGCTGGTCGGCTCCGCCAGGGTCCCCGACGAGGCGGTCGAAGAGCTGGGCCTCACAGACGACCAGCGCGATGCGATCAACGAGGAGCTGGCCCGCTCCAACGAGCGGCTGCTGGCGACGATTCGCGAGGTCTACGGCGAGGTCACAGGCGACGAAGACGCCCAGAACATGGCACCATTCGCCATGTACGCGGAGGTCTTCGACAAGACCCCAAGAGTGGATCTGCAGCGCGTCTTCCAGCGACTGTCAGCCGAGCGCGCGGGCCACCTCGACGCCCCGCAGGACGTCAGCCAGGTCAATCCGGTCGAGCGCCTCTACCGCGCGTTGACGACATCGGGCAACGACCTCCAGGGCGCCATCGCGGATCGCGTAGGCGAGGACATCGCCCAGAAGCTGAGAGACAAGCACGGCGGCTACGGCAGCAAGAGCCGCTCAAGCCACGGCTGCCCGGAGTAGCCGGCTCAGGGGTGCCAAACGAAACCTGGATGCCGGTCGAAGGGTGTCGGGGCAACGACGGGTGGCGTTATTTCACCACGCCGCAGGCCTTGCGGGCGCCGCCGCCGCCTAGCTTCTTGGGGATGTCTGAGTAGTTGTCGCCGCCGGCGTGGATCATGATCGAGCGGCCGGACAGGTCTTTCACTTTGAGGCGCGGGGCCAGCAGCGGGATGTTGGCTTTGCCGTCGGCGCCCACGAAGAGCGCGGGCAGATCGCCCAGGTGACCTTCGCCGTATGGGCCCAGGTGCTTGCCGGTGCCCTTGGGATCGTAGTGGCCGCCGGCGCTCTTGGCCGGGACGTTTTTGCCGGCCACGTGCTTGTGGGCGCAGGTGGCGTGCTGGTGGACGTGGAAGCCGTGCGCGCCGGGGGTCAGGCCCTCGAGTTTGGGCACCAGCAGCAGGCCGTATTTGGTGTCGGAGGCGGTGACCGTGCCGATGACCTTCCCGGGACCTTTGTCGGTGGCGGCGTTGATGGTGATCGTGATCTCGGCGGCGGAGGCGTTTGTGACCAGGCTGGCCGCGAAGATGAGGGCGAGTACGAGCGCTGACTTCATGTATCCGGATCTCCTTGGTAATGTCGGCGGCCTGATGACTACCATATTTGTAGCGGGCGCTACTGGTTTTACAGGGCGCGAGGTCGTGCGTCTCATGGCGGCCGACGGACACGAGACGATCGCGCACGTGCGACCTGATTCGAGTCGGCTGGAGCACTGGCGGGCCGAATTTGAGGCGATGGGCGCGGCCACGGATACGACGGCCTGGGACGAGGCGGCCATGACGGCGCGCATGGCGGAGGCGGCGCCGGACGTCGTCTTCGGACTGCTGGGCACCACGCGCAAGCGGGCCAGCGCGGCGAAGGGGGTCGGCGCCGATGACTCCTACGAGACGGTGGACTATGGGCTGACCGCGCTGCTCATACGGGCGTGCGTCGCTGCCGGGCATCGCCCACGCTTTGTGTACTTGTCGGCGATGGGCATCCGCGCGAAGCGGCCGTCGGGCGCGTATGGCCTGGCGCGGTGGAAGGTGGAGCAGGACCTGACGGCGGCGGGACTGCCGTACACGATCGCGCGACCGAGCTTCATCGTGGGTCCCGGACGAGACGACGGACGGCCAGGCGAGCGTGTCGGCGCGGCGGCCGTGGACGGGCTGCTGAGCACCATCTCGTTTTTTGGGGCCCGCAAGCTCGCGGACAAGTACCGGTCGCAGACCAACACCGAGCTGGCGACATCGCTGGCTCGGCTGGCGCTGGACCCGCGCGCCGAAAACCGCACGGTCAGCAACGACGAGCTGTGCGGGCGTTAGAAAAAGAACGCCGAACAACAAAAGACACGTCGAAAAGCTAACGATCGTTCGCATGTCGGCTGAGTAATATCAGCGGGTTACGAGCGGCATGGTTCTTGTAGAAGGAGATACTCGTGCGACACGCTGAGCTGAAGCTGATTCTGATTTGCGCACTGCTGGGTAGCTGGACCGCGGAAGCGAAAGACCCCTGGCGTAGCAGCGCTATCACTTACCGAAACGAGGTGAGCACCCTCACCTTGAACAACGACGAGCTGACGGACAACCCGTACTACGCGATGACGCTGTCGGTGCGGCCGCAGTGGTGGTTTGGCGACTCGGTGTACGTGCATGCGCGGTTTGCGATCAGCCAGGAGCTGACCAACTCGGACATCACAACCAACCGCGGTGAGACCTGGCCCACGGACCTGACGTTTCGTGTGGGCGCGGCGTCGTTCTATACGATTCCGGTCGTCGACATCAGCTTCTCCGCGGACATGGACGTCATCACGCCGACCAGCCCGGTCTCGCGAGCGCGGACGCTGCAGCTTGGCGTGGCTCCGGGCATCGGCGTGCGCGGCAACTACGACGTGCTGGGCGGCCTGTCGGTCGGCTATGGCTTTAGAAGCACGTTTTTGGCGCACGAGAGCACCACGGCGCAGCGCGAGGTCCCCAAGATTCCGGCGTGCGCGGGCTCCATCGCCAGCTGCGGCCTGGACATGGGCCTACGCAACTCCAGGATGCGCCTGTCGCACTCATTTGACGTGTCGATGATGTTCACGAGCTGGATCGGGGTCGCCGCGAGCGGCGCGATGCTGACCGACTATCTGTACGACCTGCCGGCGACCGACGCGCGTGTCTCCACCGTGCCGCAAGAGCCCGAAGACCGGCGCTTTCTGGTCGCGACCGACCTGGCGCTGGTGCTCAAGCCGATGAAGTCGCTGGGCATCCGGATTGGCGCGGAGACGGTCAACCCGCAGCTGGCGCCCGACTCGTCGACCTATACCCCGTTCATCAACCGATACACGTCGCTCTATTTCGACCTCAGCCTGGACGTGGCTGGGCTCGTCACACAAATCCGTGGAGACCGTTAGGAGACCCCGTAGATGATGCGAATCCCCGCTGTTGCAACCCTGTTCTCCATCCTCATCTGGGGCCTCGTCACGGGCTGCGCTGAGCAGCGCCCGGCGATCGATCGTGTACAGCCCAACGCGCTGCCCAAGACCCAGTTTGACGGTGAGTACTACTACGTCAGGACGGTGGTGGACGTGCCGTCGGCTAACGGGTTCACCTTTGTGGGCCACACGGACCACTCAGGTATGACCAAAGTGACGTTCGACGTGCAGGAGGACGTGCTGTACGCGCGCCGCTCCACCGAGCTGATCAAGGGCGCAGACGACAAAGCGACGGCAGGCGACAACTACATGGGCGAGGTGGTCGCGGCCTTCAAGATCGAGAAGCACTTCGACATCGTCAACGCGTACAACCCGACCACGGGCGAGCAGCTCAACATAATCGAGGAGAACACGACGGATCGGCCGTGGTACGCGCGGTCCTACATGCGCGTGAACTGGTCCCACAACCTGGTAACCAACTACCAGCTGGACTTTGAGTCGGCTGCGACCGAGTCCGTGCCGTACTACGTGCAGGAGACGGATCCGGAGACGGGCGAGCGCAACCCGGACGCGCCGCTGTTTGAAGAGGACGGCAGCTACTTCGACATCACGTCCAAGATCTTTGCCAAAGCGGGCTCGATCGAGCTGCCGCCGTACGGGGAGATCCCGCTGTGCTGGCTGCGCGGCGAGGAGTTCACGGAGTGCGGCGCAGGCGAGTACACCATTCGCCACAGTTTCAAGAAGATCGACCCCAACCACCAGTACGAGCCGCTGGCCTACAAGGGCAAGGCCACCGAGGTCTTCGGTTATTTCACGACGGACCGGCTGAACTACGACAACCATGAGGGGATCATCGAGCAGGGCAAGGAGCGGTACATGAACCGCCACAACCTGTGGGTGAACTGGGTCGACGACAAGGGCGAGCCCATCGAGCCCGCCAAGCGCACGCTGCGACCCGTCGTCTACCACGTCAACCGCGACTTCCCGGACGACCTGAAGCCGATCGCCGCCGACGTGGCCGAGCAGTGGAACGTGGTGTTCACGGACACGGTCAAGGCGATGGGCCACGAACCCAAAGGCGACGTGTTCATCGCATGCTTGAACAACCCCGTGCTCGAGGGCGACCCGGCGGAGTGCGGCGGGGCCGGCAACTCCCCGCGCCTGGGCGACATTCGCTACTCCTTCATGGCCTACGTGCCCAAGTACATGACCTATGGCCTGCTGGGTCTGGGGCCCTCGAACAACGATCCGGAGACGGGCGAGATCATCAGCGGCATGGGCTACGTCTACCACCACAACAACCTGGCGGCGTACCGCGTGCAGGAGATGCTGGAGCTGCTGAACGGTGACCGTGACCCGAGCGACTTCATCGACGGCGTGGACCTGACGGACTGGGTCAAAACCGTCAACGGTGAGACCGAGAAGCCCAAACGCACCTACGGCCTGGACGACGCCGAGCACATGGTCGACCGCATCGCCAACGGGTGGCGCAGCAAATACTGGGAGGGCCACCGCCACACGCCGACGCAGGAGGACGTGGACTTTCAGAAGGAGCACGGCTTCGAGAAGTGGATCGCGCCGGTCAAGCAGCAGCTTTACGAGCAGGGGATCCTCAATGGCGAGATGCACTCCCCCGAGGGCAAGCTCGCCACCCTCAAAGACACGTACGTCGAGGATCTGCTGCTGAACAAGGAGATCCTGCTGGCCGGTGGCGCCCCCCCGAACATGCCCGTGCTGGAGCATCACAAGGACGCCGCGTCTGTGGCGCGCGGTGGCTTCGGCAACCTGCTCAAGGTGCGCGACCGCCTGCGCGAGGAGTACGCGGCCGCCAACAACATGTATCTGCCGGAGATGGCGGACGACGCGCTGATCGGCCTGGCCCGCGACCTGAAGGGCGAGGATCCCGAGAAGGCGTACGCGGTCGTGCGCAAGGCCATCTACACCGCGGTGCTCGCGCATGAGGTCGGCCACAGCCTGGGCCTGATGCACAACTTCGGCGGCTCCGACGACGC
>CAZJHX010000120.1:0-33405 GCA_964545715.1 uncultured Myxococcales bacterium
GCGCCGTTGGCCGCGCGCTGGTCGCGGGTGGCGGCGCCCGTGGCGCCGGTGTCGCCGGTTTCGGCCGTGGCGGCGCCGGTGTCGGTCGTGTCCGCGCCGGTGTCGGTCGTGTCCGCGCCGGTGTCGGTCGTGTCATCCGGCGGGGGCTGGTTGGTCTGGCACGCGATGAACGCGTCGGCGCATGCGCCACCGGCGCCGATCGCCTGCTGGATGCACGCCTGGCTGGGCGGGTTGTCCGGGCACGCCGCAACCACGCAGTCGTTCAAGCCGATCAGCTGGTCAACGATGTCCTTGCTCTCGGTCTGGTAGATGCACTTGGTCTGGCAGCCACCGTCCTGACCGCAGCCCTGCAGGCACTGCAGCAACGTCGAGCACTGCAGGTTGCCGCCCACGCAGGTGTGGTACTCGGTGAAGCAGTTGTCGATGGGGCAGTTCTGGTCGGACCCCTGCGGGCAGTTGGCCGTGATGCACGCCGCGATGGCGTCCAGCTCTACCTGACCGTCCGCGCTGGGGTTGGCCGCGCACGCCTGCAGACACGTCTGGTCGCCGGGGGGGCACTTGAAGGAGCAGTCGAGCACGTCGGCGCAGCTATCCGCGTCGTCGCCGGTGTCGGGCCCGGTGTCCGGCCCGGTGTCCGTCGTGTCGTCGCCCGTGGTGTCCGTGTCGTCGCCCGTGGTGTCCGTGTCGGCGCCGGTGCCGGTGTCGTCGCCGGTGCCGGTGTCCGTGGTGTCGTCCCCACCCTTGGCGTCCTTGCCGGACTTGGACGTCGTGTCATCCCCACAGCCGAGCGCGATAAGCGCCATCACACTAAGTACTACTACTGCCAACTGCCAAGTGCGCTTCATCTAACTGTCGCCTCCCACGGCCATCAATAATTCCGCGGCATCGTATTGATCGCTCATAGGGGTGTCAAGGCGGTTCTGGCTTGCGTTCTGGGAAGTTATGCCCTAACTAGCCGGTGGTTTCAGGGGTCTAGCAGAGAGGTCGCGCATGGCAGTCGACAGCCACCCATACAGCGCCTTTATTCACACCGTGCAGAAGCCGGCCCGCTACCTGGGCGGCGAGCTGAACGCTGTGGTGAAGAGCGCCGACGACGTCCGGGTGCGCATCTGCCTGGCCTTTCCGGACGTGTACGACATCGGGATGAGCCACCTGGGGACCAAGATCCTCTACAAGGTCCTCAATGACAACCCGGACATCGCGTGCGAGCGGGCCTTTGCCCCCTGGGTCGACATGGAGCAGCAGCTGCGTGAGCGTGAGCTGCCGATCTACTCGCTGGAGACCGCGACGGCGCTCGCCGACTTCGACGTGCTGGGCTTCAGCCTGCAGTACGAGATGACCTACACCAATGTGCTCACGATCTTGGATCTGTGTGGGCT
Organism: uncultured Myxococcales bacterium; assembly: GCA_964545715.1. Classification (GTDB taxonomy): domain Bacteria; phylum Myxococcota_A; class UBA9042; genus CAZJHX01. Next base: position 1,380 of record CAZJHX010000120.1, read on the forward strand.
GGCCGTACGCGCAGCCGACCGTGGCGAGGACGATCCGCTGATTTTGGGCGGCGGTCCCACGGCGACGCATCCCGAGGCGGCCGCCCCGTTCTTCGACGCGTTTCTGGTGGGCGACGCTGAGGCCCGCCTGCCGGAGCTGCTGCTGAAGTACAAGGCTGACCGCCAGGCGGGACACTCCAAGCGTGAGGCCTTGATCCGCATGGCCGCGGACGGCGGCGTATATGCCCCGGCGCTGTACACCTTGGAGCTCGACGCCCGGTCTCGACTGCTGTGCGTGACCGGCACCGTCGACGAGCGTGTCCCCCAGGTCGTCGAGCGCGCCTTCGTCGAGGACCTCAACGACTTCCCGTTCCCGGACGACAGCCCCATGGCGGCGGCCCAGGCCATCTTCGACCGCCTGAGCATCGAGATCGCGCGCGGCTGCACCGAAGGCTGCCGCTTCTGCCAGGCCGGCATGATCTATCGCCCGGTGCGCGAGCGCGACCCCAACGAGATCGTCGACACCATCGTTCGGGCCATCGACGCGGGCGGGTACGACGAGGCCTCGCTGACCGCGCTCAGCACAGCCGACTACTCCTGCGTCGACCCGCTGATCCGCAAGGTGATGAGCAAGCTGCGCGACCGCAAGGTGTCGCTGGGCGTGTCGTCGCTGCGCGCCTACGGGCTCAACGAGGGCATTCTGGACGAGATCCGCAGCGTGCGCGCCACGGGCCTGACGTTTGCCCCTGAGGCCGGCACCCAGCGCATGCGCGACATCGTCAACAAGAACGTATCCGAAGAGGACATCGAGCGGTCGGCGCACCGAGTCTTCTCGCGCGGCTGGAAGCGCATGAAGCTGTACTTCATGATCGGCCTGCCGCACGAAGAGGATCAGGACGTAGCGGGCATCGTCGAGACCGGCGCGCGCATGCGCTCGGTGGGGCGAAAGTACCTGGGCAAACGAGCCGAGGTACAGGTCAGTGTGTCCAGTCACGTGCCCAAGCCGCACACGCCGTTCCAGTGGGCCGCGATGGACGCCGTCGACGAGATCCACCGCAAGCAGGCAATGCTGCGCGACATGTCCCGCCAGACGCGCGTCTCCGTGAAATATCACGACATGCGGGTCAGCTGGCTGGAGGGGATCGTGGGCCGCGGCGACCGGCGCGTCGCAGACGTGGTCGAGGCCGCCTGGCGCAAGGGCTGTCGGTTTGACGGCTGGGACGAGCAGCTGAACTTCCAGGCCTGGCTGGACGCCCTCGAGGAGCACCCGGACGTCGAGCCCGCGCTCTTCCTGGGCACGCTGCCGATCGACGGAGGCCTACCCTGGGACCACATCGACGTGGGCCTGGCGGACGGCTTCCTGGCCGGCGAGTGGAAGCGCACATGCAAGGGCAAGCTGTCCCCGCCGTGCGGCAAACCGGCCGGCGACATCATCCATCACACGAACTTGGAAGAGGCGGACGCCGACGAGCGGAAGCTGGTCTGTTACCACTGCGGCGTCGCGTGCGACCTCACCGAGATGCGCGCCGAGCGTCTGAGGTTCCTCAAGGATCTCAACGCGCTCAAGGCCCCCGCTCCGGCCGCCGCGGCAGAGCCGATCCAGTTCGGCCACGGCAAGCCCAAGCCGCCGGTGCGCGAGGACGCGGTGAAGCCCGAAGACATGATCAAGTACCGTCTGGAGTACGTAAAAGCGGGCGTCATTCGACTGCAGGGGCACAGCGACATGCTGCGGATCCTGCCTCGTGTCTTCCGCCGCGCGAAGCTGCCGTTGGGATACTCCTGGGGCTTCCGTCCGGGGCCGATCCTGAGCTTCTCGCCCGCGACGCCTCTGGGCACCTTCAGCGTCGCCGAGGCCGTAGACGTGGCGTTGACGGACGCGATCGGGGCCGACGAGGTGCTGGAGCGCGTCAACGCCGTGGCCGATCCCGGACTGCACTTTCGAACTGTGCGTGTGCTGGCGGCCGGGGAAAAGAACGCCGGCGCCGCGATCGACAGCACGGACTACCTGGTGGCGCTGCCCGCGCTGACCCCGGAGCTGATCGCCGACGCGGCCCGCAAGGCGATGACCGCCGAGGAGCTGCCGGTGCCGATCGTGCGCAAGAAGGGGCGCAAGCTGCTGGATGCGCGCCCGGGCCTGGAGCTGGCGCGCTATACGGTCGATACGCAGTGGCCCGCCGACCTGTTGGGCCCGGCACCGCAGGCGCCGTTGCTGCACATCCGCTTGCGGCAGGACATCCCGACGCCGCGCCCCGTCGAGCTGGTCACGACGATGTTCGGTGACGAGGTGGAGATCGGCCCGATCGTGCGGCTCAGCTTCCAGCGCCGCCAGCCCAAAGCGACACAAAGTCTGACACCAGTGTCAGACTTCACACCGGCTACTCAAACCGCTGCGACCTGATCTCACGCACTTAGCGCTGGCTCGATTATTGCTTCGATCCACAGCGCAATGCTGCTCGTAACACTAGCTTCGACCTCCACCATGGCGCCGATCATCTGGATCGTCATCGTCGCCTCGGTGGTTGGCGCTTCGGTGTTGAAACACCGGCCCTGACCCACTATAAGCTCGCTCCTTATGGAGCCCTCCGAAAAGAGCCTGGGTCAGATGCGGAAGTTTGTGTCCAAGTACTGCGAGAAGAGCGGCACTTCCACGCATCCAAACAAAGACGTCACGGACGCCGTCGTCAACGGTCTGGCCATGCACAAGGACACCATCGGTCGTCCGCTGTGCCCGTGCCGGTTCTACCCGGACAAAGAGGCCGAGATTAAGCACCGCACGTGGATCTGCGCGTGCGAGGACATGAAGATATACAAGTACTGCCACTGCCTGCTCTTCGTCACGCCCGACGGGATGCCGATCACCGAGTATCTGCCCGAAGGCCACGAAGGACGGGAGATCTACGGTGACGTGGCGGATCCGACCCCGGACAAGGGGCGGGAGAGCCGCGACAAGGCGGAGCAGCGTGAGATCGAGCGCAAAGAGCGGCCCAGCTAACTGCTAACCCTCGCGGGGACGCCTGGCCGCTCTCGCCTCCGAGTTCAGCTTGCGGTACGCGCTCAGCAGATAACCCATCACCTCCAGGATGACGAGCTGCTCATCCTCTCGGGTCCGACCGGCCTGGCTCTCCGCGTCAACGCGGCGCCCGACCGCGGTCAGGTGCACATCCAGGAGATCGGCGACGCCGCAATCGCACTCGGCCATGCGCCGTACGAGCTCTGTCGCGTGGGCGACATACCCCGCGTCGCGACGGGCGCCGTGGGCTGTGCGCGCCAACAAGCCGGCGTACGGCCGAACCAGCTCGTCAAAGCCAACCACGTCGCGCTTCTGAAGAGTGTCACCCGCGTCCAGGGCGCGCAGCGTCTTAACCACGGCCGACCACGCCGCATAACGCCGCATCAGGTCGTTCATGAGCTTTTGCCGCTCGATCGCCTGGTGCAACACCCGGTGCAGCAGCTGCCAGTTGAGGCCGGACTTGTCCAGGAAGTCCTGAGCGCCCAGCCTGACGGCCTCCACCGCCTCGGCTGCGTCTGCGGCGGACGTAAGCACGACGATCGGTACATCCGGCGCGGCCGCGGTAACCGCCCGGACAGTCAGCAGCCCGGTGGAGTCCGGCAGATTCAGGTCCAGGGCCACCACATCGTATTTTGTTGCCGCGAGTTTCTTGCGCGCCTCCGCCAATGTCCCGGCCACGCAGACGGCAAAATGCTCCTCCGCATGCTGGCCCAGAAGGCGCTTCGCAAACACGCGATCGTATTCGTCGCCCTCCACCAGGAGCACACGTGTAGCTCGAGACATCGTACGTATATATCAGCCGCGTAGCGCCGTTACAATTGGCAACCGCCAGCGAAACACCTAGACCGAGCTAGGGTTCTTCCTCAAAACAGAACGAGGAGTTCTGCTTCACGATGGCCTTGCAAGCGCCGTTGTCGAAGCCGCCTGAGCTGGAGCACCAGCTGCTGTCGCCCGTGACGATCGCTCGACAAGCGCCGGACTTGCACCAGGACTTGGCGTTGCTGATGCAGCCGTCGTACACGCCCTTGCACTTGCCCTTCTCGGTGGAGTCGGGGGCGTTGTCCTCGCACTCCTCCTTGTCCAGCTGGCACTTGCGGCCATCCGCGATGCCCTTGCAGTCGTAGGAGTCGCAGAATGACTTGTTGGCCGAAGCGATGCCCTTGCAGTCTTTGGTCGTGCACGGGTTGTAGTCCCACTTCACGATCCCGCGGCAGTCATAGCTGTCACACCAACTGGTGTTGCTGCTGGCCAGCCCGCGACAGTCGTTGTAGCTGAGCTTGTACACGTCGAACGGGGCGGGAAACTTGTAGTCGCCCTTGACGCCGCCGGTTTCGCCGCCTGTGTCGTCGCCTGTATCCGTGCCGATCGTCGCGTCGTCGCACACGTCGAAGTAGTCGTCGCAGCAATCGCCGGCCTGGAAGCAACCGCTGTCACACTGGCAGGGCGGCGAGGGCTCCTTGCAGTACTGGCCGCAGCGCTTGCCGCAGCTGTAGTCACCCTCGGCGTCCGCGCAAATCGCGATGCTGGGATCCACACCTGGATCACCGCCGGTCGCGCCGCCGGTGGTCGCGCTGGTGCCCGAGGTGCGGTCCGGGTTGGCGCCGGTGTCACCGCCTGTATCGCCACCGGTACCCTCGACCGGGGGCCCGCCCAGCTCGGGCGGACAGTTGACGGGGACCTGGTCCTTGTTGACGCACTGCCGGATCACCTTGTCCTGGCAGCCCAGCAGGGGCGTGGCCATCAGCAGGCTCAAAACAACGATAAGACGGGTCGGCGACATGCGTTTGTCAGTCTGCGGAAGCTTGAACCGGCCGTCAACCGAAAGTAAGCTCGGCGACCATGGCCCCAGTAGGAAGCAGGGTCCCGCGCCTCGACGGGCGGGACAAGGTCACCGGGCGCGCGATCTACGTCGATGACATCACGGTGCCGGACATGCTGTTCGGACACACCGTGCGGTCCAAGGTCGCCCGCGCCCGCATCGATTCGGTCACCCTGGATCCCGCCTTCGACTGGACCGGGATCACAGTCGTCACCGCGGACGACATCACCGCCGAGGGCGGCGAGAACGTCGTGCATCTGATCGAGGACGACCAGCCCGCGCTGGCTCTCGACAAGATCGACCACATCGACGAGCCGATCGCGCTGGTCGCCTGCGCGGATCGGGAGCGTGCGATCGAGGCCGCGGCCCACGTCCAGGTCGCGGTCACGCCGCTGGAGCCGCTGCTGGACATGACCAAGAGCGAGGGCGTGGCGAGCCACATTCGGCTGGAGGACGGCGACCTGGAGGCCGCGTTCGCGCGCGCCGACCACATCTTCGAGGGCGAATACCGCACAGGCGCCCAGGAGCAGCTGTACATCGAGAACCAGGGGATCATCGCCCTGCCCCGCACGGACGGCGGCATCACGGTCAAGGGCTCCCTGCAGTGTCCCTATTATGTCCATCGCGCGCTGAAGCGGCTGATGGGGCTGGACGACAGCCGCGTCGCGGTCATCCAGACGGTGACCGGCGGCGGCTTCGGCGGCAAAGAGGAGTATCCCTCGATGATCGCCGGACACGCGGCGCTGCTGGCGCGCAAAAGCGGTCACCCGGTGAAGATCATCTACGAGCGCGACGAGGACCTGCGGGCCACGACCAAGCGGCACCCATCGATCGTGACCCACCGCACCGGCGTCATGAGCGACGGCACGCTGGTCTGCACCGAGATCAACGTGCTCTTCGACGCGGGCGCGTACATCACGCTGAGCCCGGTGGTGCTGAGTCGTGGCCTGCTGCACGCGTGCGGCCCATATCGCTACGACGCCGTCGTGGTCGACGGGCGCGCCATGCTGACGAACTCGGTGCCGGCCGGGGCGTTTCGGGGCTTCGGCGCGCCTCAGGTCACGTTCGCTTACGAGCGCCACCTGGACTACATCGCGGGCCGGCTGGGTATCGACAAGCTGGAGTTCCGCTACAAAAATACGCTTGGCCTGGGCGACCGCACGCCGACCGGGCAGGTGCTCGACCACAGCGTGGCGGGGCGGCAGGTCATCGACAGCGTGGTCGCGTCGGCCAACTATCAGGAGCGACGCGTCCAATCCACCAACCTGGACGACCCCAAGACCGGCGAGCGGCGGCGGCGCGGGGTGGGACTCAGCTACTTCTTCCACGGCGCCGGATTCACAGGCAACGGCGAGGCCTACCTGAAGGGCAAGGTCGCGCTGGAGCTGCTGGCGGGCGGGCGGGTGCTGGTGAAGACGGCGAGCACCGACATCGGTCAGGGGACGGTGACGATCTTCCCGCAGATCGCCGCTCAGACGATGGGCATCGACGTGCACGATGTAGAGATGGCGCCGCCTGACACCAGCCAGGTGCCCGACAGCGGCCCGACCGTGGCGTCACGCACCACGATGGTCGTGGGCAAGGTGGTGCAGGAGGCGGCCCAGGAGATCCTGGACAAGGTCATGGACGGCGCGCCGGACGGGGCCGATTTCGCACAGGCGGCCGACACGTATCTGGAGTCGCACGGGCCGCTGCGCGTGGACGCCACGTTTAGAAGTCCGCCCAACATCCAATGGGATCCCGACACCTACCAGGGCGACGCGTACCCGTGCTTCGGCTGGGCGTGCGACATCGTGGAGGTCGAGGTGGATCTCGACACGGCCGAGGTCTTCATCACACGCTTTGACACCGCGCAGGACGCCGGAAAGATCATCCACCCGGTGCTGGCGCAGGGCCAGGTGGAGGGCGGGTCGCTGCAGGCGCTGGGCCACGCGTGCATGGAAGAGGTCGTGTGGCGCGACGGCGGTATGCGCAACGATCGGCTGACCAACTACATCATCCCGACGTGCCTGGACGCGCCGGAGATGCACGTGGAGCTCATCGAGGTGCCGTACGACTACGGCCCGTTCGGCGCCAAAGGGATCGGCGAGATGCCCATGGACGGCGGCGCCCCGGCCGTCATCGCGGCGATCGAGCACGCGCTGGGTGTGCCTGTGCCCAACGAGATTCCGCTGACACCCGAGCGCCTCCTGCCGGTGCTCAAAGAGGTCGTATGATCGAGCTGACTATCAACGGGGAGCCAAGGGCGTTTGACGTACCCGCCCTGAAGCGGCTGCTGGACGTGCTGCGCCTGGATGCGGGCCTGACCGGCGCCAAAGAGGGCTGCGGCGAGGGCGAGTGCGGCGCGTGCACGGTGCTGGTGGACGGCCACGCGGTGCTCAGCTGCCTGACGCCGGTGTGCCAGGTGGCGGGCGCGGACGTCGTGACGATCGAGGGTTTGGAGCTGCCGGACGAGAAGCTGCACCCGCTGCAGGAGCGCTTTGTGACGCTGGGCGGGGCGCAGTGCGGCATCTGTACGCCGGGTATGGTGCTGGCCGCCAAGGCGCTGCTGGACGTCAATGAGAGCCCAACCCGCGAGGAGATCCGCGAGGGGCTGGCCGGGTGTCTGTGTCGCTGCACGGGCTACCAGAAGATCGTGGACGCGGTGGCCGAGGCCGCGCAGGAGCTGTTGGCCGATGTGCGCTGACGTCCCGACCTGGTCACCGACATCGCTGGACGAGGCGCTGAGCCTGCTGGCTGCCCACGCGCCGGAGATCACCGTGGTCGCCGGCGGAACGGACCTGATGGTCTACCTGCAGGCGCGGGTGATGACGCTGAGCAAGGCGCTGAACATCTGGGGCGTGGACGAGCTACGCGGCGTCCGCGTGGACGGAGACGAGTTGGTGATCGGCGCGCTGGAGCCATATCGGGGGATCATCGCGTCCCGGCTGGTGCAGCAGCACGCGCCGACGCTGGTAGCGGCATCGAAGACGGTTGGGGCCGTGCAGATCCAAAATCGCGGAACCCTGGGCGGCAACTTCGCGAACGCCAGTCCTGCGGCGGACACCCCGCCGATGCTGTTGGCGGCAAACGCCACGCTCACACTGGCCAGCACGCGGGGTACGCGCACCGTTGAGAGCACGGGCTTCTTTCACGGCTACAAGCAGCTGGAGCTGCGCCCGGACGAGCTGATCACCGAGGTCCGCGTGCCCTGCCTGGGTGCGGACGAGCGCAGCTGGTTCCAGAAGGTCGGGACGCGGCGCGCCCAGGCGATCAGCAAGGTCGTCATGGGCGGACGGGCCCGCTATGCGGCGGACGGCACCGTGGCATCCGTTGGACTGGCGGTCGGCTCCGTCGCCGCCATGACGGTGCGCCTGCCGCAGACCGAGGCGATCATCACGGGTCAGCGTCCGTCGGCCGAGCTCGAAGAGGCCGTTCGTACGAGCGCCGCGGCCGAGGTCACGCCAATCGATGACGTGCGCTCCACCGCCGAGTATCGGCGTGTCGTCACGGGCAACATCGCTGCCCGCTTCGTCCGTTATTTGATGGGAAATCCGTAGAAGAGAAGTCATGCGGGGGGCGGAGAACAGGGTTCGAGAGCACCCTGTGTTCCAGCCGCCTTGGGTGTCGGTGGTGGTGATCTAAGTTCGATCGAGACGCCTGGCAGCGTGTCTCGAACCCTGGTCTCCACCCCCCGCACTTCTGGGCGATTCAGCGGGCGATCAGGAGGAGGGGGCCACGTCGTCCGCCGAAGCGGTCGTGGGCTTCTCCTTCAGGGTGAGCTCCGCCACGCCGTCCTGGAAGCGGATCTTGGCCAGCATGAGCTTCTGCTGCAGCTCAACGACGCCGATGGTCGAGGACTGCAGGCGGTTGGAGATCTCGATCATCTTGGCCTTGAGGTGGCGCATCAGGCGCGCGCCGCCGCCCTTGATGCCCTGCAGGTTGACGATCTGAGCGTGAATCTCGTCGATGCGCTCGCGGAAGTCCTCCATGCGCTCGCGGGTGTTCAGGATCTGCTCGCGGATGTTGGCCATGTCCTTGTGAAGGGTGAGCAGCTTGCGCATCGGCTCCTCAAAGCGCTTGTCGTCGTGCGGCGTGCGCAGGTAGACGCTGATCAGGTCCAGCCCGGTGGAGGTGCGCAGGTCGACGGTGCGGGTCAGCGGCGTGGACTCGACGACCTGGAGGATCTTGGTCTCGCGGGCGCCCAGGGCGACCTCGAACAGGTGCGCTTCACCCAGCTTCTCGAAGACCTTGGGGCTCTTGGTCAGCTCCCAGCCTTTGCGAACCGTGTGGCGGACGTAGACCGTGACGGGGCGACCCTGACGGTTGGTCAGGGTGAGCTTGGTGCGCTTGTCGTGTTTGACCTCGGCGCGCAGCACGCCACGCGAGATGGTCAGCAGGCGGTGGATCCGGTCGCCGGTGCTGCCCTTACGATTGACGACCACCTGTCGGTCGAGCGCAAACGGGACAAACGCGGTAGCGCCCGGCGGGATCGGCTGGCTGAGGCCCTCGCCGATGAAGCGGTTGTTGCCATAGACAGTGACCGGGCCGCTCTCCAGGGTGGAGTCGGTCGGGTTCTTGAAGCGGACGGCTTTGAACGCGAACTTGCTGTTGCCCCGGTTCGCCTCGGCGTCATAGAGATAGACGACCTCGCCCTTGGCCTTGCCGTCCAGAATGGAGACCATGGCGCTGGTGCCGCGCTTGACGGTGACGGTGTTGCTGCCCTCGAAGTGGCTCTCGCCCACGGGGTCGCCGTTGTCGTCGGCGCCGGTGGACTTGGCCTTGTTGCTCTGGTCCTCGGTGCGGACAAGCTGCACGCCGGACGCGTGGCCCTTGACCCAGCCGTTGCCGTTGACCTGGAGGCGCGCGGGGGCGACTCCCTCGGCGATGAGGCGGTTGCGCAGCAGGTTGGCGCGGTCCAGGGACTTGTTCTTGGCGTCGCGCTCACCCCGGCGCGAGTAGCCCTGGATGACCACGTTGCCGTCGGTCTTTTTCAGGGTGCTGGCCAGCTGGCGGACGCGGCGATCGTTGCCGAACATCGCGGGCTTGGGCTTGGCGGGCCGGGCGGTGGTCTTGGCGACGGTGTGCCGGCGGCCACCTGTTTTGGAGCCGCGACGGGCTACGCGAGCACGATATCGCCCACGACCTCCGCGACCCAGCGAGCTGTCCTCCGCATCCATGTCACCGGCGGCGACCGGAGCCTCTTCCTTGGCCAGGGTGACCTCGGCGACATCCGGGTGACCGGACGGACGCGGGATGTCCTTGTCGGAGAGCGAGCCCACGATGGCCACCTGACGGGTGGCGGTGTCGGTGTGGACAGCGCCGCCGCGCGGGGGCGCTTTGGCGAAGCGCTCGCGGGTGTGCAGGGTCTCGCGGTGGACGTTGCGGACCGTGCGAAGGTCGTAGCGGAAGGACAGCGCGGAGCTGGACCCGACGCCCAGACGCACCTGCTGCCAGTCCTCACCGGACACGTTGTCGACGATGGCCCAGCCCTGCACGTTGACCTTGCCCTCTTTGTTGACGACCAGGCGATAGCTGGGCTTCCAGGCGGGCGACTCGGTGATGTAGCTGAGCACGAGGTCGTGGTCACCCGACCTCGGCAGCTGGATCACCATGTCCACGGTGCCGTCGGTGTTGGCGGCGCGCGTGGGGAAGGACACGGGGAAGGCTTTGCCGGTGCGGGCGTCGCGTACGGTCAGCGACTTGAGAAAATCATCGACCTTGTCGCGCGGGACGCTCATTGAGAGCTGGTCACCGTTGACCTTCGCACGGCGCTCAAAATAGGCGATGCCGTTGCGGTACACAACGACGCGGCCAAGGGCTGCGCTTTCGGAGTCGACATAGGATGAGTAGGAACCGCAGCCAACGATCGAGGCGGCGAGTACGGCGAGCGCAGTGAGTCTCAGCATGAACAGGTTGCTCCTGGGTTGTTCGTAGCTGAGTGGCTTCAACGCGTGGGGTCCGGCGGGGATCTAAAAAAGTCCGGCCGACCCCGAAAAAAAGATCAGTATTGTTCGATCTGGTAGCGCACGTCCTCGATCGGGGCGTCACCGAGCTCTTCGATAAAGTCGATGACCTTGTCCAGGACGGAGTTCACGAAGCGCTTGTCGTTGCTCACGACGGCGAACCCCAGCACGGCGCGGCTGTGGACGTCGTTGTCGTCCACCTCGGCCATCGCGATGTTGAAGCGGTTTCTTGTGCGCTGGATCACGCGCTTGACGACAGCGCGCTTCCCCTTGAGCGAGAAGTTGTCCTCAATGCTCAGGTCCAGCCGGCAGACGCCGACGAACATGTGCTGCTACTCCCCCTCACCAGTCCCCTCGAACGGGTCCTCGCAGACGCGTCCGCCCAGGGTGGTGCCGATGCGGCAGTACTGGTGGGTGTTCTGCCACGTGGCGTCGGGATCCCAGAACTGGTTGACGGCCACACCGATGCGGTCGGCGCCGCCGATGGTCTCGACACCCAGGAACGACAGGTCGGCGACGGGCGCCTCGATGCCGAAGGGGCCGTTGGGCGTGGCGGTGAGGTACACGATGACGACGTTCCAGAAATCGGGCGACTTGATACCGGTGAGCTCTTTGGTGGTCGGGCAGAAGTAGTAGCCCTCGCTCACGATCTCCTTCATCTGGCCGTCGGTGTCGACGCCGCGAATGTGGTTGACGAAGCGATTGCCGTAAAACTCCCAGGTCTCTTTCCAGTCTCCGGGATCGGGGCTGCGGACGTCGTCGTTTTCAAAGTACTTGTACTTGCCGGTGATGCCCAACGTGCCGCCGGGGCACTTGGTGCAGCTGAAGTCGAACGTGACGCCCTGGCTCTTGGGAGTGCTGGGGGTGACGCTGAAGCCGGTGAAGGGGTAGGCGCCCTCGGCGTTGGTCGGCTCGAACGCGTCCTCGCAGACGATGTCGTCCGCGTCGGGCGGGGTGATGCCCGTCGTGCCGTCCACAGTGACGTCGACTCCAACGTCGGTGGTGTCGTCACCGCTGGTTCCGGTGCCCGTCCCTCCGCTGGTGGTCGTGCCGCCGCCCGGGCCGTCCACCTCGACCTTGGTGGTTGTGCCGCACCCGAATACGAGCGCGGAGGCACTGAGAAGGATCAATGTACGCATGAAGCACTCCTTGTAACCAACCGCGCTCAGCAGCATACGGATAAAACAACGTCCTTGCACAGGGGCGCTGAAATATATAGAAGTAAGCCGTTAGATCCGGCCAGTTTTCCACGCTGTGCTGTACCTCTTCTTCGTCATTAGGAGCCTCCTATAATGCGCTTGAACCGGATCCTTCCCGTTACGCTCATCTTGTTCTTTGCCTCCGCATGCGCGGAGCTTGGCGAAGAGCCGCCCGCGCCCGAGACCGCCGTCGAAGATGTCCGGCAGGACTGGGGCCCCGGCAAGCTGCCCGCATATCCGCTTCCGGGCGAGCGCTACGGCAAGAAACCCGGTAAGGCTGACCAGTTTGACGACTATCGTTTTGCCAAGCCCGAGAACTACGCGATCACCGAGGCCCCGCAGCTTGGCAACTGGCGCCACATGCGTGAGTGGGACCAGATGCAGGCGCTGCTGCTGAGCGCGTCCGAGGGCTGGTCGACCAACCACCCCGAGATGAAGCAGTTCTTTGCTGACATCGCCGCTGGCACCACCCCCGTGGCCGAGGTCTGGGTCGTGTACGACAACAACGGCGTCAAAACGGCGATGGAGGCCGCGTTTGCCGACGCCGGCGCCGACATGGAAAAGGTCAAGTGGTTCAACATCCCCAACGACTCGATCTGGATGATCGACTTCGGCCCCATGCCCATCGTCGACGAGGACAACGAGAAGGTGGCGTTTGTCGACTGGAACTACTACCACGAGCGTCCCCAGGACGACGGCATCGCGTCCATCCTGGCGCAGGACGTGGGCGTCACCACGTACCGCTATCAGAACAACATGGAGGGCGGTAATTTCCAGGGCGACGGCAAAGAGCACTGCTACATCTCCCAGCGCGGCCTGCAGTACTCCGGTCTGCCCAAGCCGACCTTCGAGAAGGGCCACCTCGACTACCTGAACTGCCCCAAGGTGACCTACCTGTACGACATCACCAATGACGGCACCGGCCACATCGACATGTTCTTCAAGCAGACCGCCTACGACGCCGCGATCATGGGCTACTACAAGGACGGCGTGGACGCGACCAACCAGAAGCGCATGGACGACAACACCGAGCTGCTGGAGGCGCTGGTCCTCGACGACGGCGGCACGATGAAAGTGCACCGCATGATCATGCCCGGTCTGGGCTACGAGAAGCAGGCGGGCGGCAAGCTCAAGTCGATCAACATCCCGTTCACGTACGTCAACTCCACGCTGATCAACGGCGTCAACCTGTGGCCCGCGTTCTCGTGGGATGTGTGGGACGAGTCCAAGGCCGAGGCGCTGGCGGTCTGGGAGGAGGCGCTGCCCGACTACAAGCACATCGACATCGTGGCCGACGAGGTCTCGCTGGCGTCGGGCGCGATTCACTGCATCACGCGCACCATCCCGGCGGAGAAGCTGGAGAAGATCATCCCGGACGGCGCGTGCCTCGACGACACCTGCGTACCCGAGACGGGCTTCGAGGAGCTGGCGTACACCGGCAAGTGCCTGTCGATCGGCTGCGTCGGTCCGGCCTGGAAGTGCGACTGCAACGACTGCAACAGCGACTGCAAAGAGCCTGACCCGACCGAGGACCCGTGCAAGGGCGTCAGCTTCGAGGGCTGTTGCGAGGGCGACACGCTCACGTGGTGTCAGGACAAGCAGCTGCGCACGCAGGACTGCGATGCGGCGACCTGTGGCTGGGACGGCGGCAACAACTTCTACAACTGCGGCACGGAAGGCGGCGCAAGCCCCGACACCGAGAAGTTCCCGCACCAGTGCGGCGGCGGCACCGAGTGCACGCCCACGTGCGCCGACGATCAGCAGTGCGGCGACGACGGCTGCGGCGGCAGCTGTGGCGACTGTGGCGAGGGCGCGAGCTGCTACAGCGGCAAGTGCAAGGCTGACGCTCCGCCGTGTGAGCACGAGTGCGACGGCATCGGCTCGGTGGGCTGCACGGACGACGGCAAGACCTGGCTTTGCAGCAGCAGCCAGGAGACCGGCTGCTACGTGCAGATAGTAGGCGATGTGTGCGCGAACGGCGGCACCTGCGTGGCCGGCAAATGCGAGGCGGGCCCAGAGGACACCGGCGACGACACCACCGGCACCGGCGACGACCCGGACGGCACGGGCGCGGGTACAGGCGCTGACGACGACGACGGGGGCGGTCGCGGCGGTGGCGGCGGCACCTGCACGGCGGCGGGCCACGGCAGCGTCCCGGCGACCGGCACTTTCGTGCTGCTCCTCCTGACGGGCCTGGCCATCATCCGGCGGCGTCTCGTCTAGACCCCCGCATCGCTTCTGAGGCGACCCCATCCTTCACGTCATTCCGTATTTTGAGCCCCCAACCATCGGGCCGATCCAGCCCTGGGGCTTCATGGTGGCGTCCGGCGTCGTCATCGGGCTGATCATCGCCTTGAAGCGGGCCCCAAAGGTCGGCCTGGACGCCAACAAGCTCAGCGAGCTGGCCACCTGGATTCTGGTCGGCGGCTTTGTGGGCGCGCGCTTGATGCACGTGTTCGCGTATCGGTGGGTCGACTACCAGGACAACCTGTTCGACATCGTCAAGGCGTGGGAGGGCGGCATGTCCTCGTACGGCGGGTTCATCGGCGCCACGCTGTGCGGCATATATTATATGCGGCGCAACAACCTGAACTTCTGGCGCTATGGGGACCTGGCTTGCTACGGCTTCATCCCGGGCTGGGCCATCGGCCGAATCGGATGCTTCGCGATCCATGACCACCCGGGGGTCAAGAGCGACTTCTTTCTGGCTACCGAGATGAAGAACCCCATCCAGGTCGGCGACCACTTCGAATACGAGCTGGCGGCCCGTCATGACCTGGGCTTGTACGACGGCATCCTGACGCTGGGCATTGTCATCTTCATTTTGATCGGTCTCAAGAAGCCACGATGGCACGGCTGGATCATCGGATGGATGTGCGTGCTGTATTCGGTGCCGCGCTTCTTCCTCGACTATCTGCGCGCGACGGACCTCATCGTCAACGACACGCGGTACATGGGTTTGACCCCCGCGCAGTATGGATCCATTATTCTGCTGCTAATTGGAGGATGGATCCTTTGGTCTCGCCGGTCACAGCCGCTCGCTCCTGTCGTCTAGGGCTACTGCTTCTTCTCGCCACCGCCTTCGTCGGATGCCCGGTCAAGAAAGAGAAGATCGTCGAAAAGATCGTCGAGAAAGAGGTCGCCACGCCGGTCGCCACAAAGCCGACCGCGTCCGTCAAAGACATGGTCATGGTCGCTCGCGTCAAGGTCGGTGACGGCGAAAAGGCCGTACTGGCCTCCGGTCAGGACTTCGCAGCCCTGGTCGGCGTCGGTGAGCCCATCGGCACCGAGGGCGGCAGCGTCACCGGCATCGCGGCAAACGGCGCTACGGTGCGCCTCCCTGATACAACCAGCATTCTGATCCGCAAGAGCGACACCGTGCCCCAGGCCGGCGGCGCGGGCGAGCCGGGGACCCCGGGGGGCGTGGTCTCTGCCGATCAAGCGCTGTCCGACGCGGAGCTGGCCAAGCTCAAAGAGCTGGAGCAGTGGCGCGGATCGGTCGTCAGCTATGTGACCTCGGGCTACGGCGTCCCGGCGGACGTCCTGTTGGCCCTGGCCGTGGCGGGCATGCCGCACAGGCCACCGACTGTGGGCGAGGCCCTCAACAAGCTCGGCTGGCAGGCGGCCGCCGGCATCGACGCGGTCGGTCTCACGCGCGTCACCATCGAAGGCGGCAAGATCAGCGCCGCAGGCAACGCCCCGAACAAGGCGGCTTTTGACGCCTATCTCAAGCGCCTCAAGGACGCCGGCCCGCTGCTCAAGAGCGCCAAGATGCTCTCACTGGAGCCTGCAGGCGGCGGCTTCAACTTCGAGCTGTCCATCGATGCCCCGCTCGTCGGAGCCGACGACGTCGCGATCAGCGGCAACGCCTCGGGCCCCAAGCCGCTGCCGGACGACATGCGCGACCGGCTCACGAAGGCGGCCGCCAAGCTCCCGACCAGCGCCGCGGTAGCCGGATTCGACGCCGATCTCAAAAACCTCGCCAGCTCCAGCGGCCTCACCGTGCAGTCGGTCGCCCGCCAGCCCAAATCCGTGGAGGAGGGCTTCCTGGGCATGGTCTCCTTCAAGCTGCAGGCGACGGGCAGCACACAGGCGCTGATCGCCCTGCTCAGCAGCCTTCGGCGCAACGGCGCCACGGAAGGCCCGCCGGTCGTCGTCGACCCGCTCATCGTGCAGGGCAACACGATCGCCGCCACAGTCCGCGTCCCGTACGTGGCCGGCAAAGCCGACGCCCGCGCTCCGGCTCCGTCGCCGATCTTCCTGCCCAGCCTGAACAGCCCGCGTTGGCGCCCGGTGCGCGCCATCCCACCGGCGTCGCTGCGGGACCCGCTCAAGCGCTAAGCGTTTTCCTGGTCGATCTGAGCCCAGTCTCTCGGTTGTAGAAACGCGTCAAGCTCCGCCTCTCGGCTCCCGGAATCCGGCGTGAAGCCGTAGGTCCAGCGCACCAGCGGGGGCATGCTCATCAGGATCGACTCGGGGCGACCACCGGTGCGTAAACCGAACTGGGTCCCGCGATCGTACAGCAGGTTGAACTCGACATAGCGGCCGCGGCGATACAGCTGAAACTGGCGGTGCGCCTCTGTCGTGGGCTCGGCGCGACGGCTCTCCGCGATTGGGATGTACGCCTCGAGGAACTTGCGACCGACCTCCTGGGTGAAGCGCCAGGCCTGGTCCAGCGGCACGGCCTCCTGGAGGACGAGCGGGTTGCGCTGCCGAGACGACTCCGGCAGCTCGGACGCGGCCAACCCAATGTAGTCATAGAAGATTCCACCGACGCCGCGCATCTCGCCGCGGTGCGGCAGATAGAAGTAGCGGTCGCACCAGGACTTGAAGCGTGGATACCAGGTCGGGTCAAAGGCGTCGCACGCGGACTTCATCGTGGTGTGAAAGTGAACGGCGTCGGCCTCTTTCGGGTAGTACGGCGTCAGGTCGCAGCCGCCACCGACCCAGCACGAGGAGCCCTTCTGGATCATGCGGACGTTGGCGTGGACGACCGGCACCATCGGGGAGCGCGGATGCAGCACCAGTGAGACGCCCGCCGCCCGGAACGTGTGGCCGTCACCCGGGACCTGCGAGGAATAGGCCGGGTCCATCTCGCCGTGGACCTCGCTGAAGTTCACGCCGCCCTTCTCGAACACATCGCCGCCGCTGATGACGCGCGTGCGCCCGCCGCCGCCGGCATCGCGCTTCCACTTGTCCTCGATGAAGCGGGCCTTGCCGTCCAGTGCTTCAAGCGCCGCGCAGATCGCGTCCTGAAGCTCCTTGAACCAGGGGACGGCGATGTCCAGGTTGGGGGTGCTGCTCATGCGCCGCAGTTTATGCGTCTCAGATTTTTTTGCGAGGCCGCCGCGACACGTGAGGGTTGCCCACCACGCTGAAGCGCCACGGCTTGCGGGCCCACTCGCCCGCATAATCGATGCCGATCCGCTCCGACGCTTCGACCCGGCTGTCATCGAACGTCACATCCGGGGCGACAAAGAGGCGCTCCGCCGTGAGGTCTACCTTGTTTAACGTGCGATCGATCGCCAGCGCGCGCGTGAGGCGCCCGGGGCCGTTGGTCGTCCGCGTAATACCGGCAACCGGCTCTATCCCCCGCACCAGAACCGCGCTGGGCCGGCCCTGGGGCCAGGTCACCACGTTGAACATGTCGTACATGCCGTAGATGAGATAGACGTACGCATACCCGGGTGGCCCGTACATGACGTCGGTGCGCCGGGTCCGCCCCTTCGACGCGTGGCACGCCAGGTCTTCCTCGTCGCGATAGGCCTCGGTCTCGACGATGCGACCGGCCAGAAGCCCGCGCTCCGGATGGCGGTGCACCAACAGGCTGCCCAGCAGATTTCTGGCGACCTCGAGCGGATCGGCGGCGTAAAAGCTTCTCGGGTGAGGGTCCGCGACCCGCACGTTCTAGACCTCGCCGCCGTCGTCCAGCTTCTTGGGCTCGATCGGGTCGACGCGGGCCGGGCTGTCGTCCACGATCTCCATCTCGGACGCACGCGGGCCCCGCGACGCAGCGTGCAGCGTGATGCGATCCTGAATCCGCGCCAACACGTAACGGCGCATGATCGCGCGCGTGGGCGGGATCAGCAGCAGAAAGCCGACGGCGTCCGTAAAGAAGCCGGGCGTCAGCAACAACAGCCCTGCGGCCAGTATCAGCACGCCGTCCACCATCTCGTTGGCCGGCAGCCGCCCCGCGTTCATGCTCTCCTGGGCACGCCGCAGCACGATCATGCCCTGCTGGCGCACCAACTGCGTCCCGATCGCGGCGGTCAGGATGATGACGATCATCGTATTGAGAGTGCCGATCCGCCCGCCCACCAGTAAGAACAGATAGATCTCGATGATGGGGACGCCGACGAAGGCGAGAAACAGCGGAGAAAAACCGAGCATCCGAGGCCTCCTAAGATTTGACTCTTAGCACGGCCGGTTGTTATCTGCGACCGCCATGACCAACCGTCTCTATCTGGCCCTGAAGGGCATGTGCATGGGGTTCGCCGACGCCATTCCCGGCGTGAGCGGCGGCACCATGGCCCTGATCCTGGGCGTCTACGAGCGCTTCATTCTCGCGCTGACCGCCATTCTGCACCCACGCATGATCGCCACCGTGTTGAAGCGCAGGTTCTGGGGCCAGCTCAAGGCCGAGCTGCTCGCTGACGGGGCGGACGAGTCCGATGAAGGGATCGCCGCAGCGCACGTCGCGTTCATGGCCAACCTCGCCGTCGGCATACTCGGCGGCCTGCTGGTCGGCGTACTGATCCTGCCGGTGTTGCTGGACCGCTATCCGGAGATCATGCGCGGGTTCTTCTTCGGGCTGGTGCTGGCGTCCATCGTGGTGCCGTGGGGCATGATCAAGCAGCGCAACGCCACCGTCATCGCGGCCTTTGTCGTGGCCTGCGTCGCCACCTTCATGCTCATGGGCATCAAAAAGGACGTCAGCGGGTTCGCGACCACCACCGTCACCATGACCACCGCCGAAGGCCGGCCCCTGACCGAAGCCAGGAGCTTCGACGCACAAGCCCTGCGCTTTGCGACCGACACCGGCCAGGCCAAGCTCCGGCGCGAGATCGGCTTCCAGCCCACCACTACCGTCGAGCTCAAGGCGGGCGAGTCCAGCTGGACGATCGACGTCGTGGCCGCGCAAAACGGCGTCGGCGCCAACCTGCCGGCCGGCTCACTGGTGCAGGTGGTGGACTCCCACAGCAAGAAGCACTCAAAGCTCGACGGCTTCGCTGTCACCCAGGCCGCCGCGGCGACCGGCGGCACGGACCCCGCGCTTTGGTACATCTTTATATGCGGCGCCATCGCGATCTGCGCCATGGTGCTTCCGGGCGTGTCCGGCGCCTTCCTCCTGCTCATGTTCGGCCTCTACGGTTACATCCTGCACACGCTCCGTGCGCTGCTGCACCTGGACATGAGCGCGCTCCCCGTCATCGCCATCTTCATCGCCGGCATTCTGCTGGGCCTGACGTTCTTCTCGCGACTGCTGCGATGGGGGCTCGCCCACCACCACGACCTCATCATGGGCGTGCTCGCAGGGCTGATGCTGGGCTCTCTTCGCTCTTTGTGGCCGTTTCGGACGGGGGTGGGTCACGTCGCCGAAAACACGCTACCGCAGTCCATCGACAGCGGCGTGCTCATGCCGATAGCCGCGCTGATCGTGGGTGTCGTCATCGTCACGGCGCTCACAGCCATGGATAGGAGGGGGTCCAAAGCGACCCAGCCCTCCGCGAGTTGACCCAGGGGTCCGTCTACGCCGCTCTGCGCCAACAACAGCGCAACTCATTGTAATCACTCAAGGTAAAAAATAAGTACGCCGTCTGAGCAAGTTGGCACGCCGCTAGCAATCTTGTTCCAGCGTCCGGGGGATGACCTTCCGGGCAAAAGTTCAGAGGGTTCTAGTTCTTACGATGCGTACCTGGAAATACACAGCAGCGACAATCTTGGCGCTGGTAGTGACGCTCACAAGTTCAGAAGCCCGAGGAACCAGTAACAGCACGGTGACCTTCGGCATTGGTACGGCGGTCGGCGTGAACAGCGTAACTCTGCTAGACACGGACGCACGCAGCACGTTCACAACCGAGCTGAATCTGAAGCTGAAAGCCATACAGCTCTTTGCCTTAGAGCTGGCTTACAGCCCGACGGATGTGGTCGACGCGAGAGCGCTCGTCTTCGAAAGTCGGTTCCGACTGAGCGCCTTGATTTATGCGGTGCCAACCCACCCGGTAAATTTTTACCTCAAGGGCGGCATCGGAGGCGGCCGGTTCTCTGAGCTGTTCAGCGTCGAAGGACGCACGAACAGTTATCACGCCGGTGGAGGTCTCGACTGGCATATAGGCGACCACATGGTCGTCGGAGCGGAGTTTCTGCTCTTGCTGCCAGGTGTGACTTCGGTACGCCAGACCATCGAGGCATACGCAAATGAAGAGCTGCAACGCTTCCAGGAATCGGAAGCGGAGTATGAAGCGCCAGAGTCGACCCTCGAGGTCGCAGACTTCATCTCCGCAAGCAATTTCCGCCTGGCACTTTCAGCTCGGTACTACTTCTAGGCGCCCGGTTAGCGAGACCAGGCCTCTAGAGAGACAGAACATACAAGTTACTGACTTCGGGGAAGGTCCTACGGGTACCTCGCCATACCCCCTCACACAAAGTGCTCGTTGAATCCGAGCCGAACTCAGCACTTGAGCCCTGCAGGGACACAGGCTACGACCGCCGTCCACGATGCCTTCCATCAACATGTGCTCCCTGCAGGGCTCTTCCTTTTTCTTCACCCCTTCAGACCGTATTGTTTCATCCAGCGATAGACCTGCTGGCGCGAGCGACCGTATTTGCGGCCCACTGCCGCGACCGTCCCACACTGCGCCAGGGCCTCCTGCAGCTCTTCGGGGCTCCGCACGTCCTAGCGATACCGCCGCTCGTCGGCCCGCTCCCGAGATTTGGACGCCGACGGGCGGTCCTCGATCGTCTGCCGAACGTGCGCTGAGCGGATAACGGGCTCGTCAGCCACAAGCGGCAGCAGCCTGTCGAAGCGCTCTCGAAGCCGGCGCCACCCGCCGTCCATGGGCGCCCACAGCCAGACCACCAACCCACCACGACTGAAGGTCGGCGCCGACGCCCCACGCGCCTCGCGCAGCCACGTCAAAGTACGCCCCCACACAATGGCCCGGCGCTGCGCGATCGCCGGCAGCTCCACCCACGCGTCCTCCGGCAGGCCCAGCGCGCTGCGCCGACCGTTTCGCATCTCAAAAACCACGCGCGCCCCAAGCTCGGCCGCCCGCGCGCAGGCCATCTCCGCTCGCGCTTTGCCGACGCCGTCCGCCCCCAGCAGCGCCACAGTGCTGCCGGGATGCGCGACCCAGCCGTCCGGCTCCATGCGCGCCCAATCTGCCGGATCCAGGATCGCCAGCGGCGCGCCGTCCCCCCCGGACACCCGATGTAGCCGGCGCGCAAACGCCCGAATCCCACAGCCCGGGGGGCTGACCACCGCCACGGCAGGGTGCGACCGAACCTGATCCACCCAGCGGCGCACCAGCGGATCGATCGCCTGCCTGCCCTGACCGTCATGCGGATACCCGGCGCCCGCGTGCAGCACACACCGTCCCGCGCTGACGACCGCGTCCCCCCACTTGTCCAGCCCGCCGACTATCGGCATCCGGTCAACCCGGGTCCCATTGCGACTGTCCAGGTCCGTCACGCGCAGCTGTCCCCCGGCTAGAAGCTGAAGACTCAGATGCCGGCGGCTCAGCTTGCTATCATCGATCGTGATGCCGTCGGGGCCGGTCGCACGCCCGACAACCAGCGGCGCGCCGCCGGGCTCCAGCTCGCGAACCTCCTGAAGTGCGTCACTGTCCGGGCAGTGCAGCACCCGGGCGCGGACCGCCCAGCTCACTCGATCGTCAAGCGATACGGCATCATGGCCAGGGGCTCGCCCGGCTTGAACGCGCTGAGGAAGGGCCACGCCACAGCCAGCGCATCCTTCATGCCCGAGAAGCGCTGCAGCAAGATCTCGATGCCCAGCGTATTGCGCAGCCGCTGCACCAGACCAACGCGCGGATAGAAGCTCAGCGCCACGCGGTCATCGACCGACATCCCAGCCAACGCCTTGGCGCGTCTCAGCGCAGCCAGCATGCCACCGCGCGCATCCGTCAGCTTTCGCTTGCGCGCCTGCGAGCCCATCCACACCCTGCCCTGCGCCACCTCGTGCACCTGCTCGACAGTCATCTTTCGACCGTCGGCAACCCGCTTCAAGAACAGGTCGTAGAACGACTTCACCTTCTCGGTGACGACCTTCAGCTCCGCGTCCGTCCACGGCCGATCCTGGCTGAACAGCTCGGCGTTCTTGCCGCGCGCCAGGGTGTGGCGCCCGATCCCAATCGCCGCATACAGCCGCCCGAAGGCTGGCTTGCCCGTAAAGATCCCGATGCTGCCGGTCACCGTCATGTCGCCGCTGAGCACCTCTTTGGCGCCCATGGCCACGTAATACCCACCCGAGGCGGCCACGTTGCCCATGGACGCGACAACCGGCTTGCCCTCGGCCGCCTTCAAGATAGCGCGATGCATATGGTCCGACGCGACGGACGAGCCCCCCGGACTGTTGATCCGCAGCACGATGCCTTTGACGTTGCGGTTGCGCGCCGCCGCTTTGACCGCCGCCACGATGGTCCGGTCGCCGACGTTGCGGGTGCCCAACAGCGGCATTGTGGAGCTGCGCCCGTCCACGATGCTGCCCTCGATCGGGATCACCGCGATGCGCGGCAGCGGCGCCCACGGCTCACGGGCAGGACGCGCCTCTGATCCGGCTCGCACGACGCGCAACGATCCCAGCTCCTTGCGCAGCAGCTTCTCGACCTCGTCGTAGAACGCCAGGTGGTCGACCAGCCCTTTTGCTTTGCAGTCGGCGGCCAGGTACGGCCCCCCATCGACGATCGCGCGCATCTTTGCCGGCGTCAGCTTTCGACCGGCGGCGATGTCAGTCATCAGCTTGTCGTAGAGGGTATCCAGAATGCTGTTTCGCACCGACAGCGCGGGCTCGCTCGGGCCGCTTCTGGAAAAGGACTCGGGATAGGACTTGAACTTGCCGAACTTGACCCACTGCGTGTCCACCATCAGCCGATCGAGCACGTCTCGGTAGTACGTCAGCGTGGTCTTGAGCCCGACCAGCATCAGGCCACCCGCGGGGTTCAGATAGATCCGGTCGGCGCCCGAGTACAGGTACAGATGACGCATATCGCCCTGATCGAGGTAGACGCTGATCTGCTTGCCCGCCTTGCGCAGCTCGCCAAGGATGTCGCGCAGCTCCTCCGCCTGCGCCCAGCCGAAGCGGGCCCCGACGTCCTTGATCAGCACGCCTGACACGGTGTCATCCAGGCGCACGCGATCCAGGTAGTTGACCACGTGGCTGTAGGTCGAGCCGCCACCACTCAGCCCGGGCCGCGGCGTCTCCGGCATGCCGCCCAGCTCGATCAGCACCGTCTTGCCCGAGCGCTTGTAGAGCGGCCCGTACGACTTGCCGCTCAGCCGCGCGCCGACGGTAAAGCCCATGCTGCCGAAGTCGTCGCCCCGAAACAGGACGCCACCGTCGACGCCGCCCGGCCCGAAGTGCAGCGCCAGCGCCGTGCCGACCTCCAGATTGCCCTCGGCGTGCTTGGTCAAGCCGTAGCGAACGCGGCCCAGGATCTCCAGCCCCCGGATCGGCTCAAATCGCAGCTGGCCGCCCACCGACGTGGCGCCGTCGCCGTCGATATCCGTGGTCGCCTCGATGCTGACCCGGTCCGTGCCCGGATGAAAGCCGAGCCCGACGTCATACACGCGCGGAATCACAACGCCATTGACCACGGGCGTGTTGATGTCGTGGACGCCGAGGCCGACGCTGAGCCAGGACGCCGGACGCATCAGCAACCCGAAATCCAGCGTGTTGGTCCCGTCCACGGCGCGATCGTCGTCCGAGAAGAGGTGCCGAAACATGAGCCCCAGACGCATCATGCGGTGCAGGCGATAGGTGACGCCCAACGACAGGCGCTGTACGGACTGACCGCCCGGCGGACGCAGAAACTCCAGCCCGCCGCCGATAGAGATCGGCCCAAACACCGGGGCGCCCAGCAGCAGCGCAGTGCCCTCGCCCGTCTGGTCATCGAACTGGGTGTTGTAGACCCGCAGCTCCCAGGAGCGCAGCGTGCTCAACCCTGCCGGATTGTGCAGCACCGCGTTGACGCCATCCGGCTCCGCAATGGACACCGCCGGCAGGGAGATGCCGGCCGTGGGTTGAGCTGAGGCGGCGGTCGGCCAGAGAAGCGCAGCGATCAGAAAAGTGCGTACGAACATGGCTAACGGCTTATCACATGACCTGACGCGGAGTCAGGGCAGCAGCGTGGTTCCAAACGCGGTCTCGCCGGACAGCGCCGCGGTGATCGCGCCGGCTTCACCCGCGGGCAGGATGCACACCCGCCCGACCCCGGTGGTCAGGACGCGGAAGGCCTCTTCCAGCTTGGGGATCATGCCCCCCTGCACGGTGCCGTCCGCGATCAGCGCGCGCGCTTCAGCGACGGTCAGCAGCGGCAGGCGGCTGTCGGGATCCGCCAGATCGAGCATCACACCATTGGCGCCCGTCAGCAGGACGAGCGCTTCTGCGGTCAGCGCAACGGCAACGTCACACGCCACGATGTCTGCGTTGATGTTGAGCACGACCCCGTCGTCGTCGGCCGACAGCGAGCTCATGAGCGGCACGAAGCCGGCGTCCAGAAGACGCGTGATCGCCTTGCCGTCGACCTCGATGACGTCGCCAACCTCACCGAAGTCGACCGGCGCGTCACCGCACCCCGACACGATCCGCGGCGGACGGCGGGTGGCGCGCACAAGACCCGCGGAGACCCCCGCCACCCCCAGCCCGGGTACGCCTGCGGCTCGACACTGCGCGGACAGGTCCACGTTGACGTGTCCCGCCAATGTCATCTTCATGACCTCCAGCACCGCGGGCGACGTGATTCGGCGTCCGCCGACGACATCCGGGACCAGGCCGAGCCGTTTGGTCAACGCTGTCGCCTGCGGACCACCACCGTGCAGCACAACGATGCGGCGCCCGGCTCGGATCAAGGCGGCCAGCTCATCGACGAAGAGGCGACGTCGCGCGGGATCGGCGACCACGTCACCGCCGACTTTGATGACCGTGGCGGACCGGCTCGCCGAGACGTTCACGGCCAGAGCGGCGGCGCGTCGAGCCCCAGCGTCTCCGGGTACCCCAACATCAGGTTCATCGACTGGATCGCCTGACCGGCGCCGCCCTTGACCAGGTTGTCCAGCGCGGCCTGGCAGGTCCAGGTGCCATCCACCACGCGACCGCCGACCTCTACATACATAGAGCCCTTGACGGCGTTGACCTCGGGCAGGCGCTTCTCGAGTACCCGCACGAATGGGTCATCCGCATAGGCGGTCTGCAGGATGGCCTGGGCCTGTGTGTCATCGAAGTCCGCCGGCACCTGAACAAACGCCACCGCCAGAATCCCGCGCTGAAGCGGTGCGCTGACGGGGATGAAGTCCAGCTTCAGCCCGATGGCGCCCTGCAGAGTCAACGTCTGCACGATCTCGGGCATGTGTTGATGGTCCAGCGCGCGATACGCCTTGAGGTTGGTCGCACGCAGCGGATGGTGCGTCCCGATGCGCGGCGTCTGTCCGCTGCCGCTGCTGCCCGTCATCGCCACCACCTGCACCCGCGCCTCTCTCAGCAGGCCGGCCCGTGCGGCCGGCAGCAGCGCCAGGGTCACGCAGGTCGCGAAACAGCCCGGACTGGCGATGTGAGTGGCGTTGGCGATGTTCTCGCGCTGCACCTCGGGCAGGCCGTAGGCAAAGCTGCCCAGCAGCTCGGGGTGTGCGTGCGGACCGTGGTAATACTGCGAGTACACGTCGGCATCGAGCAGACGAAAGTCACCGCTCAGGTCGATGACCTTTACGCCGGACTCGATCAGGGGCTGCATGAGCGTCGCCGCGACGCGATGGGGCACGCCCAGAAACACCAAATCGACGTCCTGCGCAGCCTGTGCCGGGGTCATCTCCTCAAAAATGAGGTCGGTGCGACCCAGCAGGCTCTGGTGCACGTCGCCGACGCGCTCCCCGATGTGGTCGATGGCGCCCACCTTCACGACCTCGACGGCCGGATGGAAGAGCAGGTGTCTGAGAAGCTCGGCGCCACCGTATCCGGTACCGCCCAGCAGGCTCACGCGCGTCTTGCTGGTTGCGTTCATCGCGCGGACTATAGCGAATACGTGACCGATTGACACGATGGTGCGCGTTCGACATTGTGGTTTCGCAACGGCCCGTTCAGGAGAACTAAATGCCCTTTGCTTGGAACGACGCGCCCACCCGTGGCGCCACGCCCGACCGCTTTCGGGAGCAGCACGTGCGGGGCATCCGTCAACGCGCGCGCCTGCTGTGCAACCTGAAGTTCAGCGAGGCTGACGCCATCGATAGGATCACACGCGCGCTGCGTTGGGAGTTCGACAGCGACTTCGCGACCACGCCGGTGCCGGCGTTTGTGGACGAGGTACCGGCGCTTGTCAGCGATGTGTACGCTTTTGCCCGACGCGGCAAAGACGCCCCCGCCAAGAAGAAGGGGGTTGCGAAGAAGAAGACCGGCGGCAAAAAGAAAAAGAAGAGCTGAGGGCCTGTGGCGTGATTTTCTCGCAGCCAGTAACCGAACTTGCCGACATCAACCTCTATGGGCGCGTCAGCGGCGACCGGCAGTGCCTGGTCGTGGCACTGCGGTACACAGCGGAAGCGGAGACCGCGCTGGTACTGCCGCTGCCGGTCCGCAAGGGGTGCGGCGCGCACGAAGTCCGAACCTTGTCGATGGACCACTGCGGCTCGTTTTTTGCGTCGCTGGCCATGGGCTTCACGAGCGGACCCACCGCCAACCGGCGCGGGACCAGCGACGAGGAGGAGGACGCCCCCAAGACGGTGCGCTTCACGCGGGCGAGCGTGAAGAAGTCGGTATACGTGCCGACCATCACCGATTTCGCGGACGTCGACTGGCAGTGGAAGCTGCCGACGACCACGCTGGCGGCGCACCCCCAATACGGCAGCTTCGGCTTCATGCTTCACGTGCTGCCGGCCGGGACCAATGTGCGGGTCGGACCGGTGGCGCTGGACTTCCCCACGCGCGACCCAAGCCGGATCTTCTTTCCGACACTGCAGTCACGTGGCGGACCTGTGCCCCAGTCGGTGATGCAGGACTGCGTCCTGTACTGCCAGGACACACCCCGCCAGGGCTTGGACGAGACGCCGGATCCGGCCAGCAAGACCATGGTCGTGGCGCCGCCCGAGGCCATCCTGAACGTGCACCACGTGGTTCAACGCCAGGCGCTGTACGGCTCGACAGAGAACCGCGACACCTGGATCGAGATCTGAGCGCGCCCGCCCCCAACGATAAATAACAAGCGTTCTCTCCCATTATTTACAGCGTGTGTTATAGTCGGTGAATGAGGGTTATGGTGGTCGAATCGGCCGCCGCCGCGGGCATGGTGGAGCGCGCGGTTGCAGACGCGGGGCACACGCTGATTCGGTGTGCCGACCGTAAAGCAGCCAAGGCCGTTTACACGACAGACCCCGCGCCGGCGATGATCGTTGACTGGAAAGTCGACGACGCCACACGCCTGATCAAAGAGATACGCCGCCTGCCCGACGGTGACTTCTGTTACCTCGTCGCTATCGCCACACCGGATGACGCCGGCGCGGCCCTCGATGCAGGCTGCGACGACTTCGTCCTCTCCGCGGACTGCTCCGCCGAGCTGCCGCTGCGCCTCCGAATCGCCTCTCGACGCGTTCAAGAGCGCGCGCGGCAACGCCAGGATCAGGAGCGGCTGCTGCACAACGCGTTTCACGACCCGCTGACGGGGCTGCCGAACCGAGCGCTGTTCATGGACCGCCTGTGGCTCGCGGCCGAGCGCACCCGGCGCCGGGAGTTTCGCTATGCGGTGCTCTTCGTCGACCTGGATCGCTTCAAGCAAATCAACGACACGCACGGACACCCGACGGGCGACAAAGTGCTGAAGGAGGTCGGCGCGCGCCTGGAGAACTGCCTGCGCCCCGGCGACACCATCGCACGCTTCGGCGGGGACGAGTTCACGGTGCTGACGGAGAATGTGCGGGAGGCGCGCGACGCGATCAAAGTCGCCGACCGCATCCTGCTGGCCCTCTCGCGGCCCTTTGAATTGGGTGACCTGTCCCTGGACACCACAGCCAGCGTCGGCATCGCCTTGAGCTCGTCGGGATACGACGCCCCCAAAGACATCCTGCGCGCGGCGGATACAGCGCTCTATCGGGCCAAGGCCCACGGCGGCGGGCGGCGAGAGGTGTACGACGACGCCATGCAGAACCAGGCCATGGAGTCGCTGCAGGTGGAGGTCGAGCTGCGCAAGGCGCTGGAGAAGGGCCAACTGCGGCTGCACTACCAGCCGGTGGTCGACCTGCCCAGCGGTCGCATCGAGGGCTTTGAGGCGCTGCTCAGATGGCAGCACCCCAAGCGCGGTCTGCTGCACCCGAGCGACTTTCTCGAGGTGGCGGAAGAGACCGGCTTGCTGGTGCCGATCGGGTGGTGGGCGCTGCGTGAGCTGGGCGAACAGCTGCAGACGTGGCGCGAGCTGGGCGCCGGGCCCGTGGCTATCGGGCTGAACCTGTCCGCGATACAGTTTCTGCACGCCGACCTGCTCCCCAAAGTGGATGAGCTGCTCTTGGAGTTCGGCATTCAACCGGGCGAGGTGTGGCTGGAGATCACCGAGAGCGTGATCACCCATCACGAGCGCGAGGCGACCACGCGGATTCAGGCGCTCCACGACCGCGGACTCCAGGTGCATCTGGATGACTTCGGCACTGGATTCTCGTCGTTTACGCAGCTGCAGAGCTGCCCGCTGCACACGATCAAGATCGACGGCTCTTTCACCTCCACATTGACCACCGCCGGCGGCGACGGCGATCTGCTGGCCTCGATGGTCGCCCTGGCGCGCGCGCTGGGCATGCGCTCGGTCGTGGAGGGCGTGGAGACCGACAGCCAGCTTGAACAGGTGAGGCCGCTGGGGAGCGACGGCGTGCAGGGCTATCTGTTCTCACAGCCGCTGCCGCCAAAGAAGGCGGAGAAGTTGGTCCGCGACTCGGCCGTCTACCTGCACTGAGCGCGCTCTAATCTGCTACCCTGTCGGCATGCGGACGGTCGCAGTCAGCTTGCTGGCCTTGTTTTTCGCCGCGGCGTCAGCCGGGTGTGGCGACGACCCGCGCGTCCAGAGCGCGACCCCGGGAGCTCCGGTCAACCCGCCGCAGAGCGACGCCTATGTGATCGGCCTGGACGACGGCGACGGTGGGTCCAGCGGCTTCTGCGCGGCCATGGACGACGGCGCCTATTGCGATATGGGTATCTTGATCGTGTGCCTGGGTGGGGCTGAAACGGGCAGTACCGAGTGCCCGAGCGGCTGCATCAAGGCGCCCGGCGACCTGCCCGACGTGTGCGCGGTTCCGCCGGACGATCCGGACAGCTTCTGCGCGGAGAAGGCCAAAGGCGAGTACTGCAACTTCAACACGCTGACGACGTGCGCCGGGGGTGCCCAGGTCGGGGCGACACCGTGCCCCCTCGGCTGCTCGGACGAGGGCGGCGCACATTGCGTGAGCCAGGAGTCAGACGAGTTCTGCGCCTCAAAGGCGGACGGGGCCTGGTGCGCGGGCGACGCGCTGGTCAGCTGTCAGGACGGCAAGATCTCAGCCAGCTATCCGTGTGCGCTGGGCTGCGTGCCCGCTCCGCCCGGTGAGCCGGACGCTTGCTCCAGCGAGG
Organism: uncultured Myxococcales bacterium; assembly: GCA_964545715.1. Taxonomy (GTDB): domain Bacteria; phylum Myxococcota_A; class UBA9042; genus CAZJHX01. Next base: position 31,135 of record CAZJHX010000120.1, read on the forward strand.
AGAACGCCGGCTTCTGTGAGGGCCTGGCGGACACAGCACACTGCGATGCGGACATGCTCTTCACCTGCGCGGGCGGCGCGGTCGTCGGAACCATCGAGTGCCTTCACGGCTGCGTGCAGATGCCCGGGGATCAGCCCGATATCTGCGGCCCCGGATCACAGCAGACCTGGTGCTCGGACAAGGCGGACGGCGCGTGGTGCAAGGGCGACGCGGTCGTCCAGTGTTCCGGGGACGAGATCGTTGGCGAGGAGGCCTGCCCCTTTGGCTGCGTGGGCGACCAGGGAGGCGCCGCGTGTGCACAGCCGGACGACAGCTTCTGCGAAGGCAAGCAGAACGGCGCCTGGTGCAACGGGGAGAGCCTGGCCACCTGCAAGGACGGCGTGATCGCCACACAGTTCGCGTGCCCGTGGGGGTGCTTGTCCATGCCCGCAGGGACGCCGGATGAGTGCGTGGCGGGCGGCTTCTGCACCGATGTCCCGGGCAAGTCCTCGCCCAGCCCGCCGAGCGGTGCGTGCGCCTACATGGACTGGAAGCTGTCGCCGGACGGCTTCTACCTGAACTCGAAGTTTGGGACGACCAACGACCCGACGACGCTGGGCAACTCGACGAGCTGCGGCTTCTTGCAGGGCCAATACAACGCCAACGGGTGCATCTACGACAAGCAGACGGGCAAATGCCTGGACGGGGACAAGACGATCCCCTGGGTGCACGGGCACGTCGACTGGTCCTACGAGCAGGTCATCAGCGCGGTCAGCGCCAACATGGATGGGGATGTCCCGTTCGGGCAGTTCTTTTATGTGGCGGGTGCGCAGCGCTTCAACTGCGGGACCCTGCTGCGTGTGAGCAACCCGCAGAACGGGCGCTGTATCACGGTTTACGCGGAGGACGGCGGCCCCGGATCGAAGTACGAGTCCGCGCCCTATGGCGGCCGGCGCATCCTGGACGCGTCACCGGCGGTCGTGCAGTACCTGCAGCTGGCCAAGACCGGGTGGAAGAGCTCCGACCTGGTGTACGTGGAGTGGGGGTTGGACGGAGACGCGCCCGGCAAAGCGTGCACGCCGTGTACGTCGTCACCCGCGAAGCAGGGCAACGACGCGCCCAAGAGCCCGTTCGACCTCCTTCATATGGTGCCGTCGTGCGGCTCGAGCGGGGGCGACGGCGGTGGGTCGTGTCCGTCGGGCAACGGACTGTACTGCGGCTCCGGACCGGACCTGGACGCCAACACCCTGTACCTGTGCCAGAACGGCAACTACACGCCTCATGAGCAATGCGCCAACGGGTGCCAGCAGAACGACCCGGGCGTCAATGACTCGTGCACGGCCGGACCGGACGGTGGCGGCGAGTGTCCCTCGGGTGACGGCTTGTACTGCGGCGGGCCGGTCGGCAAGGACAGCAACACGCTCTACTTCTGCTCGGGCGGCAACTTTGACATCGTGGAGAGCTGCGCCAACGGCTGCCAGGAGAACCCGCCGGGGACCCAGGACGCGTGCAAGGACAGCACGCCCAACCCCGGCGGCAAGCTGGTGATGTGCAACCCGTTCAAGCCGTCCAAGCCGGTCACCTGCGGCTTCGGCTGTTACTCGGGCCACAAGGGCAGCGACTACTCCGCAGGCAACGGAACGCCGGTGTACGCCCCGATCGCCGGCAAAGTAACCAAGAAGGTGGACACCGTGACGGGCCAGACGTGCGCGCCGAACTTCGGCAGCTACGTCAAAATTCAGCAGGGCGCGTACGAAGTGATCCTGGCGCACATGAACGCGGACATCCCCGTCAGCAAGGACCAGGACGTGACCAGCGATACGCAGGTCGGCAAGGTGTCCAACACGGGCTACACGCTGAGCTGGAACGGGTCGAGCTGGGTGTGCCAGCAGGGCGGCGGCTACCACCTGCATATGGAGGTGCGCAAAAACGGCGTGGCCTTCGACGCCTACACGTCCGGCGACGTGGTGTGGAGCGACTCGTGCAAAGACGCCGGGCCGGATATCGAGCCCGGACCAAGCTGCCCCAGCGGCAACGGCGCGTACTGTGGCGGCACCGTGGGCAAGGACGCCAACAAGCTCTACAACTGCAGCGACGGCAGCTACACGGTGATTCAGACCTGCGCAAACGGCTGCCAGACGATGCCCGCGGGTCAGGCGGACAAGTGCAAGGACACTGATCCCGGGCCGTCGTGCCCCAGCGGCAACGGGCTGTACTGCGGTGGCTCCGTCGGCAAGGACGCCAACAAGCTCTACAACTGCTCCAACGGCAGCTACTCGGTGGCCCAGGACT
>CAZJHX010000121.1:0-33345 GCA_964545715.1 uncultured Myxococcales bacterium
ACATCGACGGCTATGTCGAGTTGTTCGTCGTCGACAAGGACGGCGACGGCGTGCCCGACGTCACCGACAACTGCCCGGCCATCCAGAAGGACGAGCAGAAGGATCTCGATGGCGACGGCAAGGGCGACGAGTGCGACGACGACAAGGACGGCGACGGCGTGCCCAACGAGCAGGACAGCGATCCGGGCGATCCCAACGTGGGCGGCGACAAGGACGACGACGGCGTGCCGGATGAGACCGACAACTGCACGGAGCCGTCGACCCCGGCGCAGTCGGATCTGGATGGCGACGGGGTGGGCGACGCCTGCGACGACGACCTCGACGGCGACGGCATCCCCAACAAAGATGACCTGGCCCCGACCGACCCGGCCGCCGGCGGCGACAAGGACGGCGACGGCGTCAGCGACGAGTCCGACAACTGCAAGACCGGGTCAAACCCGGGCCAGGACGACACCGATAACGACGGCGTCGGCGACGTCTGCGACAGCGACATCGATGGGGACGGGGTGCCGAACGATCTGGACAAATACCCGCTGGATCCGACGCAGGCGGGCGACGCGGATGACGACGGGATCGGCGACGGCGCGGACAACTGCAAGTCGGTGGCTAACGCCGATCAGGCGGACCTGGACGGCGATGACGTGGGCGATGTCTGCGATGACGACATCGACGGCGATGGCGTGCCCAACAGCACCTACAAGTGCGAGAAGATAGCGGACGCCGACCAGAAAGACCTGGACGGCGACGGTGAGGGCGACGTCTGCGACGACGACATCGACGGCGACGGCGTGCCCAACGGCCAGGACAAATTTCCCAACGACAAGGACGAGTCCAAGGACACAGACGGCGACGGCGTGGGCGACGCGGGCGACAACTGCCCGGACAAGGCCAACGACACGCAGGCTGACCTTGACGGTGACAAGATCGGTGACGCGTGTGACGACGACATCGACGGCGACGGCGTGCCCAACGCGCAGGACCTCTTCCCCACCAACCCCAACGAGTCGGCGGACGGTGACGGCGACGGCATCGGCGACAAGGCGGACAACTGCTCGGGTCAGGCCAACGCAGACCAGGCGGACCTGGACAACGACGGTCTCGGCGACGTGTGCGACGGCGACAAGGACGGCGACGGCGTCCCCAACGGCAGCGACCAGTTCCCGGCCGATGCTGAGGAGAACGCGGACACCGACAAGGACGGCGTGGGCGACAACACCGACAACTGCAAGCTGGTCGCCAACGATAAGCAGGAGGATCTGGACAAAGACGGCACGGGCGACGCCTGTGACGACGACATCGACGGCGACGGCGTGCTGAACGGGGACGACGCCTTCCCCAAGGACGCCAACGAGACCAAAGACACCGACGGCGACGGCGTGGGCGACAACTCCGACAACTGCCCAACGCTGCCCAACGCGGATCAGGTGCACACGGACAACAACGGCGCGGGCGATCCCTGCGACGACGAGGATGACGACGACGACGGCAACCCGGACGTGGACGACAACTGCCCGCTGGTGAGCAACCCGGGCAACCTGGACCTGGACGGTGACGGCAAGGGCGACGCCTGCGACGACGACATCGAGGTCGACGGCGTGTCCTACGGGGTGGACGTCTTCCCCTTCGACTAAAACGACTGCGACGACACCGACAGCGACGGCATCGGCGACAACGCGGATCTGGATGACGACGGCGACCAGGTGCCCGACCTGTTGGACAACTGCCCCAAGATCGGCAACCCGGCGCAGGGTAACGTGGACGGCGACGCGTTCGGCGACCTGTGCGACGACGACATCGACGGCGACGGCGTGCCCAACGACCTGGACCCCGCGCCGTACGACGCGACGATCTTCCAGGACACCGACAAGGACGGGTTTGCCGACACCGTGGACAACTGCCCGTTCGTGCCCAACCCGGCCCAGAACGACCCGGACAAGGACGGCAAGGGCAACGCGTGCGACGACGACGACGATAACGACGGCGCCCTGGACGACGATGACTGCGACCCGGTCGACCCGCTGATCCACACCGGCGCGGCCGAGACCTGCAACGGCAAGGACGATAACTGCGACGGCTCGGTGGATGAGGGCTTTGGCGTGGGCAACGCCTGCTCCGGCGTGGACACGACCTGCTCACCCACCGGCACCACGGTCTGCCTGGACGACGGTAGCGGCGCCAGCTGTCAGGTGGTTCATCTGCCGGCGGGCACCAGCTGCAACGACGGCAACCCGTGCACCGTCAGCGATGTGTGTCTCAACGGCCACTGCGTCGGCGAGTCAGCGCCGGTGTGCGGCGAGGACGCAGACTGCGACGGCAAGCTGCTGGACGGCGGTGAGCTGTGCGACGACGGCAACACCAACCAGAGCGACGGCTGCAACAACAAGTGCGAGCCGGCGGAGTACCTGGTCAACCAATACAGCTCGTCCGAGCACTACTCCCAGATCTCGTCCTACGCCGACGGCTCCTACGTGGTCGTCTGGCAGAGCTGGCTGTACGACGGCAGCAAGTACGGCATCGCCGCGCGCCGCTACGACGCGGACGGCCTGCCGCTGGCGGACCAGTTTCCGGTCAACGCGACCACCGCGGGCGACCAGAACTTCCCGGACGTGGCCGTGCTCAATGACGGCGGGTTCATCATCACCTGGGAGTCGACGACGACCGACACAGGCCGCGACATCTTTGCCCAGCGCTTTGACAAAGACAGCGTCAACGTCGGCTCCGAGGTCTTCGTCAACACCTACAAGCTGGGTGAGCAGACCAAGCCGAGCGTGGCTGCGTTGGCCGACGGCGGGTGGGTGATTATGTGGAGCACCGACGGCCAGGACGGCTCCGGCGGCGCGGTCTACGGCCAGCGCTATGATCCGGACGGCGAAAAGGCCGGGCTGATGTTCCGCGCCAACACCTTTACCGAGGGCGATCAGTCCACCCCCAACGTCGCGGCGCTGCCGGCGGGCGGCTTTGTGGTGGTCTGGGAGAGCGTCAAACAGGACTTCTTCGGCAAAGGCGTCTTCGGGCAGCGCTTTGACGAATCCGGCTCGATCGTGGGCGGCGAGTTCCAGGTCAACACGTCCAACTTCGGCGAGCAGACGGTGCCGTTGGTGGCGGCGCTCAAAGACGGCGGCTGGGTCGTGGTGTGGGAGAGCACCGAGCAGGACGGCGGCCACTACGACATCATCGCGCAGCGCTTTGACAAGGCCAACAACCGCGTGGGCGGCGAGCTTGTCATCGCCGGTGCCAACGACAACAACAAGCAACAGCAGCCGGACGCGGTCGGCACCACGGACGGGGGCTATGTCGTCGCTTTCCGCGCCAGCGACGGCATGATGTGGGGCCAGCGCGTGATGGCCAACAACAAGAAGCTGAACAGCCAGTTTCCGCTGGCGCTCAGCAAGAGCTCGGCGCAGGCCAATCCGGCGCTGGCGGCGCTGCCTCGGGGTGGGTTTGTCGGGTCCTGGAACATCTCCAACTCGATCTACAGCCGGCGCTTCCTGGCCGACGGCACCCCGCTGCCCATCACGTGGCCGGCGGAGCTGTGCAACGGTCAGGACGACGACGGCGACGGCAGCATCGACAAGTTCTTCAACGTGGGCACAAGCTGCGACGCCTTCGACGCGCAGTGCGCCACGGGCGGGACGATCGCCTGCGCGCCGCACGCCCTGTCGACGATCTGCGTGCCCAATCCCAAGCCCGGCGGCACCGGCTGTGACGACGCGGACGGGTGCACCAAAGACGACAAGTGCGTGGGCGCGATCTGCACCGGCGTGGCGGCTCAGCTGCCGGACGCGGACTGCAAGATCCCCGACGATCTGGTCCCGGACTACAGCACCACAAACTACCTGCCGCACATCGCGTCGTTCGGTGACGGCGGCTACGTCGTGGCCTGGCAGAGCTGGCTGCAGGACGGGCACCGCTATGGCGCGTATGCCCAGCGGTATGGCGCGGACGGCAACCCGACGACCCTGCCGATTCAGATGAACACCGAGATCACGGGCGACCAGCAGAACGTGCGCGTCAGCACCCAGGGCAGCGGCGGCTTCATCGGCGTGTGGGAGAGCGAAGACGGTCAGGACGGCGAGCTGGCCGGCATCTACGGCCAGCGCTTTGACGTGGCGGGCAACCGCCTGGGCTCCGAGTTCATCGTCAACACGACCATCGCGGCCGCCCAATCACGTCCCGATATCGCCACACTCGAGTCCGGCGACTTTGTCGTCGTGTGGCAGGGCGACGGCCAGGATGGCAGCGGCTTTGGCGTCTACAGCCAGCGCTTTGACACGCTGGGCCAGAAAGCGGGCCCGCAGCTGCAGGTCAACAGCTACACCGACCAGGACCAGATCGAGCCGAAGATCGCGGCGCTGGCCGGCGGCGGATACGTCGTGGTCTGGCAGAGCAAGGGTCAGGACGCGTCGCTGTTCGGCATCTATGGGCAGCGCTTTGACAACACCGGCAACAGACGACAACTGCCCCCTGGTGGCCAACCAGAGCCAGGTGGACACGGACGGCGATGGCGTGGGCGACCTGTGCGATGAGGACGCGGACGGCGACGGCGCCACCAAGGACGTGGACTGCGCGCCCCTGGATCCCACCATTTACCCCGGCAAGGTCGAGACCTGCGACGGCCAGGACGACGACTGCGACGGCTTCATCGACGAGGGCTTCCCCAACTTTGACGAGGACGCGCTGGCCGACTGCCTGGATGAGGACGACGACAACGACGGCGACCCCGATGTGACCGACTGCCAGCCGCTGAACCCGGCGGTAAACCAGCAGGCCATGGAGAGCTGCGACGGCCAGGACAACGACTGCGACGGCGAGATCGACGAGGGCTTTGAAGACGCGGTCAACTGCAAGGATCTGGACGGCGACGGCATCGACAACGCGCTGGACAACTGCCCGAAGGTCCCCAACGTGGACCAGGCGGACTTCGACCAGGACGGCGCAGGCGACCTGTGCGATCCCGACGACGACGGCGACGGCGACCCGGATGTGACCGACTGCGCCCCGTTCGACGCGACCATCGGCAAGACCAACCCGGAGCTGTGCGACGGCACCGACAACAACTGCGACACGATCACGGACGAGGGCTTCCCGGACACGGACAGCGACGGTGAGGCCGATTGCATCGACGACGACGACGACGGCGACGGCATCCCGGACGACCAGGACAACTGTCCGTCCGTGGCCAACCCGGGTCAGGAGGACGAGGACTTTGACGGCATCGGCGACGCGTGCAAGCCGCCGCTGGTGACCAAGCTGGTCGAGGTGCGTGACTCGCCGGGCGGCGGTGGCGCCACGATCCCGGGCAAGACCGTGATCGTGGATGAGGACATCACCGTGCACGCCATCGGTTTGAGCGGGACGCTGGAGTTTGTGGAGGACATCGAGGCCCTGTGGTCCTGGCGGGCGACAGGCAAGGCGGTGGTGGAGCTGGACGGCGGCGCGCCGAGCACGACCGTGACGTTTGCGCCGGCGGTCATCAGCGAGACCGGCCGCATCTGCGCCGAGGTCTCCGGTCAGGCGCTGGCGTGTACCGGCCTGCTGGTCGTGGTGGCGCCGCCGCCCGCGGTGGTCCACCTGGGCAAGACGATCGTCAGCACGGACAAGCCGACCCTGATCACCGGCATCGGCGACAGCACTGTGGTGAAGGTGATCGTCAAAGACAAGTTCGATCAGACGATCACGGCGCCTCACGTCGTCACAATCGCGGCGACGGCGGGTACGCTGGTCGGCGATGTGGTGCAGCAGCCCAACGGCGTCTACACCCAGGTGCTGGAGGCGCCGGACGTGGGCGTCATCATCACCGTCACGGCGACTGTGGACGGCTCGGACGTCCCCGATGACGCCGAGGTGCATGTCATCGACGTGACCAACCCGGTCAAGGACGGTGATGTCAGCGTGGACTGCGCGGGCCTGGCGCCGTTCAAAGGCAAGAACATCTTCGTGGAGGGCGGCGAGTTCGAGATCAACACCGAGGGCTGCGCGCCGTTCGAGTTCGGGCACCTGATCGTGGGCCCCAACGGCTCCATCACACATCCCGAGCACAGCCACGAGGCGCCGGCGTCGATCTCTCTGTCGGTGCTGAGCGTGCTCATCGAGCCCGGCGGGTCCATCGACGTCTCCGGGCGCGGCTTTGAGAAGGGCGTGGCCCCGATCGACGAGGCGACGGCCAGCACGAGCAACTGCGGCGCCAGCCACGGCGGCCTCGGTCGCGTCGGGTACGACGAGAAGCAAAACTGCGAGCGGCAGGTGACATACGGGTCGTATATCGATCCGCGGCTGCACGGATCGGGCGGCGGCAACGCGCGCGGCGGCGGCGTCGTTCGCATTCTCGTGGACTCCGACGGCACCTTTATCGTGCGCGGAACGATCAACGCCGATGGCGGCGACGGCAACCAGGCCGCCGGCGGATCGGGCGGAAGCATCGCGCTGGACACGCCGCATCTGGGCGGCGGAGGCGCGATCACAGCGCGCGGCGGCAAGGGGCAAAGCTACGGCGGCGGAGGCGGCGGCGGCCGTGTGGCGGTCGTCAACCTGGCGGTGACGTCCGGCGGCTTCGCGGAGCCGGCGACCTACGACTCCATCCAGGTGTTTGGCGGGACCAACGGCGCGACCAACCGCGCCGGCGCCGGCACGGTCTTCCTCAAGCCGGTTGGCGAGACGCACGGGACGCTGATCATCAACAACGACGGCGCAGACAGCAGCCCGGGCTCCACGGACCTGGTCTCTGTGCCGCAGGGCAGCGTCACAAAGGTGGTGGGCAACTCCGTCGAGGACGACAGCGCCGACAACGGCGAGGACTTCTTTACGGATTACTCGATCATCCTGGACACCGAGCAGGGCACGCCGTCGCTGCTGGACGACACGGTCTTCCAGATCCTGGGCAACACCAGCTTCAGCTTTGAGCTGGACAAGGACGCCACCGGGGCGACCGAGGTTGGCCAGTTTTATCGAAACATCTACGTGCTGGACCGGCTGGAGATCCGCGGTGGCGCCAACGTGCGCACCTCCGGCGACATCCTGGTGCTGCAGGGCGACGGCGAGGCTCCCACGGACGGGATCTTCACCATGGACGGCGGTCTGATCGCGCAGCGTCTGGAGCTGGCGGTGGACAGCGAGATCCACATCAGCTCGGGCACGCTGCAGGCGCAGCAGGTGATCGGGGACGGCAAGCCTGGCTTCCAGTTCGACTACGAGCTGGACAACGGTGGGCTGACGCTGGACGCGATCGCCGCGTCATCCATCCTGGGGATCGACTCCGCGCTGGCCGCGGACAGCGCAAGCGTGGTGGGGTCGGTGACCCTGTCCGGCGGCACGGTCGACGTGGCCGGTGTCCTGCAGGTGACCGGCCTGCTGTCTCTCACGGACGTGCTGGCGTCGGTGGGGCAGGTCGATGCCGGCGATGCGCTGGTTCTGGACGGCGCCACGGAGCTGGAGATTCTGGACGATCTGGTGCAAGTCGTCGGTCTGGTCTTGATGACGGGCGAGTCCGTGATCACGCACTCGGCGTCCGACACCGAGGCGATCCGGCGCGTCGATCTGACGGCCAAGACCATCATCATCGAGCCCAACGCCAGTATCGATGCGACCGCGCGCGGCTGGCCGGGCAAGATCGGGCTGGGCGGCCTGGAGGAGAACGGCTCGGTGAGCAACTGCGGCGGCAGTCACGGCGGCATCGGCCTCAACGGCGGCAGCGGGACGAGCTCGTGCAAGCCGGCGATCCCCTACGGCAGCTACATGAACCCGACATTGCCCGGCAGCGGCTCGGGGCACACGACGGCGGGTGGCGGCGTGCTGCTGCTGACCGCGTCGGAGAAGATCATCGTGCACGGCGATGTCCGGGCGGATGGCGAGACCAAGTCGCAGACAGCGGGAGGCGCCGGCGGCTCGATCCGGCTGACGTCGCCGATCATCATCGGCAACGGCGTCTTGTCGGCGACGGGCGGCAAGCGTCACAGCAAGAGCAGCAAATACGGCGGCTCCGGCGGTGGCGGGCGCATCGCGCTGCTGGGCATGGAGAAGCTGGGCGGCGGCTTCGAGAAGGACGGCGTCCCCGCGCACGCGCATACGACCGGCTTTGGCGCCGGCGCAGGGACTGTCTATGTGCACGGCGCGGACGCCGAGTGGGGCGATCTGTACATCGACGGGCAGGGCGAGGAGGCGTTCGAGGGCTCGACACCGTTGCTGTCGGTGCCGGACGGCCCCAACGCGGGCGTGACCGATACGACGCTGGCCACGCCGACGGAGATGCTGGAGAGCTTCTTTGCGGACTACTGGATCAACGTCAAAGTGGGCTCGGGGCAGCCGACGCTGGCTGATGATCCCATCCATCGCATCGTGGACAACAACACGTTTGAGCTGCAGTTTGCGGACGACACGCAGCTCACCCAGACCATCGCGTTTGGCGACCCGCTGCGGGCGATCCACGTCTTCCAGCAGCTGGAGATCATCGGTCGCGCCAGCGTCGTGGTAGGCGGCGATGTGCTGGTGTTCGGCGGCGACGCGGGCAGCGGGGACGAGACGACCCTGCGGCTGGGCGGCGGCCTGAAGGTCAAGACCCTGGACGTGCAGGGCGTGGACACCATCACGCTTGACGAGGGCCAGCTGGACGCCGAGACGGTCATTGCCGGCGGCGATCCCAAGGGCAAGCTGCACATCACGCTCAAGGGCGAGAGCGCAGACCTGAAGATGCCGACCGTCTATGCACTGGACCTCGGCGTGACGGACGGCACCGTGACCGCGGAGGGCGTCGACAGCACGGGCGACATCAGCGTGACCGGCGGCGTGGTGCTGGCGGACTGGCTGAAGTCGGGCGCGGACATCACAATGGTCGGGACGTTGTCGGACATCGAGACGATCACCGCGGACGGCAGCGTGACGGTGTCGGGCGGCACGCTGGACGTCGACACGATCAGCGCGGGCGTGGACGTAGAGTTCGCGGGCGACGCCGCCGTTAACGTGCGCAGCGCCAATATTACCGCCGGCGACACGATTCGTTTGCTCGACACAGCGGTGCTGACGCATCCCGAGGTGCCCGAAGATGAGGCGCTGCGTTGGCTGCATCTGCAGGCCAAGCATGTGTCTGTTCTGGACGACGCGCAGATCAACGCTGACGAGAAGGGCTACGGGCCTTTGCTGACAGTGGAGGGCGCAACTGCGGCGTCCGGCCGCGCGGGTGGTAGTCACGGCGGCATCGGCTGGCGTCTGCCCAGCGTGCCGAGCTGGACTCAGGCCAGCGCGTACGGGTTCTATGGGGATCCCAAGCATCCCGGCGGCGGCGGTGGCGGCTCGACCAACGGTGGCGGCGTCGTGCGCATCGACGCGTCCGAGAGCTGCGTGATCAACGGCACGATCTCCGTGCTCGGCCAGCACTCGATCAGCGGCAGCACCGGCGCCACGGCGGCCGGGGCGGGTGGATCCATTCGCATTCCTGCGCCTACATTGACCTTTCTGGGGACGGTCACGGCGGCCGGCGGTGGGGCGTATTCGTCGGGCAGCAGCAAGCACGGCGGTGCGGGCGGCGGCGGGCGGATTGCGCTGTTGGGCGTCGAGGCGCTGACGGTCGGTACGGACGGGCTGCTGGGCAACGTGCACGCCAACAGCGAGTTCATGGCGGGCGCGGGCACGATCTTCCTGAAGTTTACGGATGACGACAACGGGCGCCTGTACGTGGACAACCATGACGAGCCGGCCGCGATCGCGTCGACGCCGCTCTCCACGCTGCCCCCCGGGCTGGTCACGGACATCGTCGACGACGGCATCGTGAAGCTGAGCGAGCCGATGGAGCCGGGCGCCCTGGCCGGGTTCAAGATCAACCTGAACACGGCGCAGGACGAGACGCCGACCCTGGGTGACGACACCCTGTTGCTGATCACCGACAACACGGCCGACACCGTAACCGTGACGCCGGGCGACGGGCTGGGCGACCTGGTCGGCGATGAACTGACCGAGTATCGGATCACGCATGTCTTTGACGAGCTGACGATTCGCGGCGGCGCGCGTGTGGCGGATACGGCGGACATTCTCGTGGTCTCCGGCGATGACGCCGAGGGCGACACGACGCTGCTGATGACGGGCGGTTTGCAGGCCCTGAAGCTGGACATCTCCAACGTGACGGCGTTCACCGCTGAGTTCGGCGTGCTGAACCTGGAGACGCTGGTGTCGGGCGGGATCTTGTCGCCGGCCCTGACGTGGAAGATCACCGGGCCACTGGCCGGTCTGACGATCCCGACCATCAACGCGGAGACGCTGGATGCGACCGATGCGACGCTGACGGCGGACTCTCTGGCCTCCAACGGCGCGATCACGACCGTGGATACCGACATTCTGGTCACGGCGCTGGAGGCGGGCGGCGATCTGTCGGTGACCGGCGCGACGCTGACCGGCGCGACGCTGAAGGGCAAGGCCAACGCCACGATCCTGGGCGCCACGACCGAGCTGGATACCATCGATGTGACGCTTGATCTGGTGCTGGGCGGCGAGAGCCTGACGACCATCTTCAAAGAGGCGGTGACCGCGGGTCAGGCGCTTGTTCTCCAGGACGAGGCGGTCCTCGATCACCCGCCGCTGCCCAAGGGCGAGGCGCTGCGCCGGCTGAACATCACGGCGGAGACGGTGACGATCAAGTCCGACGCCAAGATCGACGTGACGGCGCGCGGGCACTATCCGGGCTACTGGATGGGCGGGGCGACCCTGGGCGCGTCCAACTCCGTGTGCGGCGCCAGCCACGGCGGGCTCGGCGCGCGGCGTGGTGACAACCTGCACACCACGTGCGAGTTGAATCCCACGTACGGGCACTACGCGGATCCACAACACCCGGGGGCCGGTGGCGGCAGCGGTACACTGGGTCTTGGCGGTGGCGTAGTGCATATCGCGGCGACCAACGCCGTCACGATCGACGGCCAAATCATCGCGGATGCGCCACACGCTCAGGGGCAGGCTGCCGGCGCAGGCGGTTCGATTCGGATCTCGGCGGCCATCATCTCCGGTAGCGGCTCGGTCCACGCGAACGGCGGGTACAGTCACCAGTCCTCGAAGTACGGCGGCGGTGGCGGCGGCGGTCGCATCGCGTTCTTGGACTACCAGTTCCTGACGGGCAACTTTGTGCCGGCGCTCATCAGCCAGCACGTGACGGCCAACGGCGACGGCGGTGGGGCCGGTACCATCTACATGCTGGGCAAGGAAGAGACGGCAGGCATCCTGGTGATCGACAACGCCGGCAAGGGAACCAACGCCAACCTGGGCCGCACTGCGCTGGTCACGCCCCCATGCGGGACCATCCTGGGCGTGGAAGCGACCACGCTGACGGCGGAGTCGGACTCGATGACGCCCGACTTTTATGTGGGCTACACGATCAACGTCGACGTCGGCGCCACCACGGGCAGCCTGGCGCAGGCCCCGGTCGTGACCATCGACAGCAATACAGCGGCGGCGTACTCCGTGGCCGATGACGTGGATCTCACCGAGCTGACCCAGGCGGCGGCGACCTGTCGCGCCATTTTCATCTTTGACCAGCTGCAGGTCAGCGGTGACGCTCGGCTGACGACCACGGGCGACATGCTGGTCTTGAACGGCAGTCCGCAAAGCGACGACGGCACCGCGTTCAACGTGGGCGGCTCGATCGAGGTGAACTGGCTGGACCTCAACGGCGTGACCGACTTCAGCGCGGCCGGCGGTGGCTTGGACATCGCCCGGATCATCACCCAGGGCAAGGACGACAACCCGGTGGGTTACTCGCTGGAGGACTGCAGCATCACGATGCCGTCGGTTGCCGCGGCGGCATGGTCCTCGAAGAACACCACGCTGGCGATCGACGCGCTGACCACGACGGATGACTTCCTGTCGATCGGCGACACCATCACGATCAGCGCGCTGTCGGTGGGTGGCAGCCTCACCATGACGGGCGGCGTCGCCGATATCGGCACGATCGACATCGCCGTGGACGCGCTGTTTGACAGCAACGCCGTGCTCACCGTCACGCAAGATGTGCTGACCGTGGGCGACTTCCTGCGCATCAAGGACACGGCGCTTCTGACGCATCCGAAGGCGGTGGAGGGCGAGGCGCGGCGGCTGCACATCACGACCAAGGATGTGCTGCTCGGGCCCAACGCCAAGATCGACGTCACCGAGAAGGGCTGGCCGGCGGGCATCGGCGTCGGCGGCACGCCCGAGTTCGCCTCCGACGGTAACTGCGGTGGCTCAAACGGCGGCTTTGGGGCCAACGGGTCGACCGGCACGTACAACTGCGTGATCGGGCGTCCGGGCAGCAGCCCACGCAACCCGACGGAGCCCGGCGGCGGCGGCGCCTCGTATGTGCATGGCGGCGGCGTCGTGCTCATCGACGCGGCCGGCGCGGCGCAGATCGACGGCCAGATTCTGGCTGACGGCGGAAGTGGCCTGAACGTGGCGGGTGGCGCCGGTGGGTCTATTCGTATCTCCGCTACGGGCATCTCGGGTGCCGGCGCGGTTCACGCCAAGGGGGGGACCGCCCCGACCAAGGGCAAGGTCTACACCGGCGCCGGCGGTGGCGGGCGCATCGCGCTGCGCAACTACGGCTTCCTGGAAGGCAGCTTCCTGCCGCTTGTGCTGCCCGAGACCGGGCTGGTCCACGGCGGCGGCAACCACGCCGGCGCGGGGACGGTCTTCTTCGAGCCCAAGACGGCGACCCACGGCACCCTGCTCGTCAACAACACCTCGGGTCCGTCCACTGTCGGTGCCACGACGCTCAACGACCTGAGCGGCAAGATCGTGTTCATCGAGGGCAGTGAGGTGCACCTGAGCAACACCACGGTCGAAGACCAGCACGGCGAGACCCTGTTCAACCCCAACACCCAGCAGGGCAGCGCGCTCCCGTCGGACGACAAGTACTTCGAGATCACGGAGAACACGGAGATTACGGTCACGCTGGACCTGGGCGACGACTCGCTGACGGCGGTCGCCGGCACCGGTACGCCCTATCGGACCATTCACTACTTCGACAATCTGGGCATTCTGGGTGGCGGTCACCTGAAGAGCTTCGGCGACATCGTGGTGAAGAACGGCGACTTCTACTCGGGCAACAGCACCGACTTCAAGCTGAGCGCGGGCGCCAAGCTGGAGGCCGCGCGCCTCGAGCTGCAGGGCATCTCGGACGCCAACATCGAGGGTGACATCACCACCACGGACGGACTGTTCTGCAGCAGCGACCCGTGCTCCCCGGGTGACTAGCTAACCGGCCACTGCCACAATGGCCGGCCCGTGGGAGATCGGATCGACATAGGCGCGCTGTTCAAGCCGATGGAAAACGCGCCGTTGGTGGCGTTTCGAATCGCGTTTGGCGTGTTGCTGGTGATCGAGTGCGTCGGTGCGGTCACCACCGGCTGGGTGAGCCACGTGTTTTATGCCGGCGCGCACACGGTCACCGTGATCGGGTTCGAGTGGCTGCAGCCGCCGCCCGAAAACGGCATGTTCATCTATTACTTCGTCATGGCCGGGTTCGCCGCGATGGTGGCGGCGGGGGCCTTTTATCGGCTGGCGCTGGCGGCGTTTTCGGGCATGTGGGCCACGGTCTTGCTGATGCAGACCACGCACTACAACAACCACCACTACCTGATGTTGCTGCT
This sequence comes from uncultured Myxococcales bacterium, assembly GCA_964545715.1. Lineage (GTDB taxonomy): Bacteria > Myxococcota_A > UBA9042 > CAZJHX01. Next base: position 13,596 of record CAZJHX010000121.1, read on the forward strand.
GTGCCTGCTGTTGTTGGCGTGTCCCGCCAATGCCCGCGCGTCCTGGGATGTGCGGCGCAACCCGTCGCTGCGCAGCCGGACCTGCCCGCGCTGGTGCCACCTGGTGTTCGTGGTGCAGATCGTGATCGTGTACACGTACGCCGGCATCGCCAAGCTGGACGCGGGCTGGCTTGCCGGGGCGCCTATCGGCATCTGGTTCGATTCAAAAACCCAGATGCCGGTGCTGGGGCCGCTCTACGCCGCCGAGTGGTTTCGCGCCCTGGTGACGTATGGCGGGCTGGCGTTCGACCTCTCTATCGTCTGGCTGTTGATGTGGCGGCGCACCCGCGTTGCGGCGGCGGTGGCGACTGTGGCGTTTCACTTGTTCAACGCCATCACGTTTCAGGTCGTGATCTTTGCGGCGATGGGTGTGGCGTTTTTGCTCTTCTTCTTCCCGCCCGAAGAGGTCGACCGCCGCCTGTTTCGCGATCGCGCACCCATCGCGTGGCCCCAGACCCGCGTGCGCCCGCTTGTGGCGGTGGCGCTGGGGCTGTACGTGCTTTTCCAGGCCCTGATGCCGCTGCGACACCACCTCTACGAGGGGCGCGTGAGCTGGACCGAAGAGGGTCATCGCATGGCGTGGCGCATGATGCTCATCGCCAAAGCGGGCTCGGCGTTTTTCGACGTGCAGGATCCGGCGACGGGCGAGCGATGGCGCATCAACCCGCACGATCACCTCAGCCCCACCCAGGCGGGCGAGGTCGCGACGAGGCCGGCGGCATGCTGGAAGTTTGTCCAGCGACTCAAGCGGGACTTCGCGAGCCGCGGCCACCCGGACGTGCGCATCTATGTCCACACCAACACCCGCCTGAATCGCCGCCGGTCCCAGCCGCTGGTGGATCCGACCGTGGACCTGGCCGCCGCACCCTGGGGTTGGTTCAGCCACGCCGACTGGATCGTGCCCCTGCGCTAACGCGGCTTGAGGCGGTGTTGATCACGATCAGCGGCTTTCTTCTAATACTCGGTCTGTCTAAGTGGCCGAAGTGTGATATTGGCATCCGCCATGGACATTCTCACAGCACTGGATAACAAGGCCGACTACTCCTCAACGACCCTGCAGGGAATCATCGCTGCCTGGGTCATGAGCAAGCCGTTTCAGCCTAAAGCAAAGATCTCGACCGCCAACGGCGACGTGGCCGAAGAGGACTACACCAAGCAGTCCATCTACTCGCTGCTGTACGCGATCTATCGCTCCACGGGCGACGTCTCGGACGGCAACGGCCAGACCTACGAGTTCACGTTCAACACGTGGGGCTACGCCTGGCCCGAGAGCTGGGGTGCGGCGCCCAACGACGCCAAGGACCCGCAGATCTTCGGTCGCAACGCATACTCCGGCCTGTACAACCGCCCGGCTGTTCAGGAGTACGTGAAGGCGCGCGACGGCAAGGTTCATATCGTGGAGATGGGCTGCGGCACCGGCGCAGGCGCGCATCACGTGTGCAAAAACGTGCTGCCCAGCTGCACCTACGAAGCGGTCGATATGCAGATGGCCGGTATTCAGACCTGCCGCCGCAAGTTCGTGCCCGAGCTGAACGGTCGCCTGAAGGCCACCCACGCCGACGCGACCAAGCTGGAGATCGCCGACGGCTCCGCGGACTTCGTGGCCGTCAACGAGACCCACGTCACCGAGAACGTCGGCATGGTCTCCGACGAGGACCGCGCCTTCTTCGGCACCGCGCATCGCCTCATGAAGCCGGGCGGCTACCTGGTCTGGGGCAACGCCATTCCGGACTCCACCTGGGAGCCCTGCTTCGACCTGCTCAAGGAGACGGGTTTCGAGGTTCAGGAGATTCACGACGTCACCAAAGAGGCCGTCATCGCACGCGACCGGGACCTGGTTCGCGTCGAGGCGTACTGCAAGCAGACGCTGGACCGCTTCCTGGGCTTCAAGATCCCGATGCTGGGCCGCGGTCGTCGCGAAGAGGCCGAGGCCGCGCTGAAGAACTTCTTCCGTCACCCGGGCACCAACCTCTACGAGAACATGGTCGACGGCACCGACACCTACAAGGTCGTCCTGGCGCACAAGCCGGCCTGACCCACCAGCTGGTAACTAAGTTGCCGGCCTTGCGGCTGTGGCGAGCAGCTCCTGCGCACAGCCCGTTGTAAGTCCCTGTAAGTAATAGGCGTCTCCTTGGCCCAGCTCTTGCCCCTTTGCTGGGTCGGAGGTGAGCCCAATGAAACACGCTCTTATCGTCATCATCGCTGTATCCACGACCCTTGGCGGCGAGCGCGCCGGTGGTGGACGGCGAGGCCGGGGTATGGCCCGCAGAGGAATGGAGTCGCGTCGAGCTGACCGGCGTGTGGACAGACGAGCTCGGCGCCATGGTTGCGGTTGGCGCCAACGGCCGAATCGTCACGGCCCAACCCGGGGCTGCCTGGGTGGCCACGTCTATCGGTGACGAGCTTGCGCTCACCGATGTCGCCGGGGACGGTGCACGCTGGGTCGCGGTCGGTGACGCCGGCACGATTGTGGAGTCGGACGGCGACGGCTGGACGCTGACCAAGTCTCCCACGACCGAGCGGCTGACGGCCGTTTGGGTCGGCAAAAACGGCAAGCGCGCGGTAGCGGTCGGCGCCGGCGGCACCATCATCGGTCGGACGGGCGACCAGCCTTGGATCATCGAGTACCAGATGGACGCCGAGGTGACCTTCAACGACATCGGGGCCCAGTCTTCTCAGCACCTGATGGCGGTCGGCACGCATGGCGCGATCGTCTGGTTGCTTCACGGACAGTGGGAGGCGCATACGGACGTGACCGACGAGACGCTGGCATCGGTTACGTATCAGCACGGGTCCTGGTGGGTCGCGTCCCCGCAGGGCAACGTCTACGAGCGTGGCTGCAAGGTCTGGGACTTCCACGAGGCCGTCGCGCAAAACCACATTCACAGCGTGCGGGCGTTGGACGGCAAGCTGTACGCCGCCGGGTCCTGGGAGTGGCTGGCCGTGTGGGAGATGGGCGCGTGGAAGACGCTGTACGAGGGCCACTGCAAGGCCAGCTACATGGACGTCACGCAGTCGCTCTCCGGCGCGCTGTACACGGTCGGCTCCTACGGCATCGCCGTGCACCCGACGGCTCAGTAAGGGCCGGATGGGCGCTATTCGCCGGTCCAGAGCACCCCGTCGCTGGTCTCCACCACCTCGCAGCGCGCCGTGACGCTGAACGGGGTGTGGACGACCGCCAGGTTGCACATCTCGTCCGCCGCATCCAAGCCGTAGTTGATGGTCTTGTCGGACGGGTTCTTCCATGTGCACGTCCACTCGAAGCCTTGACCGGCGGGCACGACGATCGGCGGGTCAAACTGCTCGATCTTGGGGGTGTGCCAGTCGTTGTTTGTGTAGATGACCTCGCCCGCCTCTTTGCCGTCGAACGGCGCGATCGTGAACTCGATGCCCAGCGCGTGCGTGTGGGACGCCAGAAACAGGATCTCGACGTCCTCGTTGAAGGCGCAGCGGCTCCACTCGGTGTGCTCCGACGCGGGCGGAATCTCGATGTTCTCGTCGCGTACGCTGCCGCCCCAGATGCCGGTCTGAACCTCGTCCTGCGGGATCGTCCACGCGTTGATGTACGAGTACAGGTCCACCGGCTTCGTGGACGTGTTGACGTAGTGGATCTCGTGGATCACGTCCAGGCCCGGCAGGATCGTCGCGGCCACACCCGGCGGCAGCTGCAGCTTGTCCTCGGCGTTGCCCTGGTTGCCAAAAAACATGATCTGGTCCTCCATCAAGCTGCTGTCGCCGTACAGCTCCTTGCAGTCGTACCGGCCGTACGGGACCGTGCCCGGACCGGAGAGGCCCAGCGTCGACAGGGTCAGATGATGGGTGCCCGCGTTCTGGCGTACATCTACCCAGGAGACGTTGGCGATGTCCTCGTTGGGCATCGGCTTCACGTCGCAGATCCACACCTCCTGCCCGGGCTCGGCGGTGGCCTCGATGCTCAACTGAAAGCCCGCGCCCTCGGGTGGCGGGTCCAGCGTGATAACCGGCGGCGCCTCCTCGGCGGGACCTTCATCAGGGGTCGCTGCGACCGCGGCGTCCGGCACCGGCTCGTCTTGAGGCGCCGGATCCGCCGATGAGGTAGAGCAGCCGGCCACAAGGATGACTATCGTGGTCGTCCATCGGCTCATGGGTCAGGATTCTCCGTCGGGGTGAGGGTCTGGGTGCCCGGGGTGGTGGGCTCGAACAGCCACTTGAAGTTGTCCAGAATGACTTCGGAGTCGTAGATGCCGTCGCTGGCGTCATGCACGTGGAAGATCAGCGTGAACTCTTCGCCCGGTTCGATGTTGGACGTCGTCTTGAGCCACCCGGTGGATGACCCGGACGACGAGTTTCCGGGGCCGCACTCGTATCCCGTGCCCGAGATGTCGGTCGTCGGGTTGGTGCACGGCTCGCTAAACGCCGTATTGATCGCCATGTAACAGAACTTCTGACCGTCTTCTTCATAGTCGAAGTACTTGCCCGGGTCGGAGCACGCCGTGGCGTTGATGATCTTGTCCACGCCCTTGGTCGTCAGCGGCGCGTTCAGGATCATGTAGTACTTGTCGTTGAACGAGGAGCCGATGTACTCCTCGTACTCCACCGACATGAAGATATGTGTGATCTCAAAGCCCTGGGCGGTTGGCGGCGCCTTGAGGAGCAGCTGGATCTCGTGCACGTCGTAGGTCTGGTAGCCGTCCTTGGAGAACGGGTCCGGGATGCCCGACCCGCCCAACGCCTTGCTGTGCTGTGTGCCGGTCGCGGGGCCGCTGGCCAGCAGGACGTAGCTCGGCGGGCCCCACGGCGCGAGATCGTTGGTGACCTTTCCAAAGTGCTCCACAACGGCGTAGGCCTCGTCGATCTTCGACCCGCTCAGCGACTTGACGTCCACGGCCTTCACATAGTCGGCGCCCGGGAAGCACAACTCCAGGCCGCAGAGGATCGCGTCCATCGACTTGCCCGTACACTCGAAGTCGGTGCAGTCCGGCACCGCGCCCGAGGGGACGTCCTTGCACTCCCCGCCGAAGCAGGACAGCTCCTCCAGTGTGCAGTCCGTACCACCCTCGACATATCCCGAGCCTTGGGCGTTGCAGGTCGTGGCCACGGCGCCGTCGCACGCCGGCAGGTCGGGGTTGCACACCTGGTCCGCGCATAGCGCCGTGCCGGCCAACGGATCGGCGCTGCACCAGGTGCCCGCCCCGCACAGCTGCCCGGGCGTCTCCGACAGGCCGTCGGGGGCGCACAATGTCACCACGCCCTCCACGCAATACGAGGTCTCCGGTGCGCACAGCAGCGACTTGCATGCGCCCTGGTGGCAGATCTTGTCGGCGCAGTCCGTACCCTCCGCGACCGGGCCCGAGCCGAGCGCGTCGCAGGTTGTCGCCGTGTTGCCATCGCAGATCGCCGTCGTCGGCTCGCACTTCCACGGCTCGCACGCCGCCGTGTCGCCGTCCGGCTCGCAGTACGTCTCCGGGTCGCAAACAGCGCTCTCAAACGACAGCCCGTCCGCCGCGCACAGCCCGACCGAGACGCCCGACTCCTCACAGAAGGAGCCGGAAGGCACGCACACAAGCTCCTTGCACTCGCCCGCCACACAGAAGTCGTCGCCACACGGCTCAGTGGCCGTCACCGACAAGCCGTCGTCCGCACACGTGACCGTCGCGTTTTCCAGGCAGTACGTCGGCCCCGGTGTACAGACCCAGTCCAGGCACGTGGCCGTTTGCCCCTCCTGCACGCAGGTCTGAGTCGCCGTGCACGCGGCCAACAGCTCGACGCCGTTGCCGATCTCGTTGCACCCGACGACGGTCTCGCCATCACAGAAGGACTGGCCCGGTACACACACGTCCAGCACGCATTGGGTCGCGTCGCAGTGGTAGATCCCGGGGCAGTCCGGGTGGTCCATGCACTCCACGCAGGTCCCTGCGTCCTTGTCGCACAGCTTGTCGAAGTCCAGGCAGTCCTTGTCGCTGTCGCACTCCAGCACCTCGACACACGCCTGCTCGAGGCACTGCTCGCTGTCAGCGCAGTCGTCGTCCGACAGGCAGTCCACGCACTTGATCGCGTCCTTGTCACAGACCTGATCGGTGCAGTCCTTGGAGGTCACGCAGGGCGTAAAGCTGACACACAGGTTGTCCGTGCAATCCGCGTTCAGCGGGCAGTCCTCGGTGCCCGCGCACTGCACGCACTCCCCCGACTCCGGGTCGCAGATCGGCGTGTCGGGTGTGTCCACGCAGTCCAGCGAGTTCTTGCACGGCACATAATCCAGACACACGTGCTCGACGCAGTGTTGGTTGGCGCCGCAGTCGGACTCGTATAAGCACTCGACGCACAGCCCACTGAGCGGATCGCACAACATGCCGGCCTCCGCGCAGTCCTTGTCCGAGTCGCAGCTGATCGGCCCAACCGGCACGTCCGGCTCGGGCTCTGCGGTGTCCTCGACAACATCCGGGACCCCGGTGCCGGCGTCGTCCGCGTCCGGCTCGCCGTCGGTGGAGGTCTCGTCGCCCGTTGTATCCGTGTCGGTCGTGTCGTCTCCGGTCGTACCCGTCGTCCCCGTGGTGCTCGTCGCGTCCTGAATCACATCCGCGGGATCGCCGGTGTCGCCGCTCGTGCCCGACGATCCGCCCGTCGCCCCCCCTCCGCTGCTGCACGCCGCGCCCACGAACACCATCAAAGCTGCCACTGAGAGCCGAATCATCATGAAGAGCACCGTACCGTATTGCGGCCGCGTCTGACCATCGTCAGAATCCTGGCCAACCGGCGCCCAACGTCAGCGCCTGGGAGTGCGGATTCTGCCGATAATCGCCCGCCGGCTCGTCCACAAAGGTCGGCGGCGTCGTGCTGTTGTTGCCGCCGGACGTCGCGATCGCGTGCTGCGTCACCGAGCTGTTCATGGTGATCAGATCCGGCGTCCAATCCGTGTGGATGCTCTTGGCCGCATCCCAGATGATCACCTGGTCCAGCGTCGGCTGAATGTCGGCCGTTTCGTGGTCGCCGCCCCCCCGGTCCGAGATCTGCAGCCCGTGCTCCACGCTCCTGGCGATGGTGACCTGCTTGAGATGCGGGCCAAACGTGTGCGGCGCCGGATGCACGTCAAACCACTCGGCATTCAGCGTCCAGTAGTCCACCTTCATCCCGATCTTGTTGTCTTTGACCAGCGTGCGCTCGATGCGCGGGCGTCCGGCCGTCAGAGAGATCCCCTTGTCCGCCATCCCGTAGACCAGACACTGGTCGATCAGCACGGCGGCCCCGCGGGTGTCGATGCCGTCGTCGTCGCCGTCCGCCACGATGGAGCGCCGCAGCACGATGGACTCGTCGTCGACGCTTTTGCCCTCCCAGTGATCCTGAGGCTGCTGCTCCTTGAGCCCAAACGCCATGAAGCCCCAGATGTACAGCCCGTCGTTGTCGTCCACACCGCGGCTTTCGACAAACCACGTGTCCTCGATGGTGGCGTTAGGCGTATCGATCTCCCCGCCCATCTCCAGGTGTCCGAAGTAGCTCTTTTTCACCGACAGGTTCGCGCGCACCACATACAGGCCCTTGCCCGCGCTGTGCGCCACCATGATGCGCCGGAAGTCGGCGTCGCCCCCATGCACGCGCAACACCGGGTTGCAGCAATGCCGAATCGTCAGCCCGTCTCGCGGAAAGCCCGTGTTTCCCGCGCCCGTGAGCAGCACGTTTTCGTACTCCACCTTGGCGTTGAGCGACTTGTGCTCCACCCAACCCCAGCCCGCGTCATCGTCGGCGCCAAAGAACAGGATCGGCTCATCCTCCGTGCCTTTCGCGCGAAACCCTCCCTCCGTCTCAACGCGCGCCTCGGGCTCCAGCATGATCAGCGTGCCCGGCTCGATCGTCAGCGTCTCCTCCGCAGGCACCGTCACGACGCCCGACACGTGAATCACGCCGTCATCGCGCCGCCAGGTGAGCTCCTCGCCGCTCAAGATGCCGCTCATGTCCCGCTGCGGCGGCGCGTCCAGCACCTCTACGGTCGCCGTCGTCGTCAGCCCGCCAACGGTAAACCGCAGCTCCACCGAGCCCGCCTCCGGTAGCGTCAGCGCCACCGAGCCCTGCCCGTTATGCAGCTTGAAGGTGTCCTGATCCAACGTCATCGCCGCGCCGTCACGCGTGGCCGTCACGCGCCCGGTCTTGCGCCAGCCACGCCGCTCCCAGTCGCTGTCGCGCTGCAGGATCTCCACCCGAAACAGCGCCCGCTTGCCCGCCACAGCGCGCGTCGCGCCGGCCGCCCGCAGCTGAACCACGCACGCCAGCCCCTGCACCTCTGAGAGCGAGAACCCCTGAATGCGGTCGTGCCCCTGATCGGCGACTACCAACAGATCGCGCTGCTTGTCGATGATCAGCGTGTCCGGTGACCGGAAATGCCCCGGCTTGGGGTCCCCCTTCTCGCTGTAGTTGCCGAAGCGGAAGACCTCCGTGAGCGACTCCGGGTCGAACACGCGCACAAAAGCGCCCTCTTCCGACTTGCCCTGGTCGACCACATACAAGAAGCCGTGGTCGTCCACGTCGATCCCGTTCGGCGTATCGATAAACCCGCCGAAGCGCTGCACAAACGACAGGTCGCTGTACTTGTAGACCGCGACGTCCGCCGTGTTCTCGTCGCACACGTAGATGCGGTCGCGGCCCTCATCGATGACGAAGTTCTCAGGCTCCGCCAGGTTGCCGTCCACCCCCAGGTCGCCGTAGGAGTGGTCGCCGAACTTGGTCTCGTACTCCAGCTCGGGCGTAAAGATCTGGATGTCCCGCCGCGACGACGACACGTTGTCGCGCGCGTCGTCCGACAAAAAGAGCCGCCCCAGGCTGTCCGTGCGCGCCGCCTGCAGCCGGACGAACTCCCCGTCCTCAGGCGCGTTCTTGTCCGCCGCGAACGCGCCGAAGAAGCTGTGATGCTCGTAAAACGGTGCCTTGTCCGTCGGCGTCAGCAGCTGCACGCGCCCGTTCTTTTGCTCCACCACGTAGATCCGGCCGCTCTTGGGGTCTTTTGCAAAGCCCGAGATGCCCCGAAACTCCAGCTTGCCCGTGCCGCTGGGACCCGGATCGGCCCCGATATCCGCGATCGGCGTCAGCCAGTCGGCGCGCTTGGTCGGATCGTCGCTCTTCAGGTCGTACAGGTGCAGCTCTTCAAACGCGTCGTCCTCGTCGCCCGCCAGCAGCACGTCGTTGTCGTCGATAAACAGCGCGTCCGGCTTGCCGAACTTGCCCAGGTCCGCTCGCGTCCCCGGTCCACCGGCCATCCACAGCGGCTCGATGATCGCGTCCTGCGCCGGCGTGCACTCGAACAGGGGCGCGGTGCCATCGGTCGTGGTCGTGTCGCCTGTCGTGTCGCCCGTGTCACCGGTCACGTCGCCGGTCGTCGACGTCGTCCCCTCGCCTGTGGTGTCCGCCACCGCTGCGTCCGGCGGCGGGTCATCCCCGTTGCACGCCATGACCAGCACCAGCGAAAGTATGGCTGCTCGCCTCATAGTGCCTCCTGCTCTTTGGCGATCACGTCGGTCATCACCGCGTGCCGCGCCTGCACCGCATCGACCAGCCGGTCGATCTCGTCGCTAAAGACCTTCTTGCGCTCCCACTTGGCGAAGTCCTCGGCCACATACGGCGCGATGATCTCCCCCCAGCCCTCCACGATCGCCACCAGATCGTCGGGCTCAAACACCATCTCCAGCGCGGTCTGATACCGCGATAGATACTCGGCTTTGTACTCGTTGACCGCGTACAAGCGCGGCGACAGCGTGTCGGTGCCGTGCCATTTGTCCTGGGTCGGCTCCAGATCGGTGCCGTCCCAATCCCCCGCCCACGTGGCGTCCGCATCCCAGCTGATCAGCCGAAACACGCCCGAGGCGCCCAGCGGACGATGCAGGTAGTAGTTCTTGGTGAACGTGTCCCGGTTCATGGCAAACGTGTGCACGATTTGGAACGCGTGCAGGTCGTCCATATGCAACAGGGGCGCCAGCGCCGCCTCGAAGGCCGCAAACGTCTTCTCGGTGTAGCTGGCGGCCTCCAGCAGCCCCGCCAGGTCGTCGGGCGGCACGTCCTCGCCCAGCTTCACGGCATAGCCCTTCAGCGGGTCCTCTTTCGCGGCCCAGTTGGCGCTGTGGTTCTCGGCCTTGTACATAAGCGCCGCCGTCTCCAGCCCATGGCGCGTCAGATACGGCCGGTCGATCCGCTCGATCAGCGTATAGAAGCCGTGAAACTGCCCGTTGACCAGCACGCGCGCAAACGCGATGCGCGGCGCCAGTCCACCCAGCGCCAGCATCAGATCCATCGTCAGCTTGTTGCGTAGAAATGTCGGGTCCACCCACGCCGCCTGCAGCACAAAGCGCCGATGCCGCTCGGGTCCCTCGCCAAACAGGTCCCAGTCCGACTCGGCGTCGTCCGGCACGGTCAGCCGATACGACTTTTTGGGCAGCTTGCGCGCGTATCCGCCATGGATCTCCAGCTCGCTATCTGTGTATTTGACGCCGTCCAGGGTCATCGCGCACGGCACCTCGATGTGCTGCTGCGGGTCAAAGTGCAAAATCTCCCAGTCCGCCGGCGCTATCTCGATGTCGATCTCGTGCACCGGCCAGGCCGCGGGCGGCGGCGCGTCGGTCTCAGTGGTGTCCGGCGCGTCCCCGTCGTCGGTGTCCGGCCCCACGTCGGTGGTCGTGTCCGGCGCATCGGGATCCGGTGGCGTCGGTCCCGCGTCAGCGCAGCCGATCACCAGCCACGCCGCTATGAGCGCCGCCCGCCTCAACGCTGGTACGCCTCGACCTTGGCCGCCAGGTCCGCGCGCCGGGACTCCAACGCCGCCGCAAACGCCGTCATGTTGTCCTCGATCGCCGCGTGTGCCTCGGCCGCCGTTTTTGCGCCCAGCTTGGTCATCGCCGCCGCGGTCTCGTCGGCCGCCAGCACGGCGAACAGCTCGGCCTTCACACCGTCGAGCACCTCATCCACCGCTGCCGCCGTCAGCGTCGTCGTCAGCAGGCCAAGCTGCTCCATGAAGCGCCCGTAAACCGCGTCGGAGCGAAGCAGGGCATGGTCCAGGTCGCCCTCCGCGCAATAGAGCACGCCGTTGGGGTCCTCCATCGCAAACTTGCTGTTGTGATGGCACGGCTGCAGCAGGTCATCGGAGTCCCAGCCCACCACCCGCCAGTACAGCGCGCCGCTCTCGCGCGACGCGTAGAAATAGGCCTCATCCACGTAGTCGCCGTTCTCAAACAGCGTCATCAGCGCCAGCCAGCGCACGTAGCCGTCCAGGTCGATTCGGGTGCTGAGCTCGGTGTCCAGCGTGGCCGGATCCGACTCCTTGGCCAGCGGCTCCAGGGCTTTGTACTCAGCCAGCACAGCGTCTTTGTCCGCCTGGTCTTTGGGCCACTTGACCTCTTCGGGCTTGTCCTCCGGGTCGAAGCGCCGCCGCACGACAGCGGCCGTGTCCAGCCGCTCGGCGACCAGCGTGTCGCGCACGTGCTCGATCATCATGTAGACGCCCCGGTCCTCCTCGCCAAAGAAGAGGCGCACAAAGCGCACATCCAGGGGATACAGCCCCAGCGGCTGCATGACCCGATTGGACAGCATCAGCCGAAAGTAGTGGTCGTCCAGGCACAGCGACACCAGGTGAAAGCGGTCGTCCGCCGCTCCCGGCTGCAGTCGTCGGGGCGAGCCGCCCTCCAGGTTGACCGTGTAGCTGTTGCGCTCGCAGCCCAGCGAGCTCTGCCCGCGCATGTGGGCCGTCGCGGCGATGGACGCGGAGCCCCCTAGTCGCACCGACAGCTCGAAGTCCGCCTTGTTCTTGGGATCGGTGTGGTAGAGGTCAAAGGTCTCCTGCTCCGCCTCGGTCAGCTCGAAGACGATCGTGTCGGGATACGGATAATCATCGGCCGCGGCCGCGGCGGCGTCGCAGGCGGCGTCCTTCATGTGAGCCAGCGGCGCCGGCGCCTCGATCCAGCAGCTGCGCTCGCCCGCGCGCACCTCAAAGCGGTCGCCCAGTGAAGCCCCGACACAGGCGCCAAGCCGTATGGTCTCGGCGCGCCGCTGGGTCACGGTGGCCGCAAAGTCCGCGATCGGCACCACGCCCGCCATCGCATCGTGCTCGAAGCCCGCGGTCACGACACTGCGATGCACCGGACCCGTACCGTGCGCGACCTTGGCCAGCAGCTCCGTCAGCAGCTGGAGGTTGGGGGTGGATGGCGACTTGGCGGCCCAGCTCGTCAGGCGGTCCCGCACGTGCGCCTTGTCAGGGGTCAGCTCCGCCAGCATCGTGGCCCCGCCCCACAGGCCGATCTGCTCGCCGTCGGGCAGCGCATTCACCAACTCCGTCACCGCGTCACTCGCCTCGGTAACCGCCAGCACGGTCAGCCCGGCGGACTCCCCACCGGCCACGCTCTCGTGCGCGACCTCAGCGCCCACCTCGTCAAACAGGGCCGGCGTCTCGCCCTGATCGTCTCTGACCGTGATCTGCAGGCCCAGGCCCGGCCAGGGCGCGACCCGCAGCACGTGCAGGCCCACGTCCGCACAGGTGCCGGGCTCTTCCAGCACGGCGCCTTGATCCTCGGTGCTGAGGTCCGGCTCGTCCTCGTCATCGATGTCCGGCGTCACGACCGGATCGGAGACGGGATCGTCCGACGAGCAACCGCCGAGCAGTCCGGCGCTTAGCACCATAGAGGCGCATATGAGACGCGCGATCATGGGCGGTAGGGTACACATCGAGCGCGTCAATTGTGGAATGATCGCCGCATGCATGGGGTTCGCGGACCATAATGCCCAGGATCATCGCGTTTTTATTGGCCGCCCTCGGTGTGGTCATGGTCATCGCCAAGCTGGGCATGGTCATTTTTCTCGCGGGCGCGCGCTGGCTCTATGTCAACTGGACGCTGCGACGCTGGGATCGGGCCTTGAAATCGCTGGGCTTTGCGACCAACACAAAAAACCGGCTCATCGACTACCAGCTGCACGGAGGCAACGGGCGATTCGAAATCCGGGTGAAGCGCGGCTTTCGGTTTGGCTGGCCGCCATTTGTCAATACGGTCACCCTGCGTGGCGGCGGGCTTCCCGATACGCTGACGGCGCGGGCCGCCAAACGCAGCTTCTTCTCCCTGTTCAGCGAACCCCAGCCCGAGCTGGGCGAGGTGGTCACCGGCGACTCCCAGTTTGACGAGAGCGTGGTGCTGCACGGTGATCCCCAGGAGGCGCTGGCCCATCTGGACGCCGAGGCCCGTCGCAGCGTGCGACGACTGCTGGCGCAAAGCGGCGCCTACGTGGGGGCAGCCGAGATCGGCTTCGAGGGGCCCAAGACGGACTCGGACCCGCAGACGCTGCGGCGGCTGGTCACGGATTTGGTGTCGGCGGGCGAGGTGCTGTCCAACGATGGTCGCCCGCGCCCCGAGACCCTGGCGCACAACGCGATCAGCGACCCCGTCGGCGCGGTGCGACTGCGCAACCTGCGGGCGCTGCTGGCCGCCTTTCCCGAAAGCCCCGATGCGCGGCGTGCGGCCCAGCAGGCGATGGGCACGACCGATCATTACGCCCGCTTCGAGGGCGCGCGGTTTTTGGGCAACGACGGGGTGCCGTGCATGGTCGCGCTGGTCGGTGACGCGCTGGCGGTAGTGTCGCTGCGCACCCAGGCGCTCAGCTGGCTGTTGAGCGAGCGCACGCCTCAGCAGGCGGCCCCGGCGCTGGAGGCGGCCCTGCGATCGGGGCACGAGCAGCTGGAGCGCGCTGCGATCAAGGCGGTGGCCGACCTGCGATACGGTGGTCTGACGCCGGCCATCGGGGACCTGGCTGATGGCTGCAATGCCGAGACCGCGGTGCTGATCGCCGAGACGCTGGGCCTGCTGGGCGGGACGGCGGTCGAGCAGGTGCTGGTGGCGCTGCTGCGCCGTCGGGATAACACCGTCCGAATCGCGTGCGCGCAGGCGCTCTCGAAGGTCGGGTCTGTGCTGGCAGTCGAGCCGCTGCTGCCGCTGACCGAGGGCCTGTTCACGTCGGGCGACGTCAAAGAGGCGGCCAAGGACGCCGTCGAAAAAATCCGGGCGCGGATCGGGCCCGCGGATCACGGGCGCTTGAGCCTGGTCGAAGGTGACGACGACCGCGGAGCGCTCACACTGGCGCATAATGGCGAGCTCTCCCTGGCGGACGACTGAGGCGCGCGGCTATGATGCGCGTCAATGAAAAAGCAAGACAAGCCTGGACTGAGCCGCCGACGTTTTCTCGAGGGCACCGCCGCGGGCGCGGTTGCCGTCGGCTGTGGTGACGGCAAGAGCAGCAGTGGGCCGAGCACCACGCCGGATGCGGTGGTCGCGACCGACGATGGCCCGCCCCCCGTAGAGGATGTTGCGGCGCCGGATGCGGGCCCCGAGCCGTCCGGCAAGCCCGGCGTGGTCGCTGTCAGCCGGGACGACCTGGACGAGGCGGTTGCGCTTGCGGCTCAGCTGGCGGGCGGGCTGGATGCGCTCAAGCCGGGTGACACGGTCTTTTTGAAGCCCAACGCGGTGCACAGCTTTGCGGTGGTGCCCGGCATCGCGACCAGCAACGACTTTCTGGCCGCGGTGATCAAGCTGGTGAAGACGCGGGAGCCGGGCAAGATCATCGTGGGCGACCGCTCGGCGCGAATGTTCGACTCCGAGACGGTCTTCAACCAGACCGGCATGAAGGAGGCGGCGCTGGCGGCGGGCGCGGACGAGGTCTATGCGGCCCCGGCACCGAAAGACGCGCCTGAAGACTGGGTGATGATGCAGCCCACGGGCTGGGAGGAGACCTGGTCTGACGCGGGCGGCGTGTTGGTGATGAAGAAGCTGATCGACGCGGACCACATCATCAATCTGCCGGTGCTGAAGAACCACCGCTGGGCAGCCTTCTCGCTGGCGATGAAGAATTTCATCGGCGGGATCGGCGATGAGTCGCGCGATCCGATGCATTACAAAGAGGGCGATCCGGACGAGCTGTCGCGGGATATCGCGGTGCTGAACGGCGCGTTTGACGTGACGCTGACGATCATCGATGGGCGCGCCGCGCTGGTCAACGGCGGTCCCGAGGGCGTGCTGGAGGACGCGGTGTTCACCCAGCCGGGGGTGATCTTGGCGTCCACCGACCGCGTGGCGCTGGATGCGCTGGGCGCGGCCATCCTGCAGCACGAGCTGGCGTCGGCGGAGGTCTCGGCGCCCGACCCGGTGCACGAGCTGTTGAAGTCGGCGAAGGCCTGGGAGCTGCCGCAGATCGTGCATGGTCTTGATCTCGGTCTGGGGCTGGGTGGCCGCGACGCGGTCGAGATGACGCTGGACGGCCTCGATGAGGACACAGCCGCCGCAATCGAGGCGCTCTACAACGCCTGAACCCATTGAAATCAGAGCGGCTTTCTGCTACGTTCGGCGCCGCTGGGTTGGATCAAAAGTTTGGAGGTGGCGATGCGCCAGATGGCGATCTTGGCAGTGGTGTGTGTGGTGGCGGCGGGGTGCCCTGAAGAGTCCCCGCGGGGCTACCAGGTTCAGGGCGACCTCGGCAAGCCCCGGGGCCCCGGCGTTCCCGATCATCCCGCCGCCGATGGCGGCGGGACCGGGAGCACGACGACGACAGGCGCCGACGCGGATGCGGGCGTGCCACCGAAACCCGACGCCAGCGAAGGCGCGCTGCCCATCCCCGGCCAGCCCTGCCAGGAGAACGCGGACTGCGAGAGCGACTGGTGCGTTGAGACGGCGGACGGCCGGATCTGCACACGGACGTGCATCGACTCCTGCCCGACGGGCTGGTTTTGCGGTCCGGTGTCCAACACGGGCACGGACGTCACGTACATCTGCCTGCCGCGCTTTGTGACCTTGTGCAATCCGTGCACGACCGACGAGGACTGCACCGGCGCGTTTGCGGCGGGCTCCAACAAATGTCTGCCGTACGGGGCGGGCGGGGCGTTTTGTGGCGCGGAGTGCGCGGATGAAGACTGCCCGGACGGGTATGCATGCGAGGACGGCCAATGTCGGCTGACCGCGGGGGAGTGCGGCTGCAGCTGGAAGGCGATCAAGGACGCGGCGACCACGACGTGCACGGCCAGCAATGAGCTGGGGTCGTGTAGCGGCAAGCGGTCGTGCCTGGACGGGGCGCTGAGCGCGTGCGACGCGGCGACGCCGTCGGTGGAGACTTGTGATGCGGTCGATAACGACTGCGATGCGTTGATCGATGAGGAGCTGCCGCTGGATCCGTGCACGGTGAGCAACGACGCGGGCACGTGTACGGGCGTGCTCGTGTGCGAGGCGGGGACGTCGTCGTGCACGGCCGCCGATCCGACCATCGAGGCGTGCGACGGCCTGGACAACGACTGCGATGGGCTGGCGGACGAGGGCTTTGCGGACAGCGACGAGAACGGCGTGGCCGACTGTGTGAGTGAGGACGACGACGGGGACGGGATCCCGGACACTTTCGACAACTGCCCGACCACGGCCAATGAGGATCAGAAGGACGCGGACGGCGACGGCGTCGGAGACCTGTGTGACGGCGACCTGGACGGCGACGGCGACCCCAACGAGAGCGACTGCGCCCCGGACGACGTGACGATCGGCAAGCTGGCCACCGAGGTCTGTGACGGCGTGGACAACGACTGCGACGGGCTGGAGGACGAGGGCTTTGGCGACATCGACGGCGATGCGCTGGCGGACTGCGTGGACGACGACGATGACGGCGACGGCTGGGTGGACGAGGCCGACAACTGCCCGGTGACGCCCAACGAGGACCAGTTCGACAAGGACAAAGACAACGTGGGCGACGCGTGCGAGGACGACCTGGACGGCGACGGGGACCCCGATGTGTCGGACTGCGCGCCCGCGGATCTGACGATTCATCACGGCGCGGACGAGGTCTGCAACGGCAAGGACGAGAACTGCAACGGCATCGTCGACGAGGGCTATCCCGACACCGAGGGCGACGGGGTGGCGGACTGTCTAGATACCGACGACGACGGTGACGGCGTAGAGGATGTCGTGGACGTATGCCCGCTGGTGGCCGACCCGGATCAGCTGGACACGGACGGGGACAAGACGGGTGATGCCTGCGACACCGACGATGATAACGACGGCAGCCCGGATGTGCTGGATTGCGCGCCGGTGGACGCCGAAGTCAACCCCAAGGCGGCCGAGGTGTGCAACGGCAAGGACGACAACTGCAACTCGATCAAGGACGAGGAGGGGGCCGACGGGTGCCAGACCTTCTTGTTCGACAACGACGGCGACGGCTTTGGCATCGACGCGCTGAACAAGTGCCTGTGCGTGGCCGGCTTCCCGTATTCGGCTCAGACCGGCGGGGACTGCAACGACCAGAACGGCCAGGTCTTTCCGGGCGCCAGCGAGGTGTGCAACGGGGCGGATGACAACTGTGACGCGTCGGTGGACGAGGGCGCAGCGGTTGGCTGTCAGGACGCGTACGTGGACGCGGACAAGGACGGCTTTGGGGTGGGCGAGCCGCAGTGTGTGTGTCCCAGCACGCCGGGGTTTGCGCCTTCCGGCGGCGACTGCAACGACAACAATCCGGCGGTGAAGCCAGGCGCGCTGGAGACGTGCAACGGCGCGGACGACAACTGCGATGGGGTGACGGACGAGCAGGGCGCCGCCAGCTGCACCAGCCATTACCTGGACAAGGACGGCGACGGCTACGGCGTCAGCGGCGAGTCCAAGTGCCTGTGCGCGGCCGACGGGGATTTCTCGGCGCCCACGGGCGGTGACTGCGACGACGCGGACAAGGAGAAGTTTCCGAGCAATCCGGAGGCCTGCGACGACAAGGACAACAACTGCAACGGGCAGATCGATGAGGGCGTGCAGACGACCTTCTTCCTGGACGAGGACGAGGACGGCTTCGGCGCCAGCTACAGCACGCAGGAGGCA
The DNA here is from genome assembly GCA_964545715.1 of uncultured Myxococcales bacterium. Lineage (GTDB taxonomy): Bacteria > Myxococcota_A > UBA9042 > CAZJHX01. Next base: position 31,457 of record CAZJHX010000121.1, read on the forward strand.
TGCAATGCGCCGGAGGGCTTTGTGGCCAAAGCGGGAGACTGCAACGACTTCAATGGCGATATCTATCCCAACGCGCCTGAGGCGTGCAACGACATCGACGACGACTGCGACGGTCAGATCGACGACGGCATCGCGACCCAGACGCTGTACAAGGACAACGACGGCGACAGCTTCCCGGCCTCCAACGCGGCGACACAGCAGAAGTGCAACGTGCCCAGCGGCTGGACTCTGAAGCAGGACAGCAACCTGGACGGCAAGAGCGACTGGGACTGCGACGACTCCGACGTGACCGTCTTCCCGTTTGGCCCGACCGTGTGCGGCGACGGCAAAGACAACAACTGCGACGGCTTCACCGACCGGCTGTGCTTTACCGCGTGCGCGGGTGAGTGGCCTTTCCAGCAGACCTTTACGACCGGGTCGGGCACCGTGAACTCGATCGACCTGAATGGTGATGGGGACCACGAGGTTATCTTCAGGGGGCCCTTCGGTACGGCGATTCTGACCAACAAAGGCGAGGCGCTGTACGACTACTCGGCGCCCAACCACAACTATGCGCGCGGCCACGCGGTCTTTGCGGATATCGACGACTACAACACCCACGGCCCGTCCGCGCAGACGCTCGAGTATCTGAGCGGGGACGGCAGCACGCCGCGCTTTTACAAGGTGGACGCGGACAACAACGTCACGGTCTACACCAACGGCGGTCAGCTGTACGACGCGTCGCGCTTCATCGCCGGTGACATCGATCACGACGGCGTCGTCGAGTTCATCTCCACGACGTGGTGCGAGTCTGACGGTGTGCGCATCTGGCGGTTTGACAAGGAGACAAAGCAGATCGGGCTGGTCCAGGCGATCACGGACCCCGACGGCGTCTGCCAGTACACCAACACCAGGTCTCTCACCGACCTGGACGGCGACGGGGTGGCGGAGCTTGTGTACGGCAACGGCTGGGGCCACTCGACCGCTACCCAGTACTGGGCCGGCAACGTGTATGCGCGTAAGTTCACCGATCTCAGTGACCTGTCCCACGCGGCCTTCTGCGATGACTGCTTCCCGACTGCGCTCGACGACCTGTTTGGCGGCACCGCCTATTATGTAGTGCGAATGGGCGATGAGCTGCGGGTCGGCGTCGGTTACTTCCTGACCAAGGATCCCAACGTCGCCAATCCGGCGTCGTACTACGTGTGGCGCTACGACCTGGCGGGCAACCCGCTGGACGGCTATCCCAACAAGGACAGCTTCTACCTGGGCAACACGGACATCGATGACGACGGCGTGACGGAGTCCGTCGGCGAGATGGAGACGCTGGGCCTGTGGGACGTGGACGCGGACGGCTACCCGGACCGCATCCGTCGGTCCGGTGGGTCGCTGCGGCTGGATCTGTTTGACCCGGTCGCGGGCGCGTTTGTCGCCAGCGAGGGGTCGACGCTGCCCGTCAGCGCGTCCAACATCCGGCTGGGATCGGTGTGGGATATCGACGCCGACGGTCGTTTGGAGGCGCTGGTAACCGACTCGAACGGCAAGGTCTACTGTCACGAGCTGGGCGAGAAGACCTGGAACAAGCTCAGCAGCCTGCCGCCGCACTTCCCGCTGCACAACCGCACGCACCAGTGGGACAACTACGAGCCCAACGATGGCGCGGACCTCGACGACGACGGGCTGCCGGACAGGATCTTGCGCATTCCGGGCGCGCTGACCTCTAAGGGCGAGTTTTACAGCTACCTGAGCTCAGCGAGCGACGAGGACTTCTACCAGATCGACACCAACTGGGGCGGCAGCATCTGCCTGCAGTCGCCGCCTGGGCGCGCCTACAACATGGATGTGTATTCGGTCTTCGATCGGGTGGACAACACCACCATGGCGCCGCCGGCGGACGGCAAGCCCGACGG
>CAZJHX010000122.1:0-7170 GCA_964545715.1 uncultured Myxococcales bacterium
TTCGCTCGCCCGCCTTGCGAGGCGACGAGCCGTCCGCGCCAATGTGTCACCATTTCTGCCGAGGACATCTAGTGGGTTGTCAGGCAGGGAGCCTCACCACAAAGCGGGTGCCCTCACCCGGCTTGCTCGACACGCCAATCCGGCCGTCGTGGCCCGTCACGATGCGGTGTACGACCGCCAGCCCCAGTCCGGTGCCGCCCGCCTTGCTGGTGAAGTACGGCGTGAAGACCCGCGGCAGATCCTCTTCGGCGATCCCGCACCCGTTGTCCTCCACGGACAGCTCAGCCTCGCCCGACTCCAGGCGTTTGGTAGCGATCCGCACGCGCCCGGGCCGATCCACCGCGCGCGTAGCTTGAATGGCGTTCTTCAACAGGTTCTGAATCACCTGCGTCATGCGGTCGGGGTCCAGCAGCTGCTCTTCCAGCTCCTCGCTCAGGCGCTCCACCACCTCAACGCCGTCCTCCTCGCGGTACAACACGACCGCCTGGTGCACCAGCTCATTGAGCTCGTACGGCTGCGGGTTGGGCCGTGGCATGCGCGCAAACTGGCTGAACTCGGTCACGATCGTCTTGAGCCGGTTGACCTCCTCCAAAATGGTGACCGTCGACTCCTCGAAGACCTCGTCAAACTTCGGATGGCGGCGCTTGTGAGTGCGCCGCACGGTCTCGATCGCCATCTGAATCGGCGTCAGCGGGTTCTTGATCTCGTGGGCCAGCTCGCGCGCGATCTCTGACCAGGCGGCCACGCGCTCAGAGCGGCGCAGGCGGTCCTCGCTCTCGTCCAGCTCGTGCGCCATGTTGCTGAAGGCGTCCATCAGCTCGCCCACCTCGTCGCGACGGCCCACCGCCAGGTCGATGTTGCGGTCACCGGCCGCAACCTGCCGGGTCGCGTTGACCAGTGTCTGCACCGGCCGGGTAATGCGGCGCGCGCTCAGCCACCCCAGAAGCAGCGCGACCAGGCCCGCTGCGCCGGCGACAAAACCGGTGGCCCGCACAAGGCCGTCCAGCCGGCGCTCCAGCGCAGCGCGGCTGAGGTGCACCGACACGATGAGCGCAGGCTGGTCCTCGCCCGAGTTGCGATGCACGACGCGCTCGGTCTCGTAGCCGGCAGGATCTTCCTCCGGCTCATCGGCGCTGAGCGTCGTCGCGATGACCCGGCCTTCACGGTCTCGAATCGTCACCTGCATATCCGCGATGGCGCCGATGCGCAGATCCTCGGCCACGCCCTGCCCCAGCACGCGCCCCCCGACGATCATCAGCCGCTCTCGTGCGACTCCAACCTCCAGGACAGGCACGACCACCGGACGCCCACCGCGGTCGACAGGCTCCGTAACCACGGCATGATCGCGCAGTCCGCCGCGCAGATATCGTCTCAGCGTGCCGGTCGGCTCTTCGTTTCCGGTCCGGTGCGGCGCCGCCAGCACGCGACCATCGGCGTCCTTGTCCAGCACCCACAGCACGTCGAGGTGGGCGCTGCCTCTCAGCGCATCCACGTCCGACAACAGACGCTTGCGCGGCCCGGGATCATCTTCGAAGCGGCCGTGCTCCAGGTCCTGCAACAGCACATCCATCCGCGGGTCACGCGCCGCCGCCTCAACGCGCGCCCGCAGCGACTCCGCATCGCGCATCAACCGTAGACGGACGGCCTCCTTCGCGACCCGGATGCGGTCGTCGAAGTCGGCATGAAACTGGTCCTGCGTACGCTGGTAGAGCAGCGTCGTCGTACCGCCGGTGACGGCGCCCACAAGCAGCAGAAAGGCCAACGTGAGCCGTGTTTGAAGCCCGATCACTTGCGGCGCCACGCATCGGCCAGGTGCAGGGTGCCGGCGTCGGTCCAGCGGATCGCGTGCCACTGCCCGCGATGGACCGCCATCCGGGCCCTATCGACGAGCGGTATCCAGCACACGCGCGCATTCAACGCGCGAGCGGGGTCGGCGCCTGCGGCCATCCCACACAGACCGGCCAGCGAGCGCAGGGCCGCGTCGGGCGACGCCGTTGGAAACTGCCATGGCGTCAGCACCACGTCCCAGCGCCCGGACTGCCGGTTTTGCAGAGCTCTGCGCATCGTGAACCGGTCCAGCGGCTGCACCGACCACGGGCGACCTGCAGCGCCCATCGCGGCCGCCAGCGTCTTGCCGACCGGTTGCAGCGCCTCGGGCGCGCCCACAAACCAGCGCTGAGACACCGACGCGGCTGTGTTGGGCGCAAGCGCGGCCGACTTGGGGATGCGCTTGTGCGGAATCAGCGCCCGCGAAGCCCGCGTCTTGCCTTCGATGCGCTCCGCCAGGCGCGCCCGTGGCACCGACGCCGCGATCAGCCGACGCGTGGCCACATCGCGGACCGCGGGACGATCACGCACCAGCAAACCGACGGTCTCGCGAAATGGGCCGGGCACACGCACAGCCTCTTTGTAGCGGGGTGAGTCGACGAACACGAGGTCGCTTTTCTGATAGTGGAAGGCCTCGATCGCCGCGCGACGCGACGGCACCATGACGATCGAGACGCCGTCCAGGTACGGACGACCGCGATGATGCTGCGCAAAGTACCGCAGCTCGGTGGTGCTGCCGTCCGCGTGACGCCCGTCGATCCGAAAGGCGCCGATGCCGAGCCCCGGAGCGCCGACCCGGGCCACCGCCAACGCCGGAGACGCCAGCAACAGGCCCAGCTCACGCCCTGACAGCCCGCGGGCGGTCTTGAGCCGAATCGTCCAGTCGTCGATGACGGAGACGCTGACAAACTGCGAAACCCAACCGCCCGTACGCGCCCGACCCGGCCGCCGAGCGAAGCTGTGCTTTACATCCGCGGCGCGTGCGACGCGACCGTCGTGAAAGCGTACATCCCGGCGCAGCACACATCGCCAGCGCTTAGCCGCGTTGGACGACGACGTCCTCTTTTCGGTACACGGCGCCGCGAGCATGTCCGGGACCGGGTTCCCCGCCGCATCCAGCCGGTACAAGCCGCCGTGAATCAGCCCGATCGTCAACCACTCGCCAAACGTGACGGCCTCAGCCGGATCGAGCGTCTTTACGTGGCCGACCGCCGCGATTCGCAGCAGCCCGCCATACGGCGGAGGACGCACCGCCGAGGCAGGAGGGGCCGCCAGCAGCACGACGACCACAGCCGCGACGGCGGCGTCACCGAAGCTCGCGGACCAGATACGTTCCTCCAGTCGTGGCGACCACCAGGTCCAGGAAGCCGTCATTGTCCGCGTCGCCCGCCGCAAGCGAGGCGATAGGGTCAAACGTCTTCGACCACAGCTTGTGGGTCTTGCCGTTGGGGGCCAGTCTCAGCGCAGTCAGGCGATCCGGCTCGCTCGGCAGGCTGGCCCGCGTGACGAAGAGCTCGGCCTCGCCATCGTCGTTGAGATCGCTCATCACACACGCCACGCCGACAGACTTTCCAGTCCAGGTCGCGCCGCCGCCCCGAACACGTACGGTGCCCTTCTTGTCCACGGTGGCCATCAGGTCGGTGTAGACGCCGCGCGCTTTGTGCTTCAGCGCCAGTCCGCTGAGGTGCCAGTGCAGTCCGGGGTGGGGGTGATAGCCGGACTCGCCGGCCAGAGACCACGGAGAGACGCGGTCGGTGAGGTGGTTGCGGCCTTCCGCGGACCTGCCAACCAGCAACGTCGGCGGGTCGCGGGAGGCGCCCAGCGCAGGCATCACTGCCAGGGGCGGACCACAGGTCTGCAGCGGCGCGCCTGCCGGCCGAGGACGTCCACAGACGGTCAGCGCCGCCGGGGCGCGTACAGCGACCAGCCGGCCCCGCTCAAATCGCAGGACGTGGCCACGCTCCAAGTCGCTGGTCCACAGGGCGATCTCGGCCCGCCCGTCGCCGTCCAGATCAGCGGCCTGCACAGCGCCGTACCGGTCGCGCGAGCGCTGCTCCGAGTGCGGCAGGTCCTTCAGCGGCCACTTGGCCAGCGGCTGGGTCCTGCGGGGCAGCAGGCGCACCACACGCAGCGCGTCGTCGTCCAGCAGAATGACCTCGTTGAGACGGTCACCATCCACGTCGGCCACTGCCGCCGCCAGCACACCCCCGGGCGGATCGAGCGCCGCGGGGGCTCGGCGTACATCGAACTTGCGCGGCCCGCGGCTGCTGTCCAGGTCCATGAGCCCGCGCACCTCAGCGTCGATTCGCGTCGTGGCGTAGTAGTGGCTGCGCATGCCCGTGACGGGCCGCCGAATTCGCGACCAGAAGCTCAGGCGCACCTCAAAGAGCTCACCGACTACGTGCAGGTGATTGCGCTTCTCATACACGTCCAGGGACAAGAGCAGATCGGCGTTGGAGGCGCGCGCGCCATCCCGTAGATCCTCGCGACGCGCGCCCATCGGCGCCGGCACCTCCACGATACTTCTAAACCCCGTGAAACGCCCCAGACGCGCCTCGAAGAGCTGCCGCAGGACGCGCTCGATTCGGTCCCGGTGCCCTGCCTTTTTGGGGCGGCGATAGCGCATGGCCCACGCGAGGCCGTGCTCCGCCTTCATCAGCCGCTTCAGGGTCGGGGGTGCCCCCACGACCTGGGCGTCGGCCAGCGGGTCGAGGGGCGGGCGCTGCTGGCCGGCGGCGGCGGGGGCGACACACAGACAAACCGCGGCACAGGCCGCCACCATCCCCAGGATGCAGCGGCCGACCGGCAGGTGCCTATTCGTAGAGAAGCTCCATCTGCTGGACTACATGATCCCCATCCGCGTCACTTTCGCCAGCCCCTTCTTCGTCAGCGGCGGGGCGGGCGCGCCGGCGAGCGGCGACGGGCGACCGGACCGGCGGTAGCGGCTCGAGCCCGGACGGCGGCCGGAAATCGGCGACCTCGAGGCCCTCGTGCGCAGCGGTCATGAAGCGGGCCCAGATCGGCGCCGCCAGCTTGCCGCCTGTCGCTTTGTGAATCGGCCGGCGGTCGTCGAAGCCGACCCACACCGTCGTCACGAGCCCGGGCGTGTAGCCGGCGAACCAGGTGTCGATGCCATTGTCGGTCGTCCCGGTCTTGCCCGCGGCTTTGCGCCCGATGTGGCGGACATGCTTGCCGGTGCCGTGCTCGACCACGGCCTGCATCATCTCGGTGATCCGGTATGCGGTCTTGGCCGTCGTGCCGCGCTTGCGTCGCGTCTCCGCCTCGTAGAGCAGCGTACCGTCGAAGTCCTCGACCCGCGTGATCAGCACCGGCTTCTGCACATAGCCGCCGCTGGCAAACGTGGAGTACGCGTTGGCCAGCTCCAGCGGGGCGAGCGCGGTCGACCCCAGCGCGATGGACAGGTTCTTCTCGATGGGGCTGGTCACGCCGACGCGGCGCGCGAAGTCGATCACGCGCTGCACGCCGGTCTTCTCCATGATCTTCACGGCGATGACGTTGATGCTTTTGGCCAGCGCCATCCGCGCCGTGTACCGCCGCCCGTCGTACGTGTTGGAGAAGTTGCGAGGCTTCCAGTACCGGCCGCCGCCCATCTTGTAGCTCTCCGGCACGTTTCTCAGCAGCGACAGCGGCTCGTAGATGCCGCTCTCCAGCGCCGCCGCCATCGCGATCGGCTTGAACGTGGAGCCCGCCTGGCGCCGGGCGGACTTGGCGCGGTTGAAGGGGTGGGTCTTGTGATCGAAGCCGCCGACCAACGCCTTGATGTGGCGCGAGTGCGGGTCGACCGCTACCAGCGCGCCCTGCGGGCCCTGATCCAGGTTCAGCGTCGGCCGCGCCCCCATGGCCATGCGCTCGACGGTCAGCGTCAAACGTGGGCTCACCCGCAGCACGTCACCCACGATGAACAGCTCCCAGGGCTCCAGATGACCGCGGTAGCGATCCACGACGCGAAACGGCAACCGGCAGTCACCCAGGCCGAGGTCTACCGAGTAGGACTTGTCCTTGCGGTTCACGCCCGTGACGACGCCGAGCACGACGCCTCCGGACCGCACGCCCGAGTCGGAGATGCCGGACTGCAGCTTGGCTACGTACGCCGGGATGCGGCGCTTGGACAGATGCTCGATCGGCCGCGCCAGGTCGTACTTGCGGTCGACCGCGCGCAAACCGCGCTGCATGGCGTCCTCGCCCTCGGACTGCATACGCGCATCCAGCGTCGTGTAGACGCGCAGGCCGCCGCGCTCTACCCGCGCCGCACCAAACTCGTCTCGCAGCCAGGCCTGCACCATGTCCATGGCGTAGCCGCCCAGACCCAGTCGCGGGTCGCCTCGGAAGTTCAGACGGATGGGCTGCCGCTTAGCGTGATCGGCGCGCTTTCGATCGATGAAGTCGTGCCGCGCCATCTGATCGAGCACGAAGGCGCGGCGTTCGGTGGCGCGGCGCTCGTCGCGGAAGGGGCTGAAGCGCTCAGGCGCGGCGATCATCCCGGCCAGCAGCGCCGCGTCGCTCAGCGTCAGCGACGACAGCTTCTTGCCGAAGTAGAAGCGGGCGGCCTCGCCCACACCGTAGCGGCCGTGCCCCCAGTAGATCTGGTTCAGGTACAGGTACAGGATGTCGTCTTTGGCCAGCTCGTGCTCCAGCCGGCGCGCCAACACGACCTCCTTGAGCTTGCGCGAGACGGTACGCTCGGCGCTGAGGAAAAACGTCTTGGCGACCTGCTGGGTGATGGTGGACGCGCCCTGCGAGATCTTCTGGTCGCGCACGTTTTTGTACATCGCGCGCGCCATACCGAAGTAGTCCAGCCCGTCGTGGTCATAGAAGTCGGCGTCCTCGGCCGCGAGCACGGCCAGCTTCACCAGCTTGGGGATGTCCTTGGATGCGACGACAGTGCGGCGCTCGTGCCCGATCTCGGACAGCACGTCGCCGTCAGCGCTCATCACGCGGGTGACCTGGGATGTGCGCGCGATGTAGTCGTCCGGTTCGAAAATCTCGGGTAGCCGATGCTCGAAATAGAAGACCAGGCCCCAGTAGCCGAGCATGGCCAGGATCATGCCCAACAGGCCGGCCGCGATGCCCCACTTGAACAGCCGGCGGCCCCAGCCGCGGGAGCGCTTGGGCCTGCGCGTTTTTTCGCGACGACCGGACGACTTGCGGCGGCGCGGGCTTACCTGGGCAAAATCACGTTGGCTCTTCGAGGGCATGCTCTCCATAGGCTGCAAACGGTATGCCACGCTCGAGCCCCACATTCGTGCGGCGCGCGCCCGCCCGCCCCCCCGGGGGCCGGGGGCCTTTTGGGGGCGGCGGGTCGGCGCGGCGCGCGGCCCGTTT
>CAZJHX010000122.1:7180-32914 GCA_964545715.1 uncultured Myxococcales bacterium
GCTCATCATGTACTCCCCCTGCCCACCCTCTTTCGGGGCGGGGGCGCGCGGGACCTCCGCCCTTTGCGCCTTGGACATTTGGGAGACTACTGGTCGCATCGCAGAGCGGCAATTTTTTGGGTGTGACCGCTGGACGCCGCCCCCGTCAGGCGCGCTGCCAAGCGTGGGCACAGTGACGCGGGCCTGGCGTGCGAATTGACACGCTCGCGCACCGTTAAGCATGCTCTGGGCATGAGTTGCCGTACCGTGCTCCTGGCCCTGACGCCCCTATTGCTGTTTCAAGCTCCGGGCTGCAAGAAGCCCGAGGTTGAGGTGGCCGAAGAGGGGCCGCCGCTCCCAGGGTTGCCGACGCCCCAAAACTCACCTGGAGGAGGACCCGGCGCGCCTGCAGCGACAGGCGGCGACCCCGCCAACGACCCCAGCGAGAAGCCACCCACGCCGGTGCTGCCGCTGACCCAGGAGGACGCCTGCAAGCTGTTGGACGCGCACATGCGCTACGCCAGCATCGACCCCGAGGGCCGCGAGTGCTCCAACCTGCGTCTGCAGGGTGACTCGGTCCGCTTGAACCGCTACTTCGTGCCGCGCCGTGTCGCCGGTGAAGCCCCCGCCGATCCGCCTGTCATGGACGCCTACAACGCCTGCTTCTGGCGCAAGGAGCGCGGCGACGGGTGGGAGGTAGGCTACATCGATCAGGTCCCCGCCACGTGCGTCGACCGAGAGCTGTACTGCAAGGCGGGCGTAGCCGGGGCGGTGGAGCGACTCAGCTTCCGCGCATGCGGCTCCGGAAAGGACGCACTGGTGCTGGACGGGCTCGGTCTTCAGGCGCGACTGACCGGAAAATGGCGGGGCGTCAAAGCTACAGGCGAGCCGATTCGCACGCTTGAGCTGACGCCGGATCGCACGATGAAGCTAGCCGTGGACGCCGCGATCGTTCGCGGCCGCTATACGCTTGAATCAACCACGCAGATGCTGGTGAAGAACGAGAACACGCTGGTCGATATCGGTTACGCGCTGGTCGGAGAAACGCTGTACGCCAAGAGTGGAGGGGTCGTCGCCGCCTCCAAGGACCCCGAGTCGTTCTACGCGAGGCTCGGTCCCAACAGCGCCGTCCGCCGCTTTAGAAAGGCGTGCTACCACATCCACACCCCCCCCAGAGACATCCCGGATCTGATCGGGTGCAAGCTTCAAAAGACGGACGCCGAGACGTGGATCGACATCACCGTCTCCAAGACGCGTAACCTGACATTGATTCGTGTGGGGGACTACTGGATGGACGCGGACACTAAGCGCTCGAAGTTCGAGCGGGTGCCCGCCAAGCAGAACTAGACCTTGACGACAGAAATCCCGACCCATTGGCGCGGGCGCTTTTGTGACTGGCAAGGCGGGCGACCGAAGGCATCGGTGGTGCCCCGTCGAGGGCGAGCGAAGCGTCCCAACGAAGCCAGGCGCGAAAGCGACCCGCAAACGGGTTGGGATTTCTGGCGGCGAGGTCTAGTCCTCAGTGGCGACGGGCTGGACCTCTTCCGCCTCGACCACAGCGGCTTGTTTGGCCGCCGGAGGCAGCGCCGCTTGAGCTGGTGTCGCCGCAGGCGCCACTTCGATGTCTTCCTGGCCGTCCGCGGCCTTCTTGAAGTTCTTGATGCCCTTGCCCAGCGCGTCGCCAATCTGGGGCAGCTTGCCCGCACCGAAAACGATGAGGACGATCACCAGAATGAGGATGAGCTCGGCAGGGCCTAGACCGCCGATGAGTAGCACGTTCATAACGGACCTATACCACAGCTACTTGAAGATGCCTTTGATCTTGTCCCCGGTCTTCTGAATGGTATCGACCGTTCTCTCGACCCGATCAACACTGCTGTCGACTTTTCGCTCGACGCGCTCGGGTGTCTCAATGGCGTGATCAACCTTGCGGGCGGTGCGCTCGGGCTCGCGCAAAATCTTGTCCTCTTCGCGCAACAAATCGTCCAGGCGCTTCTCGCCCTCGGCGGGCGTGTAGTTGGTGTAGTCCTTGGCCGGCTGGGCGACGCCGTCCTTCTTCACGACCTTGTTGCCCCAGGTCACGATGATGTCGTAGTCGGTGTTCCACGTGATCTTTGTCAGCGTGGTGCCGGGGTGGATGACGACCTTCTTGATGAGGTACGCCGTGGGCGACGAGTGGTCCTTGAACCAGATGACGGGCGCCTTGCGGCCGTTGACCTTGTCCAGGCCGGTGTCGTCAACCGGATGCTTCAGCTTCGACAGCGTGCCGACGATGCGCTCGACCTCGTCTTCCCCGAACTCGCCGATGCTGTTGACGACCTTGATGCGGGCGTACCCGGACACGCGCTTGTAGGGCCGATAGTCGCGGATGGGCTTGAAGTCGGGATCGACGCGGGACTGAGCCAGCCGCTTGAGGGCGGGCTTGGTGCCGATGTCCTGCAGCCGCTGCAGCTGCTCGACAGCCTCGGGACCCTCCTTGCGGACAGCGTGCTCGGCCGCCAGGTTGAAGAGCCCGTCCAGGTTGCCCGGGTCGAGCTCCAGCGCCGCTTTGTACTTGGCCATGGCCCGGGCGCGCTTGCCCTTACGGAAGAGCTTTACGCCGGCCTTCACCAGCTTCGCCGCCCGCCCACGGTCACGTTTGCTGACCTCGGGCGCCACGAACTTGGGCCGCTTGGACGCCGACTTGTCCCCGGCGCCGTTCGTCGGCTGGGTCGCCTCGCCGGGCTTGCGCACCACCTCCGAGCGACGGAGACGCAGCGTCAGCTTGACGTTCAGACGCTCGGCGGCCGCCGTGGAGAGGTACTCTGACTCCTCGTCGTTGCGGTTCATGCCGCGGTTGTACAGATCCTGGAAGGTGTTCTTGAGCGCCTGCTGCTGCTTGGGCTTGACCAGGTTGGGGTCGACATACGCGAGCCAACGCCCGACGCATTGCTTCAGCTGGGCCATCACCACGGTCTTGCTGTTGGCGAAGACCTTCTCGCAGTCGCCCTTTTCGCGGTCCCATTGGGACTTTTGCGCAACAGCGGGGCTGGTGAGTAGAAGAATGGTGATAAAAGTGACTAAGCAGCGCATTTCGCGACTCCCCCGCAGCACGGTGGTCCATTGTCGGTTTAGCAGGTCGGCTCCAGAGGCGTCAACGTGCGGCGGCCGGCCACAATTCCAACAGGTTTGACATCGCTGTTGTGAAACCTCATGGTGACACCGGACGCCTCAAATGACACGTGTTTTACCGCTCACTGTTGTAGTTACGACGCTGGCCGTGCTGGGGATCACCGGCTGCCAGCAAGACGACCCGATTCTTGGGCCGCCGCCGTTCCAGTGCACGCCCCAGACCTGCCCGGACGGCGCCTGCAAGCTGCATCTTGATTTTCACGAAGACTGCATCGGGCAGGTCGTCGATGCGGAGATCCTGATGAACGGCGCCCTGGAGCCCCAGACGGCGACCTATGGCAGCGCCTTCATCAGCGTGGGCGAGACTCCGGCCAACAGCGAAGCCGAGTTCTGGATCCGGGCGGCTCGATGGCAGTGGGGTCCGATCACGTACCAGTGCGACGATCCGGACACCGACGGCCGGTTCAAGCTGTCCTGCACCAGCGCAAACCCGGAGGCGGCGCCGGAAGACGGTCGACGAGACGGCGGCGCGGAAGAGCAGCCCCCCGCCGACGCGGAATGAGGCGTCGGTGAGTGGCGCTCGTGCTCTAAGCAGACTCCACGTCTTTCGCAGCCTGGAGGCCCACTTCCGCAACCGTTGGGGCCTGGGGCTGCTGTTGATTCACCGCACCGACGGTGCCACTGCGATGACCACTTCGGACGATCCCCTGTTGGGTCCGCTGCTGTCGGTCATCGAGTCCGACGAGCACCTGAAGGCCGAGCACGAGGCGGCTCTGGCGGCGCTGCATGACACGCGGGACGGGCGACTGACAGACCACCCTGCCGGGTTCCAGATGATGGCCGTGCCGTGCCCGATCGGCGGCAAGAGCGGGCGAGTGGCCGTGCTGCCGATGGCGACGACGTCGAACCACACCGACAAGACGTCCACGTTGGCAGAGACCCTGCGCGACGCCGGTATGGCGCCCACGCGTGCTAAGGCGCTGGCCGACAAGGTGCCGGCCGTCTCCCGCGCCGACGTGGTGCACATCGCGGAGCTGCTCCGTCTCATGGCACGCGAGGCGGCGCTGCACGCCGAGGCCTGGTCCCGCTCCGAGCGCCGGCTTGACAAGCTGCGGCGCCAGGGGCGCGGGCAGTACTCGCGCATCATCGGCAAGTGCCTGGCGATGCAAGAGCTGTACAGCCTGATGGACAAGATCGTGTCGACGGACTCCACGGTCTACATCAACGGCGAGAACGGCACGGGCAAGGAGTTGGTGGCGCGCGAGATCCACGAGCACTCGCGCCGCAAGGACCGCCCGTTCATCATTCAGAACTGCTCGGCGCTCAACGACAACCTGCTGGAGAGCGAGCTCTTCGGGCATCGGCGCGGCGCGTTCACAGGGGCCATCGCCGACAAGCCGGGGCTGTTCGATCTCGCCCACACCGGCACGTTCTTTCTGGACGAGATCGGCGACATGAGCCCGGCCCTGCAGGTCAAGCTGCTGCGCGTGCTGCAGGAGGGCACTTTCACGCCGGTCGGCGGTCTGGACCCGCACAAGGTCGACGTGCGGGTCATCTGCGCGACCAACCGAGACCTCCGCGCGATGGTCAAGGAAGGCACATTCCGCGAGGACCTGTACTACCGCATCAACGTCATCAACCTGCGCGTGCCGCCGCTACGTGACCGCGCAGACGATATCCAGACGCTGACCGAGTATTTCCTGGTCAAGGCGCTGCAGCTGACGGGCAACCCGGATGGGCGCAAGCGGGTCAGCGACGAGGCCATGAAGTGCTTGTTAGAGTACGACTGGCCGGGCAACGTGCGCGAGCTGGAGAACGAGGTGGAGCGCCTGGTCGTCTTGACGGGCGCGCTGGTCCCGACAATCGGCCGAGAGCTGCTCTCACCGCACATTCGTACGCGGGCGCTGACCGCCACGCCGCGCTCCTCGGACGCAACGCTGAGCCTGCCGGACGCCCTGGAGCGCATGGAGCGCTCGATGATCTACGAGACGCTCAAGGCCAACCGCTGGAACAAAACCAAGACCGCCCAGTCTCTGGGGATCAGCCGACGCAACCTCATACGCAAGGTCAAGCAGTACGGCTTTGACAAGCGGGAGCAGCGCGCCGCTGAGTGAATAATGTGGGCTCAAGCGGTAAGCTGGCGTCATGAAGAACGCGGTAGCCATCCTGGCCCTTCTCCTTTTTGGCGGCTGCGGCGCCCTATGGCAGCCCGGCGTCCGCCACGAACCGATGAAGCCGACGGCTCAAAACAGCGACCTGGTGTTCGTGCGCACGGGTGATCGCGCCTATTACTACGTCATCGACAAGAAGCGGCACGTCTGCTTCTTTCACAGCACGCTCTACGGCAAGCAGCACATGACCGAGATGGACTGCAACAAGCTGCCGGAGTTCAACGAGCTGGTCGGCAACGCCCCGCGCACGCGTACGCGCCCCTCTCCGCGCGCTGCGGCCAAGCCTCGCCCCGCGCCAGTCGCCCCCGCAAGACCGGCTCCCGCGGCCCGGCCGACGACGCTGTCCAACGAGGACCGCAACGCCTTCCGCCGCGCCTACATCCAGCACTTCTGCGCTCGCCGCTCAGGCACGGAGGAGCCACTGGCCGCCATTCTCCCGCGTCACGGACTGGACGCGCGGAAGTGGAACGCCGCCAAGACAGAGTTCAGCGCCGACAAGGACTTGTGGAGTGCGTTGACCACGGAGGCCATGGAGGCCTGCCCGTAGTCAGGGATAGCTGGGTCAGGAGAGCGAGGTCAGGAGAGCGAGCGCATCAACCGCCGGGGTTGAACACGAACGGCCACTGCACGATGCAGACGCCGCCCTCGGGCTTGTTGAAGCTCATGCGACGCAGCACGCGCAGAATACAGCTGGTCACGGCGCCGTCGCCCAGGCTGTTGCTGGCGATGGTGGCCGACGAAACGCGGCCGTTCAGCGCAATGGTCCAGCGGGCGGTGATCTTGCCGCGCAGACCCGGATTGACCTGCAGGCGCTGCTCGTAGCAGGCGCGGATGCTGTTGGCGCGACGACGCACGACGCGGGCGATGTCGCCCTTCTTGCAGAAGCCCGTGCTGCGGCCTGCGCCGATGCGGATCTTGCCGACCTTGCGGGCGCGCTTGCGACCCAGGCTGCCGTGCATGCCGGTGCCGCCACCAGTGTCGATCTTGCCGAGCCCGTGGATACGACCGTAGCCGCCGATGCCGCCACCGCCGGTGCCGGTGCCCTTGAAGCCCATGCCGCCGGAGCCGTGGCCCATCACAAACTCGCTGCCCGCGCCGGCCATGGCGACGGCCATCTTGTCTGACAGGCCCTGTGTGTTCTTACTGAGAATGTTGGCGATGGCGCCCATGCCGCCCAGCTTGTTGGTGCTGAGCATGTCCACGAGGCCGACCTTCTTTGGGTCGATCTTGGACACCATCTTTCCGTCGCGTTCTGGAACTTTGGACTCCAGCATCGGGTCGATGTCCGGATCACCGAACTTGCCCTCGTCACCTTCCGCTCGTTTTGCGGTGGTGTCTTCCTCTTCGCCCTCGTCCTCTTCCTCTTCCTCTTCCTCTTCGATCTCGAACATCGCCTCGACGTCCCAGACCTTGAAGATGACCGGACGACGCTTGATGTCCTCCCACTCCTCCCACATGAAGAGCATGCCCAGGATGAGGCTGAAGTGCATGAGCGCGCTGAACGTGGTGCTCGACAGCAGGTTGGAGTCGATGGCCTTGAAGAAGGGCGCCGTGACGCGCTTCTCAGCCTTGATGAACTGGAAGAAGATCGCCAGGCCGCCGACATGCAGGATGCCCCAGTCGTCGGCACCCAGCTTGACGATGTTTTTGCCGCTGCTGTTGCTGGTCTTGGACTCGATGCACTCGGCGACCGACATCTGCTGGCCGCCGACCGAGACCTGACCCGTCATCTCACGGGTGAGCCCCAGCTGGTACTTGCCGCCGATGCTGCCGTGGAAGAGCTTGAACTTCTTGCTGACGCCCGCGCCCTCAGGGACCGTGAACGTGCACTTGATGTTCTCACCGATGGTGACGTCGTGCGGCTCGTCGAAGACGCGCTCGCTGATGACCGTGCCGTTCCACAACATGGCGACACGCAGGGGGCGCGAGCGCTTGCTGATGGAGGGGCCGCGCGCGAAGGTGTTCAGGGACCCGAAGAGGATAGCGCCGGCGCCGCCCAGGGTCAGCCAGAAGCCGTTGGCCGGGGTGATGCCCCAGGCCTCGTTGTAGTTTTCGCCCAGCAGCCCGGCGATACCGAAGTAGGCCCAGACCATGGCGCCGACGATGAGCACGGTGGTCATGCTCTCGCTGACGACCAATGCACGGCGTTGGAAAACAATGGCGGCAACGGTCATCAAGCCGGCGAGGCCCGCGAGGCCTGCGGCAATCGTGCCGGGCAGAATCGCCAAGCCCTGGATGGGCTCGTTGATCGTACCGATCATGAACCAGGTGTCAGCCGCGCCTGCGATGACCAACCCGGCTCCGATGAGGGTCACTAAGTGACCAAAATATTTCATGGCTTCCTCAAGTTCACTTCAGCTACATACCACGGCGTAAATCTGGCGCTGGAGCCATCGGACACAGGACATTAGTTGCAAAGTGCCCAGATCGTCAAGCGCGAACCTCTAGACACCTCGCGGCCACCCAGGTTCCCGCGAGGCGCTATTTTTTCACATTTTCGACATTAAACGGTTCAGATTCCGCCAAAGGCGGCCGAGTAGCGCGCGCGAGCAGCCCTGGCCAGGGCCCGCATGCCGTGCCGCTGATAGAACCGTATCAGCCGGCTGAGGGCCAGCGCCTTGAAGCGGCTCGTCTCTGCCAGGTGCACGTATTGCGCGGCGGCCTTGCGCGTCATGCGCAGCTGCTCGTAAATCCGGGCCAGGTGAGTGCGCGCCACGATGTGCCCGGACCGCTGCTCCAGCACCATCTCCAGGTGCCGGCGAGCGGCCTTGGGGCGTTTCAGGCGCGCCAGCAGCATGCCCAGCCGATAACGCACCTGAAAATCGCGCGCATTCAACCGCAGGGCCGTCTCGAACGCCCGCACGGCCTCCTGGGTGGCGCCGGCCTCTTCCAGCACCAGGCCCAGCTGAGCGTGGGTGATCGGGATCTGCGGTCGCGCTCGTACCGCGAACCGAGCGTGCGCGATCAACTCCTTGAGGGGCACGCCGACGAAGCGCCCACAGCGGACGATCGCCAGCCGTGGCATCCACCATGTAGGCAGCAGGTCGATCGTCTCCTTGTACGCGTCGCAGGCCCCGCGGAGATCGCCCAGCCGCAGCAGCGCGTCGCCCAACCGCATGCGCTTGGCCGCCACGTCCGCGCTGTTGCGTACACGCTGAACCGGGTCCGGCGGTGCTGGAGGCGGCGTCGCCATCAGAGCGGTCACAACCAGCGCTGTTATCGCCATTTCAGCTCCGGCGGTCGCTTCACTCGGGCGGCGCTGACGTTGTTGTAGCGGTAGGCCAGGGTCATGGTCACCATGTGTGCGTCCAGGTCTGTCAGCTGCCCCAGGTGCGGATTCATGAACACCAACTTGTACCGCCAGCTGACGCCGAGCCAGAAAGCGCCCCGATCATCAGGGTCGTCAAGCGGCAGTTCGAAGCCGCTGCCGACATGAAGGCTGCCGGCGACGTCGGTGCGGTCGAGGTCGAGCCCGCGACTGTCGATGGTGGTGATCTCCAGCCCAGCGCCACTTTCGAAGTACCAGCTGGTCACCACGTACCAGAAGTAGTTGTTGGTGAGCAGGCGCAGAAACAGCGGGTGAAAGTGAAACGAGCTGGAGAAGCTGTGCCGCCGGACGGCCACATCCGCGCCGTCGATGCTGAGCTGGTTATCCGAAAAGTCGTACTGCGTCTGGACCGCAAAGACGGTCATGACCGTGTTAAAGCGGGCGTAGGCGCCCAGGACATAGCCGACACGACCGGCGGTGTCCGCGCCCAGGATATGAGGACCGGCGATCAACCCCGCGCCCAGCGTGGCGCCGGTGTAGTGCTGGCCGATCTCGTCTTTTGTCGCCCGCGCCGGCGACGCGAGAAACAGCAGACAGAGCGCAGCGATCGGTGCTGTGCGGCTCAATCTTCTCCGTCACAATTCCAGTCGACGTCGTCGCCGGGAGGGTCAGTGGCCGCGGGGTGGACCAGCGAGATCGCGTCCTGGCAGTCGGTGCCGCCCGACGCCACCGAGGCAAAGCCGTCGCCGTCCGCATCGATCCCGTCCACACCGTCGCAGTTATTATCCAACCCCGAGTCGATACAGGGCGCAGTGGCCAGATTCAAGACGCCGTCGGGAGGCTTGCCGGCCGTGTAGCCGATCACGACCTGCCCCGCCGCCGTGATCCCAAGCGCCGCGGCCTGACCTACGACCACGTTGGTGTCGACGCCCACCAGCGCCCAGGAGCCCTCGCAGCAGCCGACGCCGCACAACTGGCTGCAGCGCGCATATTTCAGTCCGTGCGAGCTGTCGTCGGTAAACGCGATGTGCAGCCCACCGGCCGGGTCGAGCTTCAGCGACGTGCTCTGGCCCCCGTAGTCGATGATCGGCGCGTTGGCCACGGTCTGCGGATGCCACACGTCCTTGTCGCGCCAGGCGTACTTCAGGGTCGCCGTACCCTGATCGTAGTAGCTCACATGCGCGTCGCCGAACGCGCCGACCGCCAGCGACGTGGTCCAGCCGACGCCAATGCCCTTGTCGATGGTCTGCAGCACCCAGTCGCCCTCATCCAGGTCGAAGATGGCGGACCGCAGCGTCTCGGAGGACTGGTCACGGAAGCTGATGTGCGGCAGGCCGCTCTGGCTCAGCGCCATCGACGAGAACTGGCCGACCTCCCCCTGGTCGGTGACGGTCTTGGCCACCCACGACGACGTCTCATGGCACTCCGCCACGCAGGTCGCATGGCGCAGGTCCTTCTGATCGACGTCGTGATAGGCGATATGCACGATGCCTTCGCTCGTTACGCCGATGGACGAGAACCAGCCGACAAAGCCCTGATCGACCAGCGTGTGCACGAAATAACCCGGCTTGTTCGTGGCATAGCTCAGGCTCTGCTTGGGCAGATCCAGATAGCTGATGTGCAGCACGTCGTCGTAATCGACGGTTACCTCCAGGTTGGAGCCGGTCTCCGCGCCCGAGTCGACCTGCTCGACTTCAAAGCCGTCGGGGGTGACCTCGCCCAATTGCAGCGTGGTGTCGGCGCCCTGAAAGACGAGATAGATATGGTCTTTGCTGTCGATGGCCAGCGACGCAAAAGTGCTGCTGATCTCGATCAACAGGTCCAGGTTCCAGCTCGCGGACGCGGTGCAGTACCCCAGCACGAGGTCGAGCGCGCCCGGGAAGACCAGCGGGTTCTCGTCATCGCAGTCCATGCCGCCGCACTCCGCGCTGGGGGCGCCGTCGTGGTCCAGATCCAGGTCGTCCAGCTGCCCGGAGCAGTCCTCGTCGACCTCGTTGAAGCAGACCTCCACCATGCCCGGCCCGACCAGCGGGTCCGCGTCGTCGCAGTCGCCACCGCCGCACTCGGCCGCGATCACGCCGTCGTCGTCCGCGTCCACATTGTCGACGACGCCGTCACAGTCGTTGTCCAGGCCGTCGCCGCACACCTCGGTCGCCAGCGGGTGCACCGCGGCCTTGGAGTCGTCGCAGTCGCCGCCGTCACATGACGCCGGCAGGAAGCCGTCGCGATCGCTGTCCACACACACCGGCTCCGTATCGCCCTCGTCGGGCTCGACCTGCGGCGCATCCGGCTTGCTGACCTCTTTCTTGGGCCCGGGGTCGGGGACGGGCTCCGGGCCTTCGTCGGGAATCGGCGCGATGTCCAGGTCGGCGTCGGGTATCAGGATCTCGAAGCCGGCGTCGGTCGGACCGGGCGCAACGGTGTCATCGTCCGAGCAGGCGGTCGCGGCGAGCGCCACCACCAGGCCCAGGACAGCCGTTTGACGCAACTTGTGACGCACCAAAGATCCTCGCTCTACGCCCCGCGCCATCATGCCACAGGCGTGGCTTATAAAAGAAGGGCGTGCTACGTTCCCTGCCCCGAAGAGCGCTGGAGGAAAGGCATGTCTGAGAGCAATAGTTTTGGAACCCGCGCCACCATGGACACCGCCGCCGGACCGCGTACCTGGTTCAGCCTGGCGACCCTGGCCGAGCGCTTTGACAACGTAAAAAAGCTGCCCTTTTCGCTGAAGATCCTGCTGGAGAACCTGCTGCGATACGAGGACGGCGGCAGCGTAAACCGCGAGGATATCGAGACGCTGGCAAGCTGGGACCCCGCGCATCACCCCGAGCATGAGATCGCGTTTCGCGTGTCCCGGGTGCTGCTGCAGGACTTCACGGGCGTGCCCGCGGTAGTGGACCTGGCGGCGATGCGCGACGCGATGGTGGCCCTGGGCGGCGACCCGGCGCTGATCAACCCGCTGAGCCCGGCCGATCTGGTCATCGACCACTCGGTGCAGGTGGACCACTACGGCAGCAAGGACGCGATCGCGCTGAACACCAAGATCGAGTTCCAACGCAACAGGGAGCGATACACGCTGCTGCGTTGGGGCCAGTCGGCGTTCAAGGACTTCCGCGCAGTGCCGCCTGGCACCGGCATCGTGCACCAGGTCAACCTGGAGTACCTGGCGTGCAGCGTCTTCGACAAGAACGAGACGCTGTACCCCGACACGCTCGTCGGCACGGACTCCCACACCACAATGATCAACGGCCTGGGCGTCGTGGGCTGGGGCGTGGGCGGCATCGAGGCGGAGGCGGCGCTGCTGGGTCAGCCGATCGCCATGCTGATCCCCGAGGTGGTCGGCTTCAAGCTGCACGGGGCGCTGCCCGAGGGCGCGACCGCGACAGACCTGGTGCTGCGCGTGGTCCAAATGCTGCGCAAGAAGGGCGTGGTCGCCAAGTTCGTGGAGTTCTACGGACCCGGCCTGTCCAGCCTGTCGCTGCCCGACCGCGCCACCATCGCCAACATGGCCCCCGAATACGGCGCCACCATGGGCTTCTTCCCGGTCGACTCGGAGACGCTGAATTACCTGCGCTTCAGCGGCCGCGACTCGCAACACGTGGACACCGTGGAGGCCTACCTCAAGGCCCAGGGGCTTTTCCGAACGGACGACACGCCGGACCCGGTCTTCAGCGACTCGCTGGACTTGGACATGAGCACGGTCGAGGTCAGCATCGCGGGCCCGAAACGTCCGCAGGACCGAATCGCGCTGACCGAGGCGCGGCCGGCGTTCTTGGACAACACGCTGGGCAAGCTGGTGGGCGCGGACGGAGCGCAGCTGGCGGACGAGATCGGCAAGCGCGTCCCGGTCTCAGCCGGCGACGACAGCTACGAGCTGCGGCACGGCTCGGTGGTCATCTGCGCCATCACCAGCTGCACGAACACGTCCAACCCGTCCGTGATCCTGGGCGCCGGGCTGCTGGCCAAAAAGGCCAACGCCCTGGGTCTGAAGTCGCAGCCGTGGGTCAAGACAAGCCTGGCGCCCGGCTCCAAGGTGGTCGTGCGCTACCTGGAGCAGGCGGGCTTGTTGGGCGAGCTGGAGAAGCTGAACTTTCATCTGGTGGGCTTTGGCTGCACCACCTGCATCGGCAACTCGGGGCCGCTCCCGGAGCCCGTGCTGGAGGGCATCCAGGGCGGCGATCTGGTCGTGTGCAGCGTGCTCAGCGGCAACCGCAACTTCGAGGGGCGCATCAGCCCGCACATCAAGGCCAACTATCTGGCGTCGCCGCCCCTGGTGGTCGCGTACGCGCTGGCCGGCCGCATGGACTTCGACATGTACAACGAGCCGCTGGGCCAGGGCTCCGACGGTCAGGACGTGTACCTGAAGGACATCTGGCCGACGCAGCAAGAGATCGCCGACACGATGCGCACCGCACTGAAAAGCGAGCAGTACAGCGGTGAGTACGCCAGCGTCTTCGAGGGCGACGACCTGTGGCGGGCGCTGCCGGTGCCGGAAGAGAGCCAGACGTTCGATTGGGCGCCGGAGTCGACGTACATTCGGCACCCACCGTTCTTCGAGGGGATGTCGCCCACGCCGTCGTCCACCGCGGACATCACCGGCGCGCGGTGCCTGGCCAAGCTGGGCCAGTCGGTCACCACGGACCACATCTCGCCCGCGGGCGCCATCGGTGCAGACAGCCCCGCCGGCAAGTACCTGACGGAGCACGGCGTGCCGCGCAGCCAGTTCAACAGCTACGGGTCGCGACGCGGAAACCACGAGGTCATGATGCGCGGGACCTTTGCCAACGTGCGGCTGCGCAACGAGCTGGCTCCGGGCACCGAGGGCGGCTGGACGACCAACTTCCTGTCGGGGCAGGTCGAGACGATCTACGACGCGGCGATGCAGTACATCGACGCGGGCATGGATCTGGTCGTGCTCGCGGGACAGGAGTACGGCACCGGCTCGTCACGTGACTGGGCGGCCAAGGGCACGCTGCTGTTGGGCGTCAAGGCCGTGATTGTGGAGAGCTTCGAGCGCATCCACCGCTCCAACCTCATCGGCATGGGCGTGCTGCCGCTGCAGTTCCCGGCGGGCCAGTCGCACGCCTCTCTGGGCCTGACGGGCGAAGAGACCTTCGACATTCTGGGCCTGAACGACGGCTTGGAGCCCGGCAAGGAGCTCACCGTGCGCGCAACGGCCACAGACGGCACGGTCACCGAGTTCACGGCCACGTGCCGCTGCGACACCCCGGCCGAGGTCGACTACTACGTGCACGGCGGCATCCTCCAGTACGTGCTGCGCAACCTCGCCAACGCGTGAGAGCCCTCGCGGTGATCGCCGTCCTCGCGGCGCTCGGCTGCACCGCGGAAGTGGACTGCGGCACCATTGCGGTCCCCGCGCTGAAGCTCAAGCTGACAGATGATGTGTCCGGCGCCGCAGTCTGTGACGCCAAGGTGGTCATCCGCGCGGAGACCCATGACCTCACGGAAGAGGTCTCGGCCGGCCCGGACTGCATCTACTCAGGGGCGCACCAGCACACGGGCAGCTTCTCGATCACGGTCAGCGCTCCCGGCTACATCACGACGGCAGTGGAGCACATCGACGTGATCAACGACGCGTTCAACTGCCACCCGGTCACGCGCGCGCTGGCCTTGGAGCTGATGCCGCTTTAGGGTGGGCTCTGCATGACAGAGGGGTGTGCTTCATGAGTCGTCGTGGACGATGGTCTTTGTTGGCTTTCTTCGTTTTGGTATTCGTGGCACCGCAGCCCGCGGCCGGACAGGCCAATGTGCCGTCCGGTGGGGGCTATGAACCTCGGCCTGCACCGCCCCCCGTGAGCTACTCGGCGGGGGAGAGCGCCGCCCCCGCTCCTGCCCAGCCGCCGGCCGCGGGGCCATCTTTCGCCCTGCTGGCGCTGCTGATCGGCGGCGCGGTCTTCCTTTCCGTGTTCGCCGGTGCGTTGGGCCAGCGCTCCGGTATCCCTTCGAACATGACGCTGGATGACGTGGGCGGAGAAGGCAGCACCGTCATCGTTCGCGCGCACTCGGGCGGCTTGTTCGCACAGCTGTTCGGGCTTCAGGTGAAGGCCACCTTGACAGCCACCCCGGCTGGCGTCTCGCTGCATCTCAAGCGCCCCGGAGCTGCGTCGACAACGCGATCGCCTGCGTCGCACTTGGCCAACCTTACGACCGGCCGGGCCAAGCCGCTCAGCGCGCTGGTGTTTGGAGTGCTGTTTGTCTTGCTGGGGCTGCTGGCACTTCAGCAGGGGCAACATCTGATGGGCGGCATTGGATTGGCTCTCGGTGTCTGCGCGATCATCTATTATCGGATGACCACCTACAGTCTGATCATCTTCGAGACCACGGGCGGCGGTAAGTTCGGGATCCGCCTGCGATCGGCCGGCGTAGCCGACGTCGACTCACTGCCCACGCGCTTCTCGGCAGCGGGGTACTATCCTTCAGTGATCGAGGGCTGAGAAGAAGCGCTCCAGGTCCTCGACCGTGTTGTAGAAGTGCGGTGAGACGCGGATACCGCAGTCGGGGCGCCAGTCCACGGTGATGCCGGCGGCGACCAGCGCCTCTGAGGCCTCTTTGGAGCCCGGGAAGTCGAGACAGATCATGCCGTTGCGCGCGTCTGGGTCGCGCGGGGTGGCCACGGTCAGGCCGCGGGCGTCCGCCTGCTCCACAATGAAGCCGGTCAGCTGCTTGGAGACGTCGCGGATGGCCGGGACGCCGATCTCGCTCACGATCTTCAGCCCTTCGCGAGCGGCGTACAGCGCCGGGACGTTGGGGGTGCCGCCAAGAAAGCGGTAGACGCCTTCGTTGGGATCGGGACGACCGGAGCCCGGCTCGTAGGCGAAGGGGTTCTTCAGGCCGAACCAGCCGGTCAGCCTGGGGCGCAGCGTGGTGGCGTGATCGGAGCGCACGTACAGGAAGCCGGCCCCCGGTCCGCCGCACAGCCACTTGTGGGCGCCGCCGACGTAGAAGTCGATGTCCAGCGCGGTGACGTCGAGCGGCACCGTGCCCACAGCCTGGTAGCCGTCGCCCAGCACGTAGGCGCCGTGACGGTGCGCGGCAGCGGTGATCGCGCCCAGATCCTGCAGCGCGCCGGTGCGGAAAAAGACGTGGCTGGTCGGGACGATGAGCGTGCGCTCGGTGATGGCGTCGATGAGGGCGTCGGGCTCGACCACGACGACCTCGGCGCCCAGCTCCTCCTGACCGCGCCAGAACGGGTAGGTGGTGGTGAACTCCGCGGTGGTGACCAGCACCTGATTGCGCGAGCCGCTGTAGTCCAGGCAGCTGGCGACGGCGCCCAGGCCGCGCGTGACGTTCTGCATAGGGACCACGGTGCCCGCCGCGGCGCCCAGGATCCCCTCGACGACGGCGGCAAAGTCGCCTACTGCGGCCCACCAGGGGCCGTCCCAGGCCAGGATCCCCTCAGTCGCCCACAAGCTGAAATACTCGTTCAGGGCATCCGCGGCGGTGTCCGGGACCGCGCCCAGGGAGTGGCTGGCCAGGTACGTCCCGCGCGACAGAATTGGAAAGCGGTCGCGCCAATGGGCCAGCGCGTGGCTCACTGGCGGACCAGCCGCGTGCGGACGTCCCACAGATACGGGAACATGCGCTTGTCCACGGTCGTCTTGAGATAGCCGACGCCGCTGGAGCCGCCCGTGCCGCGCTTGTGGCCGATCACGCGCTCCACGACGCGGACGTGATGCTCGCGCCACAGCGCAAAGTACTCGTCCAACGAGACCAGCGACTCCGTCAGCAGGTTCAGCGGCAGGTTGGCCTCGGGGTCCTGGTACAGGGGCAAAAGGGCGTCATAGAGCTGCTGCTCGGCCGCCAGATCCGCCTTCAGGTAGTCGGGATCGACGTTGTCCGGCACGCCGAAGCCTTTGGCGCGCAGCATGTCGTAGTACGTCGTGCGGACATCGGGGGCGGCCAGTCGGGCCTCCAAAGCCTCCACGATCTCGGGCCGGCTGCTGAAGAAGTGCAGGTAGCGCTTGTCCTTGAGGCCGCACAGGTACTCGACCTCGCGAAACTGGCTGGACTGAAAGCCGCTGGCCGGCATCAGACGGTGCCGGAACTCGAGAAACTCGACCGGCTTCATCGTCTCCAGAATGTGGATCTGCGCAACCAGGACCTTGGAGATCTCGACCACGCGATGAACAAAGTGCCGCGCCCGCAGCACCTTGCCGCCATTCATGTGATCGATCGCCTGCTCGAGCTCGTGCAGGATCAGCTTGAACCACAGCTCGTATGTCTGGTGGATCACGATAAAGAGCATCTCGTCGTGATGCGCCGGCTCGGATTGGGGGACCTGCAGCTGCAGCAACTCGGGCACCTTGAGGTACCGGTTGTAGGTCAGGTCGGAAACGCCGTAGGGCTTGGGCTCGTCCTTACTCATCGGCGCCGACTGTGGCAAAGCGCGGCCTTGCCCGTCAACCGCGATTGAGATAAAGCCAACGGCCATGTCACTGAAGGGCAAGACGGCGCTCGTCACCGGCGGCGGGCGGGGGATTGGCAGAGCGGTTGCGGTGCGCCTGGCGCAGGACGGCGCCCGGGTCGCGGTCACGGCCCGCAGCGCTGATCAACTGGCTGAGGTCGCAGAGCAGATCGACGGCATCGCGGTGCCGCTGGACTTGACGGATCGGGGGGCGACGGACGCGGCGCTGGCCAAGCTGGCGGGGGAGGTCGAGCGCATCGACATTCTGGTCAACAACGCGGGCATCGCCGACGCCGCGCCGATTCAGCGCATGGAAGACGAGGTCTGGGACCGGATCATGGAGATCAACGCCACGGCACCTATGCGGCTGGCGCGGGCGCTGGTGCAGCCGATGATCGACGCGGGCTGGGGTCGGATCATCAACCTGGCGTCGAACGCAGGGCTGTCGGGGTACTCCTACACACACGCGTACTGCGCCTCAAAGCACGCGCTGGTCGGGCTGACACGCTCGATGGCTCACGAGCTTGGGCGGACGGGCGTGACCGTGAACGCGGTGTGCCCGGGCTGGGTCCGCACCGACATGTTTCAGGCGGCCATCGACCGCATCGTGCGGACCACGGGCCGAACCGCCGAGCAGGCTGAGAAGTCGCTGGTGCGCATGAACCCGCAGCATCGCGCGGTGGAGCCGGAAGAGGTCGCGCATGTTGTGGCTATGTTGTGCGCGGACGCCGCCGCCGGGCTACACGGGCAGGCGATCGCTGTGGATGGCGGGCAGGTGATGAAGTGAAGGTGGTCCAGCCTGAAGGGTGGGCGCGACCACGCGGATACGTCAACGGCGCCGCGACGGACGGACCGCTGCTGCATATCGCGGGGCAGATCGGCTGGGAGCCGGACACCGGCGAGTTTGAGCACCTGGACCTGGTCGGTCAGTTCGGACGCGCGCTGGACAACGTGCTGGCTGTGATCACCGCCGCGGGCGGGCAGCCTGAGCACCTGGTGCGGATGACCATCTATGTGACGGACATGGACGCGTATCGCACCGCCGGTCGCCAGCTGGGCGCCGTCTGGCGCGAGCGCTTCGGACGACACTACCCGGTGATGGCGCTGGTCGGCGTCAAAGAGCTGGTCGAGCCCAAAGCCAAAGTCGAGATGGAGGCGCTGGCCTCGTTACCGGAGGAAGGATGAGCGAGTTTCTGGTCGACATCTCGGGCGGCGTCGCCCGCATCACGTTGAACCGGCCGGAGCGCCTGAACGCGCTGACTTTTGAGAGCTACGCGGAGCTGGCGGAGACCTTCGACGGATTCAGCGGCAACCCCGCCGTGCGGGCCATCACAATCACGGGCAGCGGGCGCGGCTTCTGCTCGGGCGGGGACGTGCAGGGCATCATCGCCGAGCTCTTCGCCAAGGACATGAAGGGGCTGCTGGAGTTCACGCGGGCGACCGGCAACCTGATCCGGTCGATCTGCGAGGTGTCGCAGCCGGTTATCGCCGCGGTGAACGGCGTCTGTGTCGGCGCCGGAGCGGTCGTGGCGGCGGCGTGCGACCTGCGCATTGCGGCGGCCAAAGCGCGCTTCGGCTACATCTTCCCCAAAGTGGGCCTCAGCGGAGCCGACATGGGCTCGGCCTGGCTGCTGCCGCGCATCGTGGGGCAGGGAAACGCCAACGAGCTGCTGCTGTTCGGCGATCTGGTCAACGCGGAGCACGCCCTGCGCATCGGGCTGGTCAACCGCGTGGTCGAGGATGGCCCGGCTGCGGTCGCGCTGGCTGAAGAGTGGGCGACCAACCTGGCGCGCGGTCCGGCCTTCGCGCACACCGTGACCAAGACCATGGTGCGAAAAGAGGCGGGCATGAGCCTGCGGGACGCGCTGGAGGCCGAGGCGCAGGCGCAGGCGATCTGCATGGCGCACCCCGACTTCCGCACGGCGCACGAGGCGTACGTGGCCAAGAAGACGCCCGTGTTCGAAGGCATGGATGAGTAAGCTCTCCAACGCCGATCTCCCCCTCTTTTTCGACGCTCACCACCATGAGCTGGCCGACCACCTGGGTCCGGTCGCGGCCGCGCTGGAGGGCGACCACGACGCCGCTGCGGTGGCCCGTGCGATGGGCGAGACGCACGATCTGTATCGCTGGCTGGTCCCGGAGACGGGCGCCACGGACGTGCGCGCGCTGTGTTTGATCCGCGAGGCGCTTGGCTACGCGAACCCGATGGCGGACTCGATCTTTGCGGTGCAGGGCCTGGGCTCCTACCCGATCGCGATGGGTGGGTCCGACGCGCAGAAGGCGCTGCTGCATGACGTACGCAGCGGCTCGCGAATCGGCGGCTTCGGGCTGACGGAGCCCGGGGCGGGCAGCGACGTGAAGGCGATGAGCACGACGGCCACCGCAACGGCGGCGGGTTTTGAGCTCAACGGCGAGAAGACGTTCATCTCCAACGTGGGGATCGCGCATCACTTTGTGGTGTTTGCGCGTCTGGAGGGCGCGATCACCGCGTTTCTGGTGCCCGCCGACGCCTGTCGTAGGGAGCCGATCGAGATGAGCGTGGACCATCCGATCGGGCGCCTCCTGTTCGAGGACGCGCGGGTGGACCGCGACGCGATCATCGGCGCGCCCGGGCAGGGGATGAAGCTGGCGCTGGGGACGTTGGGCACCTTCCGAGTCTCCGTGGCGGCCGCGGCCGTCGGAATGGCCCGGCGCGCGCTGACCGAAGCGCTGGCGCACGTCAAAAAGCGCGTGCAGTTCGGACAGCCGCTGGCCGCGCAGCAGACGGTGCAGGGGTATCTGGCCGACATGGCGACCGAGCTGGATGCGGCGCGCCTGCTGGTGCTGCGGGCGGCGCACGGCCTGGACACCACCGGCGGACGCTGCTCCAAGGAGGTCTCGATGGCCAAGCTGTTTGCCACGGAGGCGGCGCAGCGGATCATCGACAAAGCCGTCCAGCTGCATGGCGGGCTGGGTGTGACACGCGGGTCGGTGGTCGAAGCGCTGTACCGCGAGATCCGGCCCCTGCGCATCTATGAGGGCACTACCGAGATCCAGCGTTTGATCATCGCGCGGGAGCTGTAAGTCATGGGCGGCTTCAACATCGCGGACTACTTTCTGTTCGACCGGCTCGAAGAGGGGCTGTCCAATAAGGTGGCCATTCGCTACGGCGACATGGGCTACACGTACGGGCAGGTCGCCGAGCGGGCGACGGCGGTTCAAAAGGCGCTGCATACGCTGGGCGTGGAGCGTGAGCAGCGCGTTTACATCGTGCTGCCCGACAACCCGGCGTTTGCGTGGACCTATTTCGGGGTGCTGGCGCACGGCGCGGTGGTGGCGATGGGCAACCCGGTATCGCCAACCGAGTCGCTGGCATACGTGCTGGACTACTCGCGCGCCGCGGTGCTGGTGACGACGCCTGAGGTGGCGGACGCCCTGGCGCCGGCGCTGGCCTCCAGCCCGTGGCTGAAAGCGGTGCTGCTGGTCAACCACGTGGCCACCGGCGAGGACGTGGAGTCGCCGGTTTTGGTGCCGAAGGCGGTGGAGGACGCGTGCGTGGGCGCGGTACCGCTGACCCAGGCGATGGCTGCCGGGCGCCTGTCCGAGCACGACCCGCTGCCGAAAACCAAGCGCGACGATATCGCTGTGTGGCTGTTCACGTCGGGATCCACCGGCCATCCCAAGGCGGCCGTGCACACGCATCGGGACTTTGCCTTCAACACCGAGGTCTACGCCAAGGGCACGGTGGGCTACCGCGCGGACGATGTGACGGTGAGCGTGCCGCGCTTGTTCTTCGGGTACGCGACGGGCACGAACCTGATGTTCCCGTTTGCCGTGGGCGCGACGGTCGGGCTGTTCAGCGAGCGGCCGCGTCCCGAGGCCCTGGCTGCGGCGATCGAGCGCTATCGGCCGACCGTCGTGACCAACGTGCCGACGATGATGAGCAAGCTGCTGAACCACGACGAGGCGCTGCGGGCGGGGGGCGGACCCGGGATCGACATGTCCGGCGTCCGGTTTCAGCTGTCCGCGGGCGAGGCCCTGCCACCGGCGCTGCTGGAGCGGTTCACGGCGCGCTGGCCGTGCGACGTATACGACGGGATCGGCAGCGCGGAGATGTTCCATATCTATGCGAGCAACCGGCCGGGCGACATCAAGGGCGGCTCGCTGGGCCGCGTGGTGGACGGCTACGAGATCCGCATCCTGCCCGAAGACGCGGACGGACCGGGCGGCGAGCCGCTACCGCCGGGCGAGACCGGAGTCATGTGGGTCAAAGGCGACAGCGTGGCGCTTTGTTACCACCAGGATCGCGAGAAGAGCTGGAAGACGTTTCACGGGCACTGGTGTCGGACAGGTGACCTGTTTCGCATCGACGCCGAGGGGTACCTGTGGTTCAGCGGCCGCGCCGACTCGCTTCTGAAGGTCTCCGGCCAGTGGGTCGCTCCGCTGGAGGTGGAGCAGTGCCTGATGACTCACCCGGCGGTAAACATCGCGGCCGTGATCGGCGCTGAGCGCGAGGGGCTTACGCGCATCAAAGCGTTTGTGGTGTTGAGGGAGTCGGCGGCCGGTGCGGATCCGGCGGGGCTGAAGGACACGCTGCGGCAGTACGTGCGCACGCAGCTGTCGCCGCTGAAGGCGCCTGAGTGGATCGAGATCCTGGACGACCTGCCGCGCAACGATCGCGGCAAGATCGACCGTAAGCGGCTCTCATGATTGCGGACCTGACGTCCCCGGGCTTCAAGGCGCTGCTGGACGGGGACCAGCCGGTGGCGGTGCTGCTGCCGGTCGGATCCGTCGAGCCACACGGTCCGCATCTGCCGCTGGGCACGGATACGACCATCTCTACGGCCGCAGCACAGGCAGCTATCCCCCTGCTGGCGGACTCCGGAGTGGCGGGAGTCATCGCGCCCGCGGTCCCTTACGGCGTCACAGACTGCGCGGCCGCCTTTCCCGGCGCCGTGTCGATCCCGGCAGCCACGCTCAGCGCCTTCCTGCGCGCCGTGGTGGACGGGTTTCTGGCCAATGGGGTCGCGCATGTGTGCCTCATCAACAATCACCTGGAGCCTGCGCAGGACCGCGCCGTGCGCGACGCCGTCGACGGACTGGGGCCGGCCGCGTCTGTCGCCTGCCCGCTGACCCGCCGGTGGGGACGCACGCTGACCGACGAGTTCAAGCGCGGCGAGTGTCATGCCGGTCGCTACGAGACGGCGATCGTCCTGGCAGCCGCGCCCGAGAGCGTAGACGAGATAGCGCGGGCGGGCCTGCCTGAGGTGCCGATCAGCTTGTCGGATGCCCTGCGCGGCGGCGTCTCCGACTTCCTGGAGATGGGCCTGAAGCAGGCCTACGCGGGCGATCCGGCCGCAGCAACACCCGAAGAAGGCGTTGAAATCACAGCGCTTCTCGCCAAGATGATCGCCACGGAGATCACAGAGCGGCTCCTGCCGCCAGCGTGATTCTGTAAATTTTTTTTACTGTTGCTCTAATTCGCACACTCGACGCAGCGCGTCAATCCCACAATCGCACCACTGCGACGGATCCATCTTCTTGGCACGTGCCGTGCTCATGGGTCTCTGCGACAACGCAGCGGGCCTAATGGCTCCGCTCGGACAAGGAGATTGTTACGATGAAAGCGCGAATTACTCAGTACCTGATTGCTCTGATCTTCTCAGCGAGTGTGGTGACGCTGCTCGGCGGCGCCAAAAGCGGTTGTGCGGGCGGCGCCCCGGAACCAGGCCCATCAATGTGCACGGCAGCCTCGGATTGCGAGGGCCTGCCGCACATCGAATGTGTGGGCCAATGGGACTGCTCCAACGGCCAATGCCAGTATGACTGCAGCGACGAGCCGCCCCCGCCGCCCCAATCCTGTTGGAGCGACGACGACTGCGGCGCCGGCTACGAATGTCAGCTGGAAGAGTTCTGCACGATGCCCGCGGGTGGCGGTGCGGACTATCCCGCGAAAGAGGCTCCTGACGGTGACCAGGCGGCCGACCCGATCTCGATCCCGGTCTGCGAGGGCCAGTGCGTGAAGAAGACCGAGCCCGAGTGCAGCTGCAACGATGACTGCGGTTTCAACGAGACCTGCATCGACGGGACCTGCCAGACGCCACAGACCGAGTGCACCTACGACGGTGACTGCGGCCCCAACCAGTACTGCGCGGACTACTCGTGCCCAGACATGCCGCCGTGCGACTGCGGCGCGGAAGACGACTGCGCGTGCCCCGGCTTCGCCCCCGTCCCGTGCTACGGCACCTGCAAGGACAAGGAGACCAAGCCCAACGAGTGCTCGTACGACAGCGAGTGCGGCGCCGGCCAGTTCTGCGAGATCGAGTGGTGCGAGGACAGCACGTGCAGCTGCGAGGCCCCCGAGCCCGGTGACGGCGATGCGGACGCGGCCTGCGTCTGCCTGGCGGTCGAGCCCCAGTGCTACGGCACCTGCCAGGACGAGAAGATTCAGCCGCCCCCGCCCGAGGGCTGCGCGACGGACTCCGACTGTGGCGACAACGAGTACTGCGAGGGTCCGGTCTGCCTGATGTGGTGCGCGGACGACGACCCGGACTGCTGCGGCGGCGGTGTGTGCACGGAGCTCCCCGAGCCTGACGAGTGCCAGGCCAGCGGCTGCTCCGGCGAGATCTGCGCGGCGGGCCCGGTCGACTCCATCTGCATCTGGGAAGAGTGGTACGAGTGCCTGCAGTTCGCCACCTGCGAGGCGAATGAGAGCGGCTGCGGCTGGGCCACCCAGAACCCCGAGTTCGACGAATGCATGTCGAAATACATCATTATCGACTGAGCCACGTCTAAGTATTCAACGGCTGTGACCGGCCGTGACGCTGACCCTCTCTCCCCTCTCTCTCCCCTAAGAGATTCGCGTCAAGAACGGCCGGTCGCAGCCTCCCTTATCCCTTGACATTTCGGCACTTTGCGCGTACAAGAAACGCGCCACTGGAGTCGAATTCATGCCTTTTGACCACCAATCCCGCACCAACACCTCAGGCGCCAACGCGGCCACCGCCAACACCGCTGTATCCGCCAAGTCATCGCTGAAAGGCGTGGGCTATGGACAGGGTCAGGCGGCGCTCAGCCCGCGCGGCCAGGCCGTCCAGATGGACCAGAAGGCCGGCCCGCAGAAACACTACTTTGATTATGCGCGCCTGCTGGAAGACCAGAAGCTGGAGATGACGGTCGGCTTCGGCTACTCCGAGAAGGGCAACCACTACGGCATGATGAAGGACGTCGTCTGGTGGCTGGAGCACTCCGGCTTCAAAGCGGCCGGCGCGGACGGGGAGTTCCAGCGGTTCTCCAAGAACCACGATTTCAAGCTGCAGACCGACAAGGGCCTGGAGACCGTTACGGCCGAGGTCACCATCAAGATCGTCACGCCGAAGGCGGGCGCCAAAGACGCGTTTTTGGACGGCATGGCCAACTCCGACGTCGTCGCCTACGCCGGCCACGCCCGGTACGGCGTCGGCATGGACTTCGACGACAAGCTCAGCACGGACGAGCAGATCGTCATGGGCGAGAACAGCGCTGGCCACAAGAGCGGCAAGTACAAGAAGGGCTACAACCAGAACATGCGCAACATCGTCCGCGGCCAGGAGAACGACCTGGAGCGGATGTCCAAAGAGGGCAAGTTCAAAAAAGACAAGTACCAGGTCATGGCGCTGTCGGGCTGCAAGACCGAGAACTACCTGGACGAGATGCGCGGCGGCCTGATGGCGGGGAAGGACTCCTCCAACCTGGACATCATCGCCACCAACGACACGACCAAGGCGCGGGCCTCTTCAGAGGTCATCATCAGCTTCATCGAGGGCATCCTGAAGCAGTCGGATGCCGAGAAGATCGTGAAGACGATGAACCGTCAGCAAGACGGAGACCGCCACTTCCTGGACGGCATCCAGGACAACAAGACGACGCCCTACTAAGCTACTTTCCGGGATCGATGACAGGCGGGTTCGGGTTGACGTCCATGCCGGGCTGCTCTGCGGGTGCTTCGCGGTCCTCTTCTTCGTCCGTTGGTGGCGCAGTCTTGGGCGCGGGCGGCGGCGCAATCGGCGTGGGCGCGCGCCTGGTGGGCGCATCCTTGATGTCCGGTGACTTCTCCATCATCGGCGAGCTGGCGCGGAAGAGGAAAAAGCCGGCGCCGCCCACCACCAGCGGGGCCATGGCGCCGATGGGAAAGACCTGGCTCAGCGTCTTGGCGCCTGCCGTGACCGTAACGTTGCGGCCGGCGGTCTTGACCTTGGCTTTGAAGTTGCCGTCGCCTGTGTGGTCCAAGACCATGCTCAGGATGAGCTTCTTGTGCTTGGTCAGGCGGGCCAGCATGGGCTCTCCCGGCGCGTAGACCTCCAGAACCGCCAGCAGCAGGCGCACGAAGCCCCGCGCGCCGTGGTGACCGGCCCGCATGAGGCTGATCACGCCCTCGGAGGCCAGCTTGGCGTTGGCAGCGCCGGCCTTGTCGCGGGCGGTCCACGACCAGCCCAGGCTGTTGTGCGTGAGCCAAACCGCCGCGTAGGTGTGACCTGTAACCAGCGCGTGGAAAATGGCCAGATCCTTGTCGCGGCCCAGCGCGGCGCCGAAGCGGTCCGACGTCTTCTCGGTCGGGTGAGAGAACACCGCGAAGAAGGGCTTGGTCTTCAGCACCTTCTCGGCCGCTTTGGGCAGGGTCTTGGGCTTGCGCCGCAGCGCCGTCCACGTGGCCAGGGAGCGCTCTTCAACCCACTCGTGAGACCCGACCAACAGCGCCCCGTCAGCCCCGCGCATGACCACCGCCGGACCGACGATCAGCGCCGGGCGGCCGCGCACCTGCG
>CAZJHX010000123.1:0-2040 GCA_964545715.1 uncultured Myxococcales bacterium
AGCCGGAGCCCTTGCACGAGCCGGAGCCCTTGCACGAGCCGGAGCCCTTGCACGAGCCGGAGCCCTTGCACGACGACCCGCCGGAGCCGCCCGCCTCAGTCGGCTGCTTCTCCTCTGCAGGCTTCTCTTCAGCCGGCTTCTCTTCGGCCGGCTTCTCTTCGGCCGGCTTCTCGGCGGGCTTTTCGGGCTCGACCGCTTTCGGGTCGGCCTTCTTGCCCTCATCCTTGGGTTTCTCTTTGGCGCAACCGGCGATCACGCCACCGGCCGCAACCGCCACTAACTTTCCAAACTCTCTACGATTCAAAGTTACTCTCCCTCTTGCTTCAATCTAAGACTATCTATCGTAGGTACCCGGCCCATGCCGCCTGGCTGGAGGCTGTGCCGCCGGCGCCGAAGCTGGTGTGCTTGCCGCTGTTTCCACCGCCCAGACCTCCGCCGTGGGTGATCTGCACCCAGCCGTTGGTCATGGTGTCGTTGCTGCCGCCGGTCTGGCCTGGATCGCCGCGCAGGTGAATGCCGCCGTCGTCGCAGTTGCTCTGGTTGCCCCACCAGCACCCGCCGCCGCCGCAGCTCGAGTAGGTCAGGCCGGTCATCTGCGGACTGTTCGTCTTGCCCCAGCCATTCAGGTCCGACTTGACCGCGATGACCGCGTTGCAGCTGGTCGAGCTGGAGGAGATCTGCACGTTGCTGGTCAGGCGCATCCACCAGTCGCCCTGCGGCGAGTACCAGACGTGCTCCAGAAACGGCGCCCCTTTCAGCTGCGCGTAGGCGATGCCGTTGCCGCACACCTTGGACGCCACGTTCTTCTTCGACGGGTGACAGTAGGCCATCCAACCGCCCGGGATCCCGGTCCCGAAGTCGTTGGTCTGGTCGCAGTACACCTGCGTCGCCGTCGCCAGGCCCGGCCACTGCACCCAGTACTCGCCGTCGGCGGTCTGACCGGCAGCCCGAATGGCCGCGCAGCTGAGACCCGGGCTGTCGGGACCGGTGCCCAACGGGTTGGTGCAGCCCTCCGCCGTGCAGTCGCCGCTGGCGCAGAAGGTGCCGACCCCGGGACACGTCGCGTCGCCGCAGCCGTCCACGATTTGTTGGTTGCATGGCACGGTCGCCGCCGCCGGGCAGGTGTCATCGCACGTCGCCAGCCGGCGCCATTTGCTGCCGTCGCAGAAGTACAGACGCGAGGTACCGGCGTCATATGTAACGACCCCCGCAGAGTCCGCATCGCAGGGCGCTGTGCCGATATCCGCGGCGCCAACATTCAAAGCCCCGCTGACCGTCAGTCCACCGGAGATCACGCCGCCCGTCTTGGGCAGAAAGCCGTCCGCGACGTCGGGCGCCAGATGTGACAACAGCACCGATCCGGCCGCCAGCTGGGCCCCCGTCACGCAGCCGCTGCAAGCCAGACCGAGCGCCTGGGACGCCACCAGTGCGTACGGCGTCGAGCGGACGCGGACGCGCTCCAGCTCCTTCTCACCCTCGACCTTAATGCCGACCCAGAGGTCGTCCTGGGCGGCGACCAGCGCGCCGGTCACGCCGTCCAGCACCAGGTGAAAGATCCCGTCGCCGACCTCGACGTCATCAAACGTCTTGGCCCACAGCGCGTTGCCCCCGGACTCTGAATCGTGCAGCGTCACCAGCAGCTGGTACGCTCCGTCCACCGCAAGCCCCGCCTGACTCCGCAGACTCCCCTGCAGTGTGAGCGACTCCGGTGGCGCGGTGACGGACAGTGCGACCATCATGGCAAGCACGTTCATGCGCCGTACCATAACAAGCCCGGCGCAGCCTTGTCACCGCGACTGTGCCCCCCGTAGGATGCTGAGATATGAGATCGTTGTGGGTATGTGCGGCTGTAATCGCGCTTGGGTGTGGGACCTCGACGCCGTCCGAGCAGCCAGCGTCGCCCGACATCCCAGACATCAAAAGCCCCGAAGATCCCGGACCACACCCGGCTGACGTGATGGACACACCGCAGGACGCAGGCCCTCAGGACGTCGGACCAGAAGACGTCGGACCAGAAGACGTCGGACCAGAAGACGTCGG
>CAZJHX010000123.1:2140-32703 GCA_964545715.1 uncultured Myxococcales bacterium
ACGTCGGACCAGAAGACGTCGGACCAGAAGACGTCGGACCAGAAGACGTCGGACCGGAGGACGTCGGACCAGCGGACGCGGGCCCCGGGGACACCGCTCCCGAGGACATCGCCGAGCCCGACGTACCACCGTCGCCACCGCCCCCGACCTGGGATCCCCTGCCCGAGGCGCTGCCCTGCCCTGTCGACTCCGAGACGCCGGCCCTGGATGCGGTGCTGGCGCTGACGGACCTGGAGAAGGCCACGTTCGGATACACGCTCTTCGACTTTGAGCAGTCGACCAAATACTATCTGGGGGGCCTGCTGGAGGACCTGCTGCACCTCACCTGGCAGCGCGACGTGCTGTTCGATCCAGCCCACGCGCCGTGCTTCGCGCGCGATCAAATCCAGCCGCTGGACGCGATGGAGACCAGCGCCCACCCGGCAGCGACCGCGATCCGCCACACCGCGCAGCTGATGGAGCGCTGGAAGGCCGGCGAGCCGCTCGATCCGACCGCACAGGGTTCGCTGGAGGACGCCATCGCCTCCGGATGCGCCGCAGCAGGCCAAACGTGCCCGATCGAGCTCATCGAGCTACCCGAAGAGCTGCGTGCCGCCCTGACGCCCATCTTCTGGGCTATGGCGGACGGGCTGGCCGCGCGCAAAGCGATGACCGAGAGCGCCCCATTCTTCTCCGCCGACACCTGGGTCGCAGTCGGCGGCGCCGCAGCGCTCGCTTTTGCCCCATACAACGAGCTGCCCAAGCCTGGCGTCGTCGAGCACCTGTCCGGGCTGGAGCACCGCCCGGCGGTCAACCTGGCCGCCGCCCGCATCGCCTACGCCATCGAGGCGGTGGACTGGACCCAGTTCGCCGGCCAGCTCGGCGTCACCCTGGACCTGGAGACCCCACTGGGCTGGATTCGCATTCGCGACGCGCTGGACGACACCTATCCGCAGACCGACGACCAGACCTGGCTGCTGCTGGACCTGGGCGGCAACGACATCCACGAGGACGACGTGGGCGCCACCGGCGCCGGCTCATACGGGGTCAGCGTGGCCATCGATCTCGGCGGTGACGACATCTATGCGTACGAGGTCGTGCCCAGCGAGTTCGACCAGGACTATCTGCTGCCCTCGGACGACGGCGGCCGCTACGAGGGCAGCGACACCTACGGGCACTGCACCCTCTCCAAACGCGCGCGTCAGGGCGCAGGCCGCAACGGCATCGGCATGCTCTTCGACCTGGGCGGCGGCGACGACTCCTACACCAGCCTGCGCATGAGCCAGGGGTACGCGCACCTGGGCGTGGGCCTGCTCTACGACGACGGCGGCACGGACACCTACACCTGCGAAAACGCGTGCCAGGGGTCCTCCGGCTACGGCATCGGCCTGCTGATCGACCGCGGGGACAGCAACGACCAGTACAAGCTGTACACGCACGGTCAGGGCTCGGGCGACGCCGGCGGCGCGGGGGTGCTCTACGACGAGGGCGGCGACGACACCTACTTCGCGGACCCGGGCGACGCCCAATACGGCGGCAACGCGGTCTACTACAGCATCCAGAACCCCGGCAAAGCCAACTCATCAGCGGCCCAGGGCGCCTCTCTGGGCCTGCGCTGGGACGCGCAAAACCTCTTCCTCTCCGGCGGCGTCGGCCTGCTGCGCGACAAGGCAGGCAACGACCAATACACCTGCAGCGTGTGGTGCCAGGGCTCGGGCTTCTGGCAGGGCACCGGCATTCTCAGCGACGGCGACGGCAGCGACGTCTACGAGATGACCAAATACTCGCAAGGCGGCGGCGCCCATTACGCCATCGGACTGAGCCTGGACGGCGGCGCCGGCGACGACACCTACAACAAGACGTTCGCCCCCATCGGGGTCGGGGTCGGCTCCGGGCACGACTTTACGTTGGGCATGCTGATCAACGACGGCGGCAACGACTACTACCGCAGCAGCAGCTACGGGCTGGGCGGCAGCCACTGCAACGGCATCGGCGTGCTCGTCGACAACGGCGGCGACGACACCTACGACGCCATGAACGCGTCCACAAGCGGCTTCGGCAACCTGGGCGCCTGCAAGGACGACCCCGACCGGCCCAAGGCGGTCAGCATCGGCGTACAGCTGGATGTGGGAGGCGCCGACACCTACCTGTATCCGATGGTGGAGTACCCTGCCCCGACAGAGGGCGGCGCGTGGGGGCACACCGGCAGCGGTCAGCCCACCGAGCACGGTGCAGGGCTGGATACCCCCGAGGGCGACGCGGGCATCCATGCCCAGTAGAAACCACGAATAGAACCCGCCGGGACGGGGTTGAGGCCGTTTATGCAATTCATCATCAGCTTGCTCGTTGCCCTCGTCGCCCTGGCCATCGTCATCAAGCTCTTCTCGCTGGGGATGTGGCTTCTGTGGACCCTGCTTGTCGGCCTCTTCGTCGGTGGACTGGCCCGCGTCTTTGTCTCGGGCACCCGCGATATGTCTGTGGCCGCCACCGCGCTTTACGGGATCGGCGGATCTCTGAGCGGCAAGTTGATCGCCGGACTGCTCGGCCTGGGCGGTTTGCTCAGCCTCGCCGTCTCCGTCGCGTGCGCCGCCCTTCTGATCGGCGGCCTGCACGCCGGTCGCTCCTAACCTGACACGGCGTTGTTGCGCGTGTGCGCGCGATCAGGTACCCGAGTCACCATCGATTAGGTGCTGGGAGGCGCTGATGGTCTTGCAGGCGACTGGCCTGGTGAAACATTACGGTTCGCATGTCGCGCTCAGCGGCCTGGATCTGCACGTCGACGCGGGCGAGGTCTTCTGTCTGCTGGGCGCAAACGGCGCCGGTAAAACCACTACGATCCAGCTGTTTCTCGGCTTTATTCAGCCGACATCCGGCAGCGCCCGCATCAAGGGCCTGGAGGTCAGAGATCACGCGCTGGAGACCAAGCGCTTTCTGGCCTACATCCCTGAAAACGTGATGCTTTACCCCAACCTGACGGGCATCGAGAACCTGGAGTATTTCACGACCCTGGCCGGCTGCGCGGACGCCGGAACCGACCAGCTGCGTGAGACTCTGAAGCGCGCCGGGCTGCCTGCGGACGCGGTCGAGCGCCCGGTCGGCAACTACTCCAAGGGCATGCGCCAGAAGGTGGGCATCGCCATGGCCATCGCGCGACGCGCTCAGGTGCTGCTGTTGGACGAGCCCACCTCCGGGCTGGACCCCAAGGCGTCCAACGAGTTCTCGCAGTTGGTGTCGTCTCTGCGCGAAGACGGCGTGGCCGTACTCATGGCCACCCACGACCTGTTCCGGTCTCGGGAGGTCGGCACCCGCATCGGCATCATGAAGCGCGGTCAGCTGGTCGCGCAGCTGGACGCCGCGGACGTCTCGCACAACGACCTCGAGCGGATCTACCTCGAGCACATGCATGACTGAGAGCACGTCACCCCGATCCCTGGTGCGCACAGTCGCCCACAAGGAGGTGCTCGAGATCCTCCGCGACGGGCGCCTGCGCCTGCTGGGCGGCATCGTGGTGATCCTGGCGCTCGCCGGCCTGGCGTTCGGCACCCAACAGACGCTGCGCGCCGAGCACGCGCGCGAGCATGCGCAGGAGCAGGCCACCGAGCACTGGGAGGACCAGGGCGAGAAGAACCCACACGTGGCGGCGCACTACGGCACGCACGCCTTTGCGCCGACAAGCGTGGCGACGGCGATCGACCCGGGGGTCTCGGCGTACCTCGGGCGGTCCGTGAAGCTGGAGGCCCACAAGCGCAACCTGGCCTCGCACTCAGCCGCCCAGGACTCCGCGGGGCTGTCCAGGCTGGGCGCATTCTCGGTTTCCACCGTCTTTCTGCAACTGGTGCCGCTGCTCATCGTGGCGCTGGGGTACGGCCTATGGAGCCGCGAGCGAGAGCGCGGCACGCTGCGCCAGCTGCTGAGCACCGGCGTCGACCGCGGCACCCTGATGTGGGGCAAAGCCATCGCCCTGTTTGTGGTGGTGGCGTGCCTGCTGGTGCCGGCCGCGCTGGTGATCATCGGTGTTCTGTGGTGGCTCGGGGGCGGCGACGGCTCGACCCTGGTCCGGCTGGGGATGCTCGGCGGGGGTTATGTCGTGTACTTCGGCATCTTCGGCGCCCTGACGCTGTTCGCCTCCGCCTCGGCCCCCTCTTCACGCGCCGCCCTGGTGGCCATGATCGGCGCCTGGGGGCTGTTCTGCCTGGTCACGCCGCGCGCCGCCACGGAGATCGCCGGCGCTGTGCGGCCCCTCCAAAGTCGCGCTGAGCTCGGGCGCGCCGTCGCGCGCAGCCTGGAAAACGGCACGGACGGCAAGCAGTCGCGCCAGGTCGCGGTCGACGCCATCGCGACCGACATGATGGCCGCCCAGGGCTTCTCGGACTCCGGCATGCTGATGGACGACGCGTACTCGGCCGGCATTGAGCTGCAGGCCGAGGCCCAGTGGGAGGACGCCGTCTTCGACTACCACGTGCGCGCGGTGGACGACCGCATCGCGGCGCAAGAGGCGTTTGTGGCCTGGGCCGGCTTTCTATCGCCGTTTGTGGCCATGCGTACGCTCTCGGCAGGGCTGTCCGGCACCGACTTTGCCCACCACCGCCACTTCACCGAGTACGCCGAGACCTGGCGCAAGGCGCTGGTGGCCCATCTCAACGACGCGTTCGCGGAGAACGCGGGCGAGCTCGGCTGGGACTATCAGGCCGGCCCGGAGCTGTGGAAACAAGCGCCGCCGTTTGAGTATGTCGCGCCCACCGCCGGCTTCGCTCTGCGCACGCACCTGACCAGCGCGCTG
Source organism: uncultured Myxococcales bacterium (assembly GCA_964545715.1). Lineage (GTDB taxonomy): Bacteria > Myxococcota_A > UBA9042 > CAZJHX01. The sequence continues at coordinate 6,900 of CAZJHX010000123.1, forward strand.
GCCTTGCTGATGTGGCTGGCGATCGCGCTGGGCATGGCCCTGTGGTCGGCTCGCCGGGTCAAGGTGGTCTGAGCATGTGGCGCACCGTCTTGAGGCTGGAGTGGCGCATTCTCCGGCGCGATCGAGCCGCAATCGCCGTCTTGGGGATCTTTGCCGCCTTCTTGACGCTGGCCGCCGTCGCTGGTGGGCGCCACGCGACGTCGATCGCCGCCGGACTGGAGCGCGCGCAGGCCGATGAAGCCACCCCCCTGGACGCGCGGAGCGCGCCGCGGCCCACGGGGGCGCCGAGCACCACGCCACTGACCGCCAAAGACCCGCGCGACCCGGTCTGGATGGGGCAGGAGGGTGGCGCTCGGCTGGCTGTGCTGCCGCCGGCTCCACTGGCGCCGATCGCCCTGGGTCAACGTGAGCTGCATCCCCAGGCGGTACGGGTCACGACCGGGGGGCACCTGATCTCCGAGCGCGAGACCGAGACCCCGATGTCCGGACCCACGCGACTGGCCACGGGCGCCTTCGACCCCACGTTCTTGTTCGTGGTGCTCTTTCCGCTGGTGGTTATCGCGCTGTCCTACGAGCTGCTCAGCGGGGAGCGTGAGCGCGGCACCTTGGCCATGCTGCTGTCTCAGCCGGTGTCACAGAGCGCGCTGGTCTTGGGGAAAGCGGGCGCGCGCGCCATCGCCCTGTGCGTCGTCACCGTGGCGTTTGCCCTGATCGGACTGCTGATCTCCAATGCCGATCTGGGTGGAGCCGACGCGTGGCTGCATGTGAGCCTGTATGCGCTGGTGCTGGTCGCCTGGGCCGTCTTTTGGTTCGCCATGTCGGTCGCCGTCAACGCCTGGGGCGGCACGTCCGCGCGCAACGCGCTCTTTCTGGTGGGGATGTGGCTGGTGCTGGTCGTCGTCGTGCCGGGGCTCGTTCATGTGGCGGTCGACGCGCTGTATCCACCGCCGTCGCGCATCGAGATGGTGCACGAGGCGCGCGAGGCGGCGCGGGAGATCGAGAGGGAGCTGGACGGGCTGACCGGCCGACACGACATCGATCGCACCGCTGCCGAGGGGTTTGCCCAGCGGGTCGTCGAGGTGCAGGAAGAGCTGGCCCGGCGGTCGGCGCCGGTCGTCACCGAGCTGCGCGATCAGCTGCGCAAGCGCCAGGCACTGGTGGACACCCTGCGGTACCTGTCGCCCGCCATGGTCATCCAGCTGGCGCTCGAGGACGTCGCGGGAGCGGGCCCGACGCGACAGCAGCGCTTCGAGGCTCAGGTCGACGTCTTCCACGGGACGCTACGCGCCTTCTTCTTCGACCGAGTCCGCGCCGGGACCCGGCTCACGCGCGCCGATCTACAGTCCCTGCCGCAGTTGAAATTCGAGGAGGAGCCGGCCGGCGCCCTGGTCCTGAGGGTGTTGATCGCGGTGTTGGCGCTGCTGCTGGGCGTCGCGGTGCTGATCGGCGTCGCATGGCCGGGGCTGCAGCGGGTTGGACGTCTCGCCCGGTAGTCGGGTTCTGGTACCCTTGCGCGCATGAGATGGGTCCTTGTCTTCTTCGCCTGCGCGCTGGTCAACAGCTGCGAGCTGGAGCCGGATGGCGCGGCCCCCGCCGGTCAGACCGCGCCGGATACCGTCACCGCCGTCCCCACCCCCGAAGTGGCCTCCGCGGACCTGGGCGGCGAGGAGCCGGATACCCAGACCACCGAGCCCGATAGTGTCACGCCGAGCGCCTGTCCTGCCGGCGCCGGGTGTTTTTTGGACCCGTGTACAAGCCACGACGACTGCTGGGCCGGCTGGTGCATCGACCACCTTGGCGACAGCATCTGCACCCAGCCCTGCATCGATGACTGCCCGCACGGCTTCGGCTGCAAGCAGGTGAGCGCAGTGGGCAACGACGTGACCTGGATCTGCGTGTCCACCGCGTCCAACCTCTGCCGGCCCTGTCAAGACGTGCTGGACTGCGGTGGACCGGCCGGCGCGGAGGACGTGTGCGTCGCGTACGAAGAGGACGGATCGTTCTGCGGTGCCGTCTGCGAGGAGAGCACGGACTGCCCGTCCGGCTTCGTCTGCGCGGATACCGAGACGGTTGACGGGGTCGCTGTGCGTCAGTGCGTCTTCGACGGCGGCGCGTGCCCGTGCTCCAAGAAGGCGATCGCCCTGGCGCTGGTCACCGACTGCTCGCGCACAAACGAGCACGGCGTCTGCCAGGGACAGCGGGCGTGTACCGACGACGGCCTCAGCGCCTGCGACGCGGCCGAGCCGGCCGCCGAGCTCTGCGACGGGGTGGACAACAACTGCGACGGTGCGGTCGACGAGGCCACGTGTGACGACGGTAACCCGTGCACTGAGGATGCGTGTGGCGGCGCCGACGGGTGCTCCAACGTCATCATCGAGGGCAGCTGCTCGGATGGAGATCTGTGCACCGCTAACGACCTGTGCGTGGCCGGCGTCTGCCAGGGGACGGCCATCGAGTGTGAGGACGACGATCCGTGCACGACGGATGCGTGCGTGGAGGGCGCCTGCATTTTTGAGTCGGCCAACGACGGACTGATCTGCGACGACGGCGACGCGTGCACGGTGGGCGAGTCCTGCACGGCGGGCGCGTGCGGCGACGGCATCGATGTGGTGTGCACCGCGATGGCCTGCCAGGCCGGGACCTGTGATTCCGAGCAGGGCTGCGTGTACGTCGACCAGGCCGGCGAGTGCTCGGACGGCGACTTGTGCACGGGCCCGGACGTGTGTGCGGATGGCCAGTGCACGGCGGGCCCGCTCATCCAGTGTAACGACGACAACCCGTGTACGTCGGCCTCATGCGACTCCGAGACGGGCTGTGGAGCGCCGGTTGACGTGGCGGCGGCGTGCGATGACGCCAACGCGTGCACCGTAGGGGATCAGTGCAGCGACGGTGAGTGCCAGGGCGGCGCCGCCCTTGAGTGTGACGACCTCTTGGGGTGCACCGTCGACGCCTGCATACCCGAGCTCGGCTGCACGTCGACCCCGTCCGACGGGCTGTGCGACGACGGCAACCACTGCACGGACAACTTCTGCTCGCCCGAGCAGGACCCGACCGAGTGCGTCTTCATCCCCAACGTCGCGGGCTGCGATGACGGGAGCGTGTGCACCCAGACCGACACGTGCCAGGGCGGCGCGTGCGTTGGCGCGAATCCACTCGAGTGCACGGACGCCAACCCCTGCACCCAGGAGAGCTGCGACCCGGCCACCGGCTGCCAGATCACCGCGGACGACGACGGCGCGTGCAGCGACGGCAACGCGTGCACCACCGGCGACGCCTGCCAGGGCGGCGCGTGCGTCCCGATCGGCGCGCAAGACTGCGACGATCTCAACGGCTGCACGACGGACTCCTGCGACCCCGCGCAGGGCTGTCTGCACGCACCGAACGACGCGGCGTGCACCGACGGGGACGCCTGCACGATCGGGGACGCGTGCCTGCTTGGAAGCTGTGTCGGCGGCGCGGGCTTCCTATGCGACGATGGCGATCCCTGCACAACGGACGGCTGCGATATCGCCGACGGGTGCACCTTTGTCGCGGCGTCGGGCCCGGACTGCGACGACGGCGATGCCTGCACCGAGGCGGATACGTGCCAGGGCGGCGCCTGCACGGGCGGCTCGGCGATCGACTGCGACGACGGGGACGCGTGCACTGCCGACACCTGCGACGCCGCCGGCGGCTGCCAGCACGGACCCGATCCCGACGCCTGCAGCGCGGACAACCACGAGGTGTGTGTGGACGGCGGCTGCGCCTGTGACGCGGCGGGGGGCTGGCACCTGAGCGCGGATGGTGCGACCTGCACGATGGACCTGTGCGACCCCAACCCGTGCGAGGGCGGCAAGGTCTGCCTGGGCGGCGTGTGCTCGGACTACACGCTGGTCGGCGGCGTCATCGAGGGCAACGCGAGTTGGTGCGGCGAGTACCTGGCGCAGAGTCCGGTGCTGGTCCCCGAGGGGTCGTCGCTGACGCTGTGTCCCGGGACGATCCTCGACAGTGCGCCCGGCGCTTATGTCAAGGTCGAGGGCACGCTGACGGCCGAGGGTACGGCCGACAAGCCCATCGTCTTCTCCGCTCAAGCCAAGCCGTGTGGCAAGGGCGCGTGGGGCGGCCTCCAGATTCGGGACACCGCCGCAGGCACACAGCTGAAGCACGTGGTCGTCGAGTGCGCGGACACCGCGATCTACGTCTTCAAGACGGGCCTGCTTGTGACGTCTTCGACGCTGCGCAACAACAACCGCGCGGTTGAGATCCGGGCGACGTGGAAGCTGCAGCTGATCGGCAACACGTTCGAGGACAACTCCAGCGGCATCTACTCGGCGTACTCGTCCTCGGGCAGCTCCGACCCCGTGCAGCCGATCACCGACACGGCGATCACGGGCAACACCTTCACGAGCAACGGGCAGGCGATCGAGCTCAACATGAATCAGCGCCACTACGCCGGCCTGCTGATCGACAGCAACGAGATCACCGACGGCGGCGGCGCCATCAACTTCGGCGGCGGCGGCTACGGGCCGTACGTCCACAGCGTCACGATCAGCAACAACTGGATTCATGCCATGACGTACGGGATCAACCTCGGTGGCTTCTACGCCGCCGGCACCAATGGCCCGGAGGTCGGCTCGGCGCTGGACCCGCTGCCCGAGTACCCGTTGAAGGTCAGCGACAACCTCATCGAGGGGTGCGCGCAGTCCGCGTTTGGCGCCAACACGGGCAACGTGAAGCACCTCATCGTGGACAACATCATCGCCGACAGCGGCGGCGGCTTCAGCGTGTCCGGCAACGCCGCCTCGCACGTGGGCGATAACCAGATAATCCGCAACACCAAGACCGTGTCGCTGAGCGGTGATCTGACCGTTGTCGGCAACACGATCGCCGACGCGTCGGCGGACCCGCTGCTGTCGGTGTCCACGGCGATGGCCTTCACCGAAAACAGCTTCCGTCACAGCGGCACCACGGTGCTGAAGGTGACGACCACCAGCGAGATCAGCGCCACCGGCAACTTCTGGTCGCTGACGGACGCGGCGTCGATCAAGGGCGCGATCCACGACTATTACGACGACTTTGAGTTGGGCAAGGCGGTCTACCTCCCGTTCCTGGACGCCGAGAGCGTATCCGCGTCACCCCTGCCGGTGGTCTCCGTAGTCAAGACGCAGGCGGGAGACTCCGTGGCGGTCAGCTGGAGCGCCACAGCACATCCGGGGGCGACGGGATACCGCGTCCACTGGGGGACCCGATCCTGGTTCGAGTTTGAGAATACGATGGACGTGGCCGCACCAACGGCGCTGGTGCCGACCACGCTGGACGACACGGTCGCCGTGACCGTGCTGGCCCCAGCCGGCGACAGCTGGTTCGCCGTCGCAGTACCTTGAATCAGCGGATGTTGAGGAGCTCGACGTCGAACACAAGCATGCCGGCCGGGCGGCCCGGGCGACCCTTGTAGGCCAGGTTCTGCGGGATCCAGATGCGGCGCTCCTCACCGACCGTCATCAGCTGCAGCCCCTCGGTCCAGCCGGCGATGACGCGGTTGAGCGGGAAGGTCGCCGGACGACCGCGTGACACGCTGCTGTCGAAGGGTTTGCCGTCGGTCGTCCAACCCGTGTAATGCACGGTGACCACGCTGGTGGGGCCGGGTTTGGCGGTGCCGCCGCCGGCGTTCAGAACTTTCCAGGCAAGTCCGGAGGCTGAGCGCTGGGCGTCGGCCGGCGGGGCTGACACGTCCGCGGGGGCGGGCGGCATGGGACGGGCCTTGGGCACGCCGACGATCTTGGTTGCACCGATCTCCTGCATGACCTGGGTGTACGACGCGACGCCCCCACCCACCTTGTGGCAGTGGTTGCGGTGGCAGTTTACGTACCCGGCGGGCGGCGTACGCGGGTCGAAGACGACCTCGGACTGCAGCTTCTCCTCGGGTTTGGGCGTCGCCGGAGCGGCCGGGGCGGGCTTGGCGACCGCAGCCGGTTGCGCCGCGGGCTGAGCCGGCGCGGCGGCAGGCTGAGCCGGAGCGGTGGCAGGCTGGGCCGGAGCGGTGGCAGGCTGCGCTGGAACCGCCGCGGGTTGGGCCGGCGGCACGGGTGTGGGGGTGGCCGCAGGCGTCGCCGGAGTGGCGGGCGTCGCGGGCGCGGACTCTCCCTTACATCCAGTCAGTGCCAGGGTCATCATGATCATCAGTGAGACAGCGGGTCGTTGGACCATCTTTTTCCTCCGTCCACAGTGGCGTTGTCAACGCGCACGCATTTATCACGACGAGGCCTGCGACACGAGATGAACATCGTATCAACTTGTCGTAACAGCGCCGCACTATCGTGTAACCAAAGTAGACATCCAGAGGGTTCAAACCGGGCCCGGTCTCGCAGAACTTCACTCCAAAAACAGGGCGCAGTTCGTCGATTGACCTCTGTTGGCACCAGGCTTGCCAAGGAGGGGCGGCGCGGGTGGCGCTGAAGTCGACCGCACACGACACCCAACACAAGGAAGACCCTCAAAATGAGCAGCAACTACAAGTTCACCTTTGCCCGTGCGGGCGGCTTCGACCAGGTCATGATCGAGTCGGGCGCCGATGTGCTCGCAATTCCCGAGCTGGACCAGAAGCTCTGGCTGGCGCTGGCCTGCCCCACCCGCGGAATCGAGTTCGACGAGCGCACGCTCGATATCGTGGACCACGACAAGGACGGTCGCATTCGCGCGCCCGAGATCAAGGAGGCGATCAACTGGATGGGGTCGGTGCTGCACGATCCCGACCAGCTCATGAAAGGCTCGTCCAGCCTGCCGCTGTCCGCGATCAGCCCCGGCAAGGACAACGGCAAGCAGGTGCTGGCATCGGCCAAGCAGATCCTTCGCAACCTCGGCAAGGGCGACAGCAAGTCGATCACGATCGAGGACGTCACGGACACCGCGGCCATCTTCGCGGAGACGCAGTTCAATGGCGACGGCATCGTGCCGGCCAGCGCCGCCGGCACCGAGGAGCTGACCAAGGCGATGGAAGAGATGATCGCGTGCGTTGGCGGCGAGACGGACCGCTCCGGCGCCGACGGCCTCTCCAACGAGAAAGTCGAGGCGTTCTTCGCTGCCGCTCAGGCGTACGCTGATTGGCACGCACAGTCGGACGGCACCACCGAGGCGCTGGGCGACGACACCGAGAAGGCGGTCACCGCGTTCCAGGCCGTCAAAGCCAAGATTGACGACTACTTCACGCGCTGCAGCCTGGCCGCCTTCGACCCCCGCGCCGCCGAGCACATGTCTCGCGACGCCGCCGGCTGGGCCGACATCGCGGCCAACACGCTGACGTCCGGCGACGAGGCCATCGCGCAGTTCCCGCTGGCCGCCGTCGCACCGGGTCAAGCGTTGCCGTTGGGCGCCGGCTTGAACCCGGCCTGGGCAGGCGCCATGGACACCTTCGTCAACGACGCCGTGCAGCCCCTGCTGGGCCGCCAGATCAAGATGACCGAAAAACAGTGGGCCGAGATCAGCGGCAAGCTGGCCGGCTACGACGCGTGGCTCAGCGCCAAGGCGGGCACCGAGGTCGAGAACCTGGGCATCGAGCGCGTGCAGCAGCTGCTGGCCGACGACACCCGCAGCGCGGTCGAGGCGCTCATCGAAAAGGACGAGGCCCTGCGCGCCGAGGCCGAGGGCATCGAGGCCGTCGAGAAGACCGTGCGCCTGAACCGCGACCTGGTCGAGCTGCTCAAGAACTTCGTGTCCTTCGAGAACTTCTACGGCAAGAAGGCGCCGGCCGTGTTCCAGGCGGGCACCCTGTACCTGGACGGTCGCAGCTGCGACCTGGTCATGACCGTGACGGACGCGGGCAAGCACGCCAAGCTGGCGGGCCTCAGTCAGGCGTACCTGGCGTACTGCGACTGCGTGCGCCCCGAGACGGGCGAGAAGCGCCAGATCGTGGCCGCGTTCACCGACGGTGACACCGACTTCCTGATGGTCGGACGCAACGGCGTCTACTACGACCGCGACGGCAACGACTGGGACGCCACAATCGCCAAGGTGGTGGACAACCCGCTGAGCATCCGCCAGGCGTTCTGGAGCCCGTACAAGCGCGTGGCCAAGATGATCAGCGCCCAGGTCGAGAAGTTCGCGGCCTCCAAGGAGAAGGCGGCTCAGGGCCGGATGGACGGCGCCGTGAACAAGGGCACCGCCACCGCCAAAACGGCCACCACCGCCGGCGCTCCCAAGCCGCAGCCGACCGCGTTTGACGTGGGCAAATTCGCGGGCATCTTCGCCGCCGTCGGCCTGGCGCTGGGCTTCATCGGCTCTGCGGTCGTCGCGATGGCGTCGGGCTTCATGGCGCTCAAGGTGTGGCAGATGCCGCTGGCGATCGCTGGTCTGATGCTGCTCATCTCGGGTCCGTCCATGCTCATGGCCTGGCTGAAGCTGCGTCAGCGCAACCTGGCGCCCCTGCTGGATGCGTCTGGATGGGCCATCAACGCCCGCGCTCGCATCAACGTGCCGTTCGGCGCGTCGCTCACCGACGTCGCGGCGCTGCCCAGCAACGCCAACCGTCGCATGGAAGATCCCTTCGCCGAGAAGAAGAGCCCCTGGCGCATCCTGGTGCCGGCCGCCATCGTCGTCGGCATCGTCGCGACGGTCCTCGTCCAGAACGGCGTGCTGCAGAGCTGGCTCGGCATGTAACGTCCCCGGGCCCGAATCGCGGGTCGTCTCACCAAAGCAAAGGCCGCGTGCTCAACAGCGCGCGGCCTTTCTTTTTTTGCCGACCCGGCCGCGGTCCACGACCTTCTCGATGTAGGTCGTCGCCAGCGGCACCTTGCAGGCGGTCCCACCCATATCCACCTTCACCACGCCGATGGCCCCCGCGACGGCGCGCGCCTCGTCGAGCAGCGGCGCCACAAAGGTGCCCGTCGCGATGACAAACGCGTTCATGACGTGCCGTACGCGGTTGTCCCGGCCGTGAATCGTATCCCGAACGGTGGACAGCAGACCGCGGATCTCGTCCAGGTCCAGCTCGTCGTCACCCGTGATGGACATCATGCGTGAGTACGTGCACCAGCCGGCTGCGGCGACGCCCTCCTCGGGGCGCTGCATCCATTCCAGCGCCAGCTCCCGGCCAAACGTGGTCTCCGCTGCGACCGACGGCACGGCGAACTCGCTGAGGTAGTACCAGTACGCGCCCGCGACCCACTCCTCCAGGAGAGGGCGCGTCATCTGAGTCTCGTCGGCGACCAGCCCGGCCAGGTACATGGCGTCGGTGTTGCCGGTGGCGTACAGCTGCAGCGACAGCGCGTGGTCCTTTTTGATCTTCTTCACGAGCTTCTTGAGATCGGCCACCTTCACGCCGTTGAAGGGCTCGCGAGCGCCGTGTTTGACGAGCGTCTTCTTGGTCTGGTCACTGCCGTGGGCGGCCAGAAAATCCATCACCTCTTGCAGCTGCACTCTAAGTCCCCCTGTGCGGTCGTGTACGATTCGTATCATGGCGCTGGAGCGACTGACCACCTTCTGTAGCCGCGGCCGCGAAGAGCACATTGCGGCGTATCTTGAGCTGCTTGCCAACCGCCGCTACGCCGACCTGCGAGCCGCGATCAGCAAACGCAATCACACATCCGTCGACGAGTTCGAGGGCGTGGGCCTGGCGTGGGAGGCTGAGGGCGACGCGTCGCTGAATCCCGCCGCGGAGCACGCCGCCTACAACGAGGCGGCAGCCCAGTACAAGCAGGGCATGCACTTCGCCACGGGCAGCGGCGAGGGCTGGTTCTTTCGCGACCAATACGACCGGCCCTGGCCCTGGCCGACACATCCGGAGGGGCCCTGTGCCCCACCGACGCTGAGTCGCTGATCGCCGCGATCGACGGCATCACGGACGCGGACGGCGGCGTGCCCTATGCTACGCACAACACGGGCGGCCTCACCCCCAGCTCCAGCGTCGCCGGCACCGCCTGGCAGTACCTGGCCCGGCACGGCATCAACCCGTTTCAGCCCTAACCCGGTGAGTTGTCTGACGGCGCGACCGATGCTATCCACGTTCCCGCCCATTAACTCGAAGAGGGACACACATGGCTTTTGTAATCGACACCTCCAAGACCCTGCGCAGCGGCGACCGCGGCAACCAGGTGACTCACCTTCAGCACGCCCTGAACGGCCTCGGCTACTTCACCGGCACGGAAGACGGCGCCTTCGGCGGCATGACCAAGGCCGGCGTGGTGCTGTTTCAGACCGCCTCGGGCCTGGAGGCGGATGGGATCGCCGGCAAGGGCACCTTCAAGGCGCTGATCGGCGCGCTTACCGCGCTGGAGACGCAGGGCAGCGACGTCCAGAGCGCGGCGCTGGCTGAGGTCGCCCAGATCGCGGGCGCGGCGCACACCGACCTGGTGAACTGGCTGGCTCAGGGCAGCGAGCTGGGCGCTGATGCGTCATGGACCGCCGACGGCCAGGCGCGTCTGGACGCCGCGTTCGAGGCGATCCACAACGCCGCGGGCGCCGCGGTCGGCTGAGAGCAGCGACACGCGACCGTTTCTCCAAGCCCAATGGCGCCACCTGGTGCTGGTGAACTTCGACGTGGACGACGCCGTATTGGCGCCGCATCTTCCGCCGGGGTGCGAGTTGGACCGCTACGACGGCCGCGCCTACCTCAGCCTTGTCGCGTTTCAGTTTCTCGACACGCGCGTGCTGGGCGTCCGCTGGCCCGGCTTCGTCAACTTTCCCGAGGTCAATCTGCGCTTCTACGTCACCCACGAGGGGCGGCGCGGCGTCGCGTTCGTACGCGAGTATGTGCCGTCGCGGCTGGTGGCGTGGATCGCCCGCGTGCTCTACAACGAGCCGTACCGGGCGGCGCCGATGCATGGGCGCGTAGACCCGACACCGGACGGCGCCTTCACAGCCGACTACGGCATTGACGACAAGCGCCGCTCAGCCCGGTTTCAGCTGAGCGTGACGACCGGCGCAGAAGCGCGGATGCCGCCGCCCGACTCGCTGGAGCACTTCTTCAAAGAGCACGAGCTGGGGCTGGGCACGGACCGCCGCGGCAACCTGGTCACCTATCGCGTATGGCATCCGCACTGGTCCGTGTACGAGGTCAACAGCCACACCCTGGCTGTGGACTGGGCCGCGATGTACGGCGAGGAGTTCGCCGGGTTGCAAAACACGCCGCCGCGCTCCGTCGTGTTCGCTGCGGGCTCCGAGATCAAAGTGTTCTCAAAGGGATCGTCTTAGTCCTCGCGGGAAACCGGACCGCGCCAGGCGGTGAACCCGCCGGTCATGCTCGCCACGTCCTGAAATCCCTGCTCCAACAGGTAGCCGGTAGCGCCCATGCTCGAGTGGCCGTGGTAGCAGTAAACGATGACCTTGGCGGCCTTGTCCGCGCTCTCGAGAAACTCTCGAGCGTTCTGATCGGTAAGATGCACCGCGCCCGGGACGTGGCCGGCCGCGTACGAGCCTGGGTCGCGGATGTCGACAAACGTGACGTCGCCGGCATCCAGGGCCGCCTGCGCGTCATCTAGACCGATCTCAGGGATGTGATTCAGCATGCGCGGCAGTGTACCGGGCTAACCCGCCTCCGCGAAGACCCAGCGCTTCAGCAGCGGGTAGGTCAGCACCATCCACACCGCCATCATGGACGTGACGTGCAGCACCTGCGGGTCGTATGGGGTGCTTGAGACCAGGGCCCACCAAGCCGCCGTGGACGTGGTGATGGAGCACAGCGCCGTGGCGCCGAAGCGGAACAGCTCGGCGGCGCCGGAGCGCCGACCGCTGAAGACCCAGATGCGATTGAGCGTGAAGTTCAGCACCGCGCCGCACAGGCCCGAGAGCCAGCGGATCGCCACCAGAATGGGGCCGGCCAGCGTGGTCATGCACAGCGCCAGAAAGCCGACTTCGAGGCCTGCTGTGAGGACGCTGACCAGGGCACTTTTTCCACGTTGAGCGCTCATAGTGACCTCAATAAACAAGACTCGTGCCAGAAACAGCGACCAGATGGTCACAATTATAGTACTTTGTTTTTATTGACCTCTCTGGATTCAGCGAGTGGCCGGTGCGAAGCTCGCTTCCCGGCCTGCTGCCGCACACCCAGAAAAGTTTTGCGCGGTCCACCCCTCTCGCGGGTCCCACCTGATGAAGCCCCGGCGCTGAGCCGGCGCACCCAGAACTCGGATCAAGGACAACGAGGTAGGGACCATGAAACGCACATTCTTCAACTCGGACGCAGGCACTGTCGTCACGACGGTCGCAACAGCCGCGCTGATCTCGCTGGCCGGCTGCACCGGCGGCGGGCATGACGAGCTCAAACCCTGCATCGAGGAGGCGGCCGGCGGCTTCGAGCTGCCTGAGCTCCCCTGACGTCGCTCGCTGTCTCTGGTAAAGGATCTCCTCGGGGCCATACGCGCCCCGGGGGGACCATGCCACAGGCCGACACCGCCGATGTCCTGGATATCGGAGAGCTCTACCGCCGCTACGCCTCCGTAGTGTTTCGGCGCGCGAGCCGGTTCTTTTCGAAAACGGAAGCTGAGGAAGTGGTTCACGAGGTCTTCGTAAAAGTGATGGAGAAGCAGAGCACATTCAAAAGCCAGTCTTCGCCTGTGACGTGGCTGTACCGCATCACGACGAATCACTGTCTCAATCGCCTTCGCAACGAGGGCCGCCGGCGCGAGCTGCTGGAGCAGCAGACGCCCATCATCAGGCGGCGGCTCAAAGAGGCCCCCAACCAGGCGACCAACGCCTTCCTCGCCGACGTGTGGGGCAAGCTGGACCAGGAGCTGGTGCGGGTGGGCATCTATCACTTTGTGGACGGCATGACGAATCCCGAGATCGCAAGACTGCTCGGCTGCTCGCCGCGCACGGTGGTCAATCGGCTGCAAGCGCTAAGGGCCCAGGCCGCGGCGCTGATCGGCCAGGAGCCTGAGGGAGGTGCGGCATGAGCGAGCACCTTTTCGACCTGGACGGACACTTGACCGACCTCACAATCGACCGCTTTCTGTACGAGCCGATCGAAGACGACCTCCGCACGGCGGTCGACTCGCACGTGGACACCTGCGGCGAGTGCAAGGCGCGACTGGAAGAGGTGCGGGGCTTCGACGCCGGGTTCACGCTGGCCCCACCGGCACCGGTTGCGGCTCCGGCCAAGGTGATCTCGCTGGCAAGCGCTCGAAAGAAGCGCGACGTGCCGGCCTCGGCCTGGCTGACACTCCTGGCGGCGGCCGCAGCGTTCGTGATGGTGGTCATCCCGCAAAACCAGTCCACGACCACTCCGGGCTTCGATCCGCCCGTGCCCATCGAGCCGACGCGCATCAAAGGCGCCGGCTTCGACATGGAGGTCTGGCTGGACGACGGACAGGGCGGACGCCGGCTCGACGACGGGGCCACCGTGCACCCAGGCGATCACGTGGGCTTCCGCGTAAAAGCCAAGGACCCCGGCTTTGTGATGATCGTGGGCATCGACAGCAAGCGCTCCCTTTACGGCTGCTACCCACAGCGTGAAGCCCGGGCAGCCGCGCTGACTCCGTCGCCGACCCCGGTGTCGGTAGGTGCCGCCATCGGCTTCGACGACGTGCTCGGCGATGAGCGGCTGGTCGGGATACACTGTGAGACCGCGTTCACCTTCGACGACGCTAAAACCATCATGCGCCGGCCGCCCGAGGGCTGCTCGCTCAAGGAGGTTCGGCTGTCCAAAACCAGGAGCCAGCCATGAGACGCCTGCTGGCAACCCTGTTGCTGATCGCGCTGTGGACCCCTGCGGCGCTGGCGGCCGGACAGCACCGCTATGGCGTGGTGATCGGCGCCAATCTGGGCGACGCGGACGAGGAGCCATTGCTGTTTGCCGAGCGCGACGCGCTGCGCATGGCGGACGTGCTGACCGGGCTGGGCGGCGTCGCGCCCGAGGACGTGGTGTTGTTGCGCGGTCCCAAGGCGCCCACGGTCGAAAACGCCCTGGCCGAGCTGATGCGCCGTATCGAGGCCGATGCCGCGCGCAACCCCAACGACGGCTCCATGTTGTTCGTCTACTACAGCGGTCACGCCAACGCCGGCGAGCTGCACCTGGGCGGCACGCGACTGAAGTTCAAGCGCCTGGCGAAGCTGATCAAAGCGACGCGGGCCAAAGTGTCCGTGCTGATCGTGGACGCGTGCCGCTCCGGCGGGCTCACGCGCGTCAAAGGCGGGGTCCCGGTCAAGGCCTTTGAGATTCGCGCCGATGACCGGCTGCAGAGCGCCGGCCTGGCCATCATCACCAGCTCGGCGGCGGGCGAGGACGCCCAGGAGTCGGACCGGCTGCGCGGCGGCATCTTCACCCACCACCTGCTGACGGGCCTTCGGGGCGGCGCCGACGCGTCCAACGACAAGCAGGTGACGCTGAGCGAGCTGTATCGATACGCGTACAACCAGACGATCCGCACGACGAGCCGCACGCAGTTCGTGCAGCACCCCACGTACTCGTTCAAGATCCGCGGGCGGCACGAGGTGACCATCACGCGGCTGAAAGAGGCAGGGCAACTGGGCCGCCTGCGCCTGGCCGACGCCGGCTCGTACGTGGTCTTGGAGAAAGCGGCGGGCGGCTCTGTCGTGGCGGAGCTCAGCGTGGAGGCCGGCACCGAGGTGCTGCTGCGCGCGGGCGCTTACCTGGTGCGCCGCCGCAGCAACCGGGCCGTGTACGAGACCACGGTGGCGATCCGCAGAAGCGGCTCAGCGACGGTGGCGGCCGCCGGCATGTCGCGCATCCCGTTTGGCCGGACGGTGCGCAAGGGGCACTCCGACGATCGGGCGTCGGCGTGGAGCCTGATCACGGGCGGGGAGATCGGCAGTCCAGTGCTGCCGGATGCGACGGTCGGCGGGTTCGGCGCGGTGGGCGCTCAGGTGGATCTCAGCGCGATCTCGCTTCAGCTGCGCGTGCGCTACGGCCGCTCCGGCGCGACAAACGACGTGCTGACCGCCGTCTACGACATGGTCGGCGCAGACATCGCCACCTACAAAGTGTTCGATCTGCCGCGCGCCCCCATCGCGCTCGGCCTGGGCGTCCGCCTCGGCGGCGACTGGCTCAACCAGCGGTTTACGACACGCGGCGAGGCCACCGATCGCGCGCAGTTTATGTTTCGCGGCGGCCCTGCCCTGCGCGCCGAGTTTGCGCTGGGCTCCCGGATCACGCTCACCCTCGACGGCGGCGCCGACATCTACTTGATGGATCTGCTCGCCGAGGATGGGCGCACCAGCGAGCTGACGCCGCGTGTGATCGGATACGGCGCGCTCGGGCTCGGGTTTTACCTGTGAGAGCCGTCATCGCCACACTGCTGTTGATCGCCGGATGTGGCGAGCCCTTGGCCGACGGCACGTTTCTGGGCGACGAGCTGCTGCACCTGGAGGGCGAGGTCCGCGTTCATGAGGAGCCCGCTGCGACGGGGCCGCTGCGCCTGGCGATCTTCTGGACCACCAAGAGCCTGGCCGACGGTCTGGGCGACCCGCTGTCGTCCGTGGCCCAGCAGGCGCTGACCACCGGGATCTTTCCCGCCCGCTACGCTCTGTCGTTGCACGAGCCGCCCCCTCAGGAGGTGGTCGTGAGCGTGCCCGACGGTGAGGGACGCTACGCCCTGGGCGTGCTGCTGGCCTACGTGGACGCCAACCAGGACGGGATGGTCAGCGAAGGCGAGCTGGAGGGCGGCGCGACTGACCTGGTCGTGCTGTACACGCCGGGCGGGGCGAGCGGCTCCGAGTTCGGGACGTTGGCGGCCGGCTACCACACGATGAAGCCCGCGGGTGAGTGCCCCGAAGAGGGCCGATTGCCGTTGGAGGCGGCGCCGCGACAAGAGTTTGAGGTCGTCGTCGGCGGCGGCGTCCCGGACGTGGACTGCGACGGCGGCGTCTGCGGAGACGTCACTGCTGCACAGTTCGACGCGCTGTGCGGCGAGGGCTGGCAGTGCGGCAATAATAGCAAGTGCTCGCTATCTTTCTGTTGTGACATCGACGCGCTGATTCCGGACATCGCGGGCGTAGAAATCCCCGTCATTCCGGTGCCCACCAATTAGTTAGTGCTACACTGCGCGGCCATGAAGACATTGGTCGCGGCGGCATTGGTCAGCCTCACGTGCGTTCCTGCAGCGCAGGCGTGTGGTGGTTTCTTCTGCAACAACTCCCAGCCGGTCGATCAGGTGGGTGAGCACATCCTGTTTGCTGTCGAAGGACAGCACGTGACTGCTCACATCCAGATTCAGTACCAGGGGCCCGCCGAGAAGTTCTCGTGGGTGCTGCCGTTGCCGGCCGTGCCCGAGTTCGGGGTGGGAAGCGACGAGATCTTCACCCGGCTGCGCGCGCTGACGGACCCGCGCTTTGAGGTCAACTGGGTGGAAAACGAGGACTGCAAGGTCACGTGTGATGAGTGCCAGTTTCCAGAAGAGGGGGACTTCGGCGGCACGGGCGGTGACGGCGGCAGCGACGGCGCCGGTGACGCCCCCAACGGCGTCGACGTGCTGGCCGAGGGCAACGTGGGGCCCTTCGAGTACAAGGTGGTCTCCGCAACGGACGGCAGCGAGCTGTTCACCTGGCTCAACGACAACGGCTACGACCAGCCGGAGGCCGCCGAGGGGCTGGTCATCCACTACACCAACCTGGAGTACGTCTTTGTGGCGCTGAAGCTGCAAAAAGACAAAGAGGTCGGTGAGATGCAGCCGCTGGTCATCGACTACGACGCGCCCGACCTGGCGTGCATCCCGCTCAAGCTCACCAGCATCGCGGCCGCCGAGAACATGCCGGTCTACTCCTGGGTGCTGGCCAAAGCTCGCGCTGTGCCCATGAACTTCTTCCACGTGCTGCTCAACCCCAAGAAGCTGGACTGGCTCAAGTGCGGGCAGCCGACCGGGCCGCTACAGGCGTGCGGGTACGGCGCCTACCAGCCCTGGCAGGACTGTGCCGAGGCGTATCTCAAGCTCGTGACCGAAGCCGCCGACCAGGCCAACGGACACGCGTTTGTGACGGAGTACGCCGGCGACGCGGCGATCATGAAGGACCAGGTCTACAAGGAGGGCGACTACAACACCGAGCCCTTCAAGACGATCACCAAACCCTGGGAGTTTCTGGAGAAGCTGCTGTTCGACGGCTGGCCGCGCTCGAGCCTGATGCAGCAGGTGATCAAGACTCACATCCCCAAGCCCGATGAATCGACCCTGCCGGGAAACTGCAAGAGCGACCGCGACTTCTACAACACGTTCAATCTGCAGGAGTGCATCAAACACATGCCGGAGGGCTGGGTCTTCGACCCGGTGGCGTTCGCCGCGGACCTGGACGAGCGCATCGTGCAGCCGCTGAAGGACGCGCAGGCCCTGTTTGCCGACCACCCGTACATGACGCGCTTCTTCACCACCATCTCCCCGGACGAGATGACCAAGGACCCGGTCTTCTCGTTCAACCCGGGGCTGCCTGGCGTCCCCAACGTGCACGCCGTCACCGCCACGCCGAAGTGCCCACCGGGCGAGACCACCGTCTCGGACGGCATCACGCTCACCTGGCCCAACGGCGAGTCGATCGATGTCGCCGGCACCTATCAGGACTGCTCCGGCTTCATCCCTGAGGAGGGCGCCACGACCGTGGACGAAGACGGGCCGTCCGGCGCACAGATCCAGATTCTGGGGGAGGAGGGCGCGCCGCTGACCGTGGCGTCGGGCGACGTCGACAAAAAGGAGGCCGAGATCGACGCGCGGGCTCCAACACCCGGCGCGGCCGACGTACCCGCCGAAGAGGACGCGGACTCGGCGGACCTGGACGTCGGCTTGTTCGGGCCTATCGTGGACAAGACCAGCCCGGGCAAAGTAGGCGGTGGCAAGTCGGCGGGCGGCGGCGGCGGCGGAGGCAGCTCCGGCTGTGTGGCCGGCACCGGCGGCACGGGCGCGCTCGGCGTGTTGTTGCTGCTGCTGTGCATCGCAGGCGTTCTGCGTACCTCCCGCGAGTAGGTCCGGACACCATGGCGCACTACCTTGGCCTGGACATCGGCGGCACCAAGATCGGCATGTGCGCCGCCGCCGCGGACGGGGCGATCCAGGCCGCCGACCGCATCGACACGGACCGCGACGCCTCCCCAGACGACCTGCTCACGGAGGCGCTGCACCGCCTGACCCAGCTGTCGGCCCAGGCGGATGGAGACGCCGTAGCCCTGGGCGTGGCCTGCCCGGGTCCGCTCAGCTACTCCGAGGGCCGCCTGCTGGCGGTGCCCAACATGCCCAATTGGCAGTTCTTCGAGCTGATGGCTTTTCTGCGCGGCCACTGCGCCGTACCGGCCGCCATGATGAACGACGCCAACGCCAGCGTTCTCGCGGAGGCCTACTGGGGTGCCGCGCGCGGGGCCGACACCGCCGTGTTTTTGACTATGAGCACCGGCATGGGCGCGGGCCTGCTGCTCAACGGGCGCGTTTTCGAGGGACCGCTGGCCCTGGCCGGCGAGATCGGGCACATCCGGCTGCACGCGGACGGGCCTGTCGGGTTCGGCAAGCGCGGAAGCGTCGAGGGCTATCTCAGCGGCCCGGGCATGGTTCAAGTCGCTGAAGCCGAGCGCCTCCGGTGTGCCCAGACGGGCGGGGAGACCGCGCTTGCGACCGCCCCGATTACGCCGCAGCGACTGTGCGAGGCGGCAATGGCCGGGGATCCGGCAGCGGTGCGCGCCATCGATCGCATCGGGGCTGAGTTGGGGCGTCTTTGCGCGATCCTGGTCGATCTGCTGAACCCCACGGTCATCGTGTTAGGCACTATCGGCACCGCATACCCGGACCTGTTCATCCCACGAGCCGAGGCCGTTATCGCCGCCGAGGCGCTACCCGAGGCCGCGGGGCACGTCTCGGTGGTGCCGTCCGGGCTGTCCGATCGGGGCAACCAGACCGCCGCCGCCATCGCCCACCGCCTGGCGACAAACAGCCGCTGACCCGCCGGCGTCCCCTCAAAGCGGCGTGATGGCCTGCAGGTGCTCCGCCCCATCCCGAGCAGCGCGAATCAACAGCTCGACCCGCGCCTTGGCCAGCGGGTCGTCTCCCAGACCGGCCAGCGCGTTGTGACGGCCCTTCTGGCGAACGACGGTGAGCGCCTCTGTCGACGACATCACGATCGGCGACGCGCAGATGAAAGCGCTCTTGCGAAAATCCCACAACAACAGCCGTGTCGCCGCGCCCCCCGTCTTGTAGGTGTTCGTACTGTTGGTGACCCTCTTGGGAATCTCGGGATCCACCCATGCCTGCACGACCACGGTGACCTGATATGGCTGGGCGAACTCCTGGACCTGGCGGTCGATCCAACCATCGCGCTGCACGCGCTTCGTTACGGGCCCTACCCCGCCTTTGATGGCAGGCATCGCATCAAAGGGCACCTTGGCGAACAGCAGATAGCGCTCCAGAGACTGCTTGAAGCGCGCCTGGTCCGACAGCTTGGCGTCACGCGGCCCGAAGTGCGCGATAGGCCGGCGCCCGATGGACACCGGCAGCAACAGATTGGCCGCCGGACACTCCGCGCCCAGCGCCGGATTCAGGACGACCGGATCGTACGCGTCCAGCGCCGTACGCCGCGCCTTGTCGGACGCGATGAAAGCGACGGTCTCCGCAGAGGGCCCCTGTGGTGCGTTGTCAGCGGCCTCGCGCGCACGCTGTGACTTGAGATAGTCATCCAGGACCAGACCGGCCACGACACACATGGCCGCCACGCCCAGCGCCACCAGCCCCGGATGCGCATATAGGCGCTCGCGCCAGTTGCTGCTGCCTCCCGGACGCCCCATCGGCCGCCCGGCCGGGATGACCGGCGTCGCCAGGTGTTCGTGAGGTTCCCGCGCCGCGCACTTCTCACAGCCCGGGACCAGCCCCGCCTCGTGGGCGAAGTACTCCTCCACGCCCGCGATCGGCGTGCTCGGATCCACAATCCCCGACGCGCGCAGCTGATCCAGAATCTCCAGCTCCGAGGCGCCGACGAAGATCGTGACGGCGCCCGAAGCATCCAGGCCAAGCTCCACAAAGCTGCGGGTGAGCAAATCACCGCCGCGCAGCGCGATGTAGTCGCTGTCCGTGAGCGACATCAGGGCAAACGGGTGGTCGGAGACCTTCTCCCGCTCGATCTGCAGCGCAGTCTCCCCGCCGTAGACCATGCCGAAGTAGCCATCGATGCCGTACTCCTCAAGGGCAAAGGCGATCGGCTCGCCGCCCTCCAACAGCTCCAGGTTTGACTCGGACAGCCCCATAAAGAGCATCCGGCCGTCGTCACCGTCAGCGAGAAAACGAATCAAGGAAAGCGCTCCCACAGCTTGGGGAGCCCGATTGTACGTGGGGGACTTAGCTGAGCGCTACTGGAGGGTCGCTGCGACCACCGCCATCACCATCCACAGCGAGCCCATGCCGACCAGCGCGCCGATATCGGTGAGCCAGTCGCGCATTGACGATTTGGGGGTGGCAGGGGTTTGAGCGCGCGCCACGAGGGCGCCGGGGTTGGTGGTCCGCGTCTGCCCGCGGCGGCTGAGCCCCGAGAGCAGCCCGTGAGTGCGACGGCGGGTCGTGGTGACGCGCGGCGCGGGAGCGGGGGAAAGTACCTGAACTCGAGTGCTGGCTTGAACTTGCTGCAACATGGTCATCACCTCCGTCAGACGGTTTGACACGCAGCAACATTCATGCCTGTGGATAAGATCCGGTAACTAACTGTTTTATATGAAATTAAGGCCGGGACAAATGTCCCCATGCACATGCGATGTGACACGGGTGACATGTCCCACCGCCGGTTATTGTAAACAGCGACGTGTGATACATCTGGGGCGACGCCGGGAGGGGCGCCAATGCACAAAGCTGTCCTGGGTGATCGCGCGCTGTTTCCAAACATGTCCGCGCGGGCCTATCTCAACCACTGCGCAATCTCACCGCCGTCGGCGCCCGTCAGCGCGATCGTGGCCGAGGTCGTCGACGATTTCGGCCGGCGCGGCGTGTCGGCGTTTACGACCTGGATGGCCCGCCGAGAGCAGCTGCGGAGCGAGCTGGCGGCGCTGATCGGCGCCCAACCCGCGGAGATCGGGCTCACCAAAAACACCAGCGAAGGCGTCATCGCAGCGGCGCTGTGCATCCCCTGGCAGCGGGGTGACAGGATCGTCTGCTTTGACGGCGAGTTTCCGACCAACGTCACGCCGTGGCAAAACGCCGCCCGCCAACACGACCTGCAGCTGACGATGATCCCGCAGGACCTCGACGCCCTCGAAGACTCGCTGCGCGCCGGTGTACGGCTGGTCGCGGTCAGCGCCGTCCAGTTTCAAACCGGCCGCCGGATGCCCCTGGACGCGATCGGCCACCTGTGCCGCCAGCACGGCGCTGAGCTGTTCGTGGACGCGATCCAGGCGTGCGGCATCTGCCCCATCGACGTGGGCGAGACCGTCGACTACCTGGCCTGCGGCGCGCACAAGTGGCTGATGGGTCTGGACGGTGCCGGCTTCCTCTACGTGCGCGACCGGGCCGCGGCGGCGCTAAACCCGGTCGTGGCCGGCTGGCTGGGCCATGAAGGCGCGATGAAGTTTCTCTTCGAGGGCCCGGGCCACCTGCGCTACGACCGCCCCCTGCGCCGCGCGGCCACCGTCGTCGAGTCCGGCATGACCAACACCGTCGGGTTCGCCGCCCTGGGCGTGTCGCTGGACCTCATCCAGCAAATCGGCGTGCCCGAGATCTTCGCCCACGCCAACGCCTATCTGGACCGCTTGGAGCCCGCCCTGACCGCGCGCGGCTTCACCAGCGCCCGGGCCCCACAGGTCGAGGCGCGGTCCGGCATGCTGTCGGTTCGGCCGCCGGAGGGCGTCGACGTCATCCGCTTGAACGCCGGTCTGGTCGAGCGCGGAATCTCGACGTCCACCCCGGACGGCTACCTGCGCTTCGCCCCGCACTGGCCCAACGCGCTCAGCGAAACAGACGCCGTGATCGACGCGATAGACGAGGCGCTTGCCTAAGGGAGCGGGAGCGGCTGTGGCAGCCCTGTGCCCTTCAGATAGCGATCGCGCAGGCGGCTCTGGCGGCTCTCCAGCTCAATGCGGCGACCGCCGATGATGACCGCAGTGGGCGCCGAGCTCAGCTCCAGCGGATCGCCGCTCCAGACGACGACGTTGGCCACCGCGCCCGCCTTCAGCCGCCCGTGGCCCGACATCCCGAAGGCGTCGGCCGGGGCGCTGGTGATGGCCTTGATCGCGTCTGCTTTGGGCAGCCCGGCGCGCACCGCGTTGCCCGCGACCTGAGCCAGCGTGCGCACGTTGTGGCCCCAAAAGGCGGAGATCACGAGCGGAACGCCGGCTTTGGCGAGCCGCGCCGGGTTGGCGGCGCTGCTGTGCACGCGGTCGAACGAGCTCGGGCCGTACTCGTACGGGTTGACGATGACGGGGACCTTGGCCGCGGCCAGCGCGGAGGCCATCAGGTGGGCTTCAGAGCCGCCCGCGATGATCAGACGCAGCTTGTACTCGGCGGCCAGGCGCAGCGCGGCCTCGATGTCCGCGGCCCGATCGACGCGCATCACCACCGGCAGCGTACCGTCCAACGCGGCCTGCACGGCCTCGAGCTCCAGGTGCCCGAACAGCGGCTTGCGGGCCTGCGCCTTCTCCCAGGCCGCGCGGGTGCCGGCATAGCGTCGGGTCTCGGCCAGCAGCGTCCGCAGGGTGTGCAGGTGGGCGGCTTTGGACCCATCGGCCGCCCCCATGTTCACGTGCAGCGCCAGGCGCGGCTTCTTGACCGCGGCCGCCTGCGTGGCGCCTGCGAGATCAGCCCAGGCCGACTGCCCGCTGACCAGGCCACCGCTGGGCACCGCAACGACCGACGTGATCCCCGCGACGCGTGCGATCGGGATCAGCGTGGAGCGCGGGTTGTATGCGTCCGCCACCCTAAACGAGGCGTACACGCCGGAGCGCTTGGTGTGCTCGTGCCCGGCGACCACATCGTCGCGGGTGACCTGCTCCATGGGCACCTCGGCCAGGCCCACGTTGGTGTAGGCGTCGATCAGGCCGGGCGTGACGACCCCGCCGGCGCCGTCGATCGCCGTGCAGCCCGTCGGTGCGGTGTCGGCGATCTGTGCGATCTTGCCGTCGCGCAGCACCAGGTGCTTGCCCTGCACGGGCCCTTGAGGCGTCCAAAGCGTGGCGCCGCTGATGACGATACAGACCAGCGCGTTCATGGGGTCACCTCCTGGCCCAGCTGAAAGTCGCTCCAAGGCGGGTCCTTGCGATCCTTGGCGTGGCGCAGCACCCCGTCCACGAAGACCCAACGCGCCGATGCATACACGCTGAAAGGCGACCTGTCCCACACCGCGATGTCCGCCCGCTTGCCCACTTCCAGGGTGCCGACCTCACCCTCGATACCCAGCGCCCACGCCGGGTTGTAGGTGACCCAGCGCAGTGCCTCGTTTTCATCGATGTCCACACCCGCGCGGCGGCCGCTGTACATCGCCTTGGCCGCCTCCTGGTTGAGTCGCTGGATGCCGATGGCCGAGTCGGAGTGGATGATGACCTTGACGCCGCTCTGGGCGGACATGGCCGCGTTCTCCGGGATGCCGTCGTAGGCCTCCAGCTTGAAGCCCCACCAGTCGGCCCAGGTCGAGATCCCGACGTCCAACTTGGCCAGCACGTCACGGATCTTGTAGGCCTCCAGGGCGTGGTGGAACGACCGGATCTTGAACCCGAACTCGTCCGCAAGCTGCAGCATGGCCAGCATGTCGTCCGCGCGATAACAGTGAATCTGCGGCAGGATGCGGCCCTCCATGACGCCGACCAGGGTCTCGCTGCCCAGGTCGCGGTCCAGCGCGTCCGCAAACGCGGCCGTGGACAGCTTGTGCCGATACGACTGTGCCTTGAGAAAGGCCATGCGCTGGTCGCGCAGGTTGCCCATGCGGGTCGACGGCGCCTGCTTGCGGCTGCCGTATATGCGCTTGGGGTTTTCCCCGCACGCCATCTTGATGGTCTCGGGCGCGCCGGGGAAGCGCATCGCGCGGGCGCCGCGGTGCGGAACCATGTGCAAGACGACGCCGCGGCCCCCGATCAGGTTGCCCGAGCCGGGCAGGATCTGCAGCGACGTGATGCCGCCCGCGATGGCCAGCTGCAGGCCCGGATCCTGCGGCCAGGTGGCGTGCTCGGCCCACGCGCCGGGTGTCGCGGGCCGCGTCATCTCGTTGCCGTCCTTATGGGCCTTGACGGACGGGCTGGGATACACACCCAGGTGCGAGTGCGTGTCGATGAGCCCGGGCGTGACCACGTGGCCCTGCCCGTCGATGACGTGGGCGCCCGCGCGCGCCGGGGCTTTTCCTGCGCCGAGCGCCACGATGCGGCCTTTGTCAAAGGCGATCCAGCCCGGGGCGTGCGTCACGCCGGCGGCGGTCATGATCGTCGCGTTGTCGATCACCACGTGCGGGCCGTCGACAGCCACGACCGGCTCCACAACACGCAGCCCGGCCTTCAGGGCCGAGTCGACGCTGGCGCGGACGTACGGCTGGGGCAGCGTTCCGCACCCGGTCACTGTCGCGATGGCGAACAACGCCATGAGTCCATTCTTGAGCATGACTGTCTTCCCTTGTCTTAGACGCTCATCCGGCATTCGCGGGTCAGTAGCTCGGCTTTGTCGAGCTCTCCGCGCTCCGCAAACTTCAGCAGGTGCCAGATGTGCGGGCCCATCAGATCGATCTCGGTCGACACGTACCGCTCGCCGCCGAACAGCTTCACGGAGTCCGTCTGCAGCTGCAGGATTTTGGCGTCCTGCCGCAGGATGCTGCGCGCGACCGGCTCCACGATCAGGCGCAGCAGCCACGCGGGCACCAACGGGATCTTGAAGTGCAGCACCGCGTACATCTGGGTGCGAAAGTCGGTCTCGGGCGTCAGCGCCTGGTGGGCCAGCACGTGGCTCTTCTCGCCGATCTTGTACTCGACCTCGGTGAGCGACGGCAGCA
This sequence comes from uncultured Myxococcales bacterium, assembly GCA_964545715.1. Classification (GTDB taxonomy): domain Bacteria; phylum Myxococcota_A; class UBA9042; genus CAZJHX01. The sequence goes on from CAZJHX010000123.1 coordinate 31,734, forward strand.
CGAAGCGGTCGTAATGCTCGACCTCGCCCCCACCCGGCGCCAGCAGCCGGCCGATGAGCCCGGTGGGTCGCGGCTCGCCGATGTATTGGGTCTGCACACGGTCGGACGTGCGCGTAACGCGGCAGGTGATCTCGTTGCGCTTGTCCGCGGTGCGAAACAGGCCGCCGTGCAAAAACGCCGTGTGCGGCACGTCCAGCGCGTTCTCGGCGACGGCATGCAGGGTGCCCGGAAACATCATCTCGGCCCGCACGGTGGCGTAGCCCGGCCCGGGAGGCCCAAGCGTGGGCGGCTCGCAGGTCGGCTCCTCGTCGGGCTCGCACCAGACCCAGACCAGCCCGTCCTGTTCTTTCACCGGATAAGCCCCCGCATCGCGCCCTCGATGACCGGGCTCGCCGACCAGCCCCGGGATGGCTACGCACTTGCCGGCCTGGGCGAAGCGCCAGCCGTGATACGGGCACTGCAGCGTCCCCTCGACCACCTTGCCCAGCGTGAGCGGCACGTTTCGGTGCGGGCAGCGGTCCAACAGCGCCACGGGTCCCTCGGCGCCACGGAAGACGACCACTGGGACGCCCAATATGGTGCGACCAACCGGCTTCTTTTTCAGCTGTTTGGAGGTACAGGCCACGTACCAGTAGCGACTGAGCCGAGCCACCGAGACGTGGGGCTTGGTCGCGGGCGGAGCGAGGACGGGCGCGTCAATGGGCATGAGCCGCCGGACTATAGCGCGTGCGCGGTGCGATGGCGACTGGTAGACTGTCGCGCTGCGGGGGCTGGAGATCGTGGATGAAGTGTTGTCGGTTGTTTCTGGTGTTGTTCTTGACCCTTGCTCTCACCGGCTGCGGTGGGGGTGACGAAGCCGAGGTGGTCGTGACCGACACCGGCGCGACGAGCACCGGAACCGACGACGACACCGGCTCACAAGACACCGGCTCACAAGACACAGGCGAGTCGACCGACGACGACACCGGCA
>CAZJHX010000124.1:0-32464 GCA_964545715.1 uncultured Myxococcales bacterium
CACAACTGTTGCTCAATGGCAGCTTCATCATCCTGATCATGTACGTTTTCAATCTAGCTCCCGTTCTGGCAGCTGTCGGCCGTCGTGCAGGCGTTGCCGTCATCGCATGAGGCCGCGTTGGCGGTGTTGGCGCAGCCCGAGGCCGCCTGGCAGCTGTCGTCGGTGCAGGCGTTGCCGTCGTTGCAGGAGACTGCGGCGCCGCCCACGCACTTGCCGCCTGAGCACGCGTCGCCCGTCGTGCAGGCGTTGCCGTCATCGCACCCGGCCGAGTTGGCCTCATGCACACAGCCCTTCGCCGGGTTGCAGCTGTCGTCGGTGCAGGGGTTGCCGTCATCGCAGCTCGTGGGCCCACCACCGTGGCAGCTGCCGCTCTTGCAGGAATCGCCCGCAGTACACGGGTTGCCGTCGTCGCAGGGGCCCGCCGCCGGTGCGCTGGTGCAGCCGCTGCCGGGGTCGCAGGAGTCCTGGGTACACGGGTTGCCGTCGTTGCACACCACCGCCCCGCTGCCCTGGCAAGCGCCGCCGCTGCAGGCGTCATCAGGCGTGCAGGCGTTGCCGTCGTCGCAGCCGGCACCGTTCGGCGCAAACACGCAGCCGGACTTGGGATCGCAGCTGTCGTCCGTGCACACGTTGCCGTCCGCACAGATGACCGTGACGCCGCCTTTGCACACGCCCCAGTTGCACTTGTCGGCGCTGGTGCACGCGTTGCCGTCGGCACAGGGCGCGCCGTTCTTGGGCGCCGGGTTGAACGTGCACCCGCTGCCCGAGCTGCAGCCGTCCTCGGTGCACGCGTTGTTGTCGTCGCAGCTGACCTTGGCCCCCGTGCACGCGCCGCCCACACAGCTGTCGCCGGTCGTACAGGCGTCACCGTCGTTGCAGCCGCTCGTGTTCGGCTGCGCAACACACCCCTTGCTCGGATGGCAGGAGTCGTCGGTGCACTCGTTGCCGTCGTCGCACGTCTTGGCGGCGCCCGGCTGGCACACACCAGCCTGGCAGCTGTCACCCAGGGTGCAGACGTTGCCGTCCGAGCACGCGCCGGCCTTCGGAGCGTGGGCACAGCCCGTATCGGGCGAGCAGGAGTCCGCGGTGCACGCGTTGCCGTCGTTGCAGGCTTGAACGGCGCCACCCTTGCAGGCGCCCGAGACGCAGGTGTCGACGGTCGTGCAGACGCTGCCGTCATCGCAGCCGGCGCTGTTGTTGGTGTGCGTGCAGCCGGTCGCCGGGTTGCACGCGTCATCGGTGCACGGGTTGCCGTCATTGCAGGACACGGCCGCCCCCGGCGCGCAGACACCGCCCGAGCAGTGGTCGCCGGTCGTGCACACGTTGCCGTCGTCGCAGGCGGCCTTGTTGGGGGTCGCGCCACAGCCGGTGGCCACGGAGCACGTATCGTTGGTGCACGGGTTGCCGTCGTTGCAGGTCACCGGCGCGCCGCCTTTGCACTTGCCCCACTGACACTTCTCGCCCGTCGTACAGGCGTTGCCGTCATCGCAGCCGACGCTCTGAGGCTTGTGAGTACAGCCCACCTTCTTGCTGCACGCGTCCGCCGTACACGCGTTGCCGTCGTCGCAGTTGGCGGCCCCGGTCCCCACGCAAGCGCCGGCCGCGCACGTGTCGCCTGTCGTGCACTGATCGCCGTCGTTGCACGCCGCCTGGTTGGGCGTGTAGGTGCAGCCCGTAGCCGCGTTGCAGGCGTCGTCGGTACAGGCGTTGCCGTCGTCACACGTGATCGGCTGCCCGGGCGCGCAGGCCCCGGCCTCACACACGTCACCGGCCGTACACGCGCTACCGTCGTCGCAAGCGCCGCCCTTGGGGCTGTTCACGCACGCGCCGGTCGCCTCGTTACAGTCGTTGGCCGTGCACGGGTTGCCGTCCTCACACTGCTGAGTCGGGGTGAACACGCAGCCGGTGGAGGCGTCGCACGCGTCCGTGGTGCACGCGTTGCCGTCATCACACAGCGAGTCGTGAGGCGCTCCACCGCACACACCGTCGGTGCAGGTGTCCACGCACGGCGGCGACAGCGCGGGCGACAAGTTCACGTTGATGTCGCCGGTGCCGTCGCTCACGGGAGCGCCGTTCTTGAAGCGCATGTATTTCATCCATGTGGCGCCGCCCAGCCCGTCTTTGCCCAGCCCGGCGCCCTCACCGAGCTGGAAGGGCCACTTGCTGCCCAGCGGAAACTGCTTGAACGTGGCGTAGTGGGTCGGGTTGCCGACCTGGCTGATCTGACCGGACACCATGTCGTAATAGGTCCACTGATCGGTGACGCTCTTGGGGAAGCCGCCCTTCGGTCCGCCCGAGCCCTGCCCCGCCGGGCCCACGCCGCGCAGCTTCCACCGCACGTCGACATTCCAGATCTGTCCGACGTGATCACCGGTGACGACCTTGGCGCTGCCGTGCAGGCGCGCATCGCCGTTGTAGAAGACATCGAACGTGCTGCCGGCCTGCATGGACATCTTGGTCAGCTTCTTGTTGAAGAACTCGATGAGGTAGATGCCGTGCGCTCCAAACGCGTTCTTGGCGTCGTATCGCTTCTCCACACCCAACGGGGCGCAGGAGGTGGTGCAGGCGTTGCCGTCATCGCATGAGCCGCCGTCCGGTATCGTCGTCGGCTGGCAGATCTGCATCGGGCTGGCGTTGGCGTTGATGTCTCCCCAGCCGCTCGCGCTGGACCCGCCCGAGTGGTGTACGAAGTCGAACCACTGGGACGCGCCCAGGCCGGTGTTCTTGCCGTTGGCCGTCATGCCGAACTGCAGCGGATGCACGCTGTTGGCCGGCTTTTGGGTCAGGCTGGCGTAGTCGTTGGATCCGACGCGGTTCAGCGTCCCCTCGGTCAGGTCGTAGTAGCGCCAGGTGTCCGTCACGCTTTTGGGCTGCAGGCCGGCGTGAAGCTCCTTCTTGGGACCGCCCGAGCCCTCGCCGGCCTGACCGACGCCGCGAAAGTCGTATTTCAGGGTCGCCGTCCAGCTCTCGCCAAGCCTGTCCGCGGGTCCGGACGTGATGGTCATGACCAGCTTCGCGACGGCGTCGCCGCTCGTGCTGACGTCGACCACCGAGCCGGGATGGCAGGTGAACACGACGCCCTCACCGTCTATGAACTGGTTCAAGACCAGGCAGTGCTTTGACCCGCTGTTGCAGGCGGTCGGATCGGCGATCGCGTTGGAGATCCCAAACCGCTCAGCCAGATCCGGCGCCTGCCCGTCACACGAGACGACGCAGTCTTTTGCGGTCGCGCTGGTTGCCACCCCAACGACCACAAAAGCCACACACCACCCCAGTGTTGTGCCCCTCCTCATAACAGCCTCCCTTCCTGTTACGGCTGCTCACGCGCGCGGCTGCGCCCTCTACCTCACCTCCGCGCACGAACACCCTATCCGATCGGATGTTCTGAATCAATGCGAATAGACAGGGAAAAGCCCGTTATTTCAAAGAGTCTGCCCGCCAGATCAGGTATACGGCGGACACCTCATTTGACCACTCACAGTCTCACCGATATTTTGAACACTGGCCTGGGTGGGCCAATCCGCTGACTTGGAGACGCTATGTTCCGTGCACGGGACGGGTTCACCCTCGTCGAGCTGATGGTCACCGTGACCATCCTCGCCATCCTCGCTGTCGTCGCAATCTTCGCGTTTGGGCCCCACATTCGGCGCGCCCGATCCCATGAGGCCGTCGAGCTGCTCATGCACATCAAGATGCAGCAGGAGCAGTACTTTGCGACGTACTCCACCTATGTGAGCACCGCCGCCACCGACACTGACCTGTACCCGCGAGCCGGCGCTCACCCCAAGAACTGGATCGGCGCCACGGACAACAGCCGCTGGGACTGGAGTGGTCTGGACTGCACGTCCCCGGCGGACGCCGGCTGGTGTGATTTGGCCGTCCGCCCCAGCGACCCGACGTACTTTCGTGCGGCAAGCAGGGGCTGGACCCGAGGCGCGCCGACCCCCACCTCGCCGCACGCGATCGTGAAGAAGCTGAACCCCAATAAGCGCTGGTTCTACGCCGTCGCGCACGGCGATCTGGACGGCGACGGGACCCTCTCCACCTTCATCATCACCAGCCAGAGCCGCCACATCATCAGCGACAAAGAGATCGAATAGCGCCCCCCTCGGGTTTCGAACATCTCCCGTTGGCACCACCTTTGCTCAAGGGGGCTGCGGGCGCGATTTGACCCGAAGGAGATCCTGATGAAGTTGATGATGACCTTGCTGACCGCTGCGCTGCTCTTGAATGGATGCGCAACCGAGACCACCGATCCCGCACCCGCGGACGTCACCCAAACCGAAGACACAGCCGCAGCCGATACGCCCGGAGACACGTCGGACACAGCCGAGCCAGACACCAGCGTCGTGGACACCGCCGAGCCCGAAGAGGACGACGGCTGCTGGCTGCCCGAGCAGGGGCCCGCGGGCGGACTGGACTGCATTGCGCTATGCGACCAATTCGAGACGGTCTGCGGCGCCGACGCCGGCGACAACTGCGCCGGGGGCTGTGCCACCGCAACCGCCATGTTCGAGGTGGAGCACGCGCAGGCGATTCAGACCTGCATCGAGGAGGCCGAGTGCGGCTACGAGAAGGCGGAGCAGCCCTGGGTTGCCTGCATGGTCGGACTGCCCCAGGATCTGCTGACGCCCCCCGCCGAGCACGCGACGCTTTGCGAGGACCTGACGGCCCGGCTGGCGGCCTGCGAGGACGACCGCCTGGAGAGCATGACGACCCTGTGCGTACCCATGGTCGCCACGCTCATCCAAGCGGGCCTCGAGCAGCTCGCGGCGTGCGCGGATGCCCCGTGCGAGGAGCTGGGCCAGTGCATCGACAACTCCAACTGCTTCCTGCCGCTGTTCCTGGCCGGGCTCCCCGCTGAGTAGCCCTACATCGGGAGCTCACAGATCGGGGCGCTGCGAGCCTGGGCCGTCTCCATGCCGGACATGGCCGCAGACTGGGTGAGCAGCGCCTCGACCGCTTTGACGTCAGCGTCGTCAGCCGCCGACAGCAGCTGCAGGTCCGCCAGCCGGCGCAGCGTGCGCGCGTCCGGGTCGGTCGCCACCTGCTTCTTCAGCACCGCCGTCAGCGCATCGCGATCCCCGCGACAAGCCGCCGACGCCATCTGCAGCGACACTGGCGCCGCCTCACCGCTGGCCTCCAGCAGCGCCGTCGTCCGCGCACAGTCCACCCCGGCGTAGTGCCCGGCCAGCGAGTGCATGACCGTCGGGTCCGCGTTCACGCCCATGTCGATGCGCCGCGCCAGCTCGGCCGCCGCCGCCGCAGGCACCGTGTCCGGCGTCATGCCGTCGGAGCCCCGCGTGGTCTCAAAGCGCAATGCCTGGTTGTCGAAGCCCTCGGGATCGACGCACTCCGCAGTAATGATCCGCGCCTGCGCCACCCGCGCCTGAGCCAGCTGGCTCCACGCCGCGGTCGTTGCCGCATCCTCGGACCCGTCGACCTTGGCCGCCGGCAGCTCGTCCTCGCACAAGAAGGCCCACTTGCGCGTCTCCTCGAACAGCTCCGGGTAGTGCTCGACCAGAAAGCGCGCGTACCGCTTCAACGCGGCGTCGCTGTACGCCATCTTGTTGGCCGTGCCCAGGGTCGCGTCAGCCATCGACGCCACCTGGAACCCGAGCTCGTCCAGCTGCACCACGATCTGGTCGGACCACTCGGGGTCGTCACTGATCGACTCATGAGCCTCCAGGAAGACCCGCACCGCATACAGACCGCGCATCATCAGCTCCGCCGCGGGCACGATGGCGCCCATCACGACCTTGTCATCGCCCCTGGGCGGCTTCATGGCCGGCGCCAGCAGCGTGGCCAGCTTGCCGAACTGCGTCCCAGTCAGCCGGTTGTACCGACGCATCGTACTGCGCCGGGTCTTGAAGCGGGCGGACGCCGACTTCAGCACCGTCTTGTCCAGGTACTTCTGCGCACGAACGACCGCACGGTACGGCACCGCCTTGCTCGTGCGCCGCGCCAGCTTCTCCAGCAGCTTGCTCGCCGAGCGCGCCAACGCCGGATTGCGGGTCGCCGTGTACAGCTCGTGCGACAGCTCCAGCGCCAGGTTCGCGCCGGGCTTTCGAATCCGAGACACGATCCGGCCAAGCGCCTTCAAGTAGCCGGACGAGTCGCCGCTGAGCAGCCGCGCCCGCGCCAACCACAGGCGCGCCAGGTGTCCCGGGTCGCCGTCGGCCACGGCCGCCGCCTCGAAGTGCGTCGCCGCGGTGTCGAACCGCTTGTCCGCCAGCGCCACAAAACCAGCCCACGCGGCGGCCTGACTCGTGCCGGCAGCAGCGAGCAGACGCTCAGCGCTGGTGTTGTCGTCGGCCAGCAGCGCTGCCCACCCGAGCACTTCGCGCTGTGCGCTCAGCGAGGGATGAAGACCGTGCAGCCGCTGAGCCTCATCCAACAGCTTCTCAGCTTTGGGGAGGTCGCTCATCAGTCGAGCCGCTTCGGCCCCGTCCACCGCAAACGCAACCGCCATCGCCGCATCACCACCGCACGACAGCGCGGCCTCGGCCAGGTCGGACGCCTCGGTCAGGTGCCGGTGCGAGTCGGGCTCATGCGCTGCCACTATCGCCGCAGAGCATGTCGCCACCGCCGCTGCACCGTCGCCACGGGCCTTGAAGTGGTCCGAGAAACCGGCGCCGGCCACCTCGCGGACGAACAGTCCGTGATGCGCTCCGGTACACGCCGTGGCCGCCAGGTCGGACGCCCCAAGCTCCGTGTACAGCTCGGACGTCGCCAACAGCGCGTGCCAGCGACCCTCCGCAAGCAGCAGGTCATGCACGATGACAAACACCTGGCGTCGCGAATCCGCGTCATTGGCGAAGCGGGTCGCAGCCTCACGCAGCAGCGGCGTCGCGCGATCCGCGATCAACGTCGCGGCCGTCTGCCGATGCGTCTTGGACTTGGCGCGCACCGCCACCTGGTAGTAGTCGATCAGGTGCAGCTTCAGTTTGTCCGCGGCGCCCTCGGCGGTCAGTACCTTGTGGTACAGCGCAGCCGACGCGGCGTACTCGCCCCGACGGTCCTCGACGTCCGCCAGCAACAGCGCCACATCGGTGCGCTGCTCCACCTTCAACCCATCCATCACGCTGCGCAGCACCGCGGCCGCGTCGTCGAGTCGACCACTGTCGATCAGGGCCTCAGCAGCGTGCATGACATAGGTCTGGGCGGCACATGCGGCCGAAGCGCGCACGGCCTTGTTGCCCTTGCGGCTGAGCACGGCCAGCCGCTTGAACGCCTGCTGGGCCTCCGCCGCGCTCACGCCGTCGAACATCGGCTTGCCGTCGCTGTCCCCGCCCTGCGGCGCGACCTCGTCCAGCTCGGCCAGGGTCAAGAGCAGCTCCGCCCTCAGATCGCGCGTGGTCTTGCGCACGCTCGCCGCTACCGCCGTCAGCTCGTCGCGCTGACCACGCCGGGCGTAGAAGCGTGCAAGCTGGATGAGTCCGGTCACCCGTGCGCGCTTGGGCAGCTCACGGTAGACCTTGAGCACGCGGCCCACGTCCACCGCGCCCAGCACGGCCAGCTTGTTGGTGTAGTCGACCAGCGACCCGAGATCGGCAAACGCAGCCTTTCCCGACCGGCGGTCCATCACGTTGTCGAGCAGCGTCGCCATGCGCTCGAACCCGACCGCCGGCTTGCCCTCGATGGAGTCGATCCAGGCCAGCACGACCTGGGCGATCACCTGCTGATGAGGCGTCTGCCCCTCGGCCGCGATCGTCCGCGCCGCACGAGCCAGCGGCTGCATGCGCCCGGCGTCCAGACCCAGCGACGCCACACCACCGCTGAGCGCCTTGCCCATCAGGCGGTAACCCGCCAGAACCCGAGTGCGCTCTTCCGGCGCGTCCAGCAGCCCGATGAGGGCCGCCACAGCGTCCTTGTTACGCCCGAGATCGTCATACACGCGCGCCAGCTCCAACGCCGCCGCACCGTGGCTCTTGTAGGCAGCCGTGTGACGCTCGAGACAGCTCAACGCCAGCCCCAAGGCCCCACTGCGCGCCGTCTCGCCGTCCGCCGCGGTCACATCGTAGCGACGCAGCAGCACCTCACACTCTCGATACGCCAGTCCGCGGCTCTTCGGCCCCGTATGACGGGCCAGCGCGTCCAGCTGGGCCTGTGTGCCCCGCATCACGATCTCGCGCAGACGCGCGGCCTTGTCGTCGGTGGGCGTCGCAGGCGCCGCGGACGTACCGGCCGCCGTCTCCACACCACACATCGCCTCCTCGACGGACGACACGCGCTCGCTCAACTCAAACGGCCCGCTGTCATCCAGCGGCGGCTCAGCCAGACCGAGCAGCCGCATCATGGGCTTCGCTAGAGCGTTGTCGTGCCGCCACAGGTCGTACACAGGCCGGATCATCATCGCCAGGTTCCGCTCGCTCTTGGACGCAAGCCGCGCGATCTCCATCGCCGGGTGGTCCAGCACACCCAGCGCCTTGGCGCGCTCGGTGGCAAAACGCGCCACTGCGCGGCGCTGACTGGGCGTGCCGTCCGCCAGGATGGCGATTGCGAGCGACCGCACCGTGGTCCGATAAACCGAGTTCCACGGAAGCCGGTTGGGGTACCGTCGCGCCGCCAGGGCGGAGAACAGCCGCTCCAGCATGCCCGGACGCTGCATGATCACCCGGTACACCAGCGACTGCTTGCTCGCGCTCGGCGCCAGCACGCCGGCCACACGCGGACGCTGATAGGCCTCGCCCACCGTGAGCGCGATAGACAGCGCCTCGGCCAGCCTGGTCTCGGACAGATGACGCCGACTCAGCAGCGCGGTCCGCAGACGTGCGCGCCCCCCGGCGCTCATCGGGTACACCAGCGCCAGGTCGGCGCCGACGTTGGGCGTCGGCCACGCCATAGCCAGCAGAACAGCCCCCCGCTGCGCGTCAAGCGCACCGTAGACAAACCGCTTGCCGCCGGCCGCAGCCGCCGCCAGCATCGCGTATTGCACGCCCGTAGGCGAAATGGTCCGCGCGTGCCGCTTGTCAAACGCGCGCAGCGCCTCATCGTACGGCCACACAGGCTTGCGCAGCCACGCGTCCAGGGGCGACAGCCGGCCGGCGGCCACATCGCGCAGCAGGTTGTGTCCGGCGCCCTGGGCCGCAACGGCCTCTTTCAGCGCCGCTGCCCTGTGGGGCACTCGCTGGGACAAAAGCGCCCGTTCGGCTCCAGTCAGCGCAAGAGCGGCCGCCTCGACTGAAAGATCGCCCTGCGCGACCGACTGGATCAGCGCATCCACGCGCGCAGCCCGCCGCGCGGCGTTGTCGTAAAAACCGGTGAGATCGCGATCCGCAGGCACGGACCGCGCAAACGCGTTGAGAGACAGCGTGACCGCTATCAAGACGACGCTAAGAAACAGGGTTTTCGCTCGACACATGATTTCCTCCTAACCAGCCCGGCTCAAAACCGGCCCGTCGCGGCTGTAGAAACCAACATGCGTGCCAAGGCCCCTTAGTACGTCGTTTGACCCATATTTCGGGACATCCGCCGGGGCGCATCTGTGGCACAGAAGCAACGCAATTGTGAGGAATTCAGGGCAAGGCGGACATCGAACCCCGGCAACGTGGGGTTGGTGGCGGTGACTGGGGTCCTTCGTCCCCGGCCTCGGCGCCCCACGGATGGCGGCCCGCCGCGAACCAGCCCTTTGATTTCAGGCGGTTGCAGAAAGTCAAGGCGGCCTGCGGGCCTTGGCATCGAACGTGCAAATCAGCGGGGCAGCCCGGGACAGCAGAACACCCCGGAGGAGAAACGATATGGCACGCGGATACTGTGTTGATTGTAACTATGACGGTCCCCTGAGCGCTTTGGGCGATTGCCCGCGCTGCGGCAGCGATTGGACTGAGAAACACGTGGCTCGTCGAGATGAGGATCAGCTGGACGGCCTGTACAGCCCCATCGATGTCTCGTTGGATTCGAGTGCGTCGGACCTGGACTACTACGAGCTGTAGTTCAGCGCTTCCTGCACCTCGTCGACGCGTGTGGTCGCCGCCTCCAGCTGGGCGCGATCCGCGTCGCTGATCACCTGCTCCCTCAACAATGCTGTTAGCGCCAGGCGAGCTTGCTCAACCGCGAGCTTGATGTCCTTGGCCGCGTCATACCAGTAGGCGCCGGCGCCGTTGTGGATCAGCGTCAGGAAGGCCGCGCGCCCTCTCCGTCGGCTGCGTACGATCCGCAACAGCTGGGGCAGCGGGCGCATGATCCGGAAGAGCTCGCGCTCGGCGGTCATCAGCGTCCCCTCCGGCCAGCTCTTCAGCTCGGGCTCATCGATTCTCAGGTGCGGCACCAGCTTCAGCGCGGCGCCAAGAAACACTCCCGACAAGAAGTGGTCGTCGTCGCGACGCACGACCACCCGATACGTCAACTGGTCCGCGGTGAGCACCGGCGCTGCGGCGGACTGCTTCTTGAGCGTCTCCCAGGTGAGCTCCAGCAACGGGCGGCCGCGCTTCATGCGCACGTTGTAGGTGCGGCCGAACAGGTCCACGGTACGCGGCACGCGCGGACGGCGCGCTTTCGGCTCGTTTTTGAACCGGATGCCCCAGCGGTCGGCCAGCTCCGGCGCCACCTCGTGAATCGACTTGGCGTGCAGGACCGACGCCGAGCGCGCCCACGCCCTGTGCGTCACCACGATGTCCGCCGCGACCAGGAAATCCGGACGGTCCCCCCACAGACAGCTGCCCGGGTGAATCGACACCCGCACACCTGTCGCGGTCTCGTATTGGTTGCCCTTGAGGCGACGGCAGATCCCGCCGGGAAAGGCGCGCGCCACGCAGCGGATCACGTGCCCGACGCTGCCGTCGCGGTCGCCCTGCAGCCCCGCCGCCGCCGCGATGTCCGCCAGCTGATCGCGCACCATCACGATCTCGCTCATCAACGTCGGATCCAGGTAGTGCAGCTGACAGAACGCGTCCGCGTCCTTCGTCTTTTCGAACGCGGCCACCATCTTCAACCCGGCGGCGATGTCGCCTCCCGGCTGGGCGAAGTGACGGTGGGCCTCACGCGCCGCCTCCTCATCCCCGGGCGGCATGATCTGCGGCCAACGCACGGACAGCAGCGCGCCCGCCGTCAGCACCTCGTGCAGCACTTTGGGGTAGCTCTGCGCCGCGTACACGATCATGCACGCGAGCCGTGGTGACAGCGGAAACGGCGCCATGCGCAGCCCGAACTCGGTCAGGTTGCGCTGATGGTCGATGGCGCCCATCTCGATCAGGTCGCGCACGGCTGCCTTGAGCGAGCGCCTCGGCGGCGGCGTGACAAAAGGAAACTCCTCGACGTCCTGGATGCCGAGATCGATCAGCCGCAGCACCACGTCGCTGAGGTCCATGCGCAGCACGTCCTCGACCGGAAACTTGTCGCGGTTTTTGAAGTCCCGCTTGTCGTACATGCGCACGCACACGCCCGGCGCCGTCCGGCCCGCGCGCCCCGTGCGCTGGCGCGCGTTGGCCTGGCTGATCGGCGTCTCGCGCAGGCTCGGAATCCCGGTACGCGAGTCGTAGCTCGGCACCTTGGCCAGCCCCAGGTCCACCACGTACCGAACGCCGTCGATCGTGATGCTGGTCTCCGCGATGTTGGTCGACAACACGACCTTGCGCTTGCCCTCGAACTTGTCGAAGACCCGCTCCTGCTCCTCTCGGGTCAGGCGCCCATACAGCGGCAGCAGCTCGACGTCCTTCAACCGCCGCCGCGTCAGCTCGGTCACCGTCGCTTTGATCTCGGCCTCGCCGGTCAAAAACGTCAAGATGTCGCCCGTCGGGCCGCGATGCAGGCGGCTGATCGCGTCCGCGACCGCATCCACTCGACCGACGCGGGAGTCGTCCTTGATCGGGCGGTAGCGCACCTCGACCGGGAAGTTCTCCGCCGTCGCCGTGATCTGCGGCGCACCGCCAAAGAAGTCGCAGAAGATCTCCGCGTTGATGGTCGCTGACGAGATGATGACGCGCAGGTCGCCGCGCTTGTCGATCAGCCGACGCAGAAGGCCCAGCGTAAAGTCGATGTTGAGGCTGCGCTCGTGCGCCTCGTCCACCATGATGACGTCATAGCGCGACAGATCGGGGTCGCCGCGCGCCTCCTGCAGGAGGATCCCGTCGGTCATGACCTTGATGCGCGTGTCGGGGCGGGTGCGGTCGTCGAACCGGATCGCATAAGCCACCTCGCCGCCTATCTCGCCGCCACGCTCCAGCGCGATGCGATGGGCGACGCTGACGGCTGCCAGGCGGCGCGGCTGGGTGACCCCGATGATCGCGTCGTCCACCACGGTACCCGAGTCCGCCAGCATCTGCGGGATCTGCGTGGTCTTGCCGCAGCCGGTCGGCCCCTGGACGATGACGGCCTGGTGCTCGCGCAGCGCCGCCAGCAGCTCGTCTCTAATGCCATGGATCGCAAGTTGCCCAGGTTTCACGGCTCGACTAGTCCGCTCCGCGCCCGGCGAGGCAGTCCGTGTAGGCCTTACCGCAGGGGACGTCCGCGCACTTCAGCACACCTCGATAGCGCTCCGCTTCACCGCCCGCGCTGCCGTGGACGCAGCCCAACGAGCACCCATCGATGCTCTGCTTGCCGCTTGCCGGCGCGCCTCCCAGGCACTGCAGGATCTTCGTACACACCGCCCGGCACTGGACCTTGGTGAGGCCCACCGCGTTCGGCGATTTTTCGATGGGCTCCGGCTTCGGCGGGCGTCCGGCATCCTGAGTGCAGTTGTCATAGACCTCGCCGCACGGCTTGCTCAGGCACGCCCGCGTCGCGCGCAGCTTGCTGACAAGCGCCGGGTGAGCCTTCAGGTTGCGGAAGCAGCCGCCCGCGCAGTTGCCGATAGCCATCTCATCGACGGCCATGCCGTCACACGTCTGCTGCTTTTCGCACAGGCGGGCGCACAGCTCGTGATCGCTCTCGTCAGGGCCCGAAAGCTGGTCGGGCGCGGCCGTCTGCGTGGCGGAACAGCCAGCGAGAAGCAGCCCAACAACCAGGATGCTGAATCTCTGCACGCAGACACAGTACAAGCCTGTCGGCCATCGTGGTAGGAAACCGTTGATATGAGCTTTCCATGGGCGGCGTGGCGCCGAGCTTTCCTGCAGGCCAGTCCACACAGCAGCAGCTGGGTGCACCTGGGCACGCTGGAGGTAAAGCGCTTCAATCCGCGGCGACTTGGCGCAAAGAAAGCGGCGGCCGCCGAGGAGGCGATGTATGCCGACGAGCAGTGGGTCGAGGTCCCGTACGCCGAGTCCGACGACGACTACAACGACATGCGCGCGTTTTCGACCAGCCCCGCGTGCGGCAAGGCCAGCCGGGATTTGCTGATGGCGTTGGCGGATCCTAAGCCCTTTCGCGCATTTCGGGTGGCGCTGAAACAGCACGAGACCGCGGCCAAAGCATGGCACGACAACCGCCTCGCCGAGGCCGACAAGCGCCTCTGGGCCTTCTGTCGTGCGTACGAGTTGAGCCCGGACCACCCGCAGTTTCGCCGGCTGGACGCGGAGCTGAGCGCCGAACCCGAGGGCTGTTAGAGGCTGATAAGACGGAAGGCGGTGGAGTGCTGGAAGCCCAGGCGCTCGTACAGCTTCACGGCCGCCTCGTTTTGCTCGTTGACGTGCAGCGTGACCAGCGGAAAGCGCATCAGCAGCAGGCGACACATGCCGGCCAGGCCCATGGTCGCGTAACCGTGGCCGCGCAAGTGGCGGGGCGTATAGACGGCCTCGACCTGGGTGCCCTCGACGCAAAACGAGCTGGCGGACGCCTGAAAGCCGTGCACAGAGTCAACGGGCAGAATGAAGAACAGCTCTTCGCTGATCAGGCGAAAGATCCGGCGACGAAAGCGGCGCGCATCGACGGCCCGCGGGTCCACCCCCAGCTCCTCCGCCTGCATCCGCGCGGCAAAGTCCACCGACTGCTCGAGGTCCAGGGGGCCGGCCGGGCGCACGTCGCGATGTCCCTCGACCAGCAGCTGCCCCTCGACCAGCGTGTACAGCCGGTGAGGCCGATTGATGCGCGGCTGCATCGGCACGTGCAGCGCCTCCCAAAAGGCGTCGGCGCAGTCGCGCGGGCCCACGAGCAACCGCGGACTGACCTTGCCCCGCAGCCGCGCCGCCAGCGCCCGCATGTGCCATTGCTCGCGTGAAAACGGGACGCAGAGCCCACCTGCGGTGACATACACGATCGCTTTGAGCGGCCCGGCGGTGGGCGTGCCGTAAAACACGCCGTCATGCGTGAGCACGTCGTAGCGCAGACCGGCGCGGTGCAGCACGCTGAGCAGAAAGATGTTCTCGGCCACAGCGCTGCGCAACAGCGTCATCAGGCGCGGCCGATCATGCGGTTCTAGACGAATCACTTACGCAAGCGTACCTGAACGCCCTCAAACCAGGTCTGAATCCGGTACGGCGTGCTCATCGTCAGCTGCACCGCGACCCACTTCCCGTCCGGCGACGGAAAGACGCGCGCGGAGAAGTCGGTCCAAATCTCTTTGAAGTAGCCGATGAGCAGCCGCTTGGGCTGGCCGGGCCTGGAGGCGTCGTCCAGCCACATGGTGTAGTGCAGCTTGCGCTTGCCCAGCTCCAGCACGACCCGCAATGTGATGCCCGGCCCGACGATGAAGGCTTGCACAAACGTGGAGAGGCGCTGCCCTTTCAGCTCCCGCGTGGCGGCTCCCTGCCGGCGCATGCGCACGGCGATTCCGCCCTTGACCCGCAGCTTCTGTGCGACGCCGGACGGGCTGGTGCGCTTCATCCAGGCGCTGGCGCCCTTGCTGTGGTGATGCAGCCGGTAGGCGAACTCGGTAGAGGCCGGATTCCAGCCCATGAACTCGCCGACGGTCCCCGGTGGGCGATCGGCGGCCGCCCAGACGGGCATGAGCGTCGCCGCCAACAGCAGCACTCGCCAGGATAGGGACCCCATGCCTGGGTCGTAACGTATCCCCGGTCCGGTGGCAAGGCGGGTCGTCCGCCCAATTGGTTGCCGCACGGCAGCACGATTTGTAGTATTCAGCCGTAGTTCGCCGTCACACCGATTCTGATAGGTTGGAGCGCGGCGATTCTTGCCGCCAGTGCTCGGAAGCCGACGAAGGCGGGCCCTTGGCCCGTCGAGAAGGGCGAAGCGAACTTCCGGGCGCTGGCGGCGAGAAGCGGCCGCTCCAACCTGTCAGAATCGGTGTGACGGTGAAGTAGTTGGCGGGGCGTTAGTGCATGCGAAGTAGTGGTCTGTTCTGGGTTTGGGTCGTGGTCTCTGTAGCGCTGACCGCCGTCGGCGGGTGCAGCGAAGACGAAGAGGGCGCCGTGGTCCTGGGCTCCAAGGAGGGCCCGCCGGTCCCCATCGAGGACACTGGCCCGGTCGGCGGCGACGTCGACGAACCCGCCCCGTGCGACAGCCTGGAATGCTGCATCGAGCAGACCGGCATCACCCCCAGCCCCTGCCTGGACGTCAAGCTGCTGCAGGGCGTCTGCAAGCCGATCTACGCCGACGCGGGCGCTCCGTGCGGTGGCGACGCGATCTGCGGGGGGGTGGCCACGTGCGACGGCGAGGGCGAGTGCACGCTGGCCGACGGCGTGACGGACTGCGATGCGGTGGAGACGGACGCGTGCCAGGCGGCGGCGTGTGATGAAGAGAGCGGTGAGTGCGTCATCAGCGCGGTGCTGGACGGGACGCTGTGCTCAGATGGCGACGCCTGCAACGGCTCCGAGACGTGCTCCGAGGGCGCGTGCGAGCCGGGCGAGGCGCTGAGCTGCGACGACGGCAACGCCTGCACGACCGACTCCTGCGATGGTGAGTCGGGCTGCACGTGGATACCGGCCGTCGGCGAATCCTGCAGCGACGGCAATGTGTGCACCCACGACGACTCGTGCGACGCGGATGGTCAGTGCGCCGGAACCGGCAACGTGTGCCCGTGTACGACAGACGAAGAGTGCAACGGCAAAGCCGGTCAGTGCGAGGCGGCGCTGGTGTGCGCCGACGGGGAGTGTGTACCCGGCCCGGGCGGCGACAACAAATGCGACGACGGCGACCCCTGCACTGACGACGACTGCAACTCCGAGACGGGCGAGTGCTCGTTTACGCCCAACAACAGCCTGTGCAACGACAACGACCCCTGCACGGCTAAAGATACGTGCTCGGACGGCGTCTGCGGGGGCATCGCCAAGCTGTGTGACGACGGCGATCCGTGCACGGCGGGCGACGTGTGCGACGGCGTCACCGGAGAGTGCCTGCCCGGCGTCTACGAGTGCGAGGCGTGCGAGACGGCCGCCGACTGCCCCGCCCTGCCCCCATGCGGCGGCGAGTACGCGTGCCAGAACAACGGCTGCGTGCTCATCGAGGACAGCGCGGTCGACTGCGACGCCATCGAGCCCGGTCCCTGCAAGACGGTGGCGTGCGACGCGGAGAGCAACCAATGCGTGGAGTCCACGCTGCCGGACGGAGCGGGCTGCGACGACGGTGACCTGTGCACAGAGGGCGACACCTGCAAAGCCGGTGAGTGCGTGGCGGGCGGCGCGGTCGACTGCAACGACGACAAGGCCTGCACGGACGATTGGTGCGCGGCGGGGTTCGGCTGCGTATACGCCCCGACCTCCGGTGCGGCGTGCACAGACAACAACGAGTGCACGACCGCCGATACCTGCAACAACGGGGTGTGCGAGGGTGCGGCGCCGCTGTCCTGCGATGACGGCAACCCGTGCACGTTGGACAACTGCAACCCCGTAGGCGGATGCGCACCAACCCCGCAGGAGGGGTTGGCGTGCGACGACGGCGACGGCTGCACGGCGGGCGACACGTGCTCGGCGGCAGGCACCTGTACGCCGGGCAAGAACACGTGCGGCTGCACGACCAACCTGGACTGCCTGGACGACGGCGACCTGTGCAACGGCGTGCCGGCGTGCGTGGACGCCAAATGCATCAACGACCCGGCGACTGCGGTGGTGTGCCTGCCCACGGATGACCTCGGCCCGTGCCAGGTCAACGAGTGCGCACCCGAGTCCGGCGAGTGTGTCGCGGTGCCCATCGCTACCGGGACGGCGTGCGACGACGGCGACCAGTGCACGGTGGGCGACGTGTGCAAAAACGGCACGTGCGACGGCAACGCCAAGATCTGTGACGACGGCAACGCATGCACCACGGACGCCTGCGACAAGGCGCAGGGCTGCCTGGCCGAGCCCTTTGACGGCCCGTGCGACGATAAAAACGCGTGCACTCAGGGCGAGGTCTGCGTCAGCGGCAAATGCCAGGGCGGGGGTGCAGTGAGCTGTTCAGACGCCAATGTGTGCACGTCCGACGCCTGCCTTCCCAAGACCGGGTGCAAGTACAGCCCGGCGGTCGGCGCGTGCAACGATGGGGACGCGTGCACCAACGACGACGCATGCAAATCGGGCAAATGCGTCGGAACCGTCAAGGTCTGCGAGCCGCTGGGCAAGTGTGAGGACGCCGCCTGCGACGCCACCAGCGGCCAGTGTGTGCCCAAGGCTGTGTCGTGCAGCGATGGCGACGGGTGCACTGAGGACGCCTGCGATCCAGCGACGGGCGACTGCCTGTTCAAGCCGAAGAGTTGCGATGACGGCGACAAGTGCACGTTGGACTCGTGCGATCCGACCACCACGATCGGCTGCGTGGCCACGCCGACCAAATGCGATGACGGACTGGCCTGCACCACCGACGCGTGTGACCCATCCACCGGCGAGTGTGTGTCCGCGGCCATCGTCTGCGACGACAGCGAGCCGTGCACCAACGATGCGTGTATCGACGGAGCGTGTGTCTTCTCACCTGTCGACTGCAACGACAACGACAAGTGCACCAAGGACAGCTGCGACGGCGTATGCCAGCACGCCCCGGTGGCCTGCGACGACCTCAACGCGTGCACCGAGAACGGCTGCACTGCCGAGCAGGGCTGCATCTTCAACCCGATCACGTGCGACGACGACAACCCGTGCACCAACGACAGCTGCACGCCGGCCACGGGCTGCGCGTATCCGGCGGTCGACTGCGACGACGGCGTGGCCTGCACCGTGGACTACTGCGACGACGAGGGCGACTGCGTCCACGTGGCGACCGACTCGCTGTGTGACGACGGCGACGACTGCACCGACACCTGGTGCGACGGCGGGTGCATTACAGAGGTGATCTGCGGCCCGTGCGACGACAAGGTCGCTGGCGAGCCCTGCGAGGACGACGACCAGGACACCATCGGCGACTTCTGCCTGGACGAGGTGTGTCGCGGCTTCACGGTGCACAAAGGCTATCCGGCCGACGCCGGCGTGAGCCCGCGCCTGGACAAGGTCACGTGGACCGGCGGCGACTTCTACGCCACGGGCAGCGACGCCACGGGCGAGGGACAGAGCTGGGTCGCGCAGATCAACGGGCCCGACATCAACGTGATCACCCCGACGATCCAGAGCGACACGCAGTA
This sequence comes from uncultured Myxococcales bacterium, assembly GCA_964545715.1. Classification (GTDB taxonomy): domain Bacteria; phylum Myxococcota_A; class UBA9042; genus CAZJHX01. Next base: position 18,359 of record CAZJHX010000124.1, read on the forward strand.
CAACGCCATGACGGACTACGCGGTGTTCGCTGACAACGGGCAGGTCGCCGCCCTGACCGACGAGGGCTGGGTCATGGACTCCCAGCTGGCCAACCTCTTCGAGGCGACGCCCGGCCTGGAGAAGAGCGGCGTGAAGGCCGCATGGGGCCAGGTGGTCGATGGCGAGGGGACGTACTACATCTCAGGGCGCAGCAAGTTCGGCACGTTCTTTATGTCCGAGGCGTCGTGGATCCTCAAATGCGTGACGGCGGGCGGCGGCAACTGCAGCCTGCAGACCGTGGCGTACGACGACTTCATCGACAAAGAGGTGCCGCGCGCGCTGACGGGCTGGGGCCTGGACGGCGACTCCGAGGTGGGGACCGTACTGCTGACCGACTACAAGACCAGCGGCGACGCCTTCTTTAACGACGCCTTTGCCCACGAGACGCTCAGCTCGTCGAAGCCGTGGGATCTGAGCTACTTCGACAAGAGCAGCAGCGCCACGCTGTCGCGGGACGTGCACGGTACGGCGGACGACAACGTGTGGTGGGGTGGCTCGTTCGGGCTGATCCGCGGCCGCTACGCACAGGGCAACGGCAACGTGGCGTGGTCCAACCTCAGCGGCGTCATCCCGTTTGTGCAGCTGAGCTACGACTTCAACGGCGTGTGGGCCGACGACGAGGTCGTGCTGTATGCAGCCAACCGCTACAAGTTCACCGGCATGACGCTGTCGCTGGTCACGCATCCGGTGGACAGCGACCACGCCAGCGCCGCCAACTGGCGCGTGATCGAGCTGATGAACCTGGCTGCGGTTGCGCCGTGCATCGGTGGCTTGTGCCTGCCGGGCTTCGAGCCTCAGGACCCGGGCAGCTTCCAGGACGTGTGGGTGAATGACGGCACGGTCGTCGTGACCGGCTGGATCTATGACAAGGACACCGGCACGACCCAGGCGCTGCACCTCATTCGGCAGCCCTGAGCGCCACGCGCAGTCCGTTTTTCAAGTTGGTCAGCACCTGGTCGGGCGCGCCCTCGTCGAACGTGACCCCGTCAAACAGCGTGCTGAGGTCCCGCGTGATCGTGATGGCCGCACCGACCTTTGCCGTGTCGACGGGGGGCTCAAGTGCCGGCAGGATGGCGGTCGGCTTGGCGGTCTGAAGCGTAAATGGCGTCTGTGGGCCGTCGGGTGCGCGCCAGGTCCCCTCCAGGAAGAGGGTGAGGCCCACCATGTCGACATCCGCCGCAAGCCCCTCGGAGTGCGCCTCCCCGCGCGCGATCAGGTAGTGGACCTTGCAGTAGTTTGCAGCCGCGTTCACGGGCCCCAGAGTCAGCGGCCGGCCGGCGGCGATCGACTCCACGTAGTGCTGGCCGGGGTTGGATGGATCGGGCGTCTCCCCGCCATGACCGGCGTTGGCTCGCTTGAGGCGCAGCCAGTGCCAGCCTGCGGTCTCTGCCGCCGAATCGCACGGGACCAACTGCACGCTGTAGCTGACGAGATAGCCTCGCGTGACGTGGATCTCGAAACCCAGGTCGTTGGTAACAACCCAGCCGTCCGCATTGGGCGCCGCATCGCCCCAGGACCAGTCCAGTGTGTAGGTGATCGCTCCAGCCGGGAGTGGGTGCAGCGTCGGGGTACCGGGATCGGTGCAGACCAGCCCGATCAACGGGAAAAAGAGGACGCCGGGGGCCAGGGCGCGCCGCAGGGTACGCATCGCGTGTTAGCCGGGACCGCCGCCACCGGGACCGCCGCCGCCCGGACCAACGCCGGTCGCCGTGCCGGTGAAGCAACCGAGCACATACGGGAAGGTGCTTGTGGCGTGATAGCGATAGGTGCCGTCGGGTCCGACGCGGCCGTTGCACTTATCGAGGTACTGGGGATCCTCGTTGGCCTGGTATTCGTTGGCGTCCCACGCATACGTCGTGGGGTCACCGATGGTCACCCAGCTGCTCTTGAGCTCAACGACCTCGGCGCACTCTGCGTCCAGGCAGCCCATGGGACCGTAGATCGGAAAGCCGTCGAGGGCGTAACCGATGATGGGTGAGACCTCGCCCTCCTTCGCATCGGGCGCCAGGCACGACAGCAGCAGGCCGTGGAAATGGTAGCGACCACCGCCCGCCGTGTGGCCCAAGCAGGCGTCCATGATGTCGTTGTAGATCGGGTCGCCGTACGGGTCGGGCTGAGCCGCCTCGTTGGGGCCGTAGATCGGGGTGCCGTTGACCGCGACCGCCATAGTGCCCAGCAGTGGGATGTCGGTCGGTTCATCGGCGATCTCGGGATGCCGCGTGATGTCCCAGGAGTAGTCCTGCGCCTGCAGGTCGTTGGGCGTGATCGGCACAAACTCATAGTGCGGGATGCCGTTGCTGACCACGGTCATGACGTCGTCGGTACACGAGACCTCCAGCACGGGCGCGGGATAGTTGCCTCCGGGACCGGGGTATTCGGACACATCCAGGAAGACATCGACTGGGCAGTCGTCGCCGGTGGTCTCGTCGCCCGTGGTCTCGTCGCCCGTGGTCTCGTCGCCCGTGGTCTCGTCGCCCGTGGTCTCATCGCCGGTGGTGTCCGTCCCGCGCTCCGAAGTGGCGCCGCAACCGAAGACCAGCGCTGGCAGGAGAATCGTCAGTGCTCTCAAAGTTCCCTCCATGGACTGCAGAAGAGGGTACACGTTGCGATCGCGGGTCTGCTAGACTCCGCCGGTGATTCGTCATTCATTTTTGATTCTGGCGGCCTGTACAGCGCTTATAGCGGTCGCATCCTGCGGTAACGACGAGACCGAGACGGCCAGCACCGTCACCGATACGGCCAAGCCGGCGGACGTCGTCGCCGATGTCATGGAACCCGAAGACACGGCGCCCCCGCCCGATGAGGGCCCACCGCCCGAAGACCTCGGCCCACCGGACATCATCACCAAAGACATCCCGCCGGTGGAGGACGTGCCGCCCACGCCGGACGTCCCCGAAGAGGACACACCGGCGGTCCTTGTGGGGGATATGTGCTTCTCGGACATCTTCGATCCGGAGGAGCCCGGTCCCGAATACGACAAGTACGCGCCGACTGTGGGCAGCCATTGCTTCGGCACGAACCACCAGGACATCGTCGGCGTGGAGAAGGTGGTCTTTTTGGGAGACTCCGTGACCGTGGGCACGCCCAACGCCGAGCATCTGCTCAGTGTCGACAACGAGCACTTCTGGCGCAGCAAGCTGGCCACGTTTCTGGCGGACCACTTCGGACTGGAGAAGGGCGATGACTGGAACTTCGGGGTGTGGAAGACCTACGACTATTTCACCGGTAAGGGCGGCCAGGTCGAGGCGGGAGACTTCCGCAACTGCTCCAAGTGGGGCGCGCGCACGGACGACTTCCTGGAGGGCGGCAACCAAATCGCAGAGTGCTTCCCCGAGGGCGGCAGCGACAAGGTCACCCTGGTGGTCTTTACGATGGGCGGCAACGACATCTCGTCCATGACCAAGAAGGGCCAGGACGCCACGCCCGAGGAGATCGAGGCCGGCTATCCGCAGGCCTGGGCGGTGGCGGAGAAGACCATCCTGCACCTGGAAAACGCGGTCAAACACATCAAGGATCCGGCCAACTTCCCCAACGGCGCGTTTGTGGTCTTTGCCAACCCGTTCGAGTTCACGGACGGGACCGGGGACGTCAACGCGTGCACACCTCAGTCCAAGCTGGATATCCCCGGCATCGGCGAGGTCGACCTGTCGACGCTCAACGTCAACATGGCGGAGCTCGCGGGCTACAAGGCCTGGGAAGATCCGACGACTCAGGCGGCGATCGTCATCTGGCTGCTGGAGGAGTACATGCGGATCGCAGTGGAGTACGACGCGGACCTGGTCTGGATGCTGGAGCACTTCTGCGGACACGGATACATCGCGACGGGACCTGACGCGGACACCGAAAACCGCTGCTATCGCGGGCCGGACGCCGAGCTGTATTTCGACCTGACCTGCACCCACCCGAGCGAGGCTGGGCACGCCGCCATCTACGAGCTGTTCAAGGGCGTCGTCCTGGAGTAGACGCCGCTAAGCGCCCGCCACTTGATTCGCATGCCTGCGCAGGCGTAGCTTAGTCCCTCAAGCACGGACATCGTTTTTTGGGGGAGAGCTCATGGGGAGCCTTTTTGCGCGCTATTTCGCTGTGGCGTCTATCTGCGTCTTTTTTGCGGCCTGCGGTGACACCACCGAGACGCCTTTGGAAGGGGTCAAGCCCTTCGATCGCGACACCGGCATCAACGCGCCTCCAGATCAGGGGCCCCCGACAACCACCGGCGACGACGACATCGGCGACGACGACCCGGATCCGCCCGGCTGGGACCAGGTCGGCGCGCCCTGCAACAGCAACGACGACTGCGCTTCTGGCTATTGCGTGCCCGGTGAGGACGGCTGGGTGTGTACGGTGCCGTGCGTCGAGAACTGTCCCAACGGCTACGCCTGCAAGGCGTCCGGCCAGCAGTCCGCGGACGGCGCGTTCTTGTGCTTCCCGGTGTTCAGCACCTTCTGCAACGCGTGTTTGAGCGACCAGGACTGCGGCGGCGGGCAGGGCCGGTGTGTGCCGATTGGAGCCCACGGCACAAAGTACTGCACCGAGCTGTGCGAGGGCAACGACGTGACGGGCGCCAGCGGCTGTCCCGAGAACTGGAGCTGCGGTGCGGACGGTGACGTCTGTGTGCCCGACACGGGCTCATGTGAGTGCACGGCGGACCTGGACGGCACGACGCGCCCCTGCGAGATCAAAAACGAGCACGGCACCTGTGTCGGCTCGGAGTCGTGCGCGGGCGCGGACGGCTGGACGGGTTGTACGGCCGCGGTCGCCGAGGGCGAGATCTGCGACGGCATCGACAACAACTGCAACGGCTTCCTGGACGAGAACATGGGCAGCAAGGCGTGCGAGGTCACCAATGACTTCGGTACGTGCGCCGGGCTGGAGAGCTGCTTTGGCAGCGACGGCTGGCTGTGCGACGCGCAGGTACCGGCCGACGAGCTGTGCGACGGTGTGGACAACGACTGTGACGGGCTGATCGACAATGGCTTCGAGGACGCGGATCTCGACGGCGTGGCCGACTGTCTGGACGACGACGTGGACGGCGATCTGGTCAAGAACGGCGTCGACAACTGCAAGACCGTCTTCAACCTGGATCAGGCGGATCTGGACAAGGACGGTGTGGGCGATGTGTGCGACGACGACATCGACGGGGACGCCACGCTCAACGAGACGGATCTGTGCCCGTTTGTGGCCGACGATCAGACAGACACAGACGGCGACCTGGCCGGCGACGCGTGCGACGCCGATGACGACGGGGACGGCAGCCCGGACACCGCTGACTGCCTGCCGCTGGACGAGACGGTCTTCCCGGCGCAGGTGGAGGCGTGCAACGGCCAGGACGACAACTGCAACTCGCTGACCGACGAGGGCTTCCCGGACACCGACTCGGACGGGCTCGCCGGCTGTGTGGATCTGGATGACGACGGCGACGGCGACCCGGACATCAGCGACTGCAAGCCCCTGAACCCGACCGTCTACAACGGCGCGGACGAGGCGTGCGACAAGATCGACAACAACTGCAACGGGCTGATCGATGAAGGCCTGCCGGAGGGCTGCGGCCAGGCGGGCGACGCGGACGACGACGGCGACCCCGATCTGAGCGACTGCGCGCCGCTGGACGCGGACGTCTACCACGGCGCGGCGGAGACCTGTAACGGCATCGACGACGACTGCGACACCCTGGTGGACGAGGGCTACGCGGACACCGATCAGGACCTGCTCAAAGACTGCGTGGACGACGACGATGACGCGGACGGCGACCCGGATCTGACGGACTGCGCACCCACGAACCCGGCGGTCTACACCGGCGCGGTCGAGGTCTGCAACGGGCTGGACGACGACTGCAACGGCAAGATCGACGACGGCTTTGACGATCTGGACGACGACGGCATCTCGGATTGCAACGACCTGGATATCGACGGCGACGGCATCGCAAACGACAAGGACAACTGCCCCACCGTGGCAAACCTGGCGCAGGCTAACGCGGACGGCGATACCGCGGGCGATGCCTGCGACGCGGACGACGACAACGACGGGGTGCTGGACACAAGCGACAACTGCGCGGTGGTGCCCAACCCGCTGCAGCTGGACACCGACGACGACAAGGTGGGCAACGCGTGCGACCCCGATGACGATAACGACGGCAGCGTCGATCCGGCCGACTGCGCGCCGCTCAACGCCGCGATCCACCCGGGGGCCGCCGAGGCCTGCAACGGGCTGGACGACAACTGCAACGGCCAGGTGGACGAGGGCTTTGCCGACTCTGACGGCGACTCGGTGGTCAACTGCCTGGACGGCGACGACGACAACGACGGCGTGGTGGACGGCGCGGACAACTGTCAGCTGACGTTCAACCCGTCCCAGACGGATACGGACGACGACAAGACGGGCGACGCGTGTGATCCGGACGACGACGACGACGGCGCGCCCGATACGGCGGACTGCGCGCCGGTGAATGCCGCGATCTACCCCGGCAACAGCGAGGCGTGCAACGGCATCGACGACAACTGCAACGCGCTGGTGGACGAGGGGTATGTCGACACGGACGCGGACTCGCTGGCCGACTGCGTGGATCCGGACATCGACAACGACGGCATCCCCAACGAGGAGGACAACGCGCCCAAGGACCCGAACCCGGCGCAGAAGGACACGGATAAGGACGGCGTGGGGGACGTCAACGACTGCAAGCCCAACGACCCGGCGATCTATCCGGGCCAGGTCGAGGTCTGCAATGGCCTGGACGACGACTGCGACACGCTGGTGGACGACGGACTGCCCGGCTGCAATGACTCGGATACCGACGGCGACGGGGTACCCAACGGCACGGACAACTGCCCGACGATCGGCAACGCGGACCAGCTGAACACGGACGGCGACGCGCTGGGCAACGCCTGCGACCCGGACATCGATGGGGACGGGATTCTGAACGCAAACGACAACTGCGAGACGGAGTTCAACCCCGACCAGAAGGACAGCGACGGCAACGGTGTGGGCGACGTGTGTCAAAGCGGCGGCGGCGGTCCGGGCCAGCCGGTGTGCGGCAACGGCAAAACCGAGGCCGGTGAGCAGTGTGACGACGGGGTGCTGAACTCCAACACCACGCCCGACGCATGCCGCGCGGACTGCACGAACGCGGGCTGCGGGGACGGCGTTCAGGACACGGGCGAGGGCTGCGACGACGGCAACCCGTTCAAGGACGACGGCTGTGAGCCGACCTGCGCGGTGGGCCCGAAGATCGGCAAGAAGCTGCCGTATCTGGAGACGTTTGACGCCGGCGCCAACCCCGAGGCGGTGGGCTGGCTGGCGGCGGGCGGCTGGCAGCTGTCATCCGGCGGACCTCTGGGGCCGGACCAGCACCCGCGCTACCTGTTCAACCCGTCGGCCAAGGACGTGGACGCGCTGATGACGTCGCCGCTGCTGGACGCGACGGGGCACCCGGTGGTGACGTTTACGATCGACCGGGCGATGGCGCCGGACGGCGGCGGCGGCGGCCTGACGATGACGGCGATGGCGTCGGGAGACGGCGGCGACACGTGGTTCAGCGTATGGACGCACGCGGCGGCGGACGGCCCGCTGCCGGCGGACCTGGTGCACCTGGACATCTCGGCGATCGCGGCCGACAAGCCCGAGGTCCGCGTGCGGCTGCGGCTGTCGGGGACGAGCGGCGCCGGCGTGTTGTATGCGGAGTTCGACAACGTGCAGGTACGACCGGGCGCGCCGCCGGTGCTGGGCAACATCGCCAACCAGGTGGTGGAGGCGGGCAGCGCGGCCAACGTGACCGCGGCGGCGACGGACTCGGATACCGCGCCGGCGGACCTGGTGTTCAGCCTGGTCAACGCCCCCGCGTTCGTGTCGATCGACTCACCGGGTGACGGCACGGCCAAGATCACGATCGAGCCGACCGCCGCCAACGTGGGGACCTATGCCGGCATCGGCGTCAAGGTCACCGACGGGGCGTACGAGGCGGTGAAGACGTTTGGCATCACGGTCAATCCCAAGATCGACGTGAAACCCGTGAAGGTGATCGTGCTGCGCGACAAGCCCAGCGGCCAGGGCGCGGCGATCGCGGACGTGGAGCTCCAGATCGGGCAGCCGCTGCTGGTTTATGCGGCGGGTTACGCCGCCGATCTCGAGTACCTGGGCGACCAGTCGGTGCTGTGGAAGACGACGGGCTCGCTGGACGCCGTGGCGCCGGGGCCGACAAGCTCGATGGTCTTTACGCCGTCGACGCCGGGGACGACCGGCACGCTGCGCGGGGGTGTGGCGGATCCGGGGATCCAGAACGGCGCGACGGGGATCATCACGGTGAAGGCGGCGCCGCCCGGTGAGCCGGACAAGGCCAAGTCGACCCTGCAGAGCAACAAGAGCGCGCTGGTGGCCAATGGGGCGGACACGTCGACGATTACGGTGGCGCTGTTCGACAGCAACGGCGTGGCGGTGACCGAGGCCAAGACGGTGGTGATCAAGACGACCGCGGGCACGCTGCTGGACGCGGTGGCCGACAAGGGCGACGGCACCTACACCCAGACGTTGCAGTCGGCCGCGGCGCCGGCGATCGCGACGGTGACGGCGACCGTGGACGGCGAGCTGCTGGCGGCCAAAGCGACGGTCGCGTTTGTGACCGTGCAGGACATCATCGGGCTGGGTACGGACACGATCGACTGCGACAACTACGCGCTGTTCAAGGACAAGAGCTTCATCGTGGCCAACGGCACGCTGACCATCAACTCGGCCGGCTGCGCGCCGATGGAGTTTGGCCAGGTGATCGTGGCGGAGACCGGCACGATCACGACAGGCGTGCCGACCAAAGATCTGGTGCAGCTGATCGACATCCGGGTGACCGGGCTGCAGGTCGACAGCGGCGGCGCGATCGATGTCAACGGGCGCGGCTATCTGGGCGGCAGCGGCGCGCTGGGCGTGAAGGGCTTCGGCTGGAAAAACACGCAGGACAACGGCTCCGGGCGCTACACGGGCGGCAGCCACGGCGGGCTCGGGCGCACGGGCGGCGACGGCAGCCCGGCGGGTCTGGTGTACGGCAACTTCCGCAACCCGTCCTTCCCGGGCGGCGGCGGCGGCTACTATAACGGCAGCTACCCGGGCGCGACGGGCGGCGGGCTGATGCGTATCGAGGTGGTGAACAACGGCGTGGCGGTCATCAACGGTCAGCTGCGCGCGCAGGGCGGCAATGCGAACGGCGGCGGTGGCGGCGGCGGCGGCATCAAGCTCAAGACGGCGCACCTGAACGGCACGGGCTCGATTATCGCGGACGGCGGCAACGGGCAGTCGGGCTGGAGCAGCAGCGGCGGCGGCGGCGGGCGGATCGCGCTGGTCGGCATCGCGACGCACGGACCGTCCTGGAGCTACGGGCAGATTCTGAGCCACATCTCGGCGCGCGGCGGTACGGGCTGGGGCGGCTGGGCCGGTGCGGGGACGGTGTTCTTCCAGCGCACGGCGGACCTGTTTGGCGAGCTGATCGTGGACAACAAGGGCAAGGCGTCGTTTGCGGACTCAACGCCGCTGGTGACCCTGCCCGGCGGCACGGTGGACCAGGTCGCGGACGGCAAGATCACGGACTTCGACGCGGTGCTGGGCGAGGACTACTACACGGGCAGCTACGTCAACCCCAAGCTGGACCAGAACGGGACGGTGGCGTTGACCGACGACACCACGTTCCTGGTGCTGGGCAATGACGACCAGAACGTGACGGTGGCGGGCAACCCGGCGGCGGTAGCGGCGCCCGGGGATCTGTATCGCGGCATCGTGATCCTGGATCGGCTGCGGCTGGAGCCCGGGGCGCAGCTGGCGGCGATCGGCGACGTACGGCTGTCGGGCGGCGACGCGGACGCTGACGGCACGCTGCTGACGGTGCGCGGCAACCTGAAAGCACAGACGCTGGACGTGGGGCCGGTCACGCGCTTGCGCTTCGAAGGCGGCGGGCTGGACCTGACCGCGGTGGTCAGCAACTCGGACGAGAACTTCCCGATCGTGTGGGAGTTCGACACCGGGACCCTGACCATTCCCAAGATGTCGGGCACCTCGATCACGGGGACCAGCGCGACGATTACGAGCGGTCCGGTGTCGGCGGCAGGCGAGGTGGATTTGAACAAGTCCACGCTGAAGCTGGGCGACGTCTCGGCCGGGACATCCATCGCGCTGACCGAGGGCACGTCCACGCTGGGCCATGTGAGCGCCGGGACGGACATCAACCTGACCGACCACACGTCGACGTTGGGCCGGGTGACCGCGGTTGGGTCGTATACGCAGGACAACGGCACCGTGACCGTGAAAGACACGGTGGTAGACGCCAAGGTGGAGGTGCGGCTGAAAGGCTCCTCGGTGCTGCGGCACGAGAAGTCGACCCACGCGGACGTCTACACGCTGCTGATCAAGAGCGCGTCGTTTGTGCTGGATCCGGATGCGGCGGTCGACGTGTCGGGTCGCGGCTTCGCGGGCGGGGACAGCAGCACCTCGTTCCTGGGGCGCGCCAAGGATAACGAGCCGCTGACGCCGCGATACAACGGCGGCTCTCACGGCGGTCTGGCGCCGGTGGGCGCAGAGGGCAACCCGTCGGTGCCGGCGTTTGACGACCTCAGCAACCCGAACAGCGCAGGTGCCGGCGGCGGCGCCTACAACGGGTCGTACCCGGGCGCCAACGGTGGTGGTGTGATCCGCATTCTGGCGACGGATGCGGCGGCGCTGAACGGCGTTCTGCGAGCGAATGGCGGCGCGACAAACGGCGGCGGCGGCGGCGGCGGCGACCTGACGGTCAACGCGCCCAACATCAGCGGCAACGGCAACCTGGAGGCGCAGGGCGGCACCGGCCAGTCGGGTTGGAGCAGCGGCGGCGGCGGCGGCGGACGAATCGCGCTGCTGGGCTTTGACAACATCGGCGGCGGCTTTGGCCTGACGAAGCTGGCGGAGCACGTCAGCGCGCGCGGCGGCACAGGCTGGGGCGGCTGGGGCGGCGCGGGCACGGTGTACGTGCGCGGCAAAAACCAGACGTATGGCGATCTGCTGCTGGATAACGAGGGAAAGGCCACGTTTGCGGGCTCCACGCCGCTGGTGGTGGTTGGTGAGGGCACGGTCGACATCGTCAAGGACGACGAGATCCGGGACTACGACGCCAACCTGCCCGAGGGCAACGTCTTCGAGGGCAGCTTTGTGCGGCCGGACGTCAACGGCAACGCCACGGCGGGCTTTGGCGACGACCACATCGTGAAGGTGGTGGGCAACGACTCCAAGAGCGTGTTTGTGCCCAAGGGCTCTGAGCTGACGCTGAAGACCAGCACGGGCAAGACCTATCGTGGGCTGACCGTGGTCGACCACCTGGCGATCCGCGGCAAGGCGCGCGTGGCCACGGACGGGGACATCTGGGTCCGCAAGGGCGAGCTGGGCGTGGACGATCCGAGCGTGTTCACGTTTACGGGCGACCTGACCGCCACGGACGTCGATCTGTCGGCGGTGACCAAGATCGTGGTGAACAGCTCGGCGGTGGACGTGAAGACCCTGATCGGCAGCAACAAGGCCGATTACATGTTCGACCTGGAGTACAACGCGTCGACCGTGACCACGCCCAAGGTGTGGGGCAAGGACATCAAGTGGACCGACAGCACGGTCACGACCGGGGCCGTCAAAGTGAACGGCTCGTACACGAGCGACGGCGGCACACACACGATGACGACGCTGGACGTAACTGGCGACGTGCTTATCGACGGCGGCAAGACGACGGCGGACACCGTGGCTGTGACGGGCAACTTTACGGCACAGGGCGCGGGCACGCTGACCATCAACAAAACGACGCTGGATGTGAGCGCCGATCTGCTGCTCAAGAGCGCGTTTGTGCTGACACACGCCCAGACCACGCTGGAGACAATCTACAAGCTGACCGTAACGGCGCCCAAGATGCACATTCAAGACGGCGCCAAGATCGATGTCACGGGTCGCGGTTATGTCGGCGGCAACAACCAGACCGGCCTGCTGGGCCAGGGCTGGAAAAACACACCGGCCGCCAAGCGGTACACCGGCGGCTCGTACGGCGGGCTCGCGACGACGGGCCCCGAGGGACCGGCGTTCGGCGTGTACGGCAGCATCTTCCGGCCGCGCTTCCCCGGCGCGGGCGGTGGCGCGTACAACGGCAGCTATCCAGGCGGCGACGGCGGCGGACTCGTCGAGCTGCTGATCACGGAGGAGCTGGTCGTGGACGGCCAGGTCATCGCGGACGGCGGCAGCACCAACGGCGGCGGCGGGTCCGGCGGCGCCATCTACATCAACTCCCCGGTCACGTACGGCAACGGCTCGATGTCGGCCAACGGCGGCAACGGTCAGTCGGGCTGGAGCAGCACCGGCGGCGGCGGCGGGCGCATCGCCGTGGACGGCTACTTCGTGTTGGGCGGCTCCTTCCAGGATGTCGGCGCGTACACCGCGTTCCAGGCGCGGGGAGGTAACGGCTGGGGCGGCTGGGCGGGCGCGGGTACGATCTACTTGAAGCCGGGCAGCGAGCCGTACGGTGACCTGATTATCGACAACGAGGACAAGGCGACGTTCGCGGGCTCGACACCGCTGGTCGGCGTGGGCGAGGGCACGGTCGACGTCGTGAACGGCGCCGTCGTCACCGACTTCGACGCGGGTTGGAGCCCGGGACAGTTCGATGAGACGTGGGTGAACCTGAACGTGGACGCCGGCAGCGCGTCGATGTCGGACGATCCGGTGCGCGTGATCAAGACCAACGCCGACAAGGACATCACGCTGCCGGACGGCACGGATGCGGCAGCGCTGACCGGCCCGGGCAAGGTGTATCGGACCATTCACGTGTTCCGAAACCTGGAGATCCGCGGCAAGGCCAACGTGGTGGTCCCGGGCGATCTGCGGGTGACCAGCGGGGACCTGACCAGCGGTGATGCCGCCACGTTTGCGATGCTGGGCTCATTGAAGGCCAAGCGGCTGGACCTCAGCAGCGTCAACGCCATCGACATCTCCAACGGCGGGCACCTGAACGTCGACGGCTGGGTCGGCGGCACGGATACGGCGGCCCCGTTCACGATGACGATGGACAACGCGACGCTGACCAAGTCGGACACGAAGCTCAAGTCGCTAACGGGCACGTCGGCCACGATCAACGCGGACCAGAAGCTGGATGTGGTGCAGAACCTGGATGTCACCACCGGCACCGTGAAGGTGGCGGAGCTGACAGTGGGTGGCGATGTCGCGGCGGTGGGCGGCACCTGGACCGTGGACACGGCAACGGTGCTCAAGGCGATGACGCTGTCGAAGGCCGGCAAGTGGACGGTGAACCAAGACAAGATCACGGTCGGGACCACGCTGAAGATGGTGGACGACGGCACCAGCATGACGATCCCGCCGGTGGCGGCGGACGGGACGCTGCGCAAGCTGTGGGTCACGGCCAAGGACTTCCTGCTGGAGTCCGGGGCCACGGTCAACCTGAGCGCGCGCGGATACTCGGGGGCGAACCTGGGCAAGGTGGCGGCGCCGTTGAAGGTGTTGGAGCCCGGCCAGTACACCGGCGGATCGCATGGCGGACTGGGCGTGACGGGCGGCGGCGGCTTCAAGGCCGGCGGGACCTATGACTCGCTGTATCGGCCGCGCTATCCGGGCGGCGGCGGCGGGCACTACAACGGCTCGTACCCCGGCGGGACGGGCGGCGGTCTGGTCGAGATCACGTTGAGCGGCGCGATGACGGTCAACGGCACGATCAACGCGGACGGCGCCAGCGCCAACGGTGGCGGCGGCGCGGGCGGCAGCGTGTGGATCAGCGCGGTGTTCATCAGCGGCAACGGCTCGATCTCAGCCAACGGCGGCAACGGGCAGTCGGGCTGGAGCAGCGGCGGCGGCGGCGGCGGGCGGATCGCGTTGAAGGCGACGCTTGGAATGGGTGGACCGCTGGGCGGCAACGCGCCGTGGACGGCGATGAGCGCCAAAGGCGGTACGGGCTGGGGCGGCTGGGCTGGAGCAGGGACGATCTATCGGCGCGTGGCGGCGGCTGCGGGCGATTTGCTGGTCGACAACGGCGGCAAAAAGGCGTTCGCGGACTCGACGGCTCTGCCGATCGGCGGAACCGGGAC
>CAZJHX010000125.1:0-32434 GCA_964545715.1 uncultured Myxococcales bacterium
ACCCCAGCTCGAATTAGCGCAGGAGAGAAGAACCACACCCCTTACCACAACAACGGAATTAACACCCATTCCGCACTCAGCCACCCACCCCACACCAAGACCACACACACCAAGACCATCCTGATCACCGGCGCGACCTCCGGCATCGGACGCCACGCTGCGCTGCATCTGGCCAAGCTGGGCCACACCGTGTTTGCGTCCGGACGCCGCCAGCCGCTGCTGGACTCCCTGGTGGCTGAGGCGGGCGACCTCAACGTGCACGGCGTGCAGCTGGACGTGACCGATGATGAGTCGATCGCGGCGGCCCGGGCAGCCATCGAGACGCGGACCGGCGGTCAGGGCATCGATGTGCTGATCAACAACGCTGGATACGGCCATCTGGCGCCGACGGAGTTGGTGTCGGACGCGGACATGCGCAAGCAGTTTGATACCAATGTCTTTGGGCTGATGGCGGTCACGCGCGCGTTTTTGCCGGAGTTGAAGCGGCGCGGGGGTCGCATCCTCAACGTGAGCAGCGTGGGCGGCCGCCTGGTGTTCCCGCTGTTTGGTGTCTACAACGCAACGAAGTACGCCGTGGAGGCGCTGAGCGATGCCCTGCGACTGGAGCTGAAGCCGTTTGGCGTGGATGTCGTCTTGATCGAGCCCGGCGTGATCGACACGGGCTTTGCGGATGTCAGCATGAACATCGCCGAACGCTACACCGGCAACGGCAAGGACTACGCGCCGATTCTGGCCCAGGCGGACACGCTGCGCGAGCAGTCGGACAAGATGGCGGTGGGCCCCATCGTGATCTCCAAGGCCATGGAGCACGCCATTACATCAAGCCGACCGCGCGCCCGCTACGTGGCCCCGCTGCGAGCCCGCGCGATGCTGGCGCTGGCGGACACGCTGCCGACGTCATTGGTGGACTGGGTCATGCGCGCGTCGCTGGGCCTGACCCGCAAGAAGCTGCTGGGTCGCTCCGCCGCCGCCACGGCCTGATCGGGCGGCGCGACGACCTACATCTTGTAGACGTTGGGCAGAAAGCGGACGGTGCCGTCATCGTTGACAACCACCAGGGTGTATTCGATGTGGATTGGGATGGGCGTATCGAGATCGATGTCTTTGGTCCGCTCTGAGGAGAGCGACGCCTCGAACTCGTCCTCAGTGATGGTCCCGTCCTGAAGGAGAATGCGGCGGGACAGCTCTGCGACCTTCTCTACGCGGACGCAGCCGTGGCTCTGGGCCCGGATCGCCTCCCGGTATTGCTCTTTGTCGGGCGAGCCGTGCAGAAAGATGTTGTTGTCGTTGGGAAAGCGCAGCGCGATGCGGCCCAGGACGTTGCGGCGGCCCGGCTGCTGGTAGACGCCTCGGCGGCCGTCGGGCCGCTTGAACCACGAGAAGCCCTGGCGCGCCAGGTAGCCCGGGTCCTCGCGCTCCCTGGTGCGCAGGAACCCGTTCAGCATCTCGTCGCTCGGGGTCCAACCCGGGTTCAGGGAGACGCGCTCTATCTCGGCGTGGAAGAGCTTCGTGCGGCCACCGCTGGTCGCGAAGGCGTAGCCGACCACCGCTCGGCTGCGCAGGGTTCGTTGACCGTCCTGGTAGAGCTCGACCGTGTACTCCGGCAGGTTGACCATGACATAGGTCCTATCCCAGCGCGATGGTGTCCGCCGCCAGGTCTTCATCGCGCGGCGCAGGCGCTCCAGCAGCTCGGCCGGCTTGACGTTCAGCGCTGCCGCGGTCCGGTGATCGAGCAGTCCGTTCGGCCGCAGCCCGCGACTGTACTGCCAGCGCTTGAGATCGTCTCGCAGTTGGGCGTCGAAGTACCTGGGCTTCTCCGGTGGATCACCCGTCGCGTAGCCCTCCACCGCCAGCCGGGCGCGCAGCACCACCACCTGGCCTCCGCGACCGCCTCGGCCCATATGGCGCAGGTCCTCCGGCAGATTGATGCGCGGCCAGGTCTGCCTGGCGTACTTGCGCCAGGTCGGCATCACCGACACCAGCCGCTGATACTGCGGATGCCACGGCACCAGCGCCTCGACCCAGGTCTGTAGATCCTCGGACTCCGGCAGGTCAGCGCCCAGCTCTTCGCCGCCCGCCGTCGTCGCGCCCAGCTGCCGCGCCAGCAACAGTGAGGCCGCCGTGAGCCGAACATCGATGTCGTCGAAGAGCAAGGCGCGCAGCTTTATCAACGCGTCACGTGCAGAGTCTCCTTGGCCCGCTCGACGCAGCAATGTCAGATTCCAGTCCAGTGCGCCGGCAAGGCGCACGACGGTCGAGCGCTGCAATGGACGCGCCCGCAGCCCATGGCTCTCCACCTCTGCCAGCAGCTTCAGCAGCGTGCGCGCCGCCGGATGGAACGTGCGTCCGTTGGACCACACCCACGCACCCGCCGTGCGGCGATAAACGGCCAACACCGCCTCCTGCATCGGCTCCAGCGGCACGCGCGCCGCCACCTCTTCGATGGTATCGATGGCGTACCCGTCGGTGACGACGCCGCCCTGAACGGACGGAGCCGCCTCAAAGATCTGGTCATCAGACTCTGAGACGGCCACCGACTCGGGGTTTCGGGGTCCTGAAGTTGGTGGCGCCGCCGCCAGGGGCTCGGGGAGCTTACCCTCAGGCGGCGGGCGCACCTCAACCCGGTCACTGCCAGCACAAGATGCCAACAGAACGAGCGGCCACACTGCTCGCCCAGGCCGGTTCATAGACGACCCGAAACTAAGCCCTAACCGGTCCGCTAGCCAGAAAATCGCCGGGGTTTTTTGCCACACCGCTGTGGTACGCTGATCGCCGTAATGCGGCTTGTTTACTTGACTTTTCTGGCATCGCTGATCGCCTGCACAGGCGAACAGACATCCGCGCCGGACACCGCCGCAGACGCAGCCGTCGCCGACACGCCCGAGCCGCTGGACGCGGAGGCTGTCTCCGAGCTGCCGCCGCCCGCAGACACGCCGATCGATGTCCCGAAGCCCCCGGTGGACGTCCAGGACGATCCCGGTCCACCGCCGCCACCGGACGTCCAGGACACCATCGACGACGTCGAGAGCGACATCTGCCTCAAACCCCCGGGCTACTGCGACGACGACAACCCCTGCACGGCGGACGAGTGCGTCGAGCCCATCGGCTGCGTGCACAGCGACAAAGAGGGCGCCTGCGACGACGGCAGCGTCTGCACCGAAAACGACTTCTGCGGCCTGGGCGGCAAGTGCAACTCCGGCCCGCCAATCGAGTGCGACGACGGCGTGGAGTGCACCGACGACGCATGCGACCCGGTCGACGGTTGCGTGCACGCGATCAGCGCGGGCTTCTGCCTGATCGACAGTCAGTGCATCCCGGCCGGCACGCGGATCGGCCTGGACGGCGACGACGCCTGCAAGGTCTGCGATCCCGCCCAGGACCCCACAGTATGGGGCAACTCCGAGGCGGGCTACCTGTGCAGCATCCAGGGCACATGCGTCGGCCTGATGTTCGTGGGTGCGAAGGCCTGCGGTGACGGCAACGGGACCTGCGAGGACGGCGAAGGCCAGAAGGACTGCGCCGCCATCGACACCGTCTGCGGGGGCCCCGGCTGCGACGACGATCTGGGCTGCTTGGAGATCCCGCTGCCCAACGGTACGAAGTGCGGCGGCGAGGCCTGCGCGGGCGACACGTTCCACAAGAAGGACTTTTGCGCTAGCGGCATCTGCCAGGACGGCGGAGTTGTCGACTGCAATGGCCCAGATGCCCAGTGCCAGAACGGCTACTGCGCGGGGGTCGGGTGCAGCGTCCAACCCTTCGCTGCGTCGACCAACTGCACCAGCGGCGCCAGCAATACGTGCGTGGACAACGCTTGGCATCCCCAGGACTACTGCGATGGCGGTGGGTCCTGCACGGACTCCGGTTTTCAGAAGTGCACCTCTGACAACTCGTGCCTGTTGGCATATTGCAGCGGCGGCTGCGGCCTGGAGCCGATGCCGGCCGGCAGTGTCTGCGACGCTCCGGGATGCGCAGACGCCTGCACAGCCATCGAGGCCAGCCTCTGCGACGGGGAAAACACGTGCCACCCCGGCAACACCAGCTCTTGCGACGGCGACTTCTGCGCCGGCTCCGGCTGCACCTCAAACTGCCAGGGCGACAACGCCGCATGCTGCGACACCGACGGCGACAACCGTACGTGCATCGCAAACCAGTGCGCCGATCGTGCCACGTGCGGCGCCACGTGCGACCCCAACGATCTGCTGGACTGCCAGGCCGGCCTGGCCTGCGTGGACTGCAAGCTGCAGAAGTGCCCGGAGCCCGACGGCTGGCGCTGTTATCAGAAGTTTGACGAGGACGACGGCTGGTTCTGCGAGGACTGAGCTACGGCACCCACTCATAGGTCAACACATTGACGCGCTTGAGCAGCTCGGCGTTGACCGGGATCTTCAAATCGACCTGCGCCGGGTCTTTCCCATGCGGAGCGACAGCCCCCTTCAACACATAGGCCTTGCTGGTCCGCTTCACCTTGGCCACCACCACGTCCGTGCAGCGCAGCAACCGCCGGATGCCCGCCGCCGCCGCCGTGATCTGCTCCGGGTTGCGCTTCCAGGTGCGAGTGTTCTGCAACGTGCGCACCCACTCCACCAACTTCGCCCGGCCCGCGATCGGCCGCAGATTGTGGCTCAGCGTCAGACGCCCGCCCGGATGGGTCTCCGCCAGCCAGCCATGCGAGTAGTAACCGTCCTTGCGCACCCTCAACAGATGCGCGCCCTGCTTCAGCCCGTCCACGCTCAGCGGCGTATAGCCCTTCAGCTTGTCGCCCACATACACCTCAGCCCCGCTCGGCTGGGTCTCCACGCGCACCTGAAAGACCTTCAGCAGGTTGTAGGACGCCTTGACCTCACGAAAGAGATCCTTCAGCTCTGCGCGCCCAAAAAAGTCCTGCTCCTTCAACCCCGGCTTCATATGGATCGCCGTCATCATGTACGCCGAGGCCAGGCGCCGGTCACCATCCGCCAACCGGGTCAGCGCCAGCCCACGATACGCGTCCACCAACTCGTCCACCGTCGCCGCGCCCAGCGCCGATTTGAGCCCCAGCAGTCCCCGCATCAGCTTCTGCTCGTGCTCCGCCGCGCGCTGCATCCGATGGTCGCCGGCCACGTCTTTTCGCGCCTCGCTCAGATCGCGCCGCCCGTTGGCCAACGCTGTCGGGTCATAGGGCGCCAGCAGCCGAGCCCGGTCGATCTTTCGCCGCGTCAGCGCTTGCACCAGCAGGTTGGTCAGCTGCCCGACCCGATCCGCATCCCGCTTGCGCGCCGGCTCCAAAATCAGCGCCACCGTGCGCTTCAACTCCTCTTTCTCCGCTTTGGGCGGCGGCGTCTTCGCGGGCGGCTCAGCCGACGCGGTCAGCGAGCTCAGCAGGACTGCAACAGAAACAGCGAATATCAGTGGGCGCAGCATCGCGGGATAGTACCGGCCCCGGGAGCTAAGCCCAACCTCTCATCATCCCCCAATGGCTGATCGCAAAGTCCCAGCGCAGTGGGTCTTCGGGACACAGCGCACGAAACCAGGCGGTCACCTCCTCCGCCATTTTCCAGTTCACCGTCGCCCGCGTCGTCAGGCCATACAGCCGCGCAAAGCGAATCACATGCACGTCCAGCGGCATCACCAGATCCGCCGGCCGCACCTGCGGCCACAGCCCCAGATCCGTCGGCCCCGGTCGCACCGCCCACCGCATGAACAGATTCATCCGCTTGCACGCGCTGCCATCCTCCGGACACGCCGACAGCGACACCACCCCCCGCGTCTGCGGCAGCCCCTCGCGCAGCCGGCGCGCAAACACGCTCATCGACGCCTTCATGTCACCTGGCCGATAGCTGTCCGCAAACGCCGCCCCGAGCGACCCGAACTCCTGCTGAAGCACCTGAATCCGCCCGACCATCGCGGCAATATCCGGTCCCCGAATCCAACGATGCGCCTGGTATCCCAGCGCGTGCGGCTCATCCAGATGCGCCAGCACGCGCGCGACGCTCCGCCCGATCGCCGTCACCTGTCCAAGCGCCAGCCCCGCCGCCATAAACGACGCGATCTCCTTTCGGTGCAGCGACGCGTCACGCGGCACAAACCCAAGCGGATCCACCCCCAGCCGCTCAGCCGTCTCCACGACCGCGCGAATCCGCTCCAGCTCAGCTCTCGTCATCGCCCTTGCGGACCTCGTCCAGCCACTGCTTCAGACGGGCCTCGTAGCCGTTGTCCGTCGGCTCGTAATACCGCCGCCCCTGCAGCTTCTCAGGCAGGTAATCCTCTTCCACGTACCCACCCGCGCTGTGCGGATACTGATAGCCCTGGCCGTAGCCCATCGACGCCATCAGCCCCGTCGGCGCGTTGCGAATGTGGTGCGGGACCTCCAGCGAGCCGGTCTCCTGCACGTCCTTCAGCGCCGCCTTCAGGCCCATGTAGCTGCGATTGGACTTGGGCGCGGTCGCCAAAAACGTCGCCGCATGGGCCATCAGCAGCTGGCCCTCCGGCATCCCCACCTGCTCAAAGCCCTGCGCCGCCGCCACCGCCACCTGCAGCGCCCGCGGGTCCGCGTTGCTCACGTCCTCCGCCGCAAAGATCACCAGCCTCCGCATAATGAAGCGCGGGTTTTCACCGCCCGCGATCATCCGCGCCAGGTAATACAGCGTGGCATCCGGATCCGACCCACGCATGCTCTTGATGAAGGCGCTGATCACGTCGTAGTGCTGGTCGCCCGCCCGATCGTGCCGCACGCCGACCGTGTGCCGCACGCGATCGACCACCTCAGCCGTGATCTCCCCACCCGCGTCCGCAGCCGCCGCCTCCAGCAGGTTGAGCGCCCGTCGCGCATCACCGTCCGCAAAATCCGCGATGCGCATCAGCGCGTCTTCAGTCGCCGCCGCCAGATCCGCCTGCACCGCCCGGCGCAAGATCCCCGCGATATCCTCGGGCCCCAGCCGCGACAGCCGTACCACCCGCACCCGACTCAGCAGCGCCGCGTTCACCTCAAAGCTCGGGTTCTCCGTCGTAGCGCCCACCAAAACGACCGTGCCGTTCTCCACGTGTGGCAAAAACGCATCCTGCTGCGCTTTGTTGAAGCGGTGGATCTCATCGACAAACAGCAACGTCCGCTGGCCGTGCAAGGTCAGCCGGTCGCGCGCATCCGCCACGATCTTGCGGATCTCCTTTACCCCGCCCAGCACGGCTGAGAACGGCACAAACGTGTGCCGCGTCGTCTCCGCCATGATCATCGCCAGCGTTGTCTTGCCGGTACCCGGCGGCCCCCACAGGATCAGTGACGGGACCCGGTCTTCGGCGATTGCCCGCGCCAGAAACGTACCTTGTCCCACCGCTTTGGCCTGACCGATCACGTCCTCGAGTTTGCGCGGGCGCAGCCGATCCGCCAGGGGCGCGTTCGCCTCATTCACCGCCTTCGCCGCGCTCTCGAACAGATCCATCGCTGCTCCCTAGGGCTGTTCGTTGGGCAGCGGCACGATCGGTCGAAAGATCGGACCGTCCGACCGCGCCTTCCGAAACGCCCGCATTTTGGCGCGATGCTCAAAATACGTCTTGCGCATCAACCGCCGCACCTTGGGCTGCGTCGTCGCGATATTGACCAGCTCGTCCGGGTCCTTGGCCAGGTCAAAGATCTCGTCGGGCCCATCACGCCGCCGGTCCCACAGCGTCTTGCGGTTCAGCCGCATCCGCTCGCGCTTGTCGTGAAAGATGTACTTATAGCCGTGCTTACGGATCCCGTAGCTCCAGCGACCCTCAAAGTAGACCGTGCGCTCCTCCGCCTCCTTGCCGCCCCGCACCAGCGTGGCAAACGACGTACCGAACTGCTCCGGATAATTCGTGGGCAGCCCCAGCAGGTCCGTGATCGTCGGCGTCAGGCTCACCAACGAGACCTGATCCTTGACCACCCTGCCCTTCAGCTGACCGTCCAGCCGCATGATCAGCGGCACGTGGATCTCCTCGTCATAGAAGCTCTTGCCGTGATGCCGCGCGATCCGCGTATTCACGTTGTAGCTGTAGCCATCGTGCCGCAGATCCTGAGCCTCACCGTGGTCGCCCGTGATGATATAGAGCGTCTTCTCGTCCAGCCCCAGCGCGGTCAGCTTGTCCGCGATCCGCCCAAAATAGTCGTCGCCATAAGCCATCTTGGCCACGTATCGGTGGTCGAAGTACTTGTGATCTCTGGGCAGCCCAGCCTTGTAAACCTGCTCGCGATACTTCCGCGGCGGGTTGTACGGAAAGTGCGGCGGGTCAAACCACACCAGCAAAAAGAACTTCTGCGCTTTGTGCGCCTCCAGCCATTCGATGATGCCCTCGGTCATCCGCACCGTGTTCTCCGGCACCCCGTTGAACTCGCCGACAAAGTCGAAGCCCATGTCCATCGACAGATACTGAAAGCCTGTCAAAAACCCATTGAAGCCCAGATGCCCGGTCAGGTACCCGGCTTCGTGCAACAGCCGCGGCAGCGACTTCGGCTGCGCCTTGTAAAACTGCTCGCGAAACGCCTTTCCCAGCCCCCACTTGATCTGAAAGAAGCCGCCCGCCGCCGGCGGCGTCGCCAGGTACATCGAGTAGCTGCCGATGCGCGTCTGATTGCCGACGCTAAACGCCCGACTGAACTGCACAGCGCCCTTGGAGAACGCGTCCAGCTTGGGAGTCACCGACGGAATGCGCCCCCTCTCTTCGCGCACAGGCGTCAGCAAATCAGCGCGCCCCGAGTCGAACACAAACATGATCACGTTGTGGTTCATCTCGTCGCCGACCAGCGCCTTCACCGCTGCTCTCCCCGGCGCATCCGCCGCCGACAGGCGCGTGATCACCCGCGGCATCGCAAACAAGCCGACCCCGCGGTGCCTGCCCCGGCGCCGCTCCCATCGCTTCTTGCCCAGCGACGGCTTGTCCACCTCGAACACGATCGACACCGTCCGCCCGGCGTAGGCATCCAGCGGTATGGCCACCTCGTCCCAGGTGTTGCGGAACATGCCGCGCCCGTTCGTCACCTTGCTCCACAGCTCGTTGCCGTCCGCCGTAACCTTCAGCCGCACCCCCGCCGAGCCCATCCGGACGTACTCCGGCGCAAACAACAGCACCGAGCCCGGCAGCACCTTGACCTCAAACGCGATCCGGCCCACCAGCGGCACCGCCAGGCAGTCGCGCAGGTCCTTCATCACCCGGTCCACCCGCGTCTTGCGCACGCGCAGGTGCATAAAGCGGTTCTCGCCGTCGCCGCCCCACGGGTTTTGCACCGTAGTCCCCGCTTTTCTGGCCTTGTCCACCTTGTGATAGAGCGGCCGGCGCGCCGGCAGATAAGGCGACTTGGCCCTGGCCCCAGCCAGGTGATCGAGAAACGCATACGTGGTCACCCACTGCACGCCGACCCGCTGCCCGACATCACCACCGGAGTTGGCGCCCACGGGCAAAGCCGCCAACACCGCTAAAACGCCTACCGCACAGGTGATCAGTCTTCGGAGCATGAGTCGGCTGGTTATCATCCGCGCCGCGAGCGTTGTCAACGAACGGGTGGTGCCTTATAATGCGCCGCAATTGCCGCGAGGGCCTCCGAAGCACTGAAAACGCTATGAATTCTAAAGACTTACGACAGGCCTATACGTTCGACGACGTGCTCATGGTGCCCTCCTACAGCGAGGTCCTGCCATCGAGCGTCGATCTCACCACGCGACTCACCGAGCGCGTTACTTTGAACCTGCCCTTCGTGTCCGCCGCGATGGACTCCGTGACCGAGGGACGCATGGCCATCGCCATGGCGCGCGCCGGCGGTCTGGGCATCGTCCACAAGAACCTCGGCCCCGAGCGCCAGGCGGCCGAAGTGCTCAAGGTCAAGCGGTCCGAGTCCCGTTTCATCGAAGACCCGGTCACCGTCGCGCCCGACATGCGCATCAGCGCCGCCCGCGCCCTGATGAAGGAAAAGAACATCAGCGGCCTCCCGGTCCTCGAGGGCGGCAAGCTGGTCGGCATCCTGACCAAGCGCGACCTCCGCTTTCCGTTGGACGTCGACTGCAGCGTCGCCGACCGCATGTCGACCAAGCTCGTCACCGCGCCCAAAGGCACGCCGCTGGAGGACTGCAAGCGCCTGCTCTTTGACAATCGCATCGAGAAGCTGCCCCTGGTCGGCAAAGACGGCGAGCTGCGCGGCCTGGTTACCGTCCGTGACATCGACAAGGTGCGCGACTACCCCGACGCCGCCAAAGACGACCAGGGCCGCCTGCTGGTCGGGGCCGCCATGAGCACCGGCGCCCACGAGCTGACACGCGCCGAGGCCCTGCTCAGCGCGGGCGTCGACGTGCTGGTCGTCGACACCGCCCACGGCCACTCCAAGGGCGTCCTCGACCAGGTCCGCGCCGTCAAAGACGCCTGGCCCGGCGCCCAGATCGTGGCCGGCAACGTCGCCACCGCCGAGGCCACTAAGGCCCTGTTCGAGGCCGGCGCCGACTGCGTCAAAGTCGGCATCGGCCCCGGGTCCATCTGCACCACGCGCGTCATCGCCGGCGTCGGCGTCCCGCAGTTCACCGCGGTACGCGACTGCTCAGCCGTCGCCAAGTCCTTCGGCCGCGCGATCATCGCCGACGGCGGCATCAAGTTCTCCGGCGACGCGGTCAAGGCCCTGGCGGCCGGCGCCAACGTCGTCATGGTCGGCAGCCTCTTCGCCGGCACCGACGAGGCGCCCGGCGACGTCATCCTCTACCAGGGTCGCAGCTACAAGGTGTATCGCGGCATGGGCTCCATCGGCGCCATGAAAGAGGGGTCCAAGGACCGCTACTTCCAGTCCGACGTCGATGAGGGCAAGCTGGTCCCCGAAGGCATCGAGGGACGCGTCCCGTACAAGGGCCCCATCTCGGACAGCCTCTATCAACTGGCGGGCGGCGTGCGCTCAGGCATGGGCTATGCCGGCTGCGGCAACCTCAAGTCGCTGCACGAAAACGCCCGCTTCGTGCAGATCACCGGCGCCGGGCTCGCAGAGAGCCACGTGCACGACGTCATCATCACCAGGGAAGCCCCCAACTACAACCGCTAGGAGCCCAGACATGGCGACCGACCGCATCCTGGTGCTCGACTTCGGCAGTCAGACCACCCAACTCATCGCGCGACGCGTCCGCGAGGCGGGCGTCTACTGCGAAATCCACCCGTTCAACGAGGATCTCGAGAAGATCAAGGCCTTTGACCCCGCCGGCATCGTGCTGTCAGGCGGACCGGCCAGCGTGTACGACGACGACGCGCCCATGTGCGCCGACGGCGTCTTCGAACTCGGGCTGCCCCTGCTGGGCATCTGCTACGGCATGCAGGCGATGACCGTACGCAGCGGCGGGCGTGTGGAAGCCGGCGACCATCGCGAGTTCGGGCGCGCGCACCTCGAGATCGACCGTCATGTGGGCCTGTTCACGGGGCTGGAGCCCGTCGACAACGAGCAGGTCTGGATGAGCCACGGCGACAAGATCATCGATCTGCCCCAGGGCTTTGAGGTTATCGCCCACTCCACAAACGGCGTCACCGCGGCCGTGCGCCACCGCGACAAGCCGTGGTTCGGCGTGCAGTTCCACCCCGAGGTCGTCCACACGCCGCGCGGTCCGGAGATGATCCAGCACTTTGTGTCCGACGTCTGCGGCTGCGAGTCGACCTGGAACATGAAGTCGTTCGCCGAGCGAACCATCGTCCGGCTGCGGGAGCAGATCGGCACCGACAAGATCATCTGCGGCCTCTCCGGCGGCGTCGACTCGTCCGTGGTCGCCATGCTGCTGCACGAGGCTGTGGGCGAACAGCTGCACTGCGTCTTTGTCGACAATGGGCTGCTGCGATACCGCGAGGCCGAGGACGTCGTCCGAATCTTTGGGGACGAGCTGGGGTTCAACCTGACCTTCGTCGACGCGTCCGACCGCTTTCTGGACCAGCTGGCGGGCGTGTCCGACCCCGAGGTCAAGCGCAAGCGGATCGGCCACACGTTCATCGACGTGTTCGAGGACGCGGCCAAGGAGATCCAGGACGTCAAGTACCTGGCGCAGGGCACGCTCTACCCGGACGTCGTGGAGTCCGTCTCCGTCCGCGGCGGCCCCTCGTCCATGATCAAGAGTCACCACAACGTCGGCGGCCTGCCCGACCGGCTGAACTTTGAGTTGGTCGAGCCGCTGCGCGAGCTCTTCAAAGACGAGGTGCGCGCCGTCGGTCGCGAGCTGGGCCTGCCCGAGCCGGTCCTGATGCGCCAGCCCTTCCCGGGGCCTGGATTGGCCGTGCGGATCCTGGGCGACATCACCCGTGACAAGGTCACCACGCTGCAGCTGGCGGACAAGATCACGCAGGAGGAGCTTGCCCGCCACGACTTCGTATCCGAGATCTGGCAGTCGTTCACAGTGCTGCTGCCGGTCAAAACCGTCGGCGTCATGGGCGATCACCGGACGTATGAGAATGTTGCGGCCGTTCGCGCCGTCTCATCTTTGGATGGAATGACGGCCGATTGGTATCCTGTTCCACACTCGGTGCTTTCGGTCATCTCGAGCCGGATCATCAACGAGGTGCGCGGCATCAATCGTGTCGTCTACGACATCTCATCCAAGCCTCCGGGCACGATCGAGTGGGAGTGAAACGAGACCGCTAATGAGCAGCAAGACCACGACACACGCCTTGCTCATCGCCGTCGCGCTGCTGCTGTCCGCGCCGTCCGCGCACTCCCGCAACAAGACCGACGGCTGGATCGTCGTCCCGGCGTTGATGAGCAAGCGCGACGCAGCCGCTCAACCGGGCTTCGTGCCGCCACACGTCTGGATCTACGACGAAGTCGGTCAGCTGCTCCCCAGCAACAAGGCCCGCAGCGCGTACGACGTGGGCGAGCGCATCCAGCTGCCCGAGGGCTGGTACCAGGTCGAGGTCGGCAACCTGCAGCACAAGCGCAACCGCGCCAAGCTGTTCGTCAAGGCCCGCAAGGTCACGGTCGTGCCGACCGGGCTGATCGTCGTATCGGTGGAGGACGCGGACCAGCAGCCGCGCGACGTCTGCAACCGCTGGTCCGGCAAGCTGTTCGTCTCGCTGCCGCTGGATCCCAAGCCAGGTCCCGTAATCGGAACCAACCGCGAGGCCGGCGAGCACTCGGTCGGCATCGTTCAGGTCACCGCCGGGTACTACAACATCCAATGGAACCGCTTCTTCATCGCCATGGATGTGAAGCCTGACCACCGCCTGATGCTGCAGACCGGCCAGGTCGGGCCCATGCCGCAAAAGACCTACAGCTTTCATATGAAGAAGGGCCACGCCGCGGACAACCCCGGCCTGCGCCTGTGCGCCAAGCGGTCCACCCGGGTCCTGGCGCGCACGTATTGGGGGACCTACAACAAACAGATCGCGTCTTATCCGTTCAAAGAGCGCGTGTGGGAGCAGATCACCGTCGAGGTTCCGGAGTCGCGGTCAGGGCCATACCGAAAGATGCGCGCCCAGAAAGTCCCCGGCGCCAAGTATCGCGGCCCGGGCTCTGACCCCGTGCTGTTGTGGGAGCAGGAGCCGCAGGTGCTGCCCGACGCGCCCAAACCGGACGCCGCACCGACGCCGGACGCCGCACCGACGCCGGACGCCACACCGACGCCGGACGCCACGCCGAAGCCCGCGCCCAAACCGGAGAAGCCCGACGTCCCTGAGACCAGGTCGGAGCTCATTCCGACACCGAGCCCGTAGGCCATCGTGGGCCGCGTGCTACTCGCCCTGTTCAGCGTCGCATGTCTCACCACCAGTGCGACCGCTGCGCAGCCGGCGCTGATGCTGCTGACCGAACACCAACCAAATGGCGACGTCCTGTACTGGTGGCACTGCGGTGAGCGACAGCCGCAGCCCTTCTCAGACCGACTGGCGCCTCATCTGACGCGGCTGGGCCTGCGCGTCATCGACCGCTGCGACAAGCTCGAAACGCCGATCCACAAGAGCTTTCAGAAGCCCGACCTGAAGCCGTTTCAGCAGGCCAATCTCGGCAACGCGCTGGAGGCCAAGCGACTGATTACGGGCGCGCTCCATCTGACGACAAAGCCCGCAGTCGCGACCCTGGGGCTCGCGCACGTCGAGGCCGCCGTCACGTTGGAGATCAGCGACCTGGACTCCGGCGACCGCCTGGGCACGCTGAGTCATGTCGGGCACGGCTTTGACAGTGACGCGCATATCGCGGGCCAGCGGGCGCTCGACATCCTGCTGGCGCGCGTGCTCGTCAGCGTGCCCGACGTGTTCAAGCAGCGAGCGACCGCGCCGACGTCCACAACGCGCGTTCGCTTGCGCGGCGTGGCCCGGCCGACCGATCTCGACGCTCAGATCGCCCGCGCCAGAGCCGTTACGTCGGTGCGCGCGGTGACGGTGCTGGAGCTGACCAGACGGGGCGCCCTGCTCCGGGTCGACCCTCCGGCAGCCGCGGCCGCAGTCGTGCGGTCGCTGACGGCCGCCGGGGTCGACACCTCACTCGAAGCTCAGAACTTGTAGAGCTCCAGCCGCTCGTCGGGATCCGGCAGCTCCGGTCCCGAGGCAACCAGCGCCGGCAGCCGCCGATAGAAGAGATCCTCCACCAACTCGTCGTGCAGCCGAAACGCCTGCATGAAGTCCTGGTTGCGCAGCAGAAAACGCACGACTACCACGGCGTCCAGCACGTCCTGTGCGACCAGATGGCGACGCTTGACCTGGCGCGCGCGCCGAATCATCAAGCCCTTGGCCGCAAACCAGCTGAACGCCAGCCGAGCCAGACCCAGAGTCATCGTCTTTGCGGAGATGAGGTCCTTGCCCATGATGTGGTGATGGACCAGCTCCACAAAGATGTCGCGCTGGTCGGCCCGCTCCACGGGCTGCACGACCCGTCGCATCTCCGGGCGCATGGTGCGCAGCCCGTCCGTCAACAGCTCCAGGCTCTCGGTGTGCACGACGTGGCGCTCGTCCTCGCGGTGAAAGCCGGTCTGCAGCTGATCGCAGGTGTTGCACATCGCCGCGATCAGCGTGTCCAAATCCACCGCCAATGACGCGGCGTCACAGCCGTTACCCACCGCGGTATCGTCGCGACCGCGCTGCGCTTCGACCACCTTGCGCAGCGCGACCAACGCGGCCGGCGGGTTGGCCCGGTTGGCCTCCACCGCAGCGTGCAGCGCCTCTTCCACCGGATTGTAGTCCCGCCAGGTCAGTGGCGTGGCGCCGTCCAGCATGATGATCGGGCGCACACGGGGCAACGGAGCCAGCGCCAACAGCTTGCGCAAGTCGGCCTCCTGGTCCTTGAGCGGCGTCCCTTGGCGCGCATCGACGAAGCCGCGACACTCCATCTGCAGGCTGACCGCGACGCCGTCCGGGGTGGCGATGAACTGATACGGAAAGAGCCGGCAGACCCGCGGCTTGGCGTCGCCGCCGTATTGCCCGTGAATCGTACAGCGGCGATCGTCGGCTAGAAAGATGCAGGACCCGCCGCGCGAGTGGCAGACGACCTGCTCCTCGTACCCCGCCGGCGTCTTGACGGGCAGCCGAAAGAACAGGCCCTTGTCCGTGCGGGTCAGGTCCGCCAGGTCGTCGAACTTGTCCGACAGGCCTTCGAGAATATCCGCCTGGACGGGCCCGACGTTGTGGCCGCCGCAGCAGGAGCCGCACATCGTGCAGCTGAAGGCGGCGTCCTCGCGAATGATCAGCGGAACTGTGGCGGGGTCGCGCTGTTGCTGCTCCCGTCCGGCCCGCGCCGAGTCCAAAAACGCGTTTGTCCGGTCGCTTTGCAGCAGGTGCAGGCGCCCCAGGAAGCTGACGGTACGCTCGATCAGCTCCGGCTCCACCCCGGTCAGGTCGGCCAGCTCCTCCATTGTGCGCGCCGCGTCCAGCGCCTGGACGACCGCCAGCCCGGTTCTGTCGAGCTTCATCCGCTGGCCCAGCTCGGGATCCGAGAGGACGGCCACAAACGCGTCGTCACCCTCGCGGGGCTCGATGACGAGGTCGGATCTGAGCGGCGGGATGCTTGCTGACATGCAGGCCGAACGGTAGCATGACCGGCCGGGTTGGAGGAACACGCGGGTGACTACGAAAGACGTTGGAATTACGGCGTTGGTGCTGGCGCTGGGTCTGTTCATCGGGTACGGGATCGGGCGCAACAGCGGCGCCCCAACGCCGGCTTCGGCCACGGCCACCGCACCCCAGGCAGCGCAGGCGCCCGCACCACAACCGGCAGCTGCGCCTCCAGCGCAGGCCCCGCCCGCGCCGACCGTGGCCGTGGCTGCGGCACCAGCACCAACAGCGGCTGCACCAACTGTCGCCGTCGCAGCCCCGGACCCACCCGCCGCCCTGGACCCCGAGCCGGTCCGCGAGGATCCACCGCCTACGGTTGAGGAGCTGCCGCCCGAGGTCCAGGCCAAGCTCCCCAACACCGCCTTCTCGCTGCAAGGCGCTCCGTTGAAGGGGGACATCACCAAGGCGCGCGTCACCATCATCGTGTTCGCGGACTTCCAATGCCCGTTCTGCTCCAAGTCGCGAGCCACTCTGGATCAGATCATGAAGCACTACGGCGAGAGCGTGGTGGTCGCCTTCCGGCACCTGCCGCTGGACTTTCACCCGGACGCCGTACCCGCAGCAAAAGCCGCCATCGCCGCAGGCAACCAGAACAAGTTCTGGGAGTTTCACGACAAGATCTTCGACAACCAGGAGAACCTGACCGCACCTCAGCTGGAGCGGTACGCGTCGGAGCTGGAGCTGGACATGGCGCGGTTCAAGACAGACATGGCCTCCACGGACACGGCGGCGACCCTCGAGGTGGACAAGATCCTGGCCAGCAGCAGCGAGATCACCGGCACACCGGCGTTTCTCATCAACGGGACCAAGATGCTGGGTGCCCTGCCGTTCGACACCTTCAAGGACACAATCGACTCCAACCTGTCTCGCGTGCAGGCCAAGATGGACGCGGGCAAGTCATTGGCGCAGGCTCGCGGAGAGGTCAACGAGCTCAACATCTTCCGCAACCCGCGCAAGGACGGCGGCAACGGCGATCCGCGTGCGCTGCGCAAGGTCGACATCAGCACGGCGCCCGGCAAGGGCGCGGCCGATCCGCTGGTCGCTATCGCGGTCTTCAGCGACTTTCAGTGCCCGCACTGCTCCAAGCTGCCGCCGGTCCTCGACCGCATCATGTCCGAGCTGCCCGACGAGGTGCGGATCGTCTTCAGGCACAACCCGCTGCAGATTCACGCTGACGCCCCACTGGCCGCACAGGCCTCGCTGGAGGCGCACCGCCAGGGCAAGTTCTGGGAGTTTCACGACCGGCTCTTTGCAAACCAGGCGGACCTGTCACGCGCCGCGCTGGAGGGCCACGCGTCCGCGCTTGGCTTGAAGATGGACGAGTTCAAGGAGGCGCTGGACAAGGGTACGCACAAGGACGCGGTGGCGGCGGACATGACGACGGCCCGCACCGCAGGCGCCGACGGCACGCCCACGATGTTCATCAACGGGCGCATCCTGACCGGCGCCCTGCCCTACGAGGACGTCCGCAAGGTGGTCGACGCCGCCAGGGAGCAGTCGGACATCTTCATCTCAAAGGGGGCGGCCACCCGCGGCGGCTACTACAAACAGCTCATGAACATGATCCCGCAGGAGTAGTTGTCGATGCCGCAAAAGCGGCGTTACCGGGCCAGGAAGGCGGTCTGCGCCAGCTGTTTGGGCTTGGCGTCGCTGGACAGGATGCGCACGGTCCACTTGCCCTTGCGCGTGGGCGTCAGGCGCGCGCTCGACCACGTGCGCCATCCCAGCGTGGACGGGCCGACCCGCAGCTGGATGCGGCTGACCACGTTGCCGCCAAAGGACCACTCCACCGTCACTTTGTCGTCGCCGGCCAGATTCTTGGCGATGACGTACGCATAGACCTTGTTGACCTGCGCCACATCAAACGCCTTGGCGACGCCGACCGGCAGCCGCTTCTCGCGGTCGATGGTCTTGGCGACCTGCAGCTTGAGGATGACCACCTCGGACGCTTTAGCCTCGGGTTTGGCTGCGGCGGCGGGGTCCTTGGCGGCGGCCGGCGCTGCAGCGGTCGGTGGCGTGGCCGGGGGCGGCGTCGGAGCCGGTGTGGGCGCAGGAAGAGCGATCTCACCAGCTGGGGAGCCCGGTGGGATCTGAACCGCGGCCGCGGCAACTTCGGGTTTGGGAGGCGCGGGCTGTGGCTGGCCGGGCTGAGCGACCGGAGCCGCGGCGGCAGGAGCGGCGACCGCCGGCTTGGACGCCACAGTGGGACGCACCACAACCGCGGCCGGAGCCTTGGCGACCGCGCCACGTGCCGCTCTGAAGTCCGCGATGATCTCGTGCTTCAGCTCGGCTTTCAGCTCGCCCTTCAGCTCTGCCTTGAGCTCGACCCGCAGCTCTTGTTTGAGCTCGGTCTTCAGCTCCCGCTTCAGCTCGGGGCGCAGCTCCTTTCTCAGCTCGAACTTGATGACCTCGCGCGATGGGCCGGCGTCGTCGCCCGACTTGCCGCACGCCACCAGCACGAGCAGCAGACTCAGCGCCGCCGCAAGCGGGAGACCGCGCGGACTCACGGGTTGAGCTCGATCACCAGGAAGTCGACGGCAGGCACGGAGCTGGAGAACTGGTAGAACAGCGCGTCGCCGATCAACGTCACCAGCGTGGACGACTCGTACGTGAAGTCGGACGTGCTCTGGTTGATCACGGCGCGGTTCACCTTCACCTGGCGCGTCCCGTCATCGGCGCTGCCGACTCCGGAGATCTTCACCTGATAGTCCACCTGGGTCTGACCGACGTTGGTGTTGGCGATCAGCACGTAGATCTTGGGGCACTGCTCCAGCAGATTGTCGGCGCAGCGCAGGTCCTCTTTGACCGACAGAACACGGAGGCCGGGAGCATCCGCGGCCGGCGGAGCCCCAACCTGCACGCGACTGCGGCAGGCCAGCTTTTGGCCTGGGTTGTCCGGGTCGTCGGGACAGTCGGCCGCGATCAGCCGCCACGGCAGCCAGGCGAAGCCGGCGGAGTTCCACTGCCCCTTTGCCGTCCACATGGGGCTGGGCTCCACGATGGAGACGTTGCTGCCGTCGATCGAGCGGTGCCGGCGGTCGCCCCGGTAGAAGATCGCGGCGTCCACGTCGTCCTGCCAGGCGATGCGGGTCGCGGTCTGGAAGGCGCCCGAGAAGTTGGACCACTTCGGGACCTCCAGGTCGTTTTTGGGCTCCGGGTTGAAGTCCTCCGACGGGTCCTCGCGGTAGCGCGTGGCCCACAGCTCGACCTTGCCGTCCAAGCCTCGATCTTTCAGCCCCTGCCGCAGCGCGGAGGCGATGGCCTCGTTCTCTGCCGGCTGTTGCACCTCGGTCTGGAAGCTGAGCACGTTGAGGTGGTCGATCTTTCCGCGATTGATCAGCTCGTCCACAAACGTGAAGATCGCGTGCCCGGACACCTCGGACGCGCTGGAGATCGACATGGCGGGACCGACCATGTTCATGCGTGACCCGTCAAAAGCGTCGGGAAACGCCGTCTTTACGGCGTCGCTCAACACGATGAAGTCGTCGACCACGTCTTTGACGTCGGTGTAGCCGCCGCGACCGAGCGGATCGTCGATCGACTCCACGTAGAAGACGTTGAAGGTCTGCCGGTTGGTGTCGGGCCAGCCGCCGGAATCCAGATCCTTGTTGAAGTGGCGCAGCGTGTTGACGATGACCTTGGCCCACAATGCAGGATTGGCGGGACGCTGGCCGCCGCCGTCGAGCTGGGCGTCTGCGTCGCAGGTGTTGAGCCCCACGTCGAAGAGCGCCTGGAACAGGATGCGGCCCTGAAGCGCCGCGGCGCCGACCATCACGCTGTCGATCGCGTCGAAGTTGTAGCTGGCGGGATCATCGGGATTGGCTGTCGGGTTCGGAAAGATCCCCGACAGCGTGTACTCGCACAGATAGCCCTGGGGCATCCGAACCAGGTTTACGCCGGCCTGCAGAAAGTGCTCGATCAGCGAGACGTCGCCCAAAACCGTCGGCACCGGCCCACCGTGCAGACCCGATAGCGATGAGACGTCGCCGAGCTCGACGCGGTAATCGATGTTGATGACCTTGACCTTCGCTTCGTTGAAGTCGGAGGGCAGCGTCACAGCGTCGGTTTCACATGCGGCGCATAAAAGGCCGCAAGCAATGGTGAAAAATGCGGTGCGGATCACGTCGAGTTTCTTAGCTCAGCGCTGTATGCGGGTCAACTCCAGCGCACCGTTCATACGGCTTAGCGGGAGCGACGCGGGGTGCGCAGGCGGATGGTACGCCGCTTAGGACGCGTCCTGGGCTTGTACCGAGGCCGCCAGACTTTGCGCTTGGCATTGCGGTAATTCGGTGGCGTGCTCGCCGGTGTGTAGCGCTTGGCCGGCGTCCGATAGTGCGGTCTCGGCTGCCGCGGCGGCCGCCTGGCGTTGTCGGACGGTGACCGCGGGGCCTTGCGCGGCTTGCGATCGGCCTTGGACCGCCGTGGGATGGCGCGCGGCCGCTGCCGCTGCACCTTGCGGTGAACACCTTTGTGAATATGACGGCGCCCGACGTGCAGCGGCTTGATGCGGCGGCTCGCCCGATAGCGCTTGCCCCAGCGCCCACGATAGATCCAGCGTCCGTTCAAAAGCTGATAGTGGACATGAACGTGTGGCCGCCACCAGTGACGGTGCGGGCCCCAGAGGTAGCAGATGCCGCCGCCCCAATGCGTAGGCACCGGGTGATGGTCCTCGTACCAGTACAGCTCCTCGAAGCCGTCGTCGCCCGGGTCGCCGATATAGTAGTAGACGCCGTCCTGCACCTGGAAATAGTCCAGCTCGACAGGCACGTATTCGTGCGGATGCACGTCCTCGACATCGCAATACCCGCCGCCGAAGGCCTCTGGGATTGGGTGATAGTCGTGGTAATACACGAAGTGCTCGGCGCTCGCGGTCGCGGGCGCGAGAAGCAGAACAGCCAAAACCGGGATCACTCGGGTCATCTGTCAGGTCAGAACGTCAGCGACGGTTGTAATATTCACTTGTCGCGGGCTCGATCTTACCACTTCGGCCAGAAAACCCGCTACTTCCGCGCCAACCGTGCGCCAACTGTAGCGCGTGCAGGGCACCGCCGGACGCAGGCTCTGGGGGTCGGCCGCCAGTGCATCGAGCAGTCGTCGCCAGCCGGACACGTCGCCCTCGGCCACCCGCATGGGGGCCGGCACCATGTCGACAAGGCCGCCAACCGACGAGGCGGCGACGCAGCGGCCGGCGGTAAACGCCTCTGCTGCCACCCGTGGAGCCCCCTCGCCTGAGCGGGATGGGATACAGACAACGTGGTGGGTGGCCAGCAGCTGTCGGCGCCGCGAGAGGGGCACCGGGCCCAGAAAGCGGACGCGGGGACCCGCCATCGCCCGCAGTCGGGCGCGCTCGGGACCATCGCCCGCCACGGTCAGCTGATGCGGCCCCAGCGCGCGCAGCAGAACATCCAGCCCCTTGATCGGGATGAGCCGCCCGAGAAACAGCAGCTTCAGCGGACCCGGCGGCAGCGGCGCGGGCGGCCCGACCTCCTCGGCGTGCACGCCCATCGGCGTCACCAGGGTCCGGTGCGCGTCCAAAAACTCGGAGGCGGCACGCGACACGGCGACCAGACCGTCCAGGCGCCCGACCACGTGGCGGCGCAGAACCGGCAGCCGACGCAGCAGGCGGACATCGCCGCCGTGCGCGACGCCGATCTGCGGCAGGCCCAGCGTCGCGCCGACCAGGGCGCTGGGAAGCAGCCAGTGACTCAAAACAGCATCTGCGCTGACCGACCTCGCCCGCCAGGCCATGTCGGCGGTCGCGGCGGCCAGCTTGCCGTATTGGCCCGCCTCGAGCGCTGCGAGCGCGCCGCGCGCATCCGTCCGCATCGCCACAATTTCGGACGTGTAACCGTGCGGCTGCAATGCGGTGGCCAGCTCTCGGACAAACGCTCCCGACGGGTCCTCAGACGTCTTGGGATAGCTCGTCGTCAGGACGAGCAGCTTCATTCGGGCTTGCGCAGGCGCAGCCAGGTGCGCGCTAGAACGTAACCAAACGTGGGGATCGCCGTGACCGGCCGAATGCCGGACTGCTCGGTCGCATAGATAGGCGTGACCGGGCGTGCCACGACTCGCAGCCCGGCGGCGCGGGCAAGCCCGAGAAGATCGTTGGGGTAGCCGTAGCGTGGCCACACCCGTGACAGCGGCAGCGCCTCGAGCGCCGTCCGGCTGATGGCGGTGTAGCCGCACTGGGAGTCCTGAACGCTGGCGTCGCCCGTCGACAGCCGCGTGAGCCGGGTCAGCACGTGGTTGCCTACGCGCCGTGTCGGAGGCATGCGCTCGGCCAGCTCGGGGTGGCCCAGCCGGTTGCCCTGCACGTAGTCGGCGTTGCCGGCGGCGATCGGCTCCAGCAGCCTGGGCATCTCGGTGGGGTCCATCTGCCCATCGCCCGCCAGGACGACGGCCACGTCCGCCCCCAGGCGCAGGGCGTGCCGATATCCGCTGATGATCGCCGCGCCGACCCCGCGATTGCGGCTGTGGCGAACGATGCGCAGCCGGTCGTCAGCCTTGGCGCGGGCGCGGGCGATCGTGCGGTCGGTGCTGCCGTCGTCGACCAGCACGACATGGTCCACGTAATCGGGGATGGTGGCGACGGTGCGACCGACCAGACGCTCCTCATTAAAGGCTGGAATGACCCCGACGACCGTGAGACCCGCGTACATGCCAAAGGTGGTTACAAGCCCCACTACGGCGCGTCAAGAAGGCGGCGTCTTGACAGGCCGGAACGCCACTGCTAATAACGCGCCCGTGCCGTGTCAGACAGGCTCATGCTGAGCCCTGTTTTGGTGGCGGCGTTGCGAAAGTGGCGGAATTGGTAGACGCGCTAGATTCAGGTTCTAGTGAGCTTATTGCTTGTGGGGGTTCAAGTCCCCCCTTTCGCACCATTTCTATTCTAATGGTGCTGGTGGTCGGGCTGCTCGTCATAAGCGGCTGCA
Organism: uncultured Myxococcales bacterium; assembly: GCA_964545715.1. Lineage (GTDB taxonomy): Bacteria > Myxococcota_A > UBA9042 > CAZJHX01. The sequence continues at coordinate 22,905 of CAZJHX010000125.1, forward strand.
AGACCACCGAGCAGAAGCTCCTCGAACAGTCGCTGGCCCTCAATGAAGAGGTCTATCAGGTGCTGGCGGACAACGTCGAAGACCCCGCGGCCGCGATCAAAGCGCTGACCTCGCTCGAGGAGAACTCCCGAAAATCACGCGGCACGCTCAAGAAAGAGTTCATGGCCGCCGTGAAGGAGCTGGACGAGGACGAGCGCAAGGCCTTCCAGGACGAGGCGCAGCGACGCTACAAAGAGTTCGCCGCCAAGTTCGAGACCATCGTGAAGCGGTACCCGCGCGAGAAGCACGGACAAATCCGCAAGCTGATCAGCCGCATTGTTCATTGATGATCGGAGCAGGCGAGTTAACGAGCGAAGCCCCGTGTGGGCCGTTTCGTTCTGGCGAAGTGGAGACCCCCGCCTAAATAGGTGGGTTCCATGGTATGTGCGTTAGGCTTCCCACTACGAGGTGGGCTTGCACACAGCACAAAGGGAAAGATCCCTTTCTCTTATTAGGGACTCATCACAGCCAGAATCGCGAACCCCACAGGGCTTCTTAAGTTGACTATAAACCAGTTCAACGAGCCGATCCAAGGCGAAAAAACAACTATACAGCGGCAATGTTCCAAGACCGCTGGAATCGCCGGACTGCTCTTCCCAGGCGGCGGCCAATTGGTCCGATTTCGGCCGCTATCCGCGCTGTTCGTACTAGTCGGAACGCTGGTGCCGATCTTCTGGACGGCGGTGCTGATCAATCAACTGATCAACGATCGGGTGCTGGCGCCGGCCGGCGAGCCGCGCGCGGGGATCCTGGAGGGCGTCTTCTGGACACGCTTCGGAGAGCTGAAGGGCATGCCGCCCGAGCTCGGAGGCCTGCTTCTGCTCGGATTTGCGGTGTATGCGGTCGGAGCCTGGATGGCCTACAAAGAGTAGCCCGGTGTCTTAGGGACGCGGCAGGGCGGGCTGATGCACGCCGCGGCCGGTCGACGCACCCGGGTTGCGGCGATGCGGCGCCACACCGCCACGCTCGGCGGCGGGAAAGAGCTCCACGCGGGCGAAGACGCCATAGTGGTCGCTGGGGAACAGCTCGCCCATGACGGGCTCGTCGAGCACCACGTGGGCCTCTTTTACGCGGGCGCGCGCGTCACTGAGCAGAATCCGATCGAGGCGCCGGCTGGGCTCCTCGGGATAGCTGTTCTTACGCGCCAGCGGGTTCTTCAGGTCCCAGGTGTGACCGGGCGCCTCGGGCTCCATGATGCGATAGGTGTCGATCAGCTCGGACAACAGGGCGTTCTCACGCGCGCTGTCCCCAAAGTTGAAGTCACCGCCTATAAACGAGGGCCCCGGCAGCTGCGTCATCAGGTTCAACGCGGCCCGAAGCTCGCGCTGGCGCTGGCGCACGGCCTCCATCTGCGGGGTCAGGTGCACGTTTACGAAACTGACGAGGCGCCCGCCGATGTTCAGCACCACGCCCAGCGCGGGGCGGCGGCGACCGGGCAGATGCTGCACGATGACATCGATAACGGGATAACGCGCCAGAATGGCCAGACCACGATACGTCTTCGGGTTGTAGCAGGCGGCGATCTCGTAATGCGCGGTCTTGGCCAGGCGATGCGCCTGGGTCAGCTCGGGACCGGAGACGTTGCCCACCTCCTGAAGCAGCACGACATCGGGTCGAGTCTGGGTCAAGAAGGCGCTGATCGCGGGCTCGCGCAGATCGGGCTGATCCAGGCGACTGCGAAGGTTGAGTGTGAGCACGCGCAAGTTGCTGACGGAGTTATCAGCAGGAGCGCCGTCGTCCGCATACACGACACCGGACGGCGCCGAAACGAGCACCAGGGAAATGATTGTCAACAGGAAACGGCGAACCAACTGCTTCTCTCCCGCGTCGTCATGGTACCACGCGATCGGCGTGGTTCCAGTAAGGTCTTGCCCCTGGTATATCGACACCGACGCGATCGAACATTAATCACGAGCGACCAGGCACCCCTTGGAGACGACATGCGCGCGGCGATAATACGAGCACACGGCGGCCTTGATGCCATTTCAGTCGAGGAGATCGACGACCCGACGCCGGGCGTCGGCGAGGCCCTCATAGAAGTCAGAGCCTGTGCTCTTAATCACATGGACTTGTGGGCGAGAAAGGGCATCGACGGTTTTCAGTTTCCACTGCCGCTGATCCCCGGATGCGACATGGCAGGCGTGGTCATCGAGGCCGACGGCCTGGCGGCGGGCACCGAGGTCGTCGTCCAGCCCGGAATCTCGTGCGGCAATTGTGCGGCGTGCCTGTCGGGGCACGATTATCTGTGTCGGGGCTACGGCATTTTGGGAGAAACGCAAAACGGCGGCTGTGCCGAGAAGGCGGTGGTGCCCCGCGCCAACCTGCTCTTGAAGCCGGAGAACCTGACGTTTCCGCAGGCGGCGGCGTACCCGCTGACCTTTCTGACCGCATGGCACATGCTGGTCGCGCGGGCACAGGTCAAACCGGGTGAGTTGGTGCTAATCCACGCCGCCGGCAGCGGCGTCAGCTCCGCTGCCATTCAGATCGCGCGCCTGTTCGGCGCCCGGGTCTTTGCGACCGCCAGCCGGCAGCACAAGCTGGACGCGGCCGCCGCATTGGGCGCCGAGGTCACGATCAATTACCGCGACAACCCCGACTGGTCCAAGCGCATCTACCAGCTCAGCGGCAAGCGTGGCGTCGACATCGTGATCGACCATGTAGGCGACCCGACGTTTGACGGCTCTCTGCGCTGCCTGGCGCGGGGCGGGCGAATGGTCATCTGCGGCTCCACCGCGGGCGGCCGGACGACGCTGAACCTGCAGCGGCTGTTCTTCAAGAACATCGCCGTGCTGGGCTCCACGATGGGCAGCAAAGGCGAGCTGTGCGAGGTGACTGAGCACATGGCCGCGGGCCGTCTCGTACCCAATGTAGACCGCGTGCTGCCGTTGGACGAGGTACGAGAGGCGCATCGCGCGTTGGAAGCGCGCGAGGCTTTTGGCAAAGTGGTCGTCGCTCCGGGAGGCTGATATGTTCCGCGCCATGAAACGCTTATTAATCGTGTCGGCGATCGCGCTGGTTGCAGCGGCTTCGTGTGGCAAATCCGAGCCGGCGGCCATCGCCGGATGCGGCAGCGACAACGACTGCAAAGGCGATCGCATCTGCGAGCGTGGAAAGTGCGTCTCGCCCGCGGCGGCCAAGCCCGCCGAGGCGGCCGCGCCGGCAACTGCGACGGCCGCGACCACCGCCACCGCGACGGCCGCCAAGCCCGCCGCAGTGGCCAAGCCGGCAGCAGTGGCAAAGCCCGGACCGGCCGTGGCGCGACCGACCGCCGTGCCGGGCGGCCCACCGCGCCTCGGAGCCCGCGACCCGCTGGTCGTCATCACCGAGTTCGGCGACTTTCAGTGCCCGTACTGCGCCCGCTCAACGACCGCGGTCCGGCAGATCCTGGAGAAGCACGGCAAGCCCGACGGCGAGGTCGCCTTTGAGTGGCGTCACAACCCGTTGGATATTCACCCGCGTGCGCGCGCCCTCGCGGCTGCGGCGGTGGCTGCGCATCGGCAGGGCCGCTTCTGGCAGCTGCACGACCAGCTCTTCGGCAACCCCAAGGCGCTCGATGAGGCCGCATTGACGCGATACGCAACGGCCAGCGGCCTGGACCTGGCGCGGTTTGCGGCGGCCCGAGACAGCAAAGAGGTCGTGGACACGGTCGAGCGCGACCGGCGCACAGCTTTGGCGCTGGGCGCGACCGGCACGCCGACGTTCTTCATCAACGGCCGCATGCTGAGCGGCGCCCGGCCGCCGGCGGAGTTCGAGAAGCTGCTTACCGAGGAGCTGGGCAAGGCGCGCGCGCGAAAGAAGGGAGGCACGGCCAAGGTCGCCGAAGCGCTGCAGCGCGAGAACAATGCGGACTTCGCCAAGTACGTGCTGGACGGCAAGGCGCCGCCGGCTCCCAAACGCAAGACTGTGCCGGTCGAGCAGACAGTCTGGCAGGTGCTGGTGCGCCCCGACGATCCGGCTCGCGGCCCGGCCGATGCGCTGGTCACCGTAGTCGAGTTCGGCGACTTCGAGTGCCCGTTCTGTGGGCGCTACCGCGAGACGCTGGACAAGCTGGTGGCGGCGCACCCAAAGGACGTGCGGCTGGTCTTCAAGCAGAACCCGCTGGCGTTTCACAAGAACGCGAGGCTGGCTGCGGAGGCGTCGCTGGCGGTGCACGCGCAGGGTAAGTTCTGGGCGTATCACGACCTGCTGTTTCAGCGGCAGTCCAAGCTCACGCGCAAGGACCTCCTGGCGCACGCGGCCGAGGTCGGCGCTGACGTTGCGCGCGTGACCACCGCGCTGGACAAGGGCGCTCACAAGAACCGCGTCGAGTCCGATCAGGATGCCGCCGCGCGGGTCGAGGCCATCGGCACGCCCAACGTCTTCATCAACGGCCGCAAAGTGGTGGGCGCGCGTGACCTCGCGGAGCTCCAGGCGTTGGTCACCGAGGAGCTCGGCAAGGCCAGAGCGCTGGTCGCGGCAGGCACCCCCAAGGGCGCGATCTATCAGAAGATCGTGGCGACCGGAAAAGCGAAGCAGCCGCTGGAGAAGACCACGTCCAAGTTCGACTTGACCGAAGCGCCTACGATGGGCCCGGAACACGCGCCGATTCAGATGGTCGTCTGGGCCGACTTCCAGTGTCCGTTCTCCAGCCGCCTGGTGCCGATTCTTCAGCGCGTCGGCAAGGCCTTCAACGGCAAGGTACGCACCGTGTTCAAGCACTTCCCGCAGCCGTTCCACAAGCAGGGCCGGTCGTCCGCCGCAGCCGCTATCTGCGCCCACGAGCAGGGCAAGTTCTGGGACATGCACAACACGATGTTCGACCTGACCAACCAGAAGGACCTGAGCACAGCGGCCCTGAAGCGCTACGCCAAGGCGGCCGGACTGAACCTCAAGACCTTTGACGCGTGCCTGGCGTCGGACCGCCCGGCCAAAGTCATCGACGCGGATGTGGCGGAGGCCAAGCGCGCCGGGCTGAAGGGCACGCCGACGGTCTTCTTGAACGGTCGGCGATTCACCTCACCGACCGGCTACAACGACCGCAGCTTCACTCGGGTCTTCTCGCAGATTCTCGGCCGCTAGAGTCGCGGCTAAAGCCCTTCCATCATTCGTTTGGCTTGGGCGCGGCGGCGATCGCCCTTGCCCAGAATCAGGATCACTTCGCGGAACAGCCGCTTGGCTTCGGCCTTGCGCCCAGCGTTTTTGGCGGCGATCGCGCGCTGCATAAGCCCCGAGACCTTGCCGTTGAGCTTTTGCAGCACCGCCTTGGCCGCGCCCTGGCCCTTGTCCAGGCTCAGCGCCTGACGCGCCGCTTTGGCCGCCTGCCAGAGGCGGTTTGCTGCCAGCGCGCTCTGCGCACGCTTGGTGTGCTGCTTGGCCAGCCGCGTCTTGATCTTGCCCTGGTAGGCGCGGTTGAGGCGACGGTCCAGCGCCAGGGCGGCGGTCAGCGCTTTGATAGCCGGAATCGGGCTCGTAGCGCGCAGTCCGGACTCGTATAGCGGCTCAAACTTCTTGATGCTGCGACCAAACGCTCCGGCCCGGCGGCGGTCATCCTCAGACAGCGACTGGTCACGGGAGGCCCGGATGAAGTAGCGCGAGGCGCCGGCGAAGTCGCCCGCCCGGTACATCTTGAAGCCGCGCGCCGTATTCAAGGTCGCCGTCTGCGGAGCCGGATCCTCTTCCTCGATCGGCCAGTAGATGCGCCAGGTGTCCTTGTCCAGCTCGACGACTTGGAACACCGCCGGGTCCTCGGCCGACTTCAGCTTCACGTCCATGCTGAACACGCGCAGCTTGCCCCAGTCGGCCGCGCTGTCCACGGCGACCGGGTCAGCTTCCAGCTTGGTCACGTCCACCCCTTTGAGGGCCTCTCGCAGCGCGTCCAGCCCCTTGGCCATGGCCTCCGTGTCCTTGGCGCAGTTCTCGCGCGCGGCCGCCGGCAGCTTGCTGCACTCCTCGGCCTTGAACAGCAACTCAGCGGCCTTTTCGTCATCCTTGGCCATGACCAGGGTGAGGAAGTCGGTCACGAGCTTCTGGACGCTCTCTTCTACCGTCGGATCGCCGGGCCCGTCGGCGGGCGGCTTGTCCTCGGGAGGCTTGTCTTCGGGAGGCTTGTCTTCGGGAGGCTTGTCCTCGGGCGGGTTTTGAGCTGCTGTAGCCTTCTCGACCAACGCGGCAGACACCGAGTGATACGGCGAGTCCTCTGGAATCCGCTTGGCCAGAATGGCCACGAGCGAGTGATTTCCACCGGCCAGCGCCTTCTCCTGGCTGGAGACCAGCGACTTGTGCACCCGCGCCAGGCCGATGGCCTTGAAGATCGGCTGCAGCTCCATCGGCTTTGCCCCGGCCTTGATCGCCTCGGTGAGCTTGCCCTGAGCCTCGTCCAGCTTTCGCTCAGCCAGCAGCGCCTTGGCCTGCTCGACAAACGCGCCGGTTCCGTTGTCTGCCGGCGCTGCGCCCGCGTCCTCGGCCGCAGCAACTACGGCCGTCCCGGCGTCCTCTACCGGCGCTTCGCCCGCGTCCTCGGCAGTCGCGACGACCTGACCGGCGTCTGCCTCAGCCGCAGCGCCCGCGTCCTCCACCGCCGCCACCTGACCGGCGTCCACAGCGCCCGCGTCCTCCACGGCCGCCACCTGTCCAGCGTCTTCCTCTGCCGCAGCGCCGGCGTCCTCGTCAGCCGCCGCCACCTGACCGGCGTCCGCCTCGTCCGGTGCTGTCGATCCGGCGTCTTCTACCGCCGCGACAAGCGGCGCGGAGGACCCGGCATCCGGCGCGTCGGCGACGCTGGTCGACTCGCCGTCATCGTCGCCCTTTTCGTCGTCTTCGCCGTCATCGTCGCCCTTTTCGTCGTCTTCGCCATCATCCGACTTGCCGGTGTCGTCGGCCTCGTCGTCTCCGTCATCCGACTTCGGCCCGTCCTCGTCATCCCCGCCGTCGTCGTCCTCGTCATCCCCATCGTCGGCCTTTCCGTCGTCGTCGCCGTCATCGTCGTCGTCGTCCGCTTTGCCGTCGTCATCCTCGTCCGACTTGCCGTCGTCGTCGCCCTTGTCGTCCTTGTCGGCGACTTTGTCCTTGGTCGGCTTGGGCGCCATCCCAAAGATGTCCCACCAGCCGAACACGGCCTCGCCGGCCACAAGCACCCCACCGCCCAGCGCCAGCACCATCACCAGCGACAAGACGATCCATTTGCCCTTGCCACCGCCGCTCCTGGCGGGCTTGACCTCGGGGTCCAGCTCCGGAACTTCGCGCGCCAGGGTGGGCGGCGGCGACCCCAGATATCCGAAGTGCAGCAGCGTGGTACCGACCGAGATCTGGGCATCCACCTCCATCTCCTGGCGGCGCACGCGCTCGCCATTGACGGCGGTCCCGTTCTCGCTGCCCAGATCGATCAACGTGTAACCCTGAGCGTGATTCTCTATCTTGAAGTGCTTGCGCGACGTCGACGCGTCGTTGAGTACGACCTGGCACTCCAGCGCGCGGCCCACAAACGTGACGCCCTCGCCCAGCAGAAAGCGCTGGCCCTGGTCCGGCCCCATCAGCACGGTCAGCACAGCCTTGGGGCCGGTGATCGCCTGCGTCTTCATCTCGTGCGCTTCGGGCTCGGCGCTCATCTCCGGCGCCAGCATCGTCCGCTCTTCCGGCTCTTCCGGCTCCTCCGGCTCTGCGTACTGCTCCTGCTCCGCCGTGTTGGACGCGTCCTCCGGCTCGACAAAGGCCTCGGTCGCCAGCATCGTGCGCTCTTCGGGCTCCTCGGGCTCGTCCTCCTCCTGGACGGTCACCGGCGCCTCGTACTCATGCGCCTCCATGGCCATCGTGCGCTCTTCGACCTGCTGCGCCGGCGGGGGCGGCGGCGGCGGCGGATACTCCTCACGCACCGTGGCACCGGCCTCCTTGAGGTCGTCCACGCTGAACATCGTTGTCGCTTCGAGGTCCTCGTCGTCGTCTGCGCCGGGAGCCTGCCCATCGGGACCGCGCTGCTTCATGCGGTCACGCAGCTCCTGCTGCAGGCGCTTCATCCGCTCCTGAGCGGCATTGGGCTTATCCGACCCGTTGTCGTCTCGCTCTGCCATTGTGCCTCCCCCTGAAGGGTCAGTTGCCGAACTGCTGCACGTTGATTCGCAAACTACCGACCGCGCCGGACGCCTTGTCATCGTCGGCCGTCAACAGGATGCCCAGCACGACCCCCACGACGACGGCGGTCCCACCACCGATGCTGGTCCAGAACCACCATTTGGAGGTCAGCGGGTCACCCTTGTCCTTGTCCTTGACGTTGAACAGCGGCGAGTTCGGGTCGATCGCGACATCGCCACCCAGCGAGTCGCTCTCCTTCATGACCGTGTCGACGACCTCTTTGGGCGGCGAGCCCAGGCTGTCGGTGCGGCCCTCGGGCGCAAACGCCGCCTGCAGCGTGTTGGACAGCAGCCCGCGAATACTGGCAAAGAACTGCGCGTCTTGAGCGATGGTCGCCTTGATAGGTTGTACGTTGCCCGCCAGGTCAACAAAGAAGCCGCTCAGCACAAAGCCGCCCTTCCCCACCGACGCCTGCACGACAAACGCCTCGCTGGCCGACACGACGCCCATCAGCGGCTGCGCGGCCTTGCCGAACTTGCGCGGCTTCATGCTCTTGCCGATCTTGGCCAGCGCCCCATCCAGCTGCGCCTTGACCGGCGACGCCGTCAGCACCGCATGGGTCGGAATACGCCCACCCGGCGGTACCACGGCTGCCGTCGACCACCGCAGATAGCCGTCTTTGACGACCTCCACCAGGTGACTGCCCGCCGCGGCGTTCTGCAGCGTAATCGGCGCATAGCCCTTGAACTTGCCGTCCAGGAAGACCTCCGCGCCCTGCGGTGTCGACCGCACCTCGATGTTGCCCTGCGCCTGATCGCTGATCTCGCGCTTGGCGTGCTCGTAGATGTTGCGCACTTCGACCGTGTAGGCGTACTCGTTGGCCGTCTGCTTGGCGTACAGCAGCAGCGACCGCTTGATCATGTCCTTGCCCTTGGTGGTCTTGCCGGTCATGAAGCTGGCCACGCCCAGTCCCTTGGCCACCCGCGCCTGCAGCCGAATGCTGCCCACGCCGGGGTTCTGCGCCAGCACGTCCCAGGCCTGCTGGAAGTTGGTCACCGCCACGTTCTTGTCGCCCGTGTTCAGCGACGTGAAGCCCACGTTCGTCAGACGCTCAGCCTCCACCGCCGCCTGCTCGTTGCCCGCCGGCGCGCCCGTACGCACAGTAATACCGACCAGGTTGCTCATCTGCTCGCGCAGAATCGACGACATCACCGCCGCGGCCTGCGCCTGCTTGGGGCTCTTGGACACCACGAAGCACGCCACAGTGCGTCCCTGATCGGCCTGAGCCGGGGCCGCCAGCAGAAGCGTGGCGTTGAAAAAGACCATGACCGACGCGGCGGCCAGGTTGCTGTTATTCAAGCGTCGCAGCACGTTCAGCTCCTAAAACGGGAACAGGTTGGACGGGGTGTAGATCTCAATGGCGCCTGCGGCGTCCTCCTTGAGATCGT